>JBGVGD010000062.1:0-138861 GCA_045121515.1 Phocaeicola sp. | reverse complement strand
AGATGTCCGAATGTCCAAGTCACCTGATATCCGTTTCCTTCCATGTATCCGTCGCGCGAAGAGTTAGCCCCCAAGACACGAGCAATATCTTTGGCTACGGAAGGTTTTTCGGCAATACAAACTATCATAGGCTTATTTTTTTCGATTGAGGGGACAAAGATAAGCAATTATTAGTTGAATTTACATTGTGTAAATAAGAAATAAAAGTTATTTTTGCAATGAATATGTGCGATAGCATTATGAAATATAAAGCAAGACTTCTGTTTATAGGCATTGCGATTAGTTTTCTTTTCGGATGCTTATCAAAAGTCGATTCTTTCACATCCGAAGACTTAGATACGTCAGTCGGCTCGCTTATTGAAACCCTATATATTCATGACCATTCTTCCAATCTGGAAGAAATTATCCTTTTTACTCCACCATCAAAAACACATGTAGGCGATGCACTGAGACGTTTTTCCCAAACAAAGCGAGCCAGCAATTCTTCTTCTCCAAGATACGGATTGATTTTCGCCAAAAGAAAACATTCTTTATATACTTCAACCCTACATTTCGAATCGTTCAAACGATTCCCTTCCGGCTTGATGAAGGCTAAACGATACCTCATCAGTTTAGGAAGATTGATTATTTAGCCCTACCCTTACTCCCTTTTTATATAAGCGACTCCCGGATACGGAAGCCGCTCAACCCGTTTTATATCAACTTACATATTTAACAATAGCAATTACTATATAATTCTTATGAATCTACTACAAGTATTTACATTATTAGGAGCACTTGGGATGTTCCTTTACGGTATGAACCTCATGAGTTCAGGACTTCAGAAGGCAGCCGGCGAAAGACTTCGCGGTTTCCTTTCTGCCATGACTTCCAATCCTTTCAAGCGAGTGATGACTGGTCTCGGTATCACTGCCATTATTCAATCTTCATCGGCTACTACCGTTATGGTGGTGAGTTTCGTGAATGCCGGCCTTCTTACTTTGGTGCAAGCGATTGGTGTTATCATGGGTGCCAACATCGGTACGACGGTTACTGCCTGGTTGGTGGCTTGGCTCGGATTCAAGGCTGACATATCCATTCTTGCCATTCCGTTGATGCTCTTTGGCTTCCTCTTCTCCAACTCAAAAAAGAACCAGCATAAGAACATCGGCGAACTGATTGTAGGTTTCTCCCTCTTGTTCCTCGGTCTTTCGTTCATGAAGGAATCGGTTCCTGACCTTTCTGAGACACCACAAGTGCTTGAATTTGTGAAGGACTGGTCAAGCTACGGCTTCACTTCGGTATTGATTTTCTTGGTATTCGGTACTGTTCTGACCTTGGTTCTCCAGTCTTCATCGGCTACTATGGCCATTACTTTGATTATGCTCAGTATGGGGTACATCCCGTTCAGCATGGCTTGCGCCATGGTGTTGGGTGAAAATATCGGTACTACCATAACAGCCAATATCGCCGCTTCAGTGGGTAATACTTCGGCCAAGCGAGCTGCCATGTCGCATACTATCTTCAATGTGTTCGGCGTGATTTGGGCATTGATTTTCTTCAAGCCATTTTTAGGTTTGGTAGGTATCATCATCGAATCCTTCGGTTTGCCTAATCCTTCCAAAGAAGGTTTTGCCGTTGCTTCTCCTACTTCTCCGGAAAGTACAGCAGCCCTTTACGGCTTGTCTATGCTCCATACCTTATTCAATACGATCAATACAGCTATCCTTATCGGATGTACCGGTTTGATTGAAAAGGCAGTCATCAAAATTATCAAGGCTCCTGCCAACCAAGAAAAGGATGTCTTCCGTCTCAAGTATATCGAAGCTGGTCCGTTGGCCACTCCGGAATTGGCTACAGAACAGGCTTCCAACGAAATCATCCATTTCGCTGAAATCTCGAAAAGAGGTTTGGGTTATGCCCGTGAAGCGATTAACGAAACCAATGCCGACAAATTTGAAGAACTCAGAGGCAAACTCGTGAAGTACGAAGAAATCTCCGACCGCATCGAATACGAGATTGCCCAGTTCCTCAATGCCGTTTCATCGGATGAGGTAAGCGAAAAGACTTCCAAGGAAATCAAGGCTATGTATAAAGTTATCGGCGAATTGGAGTCTTTGGGCGACTCGGGTGAAACTATCAGCCGCATCCTTTCCCGTAGAAACATCCACAAGAAAGAATTCGATGCTGATTCTATCAAGAAGTTGAACCAGATGACTGATCTTGTTGAAAAAGCGTACGATGTGATGATTGAGAACCTCAATTTGGCATTCGATGGTAAGTTAGGAGAAATCACCAATGCTTATGCTGCGGAAGACCATATCAATACCCTCCGTAACAACTTGCGCGATGCTGCTATCGAAGACATCGACAGCAACAACAAAACTTACCAATCGAGCGTTTACTTCATGGACATCATCTCCGAATTGGAACGCATGGGCGACTTTATGATCAACATTTCGCAAAGCCTGCAACGAGCATACGTTGTAGCGAAATAATAGTATTCACTTAAAATAAATTTATGGAATTAGTTGTTTTTTATTTATTATTAGCATTATCCGTTTCCTTTTTATGTTCGGTTCTCGAAGCCGTACTCCTTTCGACCCCTGTTTCCTTCATCACCATGAAGGAACAGGAAGGTGCAAAGAACGCACCGTTAATGAAACGCTTGAAACAAGACATCGACAAACCCATTTCTGCTATCCTCTCTTTGAATACTATCGCCCATACCGTCGGCTCTGCCGGTGTAGGCGCCGAAGCTGTCAAAGTATTCGGTGAGGTTTATTTCGGAGTTATCTCTGCTGTATTAACAATTATGATTCTTGTATTTTCGGAAATCATTCCTAAGACTATCGGTTCGTATTATTGGCGACAATTAGCCATGCCGTCTGCTACCGTCATCCGTGGAATGATTATCATCAGCTATCCATTGGTATGGCTCTCCGAATGGATCACCAAGTTAGTAGCCTCAAAGAAGCAACCACTTTCGGTTAGCCGTGAAGAGGTTTCAGCCATGGTTAGTGTGGGAACCCAGGAAGGTGTTTTCGACAACTCCGAAAGCCAAATGATTCAAAGTCTGTTCAAACTTAGCAGTAAAACCCTTTATGAAATCATGACTCCACGTACAGTAACTATAACCGCCAGCGCAAACATGAAGCTCAAAGAGTTCTATGCCAACCAAATGCATCGCATCTATTCACGAATCCCTGTGTATGATGACAATCCAAACTTCATTACTGGTTTTGTCCTGAAGCAAACGGTATTGGAAGAATTGGCAGAAGATAAGTTTAACAAACAACTGAAAGACATCCGACGTCCTATTCTATCCTACAACGAAGACAAATTAGTGAGCGAAGTTTGGGAAGAAATGCTTTTGAAAAAGGAACATATCGCACAAGTACAGGATGAATACGGCTGTTTCTTGGGCATTGTTACCATGGAAGACATTATCGAAACCATTATCGGACGGGAAATTGTAGATGAAAGTGATACCATTGTCGATATGCAGGCTTATGCCCGTGAAAAATGGCAACGGGAACTGACACATAAAAACAAACTTTAAACATACTTAAATCAAAAGGGGCTGGTCATCAACGACTAGCCCCTTTTCACAATTATCACATTAACGTTTTAACGTTTGGGAAAGACAACTCTTCACAGAAAGCCTTCCCCTATTATAACATAAAGAGTCACAGAAAATCGATTAAATGCCTAAACAATTAGCTACTATAACAGCGTCATCATCTATATAATAAAGTTTGTCTGATATAGGTTCATAAGTGTAAGGAACGAACTGATACAATTGAACTCCAACGAATCTACCGTCATTGGAAATCATATAATCCATACGACCGTTTCCACCTTCTTTAAAAGCAAATCGAGATGAAGATGAAAAATCATTCTTCTTCAATCTTCGCAAAAGTTCCTGCAATTCAGCCGTATCCATGTACAAGGTATTTGTTCGGATAGTACTACCTGTAGGCTTATAAACCGTATCGTGACTTTTCTTAAAGAAACGATAAATGCTCAATAGAAGAAGAAGAATCCCTACGGTCAGCAATGCCATACTTAAAGTTGAGTCAGATTCTTTCATGAGCATCATTATCACAATGGCTACGATACCACCTAGAGTTATTAAAGAAGACACTAAAATTTGATTAACACTAATCTTTTTATACAATTGAGGATGTGCAGCAGAAAACAAAGTTTCCTCTGCTTGAATAGTTTGATTCATAAATTGATATTCTTTTATTTAATTAAAGGATATAATTATCTTGCCGTCACAAAATTCGCAACAGCATCTTAAATAAAAAGAATATAGCTAAATAAGAATACGCCTCATACCAAAGACATAATGATCGGAAGGAACCTCCCAACTTTGGCAAGGCAAAGAAGTATAAACAGTATGATTAGAATGACATAATATATCCAAACGTCTTATAGCAGCCCGATAAGCCGAACTCTTCGCACAGAACATCTGCTGAACAGAGAAGTAACGCTGTCCACGTCCGCAAATACGATATTGATGCGCCAAAGATTCTACATCTACATAGGCTTCACCCTTTTCCGGCAGTTCTGCCACTATCGGAAGTATACATCCTCCCGATGTCTCTGATTGAAGAACAGACTCCACCCCCGCCCCTTCCTCGACAGGAAGAGTTCCGTCGATGTTTCTTGCACCAAGCAAGAACATCATGAACAAAGATAGGAATAAAAGAAAATTCTTCATGCTTTATCATTTATGCATCGCAAAGATAGAAACAATGGTTCAATAAAACAACAATCCTTCGTTTTATTTTACGTTCTTAAAACACAGTAACCACCTCCTCTGGCAAATACCCACTACGGATACGCCATTCCTGTGGATAAAGGTTATTAGCCCGGTTACCAATGTTCTTCACAAAACCCAATGGAACACCTTGATAGGTAAGCAGGACATAACCACGAGACACATCTGCATCCAATATCAATCCTTCTTTTCTCAAATAAGATATGGCTTGTTCGTAATTCACGTCCGCTCTCGGAAAAGCATCCGATGCCAATGCGGTACTCATAGCCAATGAATGGTGAGGAATCAAGTCCTTTCCCTTTATTTCACCCAAAGTAATTCCGGCATGAATGACCTTCAAACTTTGTTGAAACAAAGCATATTCACTTTCGTATGCTTTCGGAAAAGCAACGACACTTGTATCCTTCATCACCAAAGAATACTCCGAACTGTCCTCTAACCATGCTTTTGCTTCCTTAGGAACCGTTAATGGTTTTTGTTTAGTATCCTTTCCTTTCTTTTTTTTCTCTGTACGCAACGTTACGGTTTCTACCTCCCCTTCGTGTTTACGAAGAGCCGCCAAGAAGAAGCCTTCCCCCTTCGTTTTATGCGGTAAGAAACGGTATACCGGAAAATCTTTCCCTGTCAGATTGCTAGTTATACCCCATGTTTCTTCCACAGGTACACAAAGTACATCAGCGCCCAATTCCTTGGCTATCCATGCCACATTATCCTCGTCTTCTTCCCGATTGAAAGTACAAGTGCTATAAATAAGGATACAACCTGGTTTCAGTGCCGGCCAAATATCCGCCAAGATACGACGCTGACGCTTCCAACAAATGTCTACATTTTCTAAACTCCATTCATCCACCGCTACCTGGTCCTTACGGAACATCCCTTCTCCCGAACAAGGCACATCGGTCAATATCACATCAAACAAATGAGTCAAGTCAGTGAAATCTGCCGGGTCGTTGTTGGTTACAACAACTTCGGGATGTCCCCATTTTATCAAGTTTTCGGCCAAGATCTGCGAACGGTTACGCATCACTTCATTTGCCACCAAGAGACTTCCTTCCGGCAAGGCACTCCGACACAAAGTAGACTTGCCACCCGGAGCCGCACAAAGATCGAGCATCACCACCGGCTCCTTGACATACTCCTGCAATATCCTTTCCACAAACATAGACGAAGCCTCTTGTACATAGTAACACCCGGCATGGAACAAAGGGTCGAACGTAAAGGTAGGGCGGTTCTTCAGATAGGTACCCGAGGAAGCCCAAGGTATCGGTTCTCCTTCTACCAGTTGGGAACATTTCATCCGATTGGGACGGATACTGACGGGTGTCTCTGTCTGAAGAGCTTCTTCAAACTGAGTATAGGCTTCATCGCCAAGCAATTGGCGGGTTCTTTCGATGAATGCTTGTGGTAAGTTCATGGAGTTATTTTATCATTTTTCGAAGCAAATGTACATCATTTAATCGAATTTATCCCTATCTTCGCACATTAAAACAAAAAACTTATGAAACAATACCTCGACTTATTACAACGCATCAAGACGGAAGGCGTCATGAAAGGAGACCGCACAGGTACGGGTACGATCAGTGTATTCGGTCATCAGATGCGCTTCAATATGGAGGACGGATTTCCACTCCTTACTACCAAGAAACTACACCTCAAGTCCATCATCCATGAACTGCTTTGGTTCTTGAAGGGAGATACCAACGTGAAGTATCTGCAAGAAAACGGTGTACGTATTTGGAACGAATGGGCCGATGAAAACGGTGACTTAGGACATGTCTATGGCTATCAATGGCGTTCATGGCCGGACTATAAGGGCGGTCACATCGACCAGATCAGCGAAGCCATTGACCAAATCAAGAATAATCCGAACTCACGCCGCATCATTGTAAATGCTTGGAACGTAGCAGACATAGACAATATGAACCTGCCTCCATGCCACATGTTCTTCCAGTTCTATGTAGCCGACGGAAAGTTGAGTCTGCAAATGTACCAACGTAGTGCCGACACCTTCTTGGGCGTACCGTTCAACATTGCCTCGTATGCGCTGCTGCTGCTCATGGTGGCACAAGTTACCGGTTTGAAGCCAGGTGAATTCATCCATACCCTCGGAGACACTCACTTGTATGTGAATCATTTGGAGCAAGTGGATTTGCAGCTCACTCGTGAGCCTCGTCCATTGCCAAAGATGAAGATTAATCCGGATGTAAAGAATATCTTCGATTTCAAGTACGAAGACTTTGAATTGGTGGATTATAATCCACATCCGCACATTGCAGGAAAGGTAGCGGTATAAAAAATAAACCTCCCCATTTGGGGAGGTTATTTATTTTAGATAGTAATCAATCCGAAATACCAAGCAGCGGCAGCAGCACCAGCCAAGATACACAAGGTAATCAATACCTTTGCCCAAACCGGCATACCAGCCTTTGCATACGGATCTTTCAATTTCATTTTCGGGAACTTAGCTACATCAGTTAATGTATTGCCGAACGGAATGCTTATCTTAGCAGCCGCATTCACTGCCCAACCGTTGGCATTCAAGAGCGGAGCAATGTTACGACGACGAAGCTTCATCCATGCCATCACCATCGACGGACCTGAAATAATCAACAAGATAGCCGCAAACGTGAGCAACAACTGCCACCATGTCAAAGCAAACAATTCCTTAGCCAAAGCTGCCAATGCCGAACCAATCATACCGACTGCCATACCAATAGCAGCAAAGATACCAGCAAACTTGGCAATATCGAACGGAGGAGTAACGGCCGGTTTAGCAGTTTCACCTTCTGCACCAGGTGCCGGAGCTGCTGGGAGGGCTGTAGGAGCCGCATTAATCTTGGCAGTAGCATTCGCCATCATCTTGGCATCCTTTTCAGCTGCACTCTTGTTGATCAAGTTTTCTACTGCTGTTGCCATACGGCGATACGGATTCCAGAACGCTTGCATCACGCTGATTGGGTTATCCACAACCTTAGTGATTACAGCATCCCATTCCACACCGGCATTATCATAGTACACAGCATTTTTACCCACTATCAAATTACCTACTTCGCCTACAGTTACGGCTGCTACAATCTGCAACTTGGCCGCACTGGTCTTAGTTGTACAATCGCAATATACCAAATACATACCGCTGGTAGCTGCAGTTGCATTGTGAGCCCCCATGTTTTCTACCTTCATACAGAAACGGCAAGCACGTTGGTCGACAATCAATGTACCGCTTTGGAAGATAGCGCTAATCGTCTTGTCCTTCTTATAGAAATCATTGAAAGTAATGAAATTGCGAAGCAAACGATAGAAGTCGCGAAGCATGTACAAGAACATATCTACCATTTCAATATTTTCGGCTTCTTCTTTCAAGGCCAAGTCCTGAGCCACGATATCGAGCAATGCAGCCTTCTTGTCCTGCTGCAACATTTCATTTACCTTAGCGATACCCAATTTTTCTACTGATGCACCAGCCTTGGCTGCCTTCCAAGCAGTATAAGCCGTAAACTTAGCTCCAATGGCTGTCCAATCAGCCTCGGTCAAGGTCTTCTTACCAGCCTCGATAGCCGCTTCTTTCACTACCTGGAATTGCGCTACCCATGCCGGGTTAATAGATGCAGTCAAATCCAATTCTTCCTTACCTGTGATACGGGCAATCGGATAAGAAGCGATTTCATCTCCCTTTACCGAGAGATTTTCAGCGCTGATAGCCTCGATACGTGAAGTCTGTACATCGAGTGCCGATGTGCTGTCTGGAGAGAAAGCAGCGAGACGGCTACGCATAAAGTAGTCCTTCATCTTGGCATCGAGTGCCTGGTATGCTGCAATCACAGCATCGGTCGTGTCGGCAAACGGAGCCGCCACTTCAGCCGCACACCAATCTGAATAAGCCTTCAATTCAGTATAGAACGCTTCCACCTGAGCTGCTGTTACGCCCATTTCACCACTTCTATCCATAGTACCTCCGGTGCTTTCCAAAGCAGCTGCAATCACTTCCTTTTCAGCAGCATCATCGGTACTAGTTACAGTGATGACACCATCGCCATTGTAACGGGTCTTGGCAAAAATCGCAGCTATATCTGCTGTATCAGCCAAAGAAATGCGTTCACCTTCCTTGCCGAGGTTGAAGAGAATCTGCTTGGCAGCCTTGCCTAGCTTCAAACCTACTTCGTTTTCAGCATCAATTTCTGCTATGTCTACCCAATCCTTGCCTTCCAACAAAAGATCCGGATTTTTGAGTGCACCAGTCATCCATTTGGACACACTAATGACATCGTTCACACGAATCTTGCCGTCAGCATCACGGTCCATATACTTCAAACTCTTCTCTTCGATTTCGAGTCCCTTAACCGGACAAGAAAGCACGGTCCACATCTTTACATCCAACTCGTCGAGATGTGCGATATCCTGTCCCGATGCAATTCTTACTCTCGAACATCCACCGATGTTATCGAAATTCCATTTGTACTTCTGGTCTTTCTTTATTAATGCCATATCATCTATTATTTATATTGTTTCCGAAAAAAATGCTACCTTTGTTCTCAAAACGAATCACACTATGAAGATCAACATTATCGTAGCCATTGCCGAAAATCGTGCTATAGGCTTTGAAAACAAACTACTCTACTGGTTACCCAATGACTTGAAACGCTTCAAAGCATTGACTACCGGTCATACCATCATCATGGGGCGCAAAACCTTCGAATCCTTGCCGAAAGGCGCTTTACCTAACCGACGCAACATTGTTCTTTCCCGTCAGGACATCGAATTCCCTGGTGCCGAACGCTATGCTTCGCTAGAGGCAGCCTTAGCACAATGTCGGAACGAAGAAGAAGTCTTCATCATCGGAGGTGCCAGTGTCTATCAAGAAGCTTTGCCGCTAGCGGACAAACTTTATGTGACCCACATCGATGACACCCCAAAACAGGCAGATGCTTTTTTCCCAGAAATTGACCCTTCCGTATGGAAAGTGACCAGTTGCGAGGCGCATCCTACGGATGAGAAGCATCATCAAGCCTATCGTTTCATTGATTATTGCCGTATCCAATAACCCCATTTGATACAATATATTGTTGCAAAGATAACTATCTTTGTTTGAAAATTATAGAATTATGAAAAAAATTACCACATTATGCCTTTGTGCAGCCATGACATTGACCATGCAAGCACAAAATTTCAATGATTATTTCGAGAACAAGACGCTCCGTACCGACTATATCTTTACCGGTAATGCCCAGAAGCAAGAAGTCTATTTGGACGAACTTTCCAGCCTACCTGAGTGGGCAGGTCGTCGTCATAACCTCGACCAACTCCCATTGGCTGGAAACGGTGAAATCACTATGAAAGACAAGGCTAGCGGCAAAGTAATCTACCGTACTTCTTTCTCCAGCCTCTTCCAAGAATGGCTAGGCGAAGAAGAAGCCACCCGTGTAAAAAAGGGTTATGAAAATTCCTTCCTCCTCCCTTTTCCGAAGCAGGAAGCCATTGTCACAGTTTCACTGAAGAACGCACACCAGGAAATATGTGCATCGCTCACTCACGAAATCCGTCCGGACGATATTTTGATTCACCAACGCGGCTTGACACGTATCACTCCTCACCGCTATATGCACCAAAGTGGCAGCATGGAAGACTGCATCGATGTGGCTATTTTGGCAGAAGGATATACCGAAGCCGAAATGGATATCTTCTATAAAGATGCCGAAGCCACTTGCGAAGCCCTCTTTGCCCATGCTCCTTTCGACAAGTTGAAGGACAAGTTCAATATAGTAGCTGTGGCTAGTCCATCGGAAGACAGCGGTGTGAGCATCCCTCACCAAGGGGTATGGAAATCTACTGCCATGAGTTCGCATTTCAGTACCTTCTATTCAGACCGTTACTTAACTACCAGCCGCGTGAAGAGCATCCACAACTGGTTGGCCGGTATTCCTTACGAACACATCATTATCTTGGCTAATACCGACACTTATGGGGGTGGAGGCATCTACAATTCCTATACCTTAACTACGGCTCATCACCCGTCTTTCAAGCCTGTAGTGGTACATGAATTCGGTCACAGTTTCGGAGGTTTGGCAGATGAATATTTCTACTCGGATGAACCTAGCCCACTCTATCCATACGACAAGGAGCCTTGGGAACAAAACATTAGTACCTTGGTAGATTTCGAAAGCAAGTGGAAAGACATGGTTCCTGCTGGAACACCGGTTCCTACTCCTGTAAAAAAGAATGCTGAAGAAATCTTTACCGCTGTGGGTGTGTACGAAGGCGCCGGATATACCTCGAAAGGTATCTATCGTCCGGTGACTGAATGCCGCATGAAGATTAACGAAGCCCCTGCCTTCTGCCCAGTTTGCCAACGTGCCTTGGAACGTCTCATTATGTTCTATACTGAAAAATGATAGCCTTACAACCAATAAACACAGAACATGCTCTCTACCTTTTCGTAGAGAAACTGCTTCATTCCGCCTTTCCTTCCGATGAACGGCGGGATGACGATCAACAGCGTGCTTATACGGACGGAAACGAAAAATTCCACTGCCTGTTAATACGGGACATCAACACCCCAGTCGGACTGATTACCTATTGGGATTTCGAAGACTTTGTTTATGTGGAACATTTCGCCATTCATGAAGACTTACGCAATGGTGGACTAGGTGGACAAGCCATGAAGACCTTTCTACAAGAAATGAATCGTCCTGTCGTTTTGGAGGTGGAGATGCCCCTTATCAAAGGAGACATTACCCATCGCCGAATCGCCTTCTACCGCCGTCAGGGATTCTCCTTACGAAGATTACCCTACAAGCAGCCCCCCTATCGCGAAGGCGACAAGTGGTTACCAATGAAACTCATGTCAACCGGTCCCGCCAAGAAATGGTTACCAATGACCGAGTTGGTGCGTGATACTATTTACCAAGAGGTCTATAACATTAAATAATCCCAAACTTACCTACATATCCAGAATTACATAGAAGCAATATAGAGGCAAAAAAAAGAAGCTACCCTTGGGGATAGCTTCTTTTATTATATAACCAAATAATTAGTTACGTTGTGCAGCTGAATAGTTGATATTCAAAGCGTAAGCCTGACGAAGAGCCTGCTTGATGTCTGTTACGATACCCATCTTAGTGTCTTTATCCACCTTGAGTGATACCTGCATAAACGGCTGGTCTTCTTCCTTCATGTTTTCACGTTCTTGGTAGATGTAGTCACCTACTTCATTCACGTCTGCAAAGCGGTCGTTCAACTGAATACGAGTTTCGTGACCCATCTTAGCTTGAAGTTCCAATGTAGGCTGACCTACATAAATGAAAGTAACCAACGACTTCTTTTCCAACTTTTCCAACTCGGTTGCTTGAGGAGCTCTGAACTGAACCTTCATAGTCACTTCACGCATTGTTGTTACAATCATAAAGAAGAACAACATGGTAAAGATCAAGTCAGGCAAAGATGAGGTATTCAACTCAGGCATACCTTTTTTACCGCCTCTGTTAAATTTTCCCATAATTACTTACCTCCATACTTTTTAGGTTCAGCTTCAGAAATCTTCTGTGGGTGGAAATCACGAATTGCCTTTTGTTCTTCTTCACTACAATTTGCATATTCCTTTCCGAAAGCTTCCTTAGCCTTTTCATTTCTCAATTCATTGTAAGCAGCCACCAATTCATTCTGAACATCGATGTACGCTTGGTAACTTGTACCAACGTCGTTTGTTACAGAAATCACGTGGTTCTTAGTAACCATTACGTCACCACCCAAAAGAGGGATGTTTACAACGTGCTTTTCAGGCATAGTTTCATCATCGTTCGGATTAGCGATGAATTCCTTAGCCTTTGCTCTCAGTTGCGATACTTCCAAGTATTCAGAACCCACCATCAACTGGTTGTCCTTGTTGATACGGACTTGGAGTACGTTTCTTTCCTTAACCTTAAGATTGTCTTGTTGTTTCACACTTGGATCTGGCGGGGGCGGAAGGCGACGAGCCAAACCCTTGTCAGTATTCATAGATGTGGTAGTAAGGAAGAAGATAAGCAACATGAAGGCAATGTCGGCCGTAGATGTAGCATTCACACCCGGCATCGTTCTTTTCTTTCTTGCCATTTTACTTAACTCTTTTTAATCCAACAATCTTAATTTATCTCTTGAAGATACCGCTCAAGTTTACGATAGTAGCAACGCTGGCAGTAGCAACCAAGAAGTAGATAGCGTAAAGTGTCATGTCTGACAACTTCAACCAACCTGCATCTGTGAATTCAGTACCGTCACCCATTACGATAGGAGCGTCAGAACCCATTGTATAAGCTACAGCCAAAACTGCGATGAACAAGCCCACGAAAACCAATGTCTTCACTGCACCCTTCGGGTTGTCCTTCAAACCTGTGAAGAACTGTGCAAGTGAGCCAAAAACAGTCACGATAACACATACGCCCAACATTGCGTACATCAAGAACAACAATGTTTCGGTATGTTGTGGAGCGTTGTATTCGCCCACCGGATTATTGTATCCTACACAGAAGAACAATCCCAACACCACCAAGATGAGTGCGATAAGGACGTAGAATATGTAGTAAGATACTTTGTATGATAATTTAGCCATTACTCTAAATTTTAGATATTAGACTTCAGTTTTTTGATAATTACTTCTTGTACTTCAAGTTGTACTTCAAGATGATATCCAACAATGTGATAGAAGAATCTTCCATTTGGCTAGTGATTTCTTCAATCTTAGCGAGGATATAGTTGTAGAACACCTGGAGAACCAAAGCAACGATCAAACCGAAGATAGTAGTGATCAACGCAACCTTCATACCACCAGCAACAACTGTCGGAGAAATGTCACCAGCCTGTTGGATATCGTCGAACGCCATAACCATACCTACTACGGTACCGATAAAACCGAGTGACGGAGCCATCGCGATGAACAATGTAATCCAAGAACAGCCCTTTTCCAAGTAACCAGCTTGTACACCACCGTAAGATACAACTGAACGTTCTACTACGTCCAAACCTTCGTCGATACGCATCAAACCTTGGTAGCAGATAGAAGCAACAGGACCACGAGTGTTACGTGCGATGTTCTTAGCACCTTCTACATCACCCTTTTCCAAAGCAGCTTCGATCTTGCCCATCAACTTCTTAGCGTTAACTTCAGCCAATGACAAGTAAACGATACGTTCAATACAGAAAGCCAAACCCAAAACCAAAGCGATAGCTGGCAAAGACATAAAGTCTGCACCACCTTCGATGTACTTAGTCTTCAATTCCTTGTGGATACCACCTTCTTCTACAACAGCGTCCTGAGCCATTACAGATACTGGAGCAAAAGTCATAGCTCCCATCAATGCAAGCATTGCAAATAACTTTTTCATTGTGTGTAATTTTTAAGATTAATTAATTAATTTATTTTATACATCATTTATTTATTCTTTCAGTTCCGTACGCTTTTCCGCGTTTTTGCGGAGAGAGCGGGATTCGAACCCGCGAAACACTTTTGGCGTTTACACGCTTTCCAGGCGTGCCTCTTCAACCACTCGAGCATCTCTCCAAACTGGCACTTTTGAGCTTCGCTCTTCAAATCGGGTGCAAATTACAAAGAATTTCGGGAATAGCAAGCGATTTGAGACACAAATGTACCTTTTTTTTTCATGCAAACCATCTTTCGGGGAAACAAACTTGCTTTGACCCCCATTTTTTAAGATACTTTAAACACTTATTAGCGAATCTTGAAGACTTTTAAGGCATTTTCGGTGGTTTGACGCTCTACTTCTCCGATTTCCCTTCCATAAAGTTCGGCCAGTTTCACCGCTACTCTTTTTACGTAGGAAGTCTCATTTCTTTTTCCCCGAAAAGGCACCGGAGCTAAATAAGGCGAGTCTGTTTCCAACACGAGTTTGGTCAGCGGTACTTCTTGCAACACTTCAGGCAAGGTACTTTTTTTAAAAGTTACCACCCCGTTGATGCCAATCATGAACCGGGAGTAATCCATCAGCTCCCTTGCTTCATCTACCGTTCCCGTGAAGCTATGAAAAACACCGGTTAGTTCCGTATGCTTATAGGGTTCTAAGACTTGGAACAATTCCGGGAAAGCCTCCCGACAATGAATAACCAACGGAAGGTTCCACTCCAATGCCCACTGGATTTGTTCATCCAATATCAGCTGCTGCTCCTTCAGCCAAGTCTTGTCCCAATAGAGATCGAGCCCCACTTCGCCAATGGCTATGTATGGGTGCCCTTCTACCAAGCGCTTCTTCATCTCCTTTACCTTATATATAGCACCGGGACCTTCAACCGAGGTAGGGTGAAAACCTATCATGGGGAAGCAATAGCCGGGATATGCCCGGCAGACATCCAACATATCTTCCACCGAGGCATCATCGATATTCGGCATGAAGATTTTCTCCACGCCGACCTCCTTGGCACGAGCTATGACTTCAGACAAGTCCTCTTTGAATTCTTCCGAAAAAATGTGAGAATGTGTGTCTATCATACGTTACGGTTCAACATACTACAAGCATACTCTTTCAACACAGCCTTTCGCTCTTCCGGCAAGTTAATGCTATCCAAAATAGCAAAACCTTCGGCATTAAGCGCCTCGGCCATTTCCTGACAACGCTTGCCCACACCTATTTCATTATAGAGAGCTGTTACAGCAGCAATTTTTTCGGCCGGCACATACTCTCTCGCAGCCAACCAGCCTTCCAAAGCCGCACGCTGTTCTTCATTGGCTTCCTCAAGGGCAGTAATTAGCATAAAAGTCTTCTTATTGCAAAGAATATCGCCACCGATGTTCTTGCCAAACACCTTCGGATCGCCATATACATCGAGCCAGTCGTCTTGCAACTGGAAAGCCAAGCCCATCTTCACCCCGAATTCATAAAGTTTTTCTGCATCTTGTGCCGGAGCATCGGCTAGACAAGCACCAATTTTCAAGGCAGCAGCCAGCAAGACGGACGTCTTCAAGCGTATCATTTCCACGTATTCATCCACCTTCACATCCATGCGTGTTTCAAATTCCATATCCCACTGCTGGCCTTCGCAAATTTCCATGGTAGTTTCGGTAAAAGTATACAGCACCTCCGCTAACTTGTCCTTTGGGCAATCAGCCATCAAGCGATAAGCCAATATCAGCATGGCATCACCAGAAAGAATGGCAGTATTCTCATTCCATACATTGTGTACGGTAGGCTTGTTACGACGCATATCCGCTTTATCCATCACATCATCATGCAAAAGAGTATGGTTGTGATAGGTTTCCAAACCTGCCGCTTGCGACAAGATACTATCTACATCTTCCTTATATAAATTATAAGACATCAACATGAGTACCGGACGGATGCGTTTGCCACCTAACGATAATTCATACGCAATGGGTTCATACAAGCCTTTCGGCGGACGGGAATAAGGCATGTTCTTGAGATAGGCATTCACCTTATCCAATAATTGGGGAGCGGAATATGTCATCATAGTCTTCAAATTCAATTATACAAAAAAGAGGCTGCCTTTCGGGCAACCTCCCTTTTTATTTCAGTTACTAAATTACTGCAAACGGAACATTACAGGCAAAGTATACTTCACGCGTACTTCCTTACCACGTTGCTTACCTGGCTTCCACTTCGGCATCTGACCTACTACGCGGAGAGCTTCCTTATCCAAGTATGGATCAACACCACGTGCTACCTGAGCGTCAACGATAGAACCGTCCTTGTTAACCACGAACTGGATGATAACACGACCTTGAACACCGTTTTCCTGAGAGATAGTAGGGTACTTGATATTCTTACTCAACCACTTCATACATTCAGCCTGACCACCAGGGAATTCAGGCATTTCTTCTACCACCTGAAAAATCTGCTGTTCTTCCACTTCTTCTTCTTCCACTTCAACCGGAGTATACTTCACTTCTACTGCAGCTTGAGTGTCATCTGAAGCCTGGATAGTAGATTCTTCTACCTTTGAGTCATTGTCCATGATTTCAAGCACTTCTTCTACCTTCGGAGCTTCTGGCGGTGGAGGAGCTTGCTTAGGTTGTTCCTGTTCTGTAATAGGAATAATTTCTTCTTCGAATAGTACTTCTTGAATACCAGAGTCTGTTGTCACTTTCTTGTCGCGTTCACTCCATTCGAACCCAACAAACAACACAGCCAAAGTCAAGATAGCACCGATCAACAGGTTGGAGGTCTTCTTGCCTTCCAAATCTGCCTTAGGGGATTTTTTAACTTCCATAAATTATTATTTAAAAATTAGTGTGATTTCCACATTACTTCTGCGCAAATGTAGCACTTTTATTTCAATAAAAAAGGATTTGAATATAAAAAATATGCTAAAACTCATTATTTTCTTCGGATTATAGTTGAGAGGTAGTTGTTTTCCTTATCTTTGTAGTTAGAAACATCATTATATATTAATATAGTATGAAAAAAATTACGATTGCCATCGACGGATACTCGTCATGCGGAAAAAGCACCATGGCCAAGGATTTGGCTCGTGAAGTGGGATATATTTATATCGACAGCGGTGCGATGTATCGTGCCGTAACCCTATATTGTTTGGAAAACCAGTTCTTTACAGAAGACGGTATTGACACAGACAAGTTAAAAGCGGCCATGCCCGACATACAGATTTCCTTCCAGTTGAACCCGGAAACCGGCCGACCAATGACTTACCTCAATGGTGAAAACGTGGAAGACCGCATCCGCACCATGGAAGTATCGACTCGTGTAAGTCCGGTAGCCGCCCTTCCTTTTGTTCGCGAAACTTTGGTAAAACTCCAGCAAGATATGGGTAAGGAAAAGGGTATCGTCATGGATGGACGTGACATCGGTACTGCCGTATTCCCTGATGCAGAATTGAAAATTTTCGTCATTGCATCGGCCGAGATCCGCGCCCAACGCCGTTATGACGAGTTGAAAGCCAAAGGTGAGGACGCCTCGTTCGAAGAAATCCTTGCCAACGTGAAGGAACGTGACTACATCGACCAAAACCGCGAAGTAAGTCCGCTCCGTCAGGCAGAAGACGCGCTCTTGTTGGACAACAGCAACTTGACTATTGAAGAGCAAAAACAATGGTTGGCTGCAGAATTTCAGAAAGCAATCAATGGTTAACATCGAAATAGACAACGGATCCGGTTTCTGCTTTGGGGTAACAACCGCTATCCAAAAGGCAGAGGAAGAATTGGCAAAGGGCAATACGCTCTATTGCTTGGGTGACATTGTACACAACGGGCAGGAATGTGAGCGTCTGAAGAAATTGGGTCTCATTACTATCAATCATGAAGAGTTTGCTCAGTTGCACGATGTGAAAGTTCTTTTAAGAGCACACGGCGAACCTCCGGCCACTTATGAGCTGGCACAAAAGAACCGCATTGAAATTATCGACGCCACTTGTCCTGTAGTCCTTCGTCTACAAAAGCGCATCAAGCAAGAATACGACAAGTCATCAGATGCCCAGATCGTGATTTATGGAAAGAACGGGCATGCTGAAGTGTTAGGGCTAGTTGGTCAGACCAATGGACAAGCTATCGTTATAGAAGGCATGAAAGAAATAGACCGCCTGGATTTCAGCAAGGACATCCGTTTGTACTCCCAAACCACTAAGTCATTGGATGAATTCCGCCAAATAGTAGAATACATCCAAGAGCATATTTCACCGGATGCCACCTTTGAGTACCACGACACTATCTGCCGCCAGGTAGCCAACCGGATGCCAAACATCCGCAAGTTTGCTTCCGCTCACGATTTGATATTCTTTGTTTGTGGACGAAAAAGTTCAAACGGTAAGATTTTGTACCATGAATGTAAGAAGGTGAATGAAAACACCCATCTCATTGACCAGCCGGAAGAAATAGACCAGAATCTGTTGGAAGGAGTAAAATCAATCGGTATCTGCGGAGCCACATCTACCCCTAAATGGTTAATGGAGGAATGTAAAAATAAGATATTAAACAATTAAAAACATAAGCATATGGCAAAAATCAATTCTATTGGTATCTTGACATCCGGGGGTGATGCTCCGGGTATGAATGCAGCCATCCGTTCGGTCACCCGTTCGGCTATCTGCAATGGTTTGAAAGTTTTCGGTATCTACCGAGGATATAAAGGCTTGGTTTCAGACGAAATCGTAGAATTCAAGTCACAGAATGTAAGTAACATCATCCAAATGGGCGGTACGATCCTGAAGACAGCCCGTTGTATGGAATTCAAGACCGTAGAAGGTCGCCAACAAGCCTATGAGAACATGAAGAAGCACGGCATCGACGCCTTGGTTGTCATCGGTGGTGACGGTTCTTTGACTGGTGCCCGTATATTGGCACAGGAATTCGACATCCCATGTATCGGTCTTCCTGGCACTATCGACAATGACTTGTACGGCACAGACACCACTATCGGTTACGATACTGCCTTAAATACAATCCTCGATGCTGTGGATAAGATTCGTGATACCGCTACTTCTCACGAACGTTTGTTCTTCGTAGAAGTTATGGGTCGCGACGCTGGTTTCTTGGCTTTGAACGGTGCCATTGCAGCCGGTGCCGAAGCAGCCATTATTCCGGAATTCAGTACAGAAGTGGACCAGTTGGAACAATTCATCAACCACGGTTTCAAGAAGTCTAAGAGCAGTAGTATCGTTTTGGTAGCAGAAAGTGAATTGACCGGCGGTGCCATGCACTATGCAGAACGTGTGAAGAACGAATACCCACAATACGATGTACGTGTAACTATTCTCGGTCACTTGCAGCGCGGTGGTCGTCCGACTGCTCACGACCGTATCATTGCTAGCCGTATGGGTGTAGCAAGTATCCAGGCTCTCATGGAAGGCCAACGCAATGTGATGATTGGTATTGAAAACGATAAGATTGTATATGTACCGTTTGCCAAGGCTATCAAGAATGACAAGCCTATCGATAGAGAATTGGTGAATGTATTGGCAGAATTGTCAATCTAAAAATAAGAAAGAGCCTTTTTGAAAAAGGCTCTTTTCTTTTATTTCAATAGCTGAAAATACGTATCCAACAAATGCTTTGCCGCAACAAACGAAGTTTGACTACCATTCAGCACCGCCTGTTCCTTAGCCGCCAGCATGGTCTCAATCGTCGGATTGTTATAGAAACTATCCCGAAGATGTTCGTTGATGCTCTCGTACATCCAATACTTGGCCTGCTCGTTTCGACGGAAATCAAAATAGCCATTTTTCTTCACGAATATAAAATATTCGTCTATCATGTCCCAAATTTCCTTGATTCCCAATCCATAGAAACCGGAATAAGTAAAGACTTTCGGTGTCCAGCCCGAATCTGGAGTCGGGAAAAGATGCAATGCATTGCGGAAATGAGCCGCAGCCAATTTCGCCTTCTCGATGTTGCTACCGTCAGCCTTATTGATCACAATACCGTCCGCCATTTCCATGATTCCACGCTTGATGCCTTGCAATTCATCACCCGTACCTGCCAACTGAATCAACAAGAAGAAATCAACCATGGAGTGTACAGCTGTTTCACTTTGACCTACCCCTACCGTTTCTACAAATATCTTATCAAAACCTGCAGCTTCACAAAGAATAATGGTCTCACGGGTCTTACGAGCCACCCCTCCTAACGAACCAGCCGAAGGACTAGGACGGATAAAAGCTTTGGGGTGAACGGAAAGTTTTTCCATACGGGTCTTGTCCCCCAAGATACTCCCCTTGGTACGCTCACTACTTGGGTCAATGGCCAATACAGCCAACTTACCACCTTTTTCCAACACATGCAAACCAAACACATCGATAGACGTGCTCTTTCCGGCACCCGGCACCCCACTGATACCGATACGCACCGAGTTTCCTGAATAAGGTAAGCACTTCTCGATGACTTCCTGGGCAATGGCCTGATGTTCGGGTTTGAGGCTTTCCACCATAGTGACTGCCTGACTCAATATCGTCATATTTCCCTTGACAATGCCGTCTACAAACTCGTCCACCGTATATTCCTTGCGCTTCGGTTTCTTACGCAACTTCAAATAAGGGTTGACAGTCGAAGGCTGTTCGATGCCTGCATTTACAGTCAAGCCTTTGTATTCTTCGCTGTTTTCGGGATGTTCTATCATAGTATTTTATCATTTAGTCGGTTACATTCACTTTCACGATAACTTTCGGGCAGTTCGGGTCGTTGGTAATCATGAGCACACGCGGTGTACCCTTTACCTTCTTTAAATATTTTCCGTATGCCGTAATCTTCATCTTTGTCTGTGCACCCGGCTTCAAGATGCGCTTCTTCAACTGTACACCCAAAGCCGAATTGAACACCTGCAAGTCGGTAATTTCCAAATCGCTCTTACCCACGTTCTTCACAACCACAGTCAACTTCTTCTTAGCAGTTTCCGCCAATGAAGGAATAGTCAATTCCGTAGCCGACAACTCAACAGCAGGTGGATTTAAGCGTTGCTGCTGACTCATATTACTGAAGTCCGGCAAGAGAACTGCCGATACCGGAATGGAATTTTCTTCGCTCACCTTATCACCCGGGAAACGGGACAAATAAACGGTAGCCGTAGTCAAACCAAACTTCGGCAACTTGTCGGTATCCAATGTCACCTTGATCTTACCCGTTCCCTTCTTACCGATTCTTTCTGGTACAGCGACTGCCTCCAAGTACGGAGGCAAATGCATCAATACCGGTGTGTAGACTTCGTTCGAGGTATTCGCCACCAAGATTTCCATGGTCGGCTTATCGCCCTTGTTCGTATCATCGAACTCTATAGCTTCCTTATTCAAACGGATAGCATCAAATGCATACGGATGAGTCAATGTATAGTTTTTCGGGTCGGCACTCACCTCTCCACTCAAGGTAAGATAAATGGGACGGTCAGAGGCATTACAATACACACCGATGTCCTTATAGAAATGCCCCAAAACCTTCGCATCGAAAGTAGAAGATACCACACCTGTTGCACCCGGCGCTATCGGTTCTTTGGTCCAATCAGCCACTGTACAACCACAAGAAGTGGTCACATTCGAGATGACCAACGGCTTGTTACCGTCATTCTTTATGGTAAACGTAGCAGTTGCCGGATGCTTCCATAGCACCACACCAAACTCATGTGTCATCTTATCGAAGGTAGCCTTGGCTTGAGCATGTCCGTTCAAACAGAATGCCGTCCAAAGGAATATAGTAATCAATATATGCTTCATTATCTTTTATTTCTATGGTTTAGGGAACAAAGATACATATTTATTTTTGAAAATCAAGAGAATTGTCATTCAGAGGAGATGACAATGACAGAAGAAGAACCATGTCCAATAAATTCCGGTGCATACACCGATTGAACCACCGGTATGCCTTGGGAGTATCTACCTGAAGAAGTGACATACACTTCATATTCCAAGTTGTAAGTTCCTTTCCGCATCTGGTCCAGATAAAAAGAAGTAGAAGCATCTTTCGTTTCCTGATAATACCCAATCCGCTGATTCCAACGATAACCCGATAGTGCCTCTACCGGTTCCAGACAAGCTGCACGTTCGTCCTTCACCTGCACGAAATCCATATCGCGATCAGCATTGATTGTTAAACGGATTGTCAGTTTATCACCTACTTGCAAAGTTGCACCTTCACCCAACGGTTGTCCGTCCTTAAGAAGTGTACGCTGCACCTTCAAGGCATTGCCTTGAGCAGACACTTTATCCATATCTTCCTCGAATTCCGCATAGACGGCTCCCCAACCCATGTCAGCAGATTCTTTGGAAACAACCACTTTCTTGACATTCAGCACATTGCCCGTCACCTCTTCCTTGATATACCCCAAGGCATCTTCCTTCGGAGTATTGATTATCTGCTTACCTACCTTAATTTGAGTATCTCCTGTGTTTGCCAACCAATCCTTACCTGTAGTCAACAAAGCATAAACGGCATCAGTGGTAGCCACTGGAGTTTCCCAAGCCTGCGCCTGCTTCTGCTTCAAGAGCCAACGCTTCATCTCCTCCTGCGTCTTTTCCTCATTCGCCACCCGACGGACAGCCTCAATAGCGGCTACTTGAGTAGGAATCTTGTAACTGAACCACGAATAGTGAGCCTTTGGAGTATCGAAATAACGTCCCATAGTTTCTGTCATCACCGAATATTGCATCAATGATTCCAAAAATTCCTTCGCCTCGGTTTTCTTACCCCCCTCTTGCAAGATAATGGCCGACAATGCCTTGCCATAAATGGTAAACGCATCCGGTTGCTCCGTCATCCATGTCACCAACTTCCGTTGAACATCTTGCAGCATCGGTAAAGTCTTGTCCAAGGCATGCATATACAGATACTGCAAGGTCGTTTCACTAGGCAATATAACGACGGTTCCCTTCTTTTGGGCATCGTCTATCCGCTTCACCTCTGCCTCCACTTGCTTATATAAATAGGCTGCCGCATTGCGATACATCTTCAATACATCGCCTTGCAAAGGAGAGCCAATCATCTGTTGCAAACGAACCAGCAATTCGGTGATAGAAGTCGTCATGTACAAACTACCGGACATCCCCTTATACCAACTCCACGAGCCGTCCTCCAGTTGCAAATCCTTTAGTTTCAGTTCCGCTTCGGAAAGTATTACCTCCATGCCGTCCACTTTCAAAGAATCAGCAATGCGAGGTTCGGCTTTCGCCAAATGGTCGAGCAACACATTGGCATAGTAAGCAGATGCCCACGAAAGTGCATTGTCATTCTCGGGATTACTTACAGTTTTCAAGGCTTGAACAGCATACCACAATGGATTGCCCGTAAATTCCACCCACATTTTCGGGCGAGTGACCGTCTTGCTATGATGATTGAACAAAGCCTTCAAGGAGAACGTATAGGAACCAGCACCATTGACATCCAACAATACACTTTCAGTCAACTTCTGTTTGTTACTCAACACTGGCAAGTAACGTTGTTCCCCGTCGCTGAAGGTGTCACCGTCTGCCACCATACGAACCGCCAATGACTCGTATTTATCCGACACATCGAAAGAGAAAGACACCATACCCGTTTCTCCGGCTTTCACCATAAACGGTTGCTTTTGTACCAAAACCACCTTCTCGGTTTCTGGCACAAACAATTCCATGCGAATAACACCCTTCACTTCCTTGTCAGAAAGGTTAACCAACGAGGCCGCCACATTCACATTATCCCCCACCCTTACAAAACGAGGCATATTAGGTTGCAACATGAATTCTTTGCTAGCAACGGTCTTAGCCGTAATCATTCCATAATCCATATTCTGAGTATGTGCCAAGCCTATGAACTTCCATTCAGTCAGGCTTTCCGGCAAGGTAAATTCGATGTTTACTTCACCATTGGCATCGGTCCGTAGTTGCGGATAAAAGAATGCGGTTTCGGCAAAATCCGTACGCAATCTGATTTTATCCGTCTCTTCCAACACTGATTCTTCTTCAAGTATTTCCTCTGCCTGAGTCATATCTGCCATAACCGGAGGAGCATACTTCATTTCTAGCCTTGCAGCACTATTTGCTTTATACATCCGCAAGCCGTTCATACCTGATGTCACGATAGAAGGCACTTCCAACACACTGTAAGACAATGGCTGGACTTTCAAAGTTTTCATTGGGAACGGAATCCCCCAATAAATCCGAGACGCCTGATTAGCATTCCAATAATATTCTGGGATGAAACGTCCGAATTCCAAAGCCATACGCCAATCATGCGATGCCAACTTATCCAACGAAGCATCATACATCGTAGCCAGCAACTGAGCATCGACCGGTGTTCCATTCGGACGAAGGACACTCAATGTCCACGTTTCCCGACTACCCGGCAACAACTTGTCACGGAAAGTTGTCCACTTCAGCAACAAACGCTTATCGGGATTCGGTTTGGGAAGTTCAAAGTAACGGGCATACACTTCCCCTTTCTTAGCAAAGGCAAACGAAAGCCGCAATCCCGTGCCATACTCTTCCTTATAAGTATATCGGAAAGCAAGCAATGAATCCGAGAAATGAATACGCTTGCTCTCTACCTGTCCGTTCTCCGTATAAGCATCGAAGAACAAACATACATCCTTCTCCTTACTACCGAAATAAACGGTCGTAGTACCATCGGCCTCATCCGAAACTTGGTAGCACCATATTCCTGTTGGATAAGGCAATCGTTTGTCGTTCAAGGAGAAAAGTACAAATTCTGCTTTGTACCCACTCTCATGCCCAGCCTCATCCTTCACTGTTACCTGTAACTGATAACGTCCCGACGGCAAAGCATACAAGCCTTCAGGAATCATCGGACGATTGGCCAACAACTTGCCTTTCCAAACACAATCGCCCAACCTATTATCTTCCAATAGAGTATATATCTTTCCTTCCACTTCGGCATTTACCGGTACACCTTTCAGATTGACTACGCTGACGGTAAACTCCTTTGGTTGTTCCTTGACCAAGGTTTCATTATCCAATCCCGAGACAGATACCCGCAACGTTGAGCTGCCCAAAGGCAAATTAAGTGTAGACTCCTGCGTTTCTCCAGCTACATTTGTCACATCTGCCACGACCTCGTATGTATAGAACCAACTGCGTTCCCCCTCCTCAATAGGCAAGAAATGAACCGGCACCTTGAAACGACCTTCGGCATCGGTCATGGTCTCTCCCGTCACCCGATTGGTTTCTGGCCCCCTCATCCTCCAGAAAGCATTTTCCATGCGAACAACCCGATAGTTGACTTTCGCTCCTTGCACCGGTGCACCAGCAAAAGTACGGGCTATCCCCGTCACAAGCATGGAATCGCCTGCTTGATAAGAAGTACGCACTGTGTCAAACGTCACCTCAAAGGTAGGTCGCTTGTACTCTTCTACTCGGAAAGAAACACTTCCTCTCTTCGTTTCTATATGATAAACACCCAGTTTGCCAGTCTTTGGCAAGTCGAATGTACCATGGAAAGTACCGAAAGCATCGGTCTTCACTTCTTGCTTAGCCACTTCTTGATAATTTGCATCCTTCAAGACAATGGTATAAGCCACACCTTCCTCGGTTTTCATATCATCCTTCAACTGACTATATGCAATCCCCGAATAGTATACTTTCTGTCCTGGACGATAGATAGAACGGTCGGTAAACATACGTACCTGTTCTTCCTTTCTGGCATCCAAGCGTTCTCTCACCTTGGTAAAACGTCTCCAATGGATAGGCATCGCTTCATCATCCCATGTATAAGCCTGAGTGAACACATTCCGGTCTCCTGCATCCTTGAGCAGTACTACCCCCTCTGCATTAGACTTATAACTGATAATCTTATCAAATCCGTTTCCGTCCCGTCTGTAAATACCTACTATGGCACCCGGCACCGGATGTCCACTCCGTTTATCCAGCGTCACCAGTTCTTGTCGGTCCCCAGGCAACCCTCTTCCTATCAAAAGCAAAGAGGAAACATTCAATTGAAACCCTCTTCGCTCCTTGGGATAACCGTCAGGTTCTGTAACCACATAGTAAATGCCAGCCTCTGGTATGATTAGGCTAATCGTATCTGTCCGCTCACGATAATCGGGAGTCGGCGGAACATCGAAATGTTCCCGGCGAAGGAAAATTCCATAGCGTGGAATGGTTTCCATATTCACTTCTGAAAGCAAGTACGACTCAGCCGGAAGATTGATTCGATAAATACTCAACGAAAAGCCTTTCAAGTTACGATGATTCACGCGAATAGATATCGGTTCGCCCGGATAGACATACTCCGTCGACAGACTCAACCTCGGCAACAAGATTTCACGTTCTTCATTCTTCAAAGCATTGATTCGGTTGTATTGAGGATACCGTTTGATTCCCTCCCGAAGCAAAGCCAATCGTTCTGACGGATTATTATCCCGAAGCATCCAGCGTGTCAAGCGCAAATACACCTCCGCACATACATCCAAGTCACCATACTCCTGCATCCATTCGCGAAGTTGCTTATCATCGGCTTGTGGATAAGCATCAAGAGCAGTCAAGAGCCATGCCGAACGCATGCCCTTTACCTTATATATATGTAATAAGGATTGATAAGTCTGTGAAATGGTTTTCCGAGTGTTCTCTTGCTGAGCATTCCATAGGTTCTGATTCCAAAGTTCGATCGCTCGACGAGCCAACAAGTCATAAAGATTATTGTCGAAATAAAGTTGACTGGTCTCTCCCGATATCACCATTGGCACCAGTTTCTCTGCCGGATAATCCACTAACTTCAGACTATCCTTCAGCGACAAATGCAAATAACGGTTTCCTTTCTCGAAATCGTCATGAATACAAATACCGCCTAAAATAGAATATAGCACCGCCTTGTCTTGCACTTGTGTAGACGATGCTTCCGCCCATTCTTCCAAACCCTTTACATCTACTGCAATACTATCCAGAGTGATACTTCCCCGATAAGTCATCATAGTGAGATAAGCCTTCATCATCTGCGGTACGTTCCGTTCTTGCTTTGCCTTCGCATATATCTTCTCCGCCTCAGCAATCACTGATTTAGGCATGTCTTTCTGTTCCATTTGTTCTACGTTTTTCCAAAGTTGGCTGTATGTCTGCGCATCCATTGTTATGGCAAACATCAACATCAGCACGAGTGAGAATATCCGAGTCTTCATCTTTGTGTGATTGGTGGTTTTAACAAAGATAGTTTTTATACCTGAACAAACCTCATTTTACCTGTTAATTATACCAAAAGGATTCGCTCCATTTAAATTTATGCGGCATTAAAACTTGCGTAATCCAATGTTTTTATATTACTTTACGCAAGTTTTAATACCGCATTATCATGAACAAAGAAATTATCGGAAGGAAACAGGAACAAGAAAATCTGATTAGATTCATGGATTCTAATGAATCTGAATTCATTGCCATATACGGACGGCGCCGTGTCGGAAAGACTTTTCTTGTCAGAAAGTTGCTGGGCGAACATTTCGCATTTTATGTAACAGGCATGGATAATGTTACTATGCAAGACCAACTTTTAAATTTCACCTTGGAATTACGAAAATTCAGCGGTAAAGACATTCCCGTTCCTGAAAATTGGTTGTACGCTTTTGAAGCACTTTGCCGATATATAGAAACGTTACCCACAGGAAAGAAAATTATCTTTATCGACGAACTTCCCTGGATGGATACTCCTAAATCCAATTTCGTCAGCGCATTGGAACATTTCTGGAATTCATGGGCTTCCGCCCGTTCGGACATCAAACTGATAGTCTGCGGTTCTGCCACCTCATGGATGATAGACAAACTCATCAACAACCGGGGAGGACTACATAACCGTCTGACACATCGCATGCCGATAGAACCTTTTACCTTACAAGAATGCAAACAATATTTCGACGCCAAAGGATTTAACTATTCCAATCGCGAGATAGCCGAATGCTATATGATTATGGGAGGGGTGCCTTTTTATTTGAAACAAATGCAGAAAGGATTCAGTGTTGCCCAAAACATTGACAGCCTCTTCTTTGAGGTAGGTTGTGCGTTGGACGGAGAGTTTGACAATCTATATCGAGCCCTGTTCAAATATTCAGAAAACTATATCCGTATAGTTGAAGCATTATCCTCCAAAGGGAAAGGACTGACCCGGCAAGAAATCATCCAGCAAACCAAACTTCCTAACAATGGAGGACTGACTACCATGCTGAAAGAACTGGAAAGTTGCGGATTCATCCGTCAATACGAACCATTTGCCAAACAAAAGAAAGATACGCTTTTTCAACTGACGGATTTCTTTACTTTATTTTATTTCCGGTTCATCCAAAAGAATCGATATCGAGACGAACATTTTTGGACCAATTCATTGGGAAGCGGTACACATCGTTCTTGGAGCGGTTATGCCTTCGAAATGCTTTGCTTGGCACATATTGCACAAATCAAGAAGGCTTTAGGCATATCCGGTGTACAGAGTTTGACCTCATCATGGCGAAGCACAATTTCCGAAGAAGGAGCACAAATCGATTTGGTTATTGACCGTAAAGACCAGACCGTAAACTTATGCGAAATGAAGTATGCACAGAAGGAGTTCGTGATAGACAAGAAATACGACGAAGTCTTACGCCACAAAACAGCGGCTTTCCAAGAAGAGACCCAAACCCGAAAGTCTTTGCAACTAACATTCGTCACAACATACGGAGTGAAACAAAACTCCTACTCCGGACATATACAGAAGGAAGTCTTATTAGAAGATTTATTTGAATAGTGGTTTCACTTTGTCAGGAACTTCATACATCCTATCTTTCAATGGATTACGCTGAAGTTCCCGAATGAAGAAGTTCACACACAATATTTTAACGAAGAATAGAAAGTGTACCAATAAAGTCTGGCACACTTTCTCTCGAAGTTAATCCAACGTACATTTCGCAATGCAAAATTCGTCCTTGACACCAATGAAATAGACAACATTGTCATTCCCCGTTGCAGCCAATCTAAACATTGGGATGCGGGTGTACAGGATTCTTTTTAGTTGAAAATTGTAATCATAAACGAACAATGTTTGCGGTGATTTGGAAAAACTGCGCAGAAAACGATTTTCCGAGTGACTTTCAACTGTAGTTTCCTTTGTCCGTTTGTCTCTCTCAATTGTGACAATATAATCCTTGGTCAATGCAATGGCACTAGGAGCTGGATTTCGTACTTCATTGATTCGCAATACTCCGTCCTTATCTATTTGATAATCCAGTCCGGGACGTGTCTTTGTCCAAATTTCTTCAAAGTTACCCCCTGAAAAACGATAGAGTGCGATATGGGATAGTTCAGGAAAACTTTGAATCAGATAACCGTTATAGGGATTGTAGGAATGGATGCCTTGAAGCACCTCTTCCGCATTACTTATCTCTTCATCCTTCAATGGATACCGTCCAAACATACTCTCTGCACCATTATTCCAAAAAGTAAAAGAATTACTTCCACCTATGTTATTTTGAATATATTGGTTTTCACCAACACATTGCAAGTTTTTTTTAGAGAAAGAAATATCCAAAGGTATCATTTTGCTTGCTTTCTCAAATGATAAAACCATAGCACGTTCTGCAAAACAATCCGACACCAAGACTTTTCCTTCCGGATACCATGAAATGAAAGGTGCTGTAAAATCCTCAGGACCTCCACCCAGCATACCTGTCTCCAAAATATTTTCTCCAGTCATAGCATCTTCCACATGAAGGAAAGCATCAGGATTCAAGTCAAACCATACAAGTTTGTCTTCCAATGCTAATAATTCACCAGGCATTGAAGTCATTAAGTCTGCCTTGACTATTGTTGGTTCAATTGTAAGTCTTTCCACTTCATCCTTTTCAGAACAAGAAGTGTATGAAAGGAATATTATGGATAAACAAGTAAGGATTATATGTTTCTTCATTCTATCATTATTTTACCGCACTACACAAACTACAATAGCATGGAGTTGTACTTTCGTAAATATATTGTTTGCATTTCTTGTTACAAATAGTAGGATAACACCCATTTGCGCCCGCTTCATTATCAGCCAATGCTTCCACATTAGCCAACATGACATCAGACAATTCATTAGAGTTCATATTAGACTGATACACATTGTATCCTGCAAAGATTGCAACAACCGCAATCATAGTTGTTTTGATGATATTCTTTTTCATGATTTTCTTTTGTTTAAAATGAATAACTTGTTTGATTTCGCTTCACATTATTATATAAAGCCTCTGTTCATTTGTTTCTTTTATGTAGAATCCATATCTTTACACCTCCTTTCGTGGGAGAACTTGGAATGGAAAGAACTTTCTCGGCAAAAGAAGCGGTTTCTTTCCATTCTTTTTGTTCTCGGTTAAATGTTATTTGATATTACGTCTTATATAATAACCGGCAACTTGTTTCCCGGAATACGGGCAAGTAACTTTCCCGACTCCATAACAAAAGTATTGATTGTCTGCCAACTCATCGTCTGCCAAAGCCTCAACATTTGCCAATGCTATATCACTCATCCTTTCCTCTTTGTTTACCTCTACTATAAGGAAGGTTGCGACTATGATAATTGCCATTACGTACATGATGTATTTCTTCATAATTCCTGTTTTTTGTTTCGAAGTTACTGAATGCACAAATTATAGCCAAACATTTGGCCTTAAATAAAATTTAATCTGCCTTAAATCTTTTTTAAGATGAAATAATCCCCATTTCATCGGATTTTATACATTTGCGTAAAAATATTTAAAGGATGAGGAAAAAGAGAGTTTCGGTGAAGATAGTCGTGCTGAGCATAATGTGGTCTACTCTATTGTTTGGACTTTGCAATGTGTATATGGATGCTAAAAGGAGTCTGGTTGCATCTGTGCATGTGGCTTTGGAAGATGCTGTGCTGAAAGACTATCAGAATAGGCATGATATAGAGTTGAAGTATGCAGGTGGAAGACTGGGACGAAAGGTAAAAGAAATAACTGTCGTTACGGAAAAAGGGGAGGAAATTTTTGAATTTAAAGATAGTATCGAGGAAGTTGTTGCACATAGACTAACCTCTCAATACCTCTTGGCACAAATTCATCCGATTCATCCCGATACACTGAACGGTCTTCTGCAAGAAGAATTAAAGAAATATGCTATCAAAAGTGAAACCGGAATAGTCTATACCAATAACGGAAAATCACAATATAGCAATAATGATTCATTGGTCATTCATCGTTCATCTGTCTTTCTTACCAAACCCTATTTACTCGACATCAAGAAAACCGTCAGTGTCCAAGCATGGATTAACATTTCGCCATGGAGTGTTATAAAGAATATGCACGACGGGGCTATCTGGAGTCTCTTGGCCTTCTTTGCGGTCATGCTTTGGGCATCCTTCTCATCGTGGGAAGTGGAAGATCCGAATAAAGTGAAGTTCGGGAAGATGCTTCTGAACAAGGAAACGAAGAAGGTGATGATTGACGGAAAGGAATGCCCGTTGCGAAATCAAGAATTTCAATTATTGCTGATGTTGGTTGAAAAACCTAATCATACTTTAAACCGTAATGAAATCAAACATACTTTTTGGAAAGATGAACTCGGAATAGACAATCGATTGAGTAATTTGCTCAGCACGCTCCGGAGTTCCTTAAAGGACTTTCCCGAATATCAAATATTAACGGATGAAAATCTTGTTCGTTTATTAGCGTAAAGACAATAAAAGGACATTTTAACACTAAAAGCCCTAGAAGAATATGTTGATCCATACTCTAAACTAATTAATCTGCGCTTAAGATTAATTAATCATCATCACAGATTATACAATCTTTGACTAGAATTTGGAAATACGTCGTTTTCTTCGTATCTTTACGTTTGAAAGTTAAAGAGTATCATTCTAATCAAAGCAACAATATGGCTCAATACATCAAACAAGAAATGCCGAATCTCAACGGCACAAAAGAACCACAAGTTTATTATCGGCTGAAAACCAGTCAGAGCGTTGACCTTAAAGAATTCGCCAAATACATCAGCCACAATGGTTCCGCAGCCGACCGCGCACAAATAGAAAGCGTTATTACACGCACGGCGGAAGGACTGGCTGAACTGCTTGGCAACGGATATTCTGTCAACATCAACGGCATCGGTACTTTCAAGGCAGGAATTGGATTGAAAAAAGACAAAGAAATAGACTCGTTCGAGGAAGATGAGACCAAGCGAAACGCCAGAAGCCTTAGGCTAACCAATATCCATTTTCGAGCAGACAAGAGCCTCATCAAAGAAGCAAACCAACATTGTAAATTGGAACGTTACGGAGAATCCCGACTCCGGAAATCACCTTACACAAAAGAGCAACGCCTGCAACTGGCCTTGAATTATTTGGATAAGAACGGGGCCATGCGCATTGCCGACTATATGGAAATGACCGGGCTTTCACGTACCACCGCCACCCTTGAACTGATTGAGTTCCGTAAGAACCCTGAATCAGGAATCACCTTCATCGGTCGGGGAAGCAGCAAGGTTTATGTCAGGAAACAAGCCGAAAAGAGTCAGTGACAGAAACGTGACAGGAAAAACTGGACAATGTCACCGCAAAACACAGAAAACCAACAGGTATGACAGATGTGATACATTTTTACATGCCAATCGAAAAAGTTTGGTTTTCAAGGCATCTGAAAGAATGAAAAACTTATAAAAAAACTCGATGAAATGACGATTTCTCCCATTTCATCGAGTTTTTCATTTATATTTCAAGAGCTATTATTCCTTTACCGGAGCATTAGCCAAAGTAGCCACCAAGAAGTCATAGAACTTCTGTACGGTAGGAATCAAGCAACGTTCGTCTGGTGAGTGAGGAGAACGAAGTGTAGGACCGAATGAAATCATGTCCAAACCTGGCATGACTGCACCGATGATACCACATTCCAAACCTGCGTGAATAACCTTTACAGCAGGTTCAGTACCGAACTGAGCCTTGTAAGATTCCTTCATTGCCTTCAAGATAGGAGAATCTACGTTTGGTTCCCAACCAGAGTAACCACCTGAGCGAACTACTTGCATACCTGCCATAGAGAAGCAACTTTCGAGGCTAGTGTTCAAGTAATCCTTCATCGAGTCACGAGAACTACGAGTCAAGATCTTGATTTCAGCCTTACCACCACCAATCTTGATGATAGCCAAGTTGTTAGAAGTTTCTACTGTATCAGGGATAGTAGGAATCATACGGAGTACACCGTTGTGGCAAGCATAGATTGCATCCACCAAGTTGTCACGGATTTCAGCCGGAACCATGTACTTAGGCAATTCCACTCGTTCAGCCTTGAAGGTTATCGGAGTTTCGTGTACGTGGTATTCTTCGTTCCATGTCTTTTCACATTCCTGAACGAATTCCAATACATCTGCTTCTTCTTCAGCAGGGATAGTAATCACCACTTCACATTCACGAGGAATAGCGTTACGCATGTTACCACCGTTCCAAGAAACGAGGCATGCTTCGTCGAAAGTAATCACTTGGTTCACGAAACGAGCCATTAACTTGTTAGCGTTAGCACGACCTTCATTGATTTCCAAACCTGAGTGACCACCACGGAGGCCCTTCAATGTCACCTTCAAAGCGATATCTTCCGTATCGGTTTCTTCTTCCTTATATTCCAAAGTAGCGCTGAGGTCTTCACCACCTGCACAACCGATGTAAAGTTCGCCTTCGTCTTCTGAGTCGAGGTTCAACAAGATATCACCGTTTACAGTACCCGGCTTCAAACCGAATGCACCGTACATACCTGTTTCTTCGTCCGAAGTAATCAAGGCTTCCAATGGACCGTGCACCAATGAATTGTCTTCGAATACAGCCATGATAGCGGCTACACCCATACCATTGTCAGCACCAAGAGTAGTACCCTTAGCCTTCAACCATTCGCCGTCTACCCATGTCTGGATAGGATCGTTCACGAAATCGTGTACGGTATCATTGTTCTTCTGAGGCACCATGTCCATGTGAGCCTGAAGAATGATAGTCTTACGGTTTTCCATACCCGGAGTAGCAGGCTTGCGATAGATGATATTGCCTACTTCGTCCATAGAAGTTTCTACACCAATACTCTTCCCGAAGTCCAGCAAGAATGCCTGAACCTTTTCCAGATGACCGGAAGGACGAGGTATTTGAGTCAACGAATGAAAATGCTTCCACACATTCTGCGGAGCAAGAGAAAGGATTGTGTCCATAGTTATTTAGTTTTATTAGTGAATGGCAAAGCCAATAATCCATATATTCCCAACAAAATTAGTAAAAAGGTTTGAATTCCATGCACTAAAAGCGCAAAAATTCCCGCATCTTCTTTTCCAACCCCGTAAAGCATCATCATGGTCATTACCGCAAAGTGCCACGGGCCAGCCCCATTAGGCGTAGGGACAATTACTGCCAAGGTACCTACCACAAACATGACAAGGCCTGCTGAAATCCCTAAACCGGCAGAGAAGTCGAAAGCAAAGAAAGCCAAATAGAACTCCAGGAAATAACAAACCCAAATTCCTAATGTATATATTATATATAAAGGTATCTGCTTGATGTCCTTCAAGGCAATAATGCCTTGCCACACGTTTTGCAAAATGCCTTTCAACTTGGCAAACAAGGCTATATTACGTATCAAGAAGAAAGCCAAAACGAGTATAGCCAATACACATAATATAATAAGGTAGAAATGTCCGGAAGTCAGCACTTCTGCATATCGTCCGACATTGGTTCCTGTTTCCGCAAAAAAGGTGGCAAATACAGGCATTTGCAACAAGAGCACGACACCCGTAATCAATCCAACGCACAAGGTATCTATCATACGTTCGGAAACAACCGTTCCCAATGACTTCGGGAATGAAATTCCGTCATACTTGGACAACACCCCACAACGAGTCACTTCTCCTACACGAGGAATGACCAAATTGGACGCATAAGAAATGAAAATGGCATACACACAATTCGCAGTCTTGGGATATTCACCCAAAGGTTCCAGCGCCAACCTCCAACGCCAACCACGGAACAAGTTGGCAAACACGCCAAACAGCAACGAAAGAGCAATCCAGCCATAATCCATTCCATGAAGCATGACCTCTCCTACCCGTTGGAAATTGAAGTCCCGATAGACCCAAACTAGAATAAAAATCCCCAACAGAAGCGGGAAAATCACCTGCAACACCTTCTTGAATATCTTTTTTCTTTCAGTTCCTTCCAAAATAGACGTATTTTTAAATTACATTTCTTATATTTGCATGATGCAAAGATAATATCTTAGTCAGTTAACCAATCATTCAATAAAGAAAAAAAGATTAAAATGGGACTCGTTAAGCCGAAAAAATTCTTAGGGCAACATTTTTTGAGGGATTTAGGTATCGCCAACGACATCGCCGATACAGTTGACGCATGTCCGAATCTTCCAATCTTGGAAGTAGGACCAGGTATGGGCGTCCTTACCCAATTCCTGATGAAGAAAGACCGTGAAGTCAAGGTTGTAGAATTGGACTTTGAATCGGTGGCTTACCTGAAAGAAAACTTTTCCGCCCTAGAAGGTCATATCATCGAAGACGACTTCCTGAAACTGAAATTGGAAAACATTTTCGAAGGAAAGCCGTTTGTATTGACAGGCAACTACCCGTATAACATATCGAGCCAGATTTTCTTCAAGATGCTGGACTACAAAGATTTGATTCCGTGCTGTACCGGGATGATACAGAAAGAAGTGGCAGAGCGTATCGCAGCCGGTCCAGGAAGCAAGACGTATGGTATTTTGAGCGTATTGATCCAAGCCTGGTACAAAGTGGAATACCTCTTCACGGTGCACGAACATGTATTCAATCCACCTCCAAAGGTGAAAAGCGCCGTAATACGAATGACACGCAACGAAACAACCGACTTGGGATGTGACGAAAAGTTGTTCAAACAAATTGTCAAGACCACTTTCAACCAACGCCGGAAGACATTGCGTAACTCCATTGCGAGCATTTTGGACAAGAGTCACCCGCTCAGCGCTGACCCGATATTCAACAAACGCCCCGAACAATTGTCTGTACAAGAGTTTGTAGAATTGACCAATCGAGTAGAAGCCGCTTTGGCAGAAACCAAGAACAGAGAATAAGAAAAGGAACCGACAACCTTTTAAACATGAACGTGTAGGATGAAAGAATTTGAAGAACTGGATTTTGACCAAATCCTAGAGTTAATAGAGCAGAAAGATGCTGTCCGCGTCAAGGAATTGCTCGCCGACCTGCACCCAGCCGACATAGCAGAACTTTGTGATGAACTGGACGTAGAAGAAGCCCGGTTCATCTACATGCAATTAGATAATGAAACGGCAGCCGCCGTGCTGACCGAAATGGACGAGGACGCCCGAAAGGACTTCCTTGACATCCTTCCGTCCGAAACGATTGCCAAGCGCTTCGTGGACTACATGGACTCGGACGATGCGGTAGACATCATCCGTGAAATGGACGAAGACAAACAGGAAGAAATCCTTTCACACATCGAAGACATCGAACAGGCAGGAGACATCGTCGACCTCTTGAAGTACGACGAAGACACCGCCGGTGGTTTGATGGGTACGGAAATGGTGATTGTGAAGGAAAACTGGAGTATGCCTGAATGTCTTCGCGAAATGCGTATCCAAGCCGAAGAAATGGACGAAATCTACTATGTATATGTAGTGGACGACGAAGAACGTTTAAGAGGTGTATTCCCATTGAAACGGATGATTACCAGTCCTTCGGTCTCCAAGGTAAAGCACGTGATGCGGAAAGATCCGATTTCCGTCCACGTAGACACCCCTGTAGACGAAGTTATCCAGACCATTGAAAAGTATAACCTGGTAGCAGTTCCAGTAGTGGACAGCATCGGACGCCTTGTCGGACGAATCACCGTAGACGACGTCATGGACGAAGTACGTGAACAAGCCGAACGCGACTACCAGTTGGCTTCCGGTCTCTCGCAGGACGTAGAAACAGACGATAGCGTTTTACGTCAAACATCTGCACGTTTGCCTTGGTTGCTCATCGGGATGTTAGGAGGTATCGGGAACTCCATGATTCTTGGAAACTTTGACACCACCTTCGCGGCTCACCCGGAAATGGCACTTTACATTCCATTGATTGGTGGTACCGGTGGTAATGTCGGTACCCAGTCGTCCGCCTTGGTCGTACAAGGTTTGGCCAACAGTTCATTGGATGCAAACAACACCTGGAAACAGATTCTAAAAGAATCGGTGGTAGCCTTAATTAACGCAACCATTATTTCCATGTTGGTGTATATTTATAACTTTGTTCGTTTTGGACCAACCGCTACGGTTTCATATTCCGTATCGCTGAGTTTGTTCGCAGTGGTCATGTTCGCCTCTATTTTCGGCACACTGGTTCCAATGACTTTGGAAAAACTCAAAATTGACCCAGCCATTGCAACAGGACCATTTATATCCATTACCAATGACATCATCGGCATGATGCTTTATATGGGAATTACCGTCCTTTTGTCTTAAAAAAAGGACGGAACGATTAAAAAACAGTTGAAAAGTTATGAAATAAGAGATTAATTCGCTTATTTTGTAAAATGTATGTATATACAAAAAAATGATAGTTGACCTTTAATACCAATATGATGGACTCAAATGAAAACCGCCCTTTAACTGAAGCTGTCGCTCAAGAAACGGCCGAAGTAGCAGCAACAACAGTAGTTATTGCCACTTCTATCCAATCAAAGGAAGAAGTTATTGCACGTCTTCAAGAAATCAACCAGCAGGAAGAACTTGCAGACAAAAACGAACTCGATGCTTTAAAGCAAACATTCTACCGATTGCGCAACATTGAAGTAGAAAATGCCCGTAAAGCATTTGAAGAGAATGGGGGAAATCCCGAAACATTCACTAGCCCTAAAGATGAATTTGAAATACAATTCAAGGAAATCATGGGTTCCATCAAAGAAAAACGTAATGCTGCAAAAGCCGAAGAAGAGCAAGAAAAACAAGACAATTTGGAAAAGAAATTGGCTATCATTGAGCGCATGAAAGAATTGGCAGAATCACCAGAAGATGCCAACAAGGCCTATAACGAATTCAAGAAATTACAAGCGGAATGGAATGAAATAAAAAACATTCCTATTGCTAAAGCGAACGAGCTCTGGAAAAGTTATCAATTACAGAGCGAGAAGTTTTATGACTTAATCAAGCTTAACAACGAATTCCGCGAATACGATTTCAAGAAAAACTTGGAAATCAAAGTTCATTTGTGTGAAGCTGCCGAAAAGTTAGCTGAAGAAGAAGACGTTATTTCTGCTTTCCACCAATTACAGAAACTTCACCAGGAATTCCGTGAAGCAGGGCCTGTAGCCAAGGAACAGCGAGAAGAAATTTGGAATCGCTTCAAGGCTGCTTCTACGATTGTCAACCGTCGCCACCAACAGCATTTTGAAGATATCAAAGAAAAAGAGCAGCGCAATTTGGATGAAAAGACCGTCATCTGCGAAATTGTAGAGTCTATGGAATACGATAAGATGACCACCTTCCAGGACTGGCATGACAAGACTGAAGAAATCTTGGCTTTGCAAACCAAATGGAAGACCATTGGTTTTGCTCCGCAAAAAATGAACACCAAGATTTTCGAACGCTTCCGCGCTGCATGCGACGACTTCTTCAGACGTAAGACTGAACATTTCAAGTCTCTGAAAGGCAACATGAATGCCAATTTGGAGAAGAAGAAACAGATGTGCGAAAAAGCAGAATCACTGAAAGACAGCACAGACTGGAAGACAACAGCCGATATTTTAACCAAACTTCAAAAAGACTGGAAAGAAGTAGGTCCTGTTGCCAAAAAGCACTCCGAGCCTATCTGGAAACGTTTTGTTAGCGCATGTGACTATTTCTTTGAGCAAAAGAGCAAAGCAGAATCTGTGCTGCGCAACGTAGAGCAAGAAAACTTGGAAAAGAAGAAAGCTATTATAGAAAAACTCAATAAAATCAACGAAGAAGATTCTTCCGACAAGAATGGCAACGCTATTCGCGATTTAATGAAAGAATGGAACAGCATCGGCCATGTACCATTCAAGGAAAAGGACAAGATCTATAAGCAATACCGTTCAATTGTAGACAATTTGTTCAAGAAACAGAACCTCTCAGCATCTAAGAAAAAGTTGAGCAATTTCAAATCAACGATTAACAAGGAAACAAACTTGTACCGCGAACGTGAAAAATTAGTCCGTGCCTACGAAAACATGAAGAACGAAATCAAGACTTATGAAAATAATATAGGTTTCTTGACAAGTTCTTCTAAGAAAGGAAACAGCCTAGTCTCAGAAATGAACCGCAAGATTGAAAAGCTGAAAGCGGACTTGGAACTGATTACACAAAAGATTGCCATCATCGACGAATCTATCAAGGAATAAAAATTAAAAAGGTGAAACAACTTAGTTTCACCTTTTTAATTTTACCAACCTAATATAAAATAAAAAAGCGATAGAAACCTATCGCTTTTCAGTTGGACTACCAGGACTCGAACCTGGAAAAACAGGACCAGAATCTGTTGTGTTACCATTACACCATAGTCCAATCTTTCAACAGAACCACCCGTTCCGTTTTTGACGCTGCAAAGATACGGCTTTTTCATTACACACCAAACTTTTTCATTCTTTTTTTTATTAAAAATGCTATTTTTCTTCTTCTGCACTAAAAAAAACAAAAATGGGACATATTTCATATCCATTTTTTCATTCATCCAATAAAACCAAGTATCTTTGTACTTTGTTTTTTGCTAAAAAGAACAAATTTTATTTCAGTTGACAATATATAGAATGAATCAAACAGAATTATTAGTAAAAAAGATAACCGAAGGTATTCAAGAAAAAAAGGGTCAGAAAATTATTATTGCTGACTTAACCGACATCGAAGATACCATTTGTAACTATTTAGTAATCTGCCAAGGGAACTCTCCGACTCAAGTTTCCGTTATCGCCGACTCTATACGTGAGTATGTGCGTGAAGAAACTGGTAATAAGCCAACAGCCATTGACGGATATCGCAACGCTCTGTGGATAGCCATGGATTATAGTGATGTATTGGTACACATCTTTTTACCAGAGGTGAGAGAATTCTATAATTTGGAAAATCTTTGGGCAGATGCCAAATTAACTTCTATTCCAGACCTCGACTAACCAACTATTCAAATTTCTAAAAATGAGTGAAATAAACAACAATAAGCCAAAGATGAACATGCCACGCTTTAATTTAAGTTGGCTATATATGTTCATAGCAATGACCATTGCATATCTCTATTTTACCAGCGACGACAATGCAGGTGTAAATCGAGAACTGACTTACACTGAGTTCAAAGACATGGTTACCAAAGGATATGCCAGTAAAATCATTGCATACAACGACAACACAGTAGACTTGTTCATTAAGCCCGAGCATGTCAAAGATGTATTCAAGGATGACTACAAAAAAGTAGGCAGAAGCCCTTCCGTGCATGTAGAAGTCGGCTCCATTGATTCTTTGGACAAATTTTTGGAAAAGGCACAGGAAGAAGGACATTTCACTGGAGAAGTTAGTTATGAAAAGAAGTCCGACATGTTCGGAGCCTTCTTCTGGAACATCGCTCCAATCTTTTTCATCATAGCCATTTGGTTGTTCATCATGCGCCGAATGGGCGGCGGAGGTACAGGTGGTATGAATCCATTCTCCGTAGGCAAAAGTAAAGCGCAAGTATATGAAAAGGGCGACACAACCAACCGTGTAACATTCAAAGATGTAGCAGGCCAGGAAAGCGCCAAGCAAGAAATTCAGGAAATTGTTGATTTCTTGAAACAACCACAAAAATATACTGATTTGGGAGGTAAGATTCCTAAGGGTGCGCTGCTGGTAGGCCCTCCGGGAACAGGTAAGACTTTGTTGGCCAAAGCTGTAGCCGGTGAAGCCGATGTGCCATTCTTCTCCATGTCTGGCTCCGACTTTGTAGAAATGTTTGTTGGAGTCGGTGCATCACGCGTACGTGATTTGTTCCGTCAGGCTAAAGAGAAAGCACCTTGTATCATCTTCATTGATGAAATCGATGCCGTAGGTCGTGCCCGCAGCAAGAGTCCTAGCATGGGTGGAAACGACGAACGTGAAAGCACATTGAATCAGCTCTTGACTGAAATGGACGGATTTGGCACCAATAGCGGTGTCATCATCTTGGCCGCTACCAACCGCGCCGACATTTTGGACAAAGCCCTACTTCGCGCCGGACGTTTCGACCGACAAATCCATGTAGATTTACCGGACTTGAACGAACGCAAGGCTGTATTCGAAGTACATTTGAAGCCATTAAAATTGGACAATACAGTAGACCCAGAGACGCTGGCTCGCCAGACTCCTGGTTTCAGCGGTGCCGACATCGCCAATGTCTGCAATGAGGCAGCCTTGATTGCAGCCCGCCATAAGAAGAATGCAGTAGGCAAACAAGACTTCTTGGATGCCGTAGACCGTATCATCGGTGGTTTGGAAAAGAAGACCAAGATTATGACTACTAACGAAAAGCGTGCTATCGCTCTTCACGAAGCAGGTCATGCGACTATTTCCTGGTTCCTTGAACATGCCAACCCTTTGATTAAGGTTACCATTGTTCCACGCGGACGTGCATTGGGAGCCGCTTGGTACATGCCTGAAGAAAGACAGATTACTACCAAAGAACAGATGCTAGATGAAATGTGCGCCACATTAGGAGGCCGCGCAGCGGAAGAATTGTTCATCGGACAGATTTCAACAGGTGCCATGAACGATTTGGAAAGAGTAACCAAGCAAGCCTATGGCATGATTGCGTATGCCGGCATGAGTGACAAGCTTCCGAACTTATGTTATTATAACAACGAAGAGTATTCTTTCAACAAACCATACAGCGAACGTACGGCTGAATTGATTGACGAAGAAGTCAAGCGCATGATCAACGAACAATACGAACGCGCCAAAATGGTATTGACAGAACACAAAGAAGGACATAACCAATTAGCACAATTGCTTATGGAAAAAGAAGTCATCTTTGCAGAAGATGTAGAACACATTTTCGGCAAACGTCCATGGGCTTCACGTTCGGAAGAAATCATGAATCAAAAGGTTTCTCAGGAATTGGCAGAAGACAAACAAACAGAAGAAGTTCCTTTGTTAGAAAATAAAGAAGATTAATTAATACTTAACCCCAACTGACATGAAAAATTTTATTCAACGCGCCATTACGGGACTGATTTTTGTAGCCGTTTTGATTGGCTGTATGATTGGAGGTCCTTTATCCTTTGGGATATTATTCTGTATAATCAGCGCCTTGGCTACCGCCGAGTTCTGTAACTTGATGAACCAACAGGAAGGGGTTCAAATGAATCGCAACATTTGCGTATTAGGCAGTGTTGCTTTATTCCTATGCTTCTTCTATTATGGAATGAATCCAGCACAAACAGGTATTTTCATTCCATACCTTATCATTATTATATACTTAATGATTAGTGAACTATACTTGAAGAAAGAAAATCCTATAAACAGTTGGGCTTATGCCATGTTCAGCCAACTTTATGTAGGTCTTCCATTCGCATTGCTCAATGTCTTGGCTTTCCATTCCAATGGTTGGGACTCGGTATCTCAATACCAATTCATTCTTCCGTTGTCTATCTTCATTTTCAATTGGGTAAATGACTCAGGCGCTTATTGCACAGGTGTCTTGTTCGGAAAGCATCCGTTGTTCAAGCGTGTTTCTCCGAAGAAATCATGGGAAGGTTCCATTGGCGGCGCTACACTTTGTATTGCAGCATCGTTTGCATTGGCACACTTCTTCCCTATCATGTCAACCGCGGCCTGGGTAGGAATGTCATTGGTAGTAGTAGTATTCGGTACTTGGGGAGACTTGACCGAATCATTAATGAAGCGCCATTTGGGAATCAAGGATTCTGGGAACTTACTTCCAGGTCATGGAGGCGCACTCGACCGCTTCGACAGCACCATTATGGCAGTTCCAGCGGCCGTAGTATACCTTTATTTCATTTCCCTTTTCTAACTGAAAGCAATTCAATCATTTTAGATGCGGCCTGGTGGGATGCTCCTGCCGGGCCTAATATTTTTATCATCCGGTCATATTCCTTCAACATTTGTCCGCGATACGTTTCATCGTTAAGCAAAGCGTTCAGTTCAGAACGGACATTGGCCACCGTCATGGTATCGGCCACCAACTCACGGACAACCTCCTTATTGGCCACCAAATTAACCAAGGAAATATACTTTACCTTCAAGATGTGACGACGCAAGAAGGAAATCAGTTTACCAACCGGCGTATAATAACAAACCGTCTGAGGTACTCGGAATAAGGCCGTTTCCAACGTAGCGGTACCCGAAGTTACCAAAGCGGCCTTGGCCTGCTGCAACAAACGGTAAGTCTGCCCGAAAATAATCTTGATAGGAACAGCAGAACCGATATACTGCTGATAATAAGCAGGATCTATACCCGGAGCACCAGCCAACACCAACTGATACTTATCCACAAAAGGCTTAGCCGCTTCCAACATCATCGGAAGATTATCCTTGATTTCTTGCTTCCTGCTACCGGCCAACAAGGCTATAATCGGCTTATCCGACAAAGAATTGGATGCAACAAACTCCCTGAAAGGTTCCACATGGTTCTTCTGATAGGCATCCACCGCATCTACGCACGGATTTCCCACATAATGAATAGGATACTGATGCTCCTTGAAAAAGTCCACCTCAAAAGGAAGAATTGAAAAAAGTTCATCCACATCCCGCTTGATATTCTTGATCCGATATTCCTTCCAAGCCCAAATCTTCGGTGAGATATAATAATAAATAGGAATATCCGTATGCTTCTTTATATATTCGGCAATCTTCAAATTAAATCCAGGATAATCAACCAAGATAACGACATCCGGATTCCAATCAACAATGTCCTTCTTGCAAAGATCCATATTCTTGAAGATAGTACGCAGATGCAAAAGCACCGGAATAAAACCCATATAAGCCAACTCCTTATAATGCTTGACACGAGTACCTCCCACTTCGCTCATCAAATCGCCTCCGAAAAAACGAAAACTTGCCTCAGCATCCAACTCCTTCAGAGCACGCATCAAATTGGAAGCGTGCAAATCCCCTGAGGCTTCACCAACAATCAAATAATACTTCATACATTCAAGTTCCAAGTATTCAACTCATCTATCAGGCCATAAGCCGTCATATCTATCTGGATAGGAGTAATTGCCACATAGCCATGCTCCAAAGCCCAACGGTCTGACTCTTCTGCTTCCGGTTCATTGTTCGTGAACTTCCCTGTCAGCCAAAAATATTCGCCTCCTTTCGGATGTTGGCCACGGCACCATTCATTTCCCCAACTTGCATCCGTCTGTCTGCAGATTCTTACTCCCTTCAGTTCAGTTCCTTTAGGCACATTCACATTCAGGCAAGTACCTTTAGGAAGTCCATGTACCAACACTTCTTCCGCTATTCTACGGACATACGGCAACATCGGAGCAAAATCGGCATCTGCATCATGATCACACAAAGAATACCCAATAGCAGGTACCCCTTTCAAGCAACCTTCAATGACTACCCCCATGGTACCTGAATAATGTACGTTGACAGCCGAATTGTCTCCGTGATTGATTCCTCCAATGACCAAGTCCGGACAACGGGGAAGCAACTCAAACATAGCCAACTTCACACAATCGACCGGTGTTCCCGAACATTTATAGACGGTCAAATCCTTTTCTTCCTTTACCTTATAATAACGCACCGGCAACTCCGAAGTTATTGCACCTGATGCGCCCGATCGAGGACCGTCAGGAGCCATTACCACAATTTGTCCCAAACCTGCTAATGTTTCCACCAAAACGTTTATGCCTTTTGCCGAAACGCCGTCATCATTCGATATCAATATCAATGGTTTATCAGTATTCATAATCATTCCTTCTTAATATTCCGTAAAGATACAACCTTTCAACGAACTTACGGCATGAGATTTAGAAAAAATACCTATCTTTGCCTTGTCTAGTTATTAACAAAACATTTGAGTTATCAACAGTTTTGACAAAGTCTGCAGAAATTTATAGGTACTCTCGACGATTATTTGTTATTTCGCAGCGAGAAAAACTGGATTATTATGGGAAAAATTATTGCTTTAGCCAATCAGAAAGGTGGTGTGGGAAAGACAACAACAACCATTAACCTCGCCGCATCTCTGGCAACATTGGAAAAAAAAGTTTTGGTTATCGATGCTGATCCTCAAGCGAATGCGTCTTCGGGATTGGGAGTAGACCTAAAGGAAGTGGAATGTTCTATTTACGAATGTCTCATTAACCAAACAGACGTAAGAGAAGCAATTTATACAACAGACATCGACGGATTGGACATCATACCTTCACACATCGACTTGGTGGGTGCGGAAATTGAAATGTTAAATCTTGACAGTCGGGAAAACATTATGAAAAAGGTCTTGGCACCGATGAAGAATGAATACGACTATATATTGATTGACTGTTCTCCGTCATTGGGCTTGATTACGATCAATGCACTTACTGCGGCCGATTCGGTTATCATTCCCGTACAATGCGAATATTTCGCTTTGGAAGGAATCAGCAAGTTGTTGAACACAATCAAAATCATCAAGTCAAAACTGAACACCGGACTGGAAATTGAAGGATTCTTGTTGACTATGTTTGACTCACGCCTCCGATTGGCCAATCAAATATACGATGAGGTGAAAAGACATTTTCAGGAACTGGTTTTCAAGACGATTATACATAGAAATGTCAAATTGAGCGAAGCACCTAGCCACGGGATTCCGGCCATTCTTTATGATGCCGATTCCAACGGAGCTAAGAACCATTTGGCATTAGCAAAAGAAATCATTACTAAAAACAATAAGTAAATAACAATATGGCAGTACAGAAGAAATTTGCTTTGGGACGTGGATTGGACGCCTTGATTTCTACAGAAGAAGTCAAGACATCAGGTTCTTCATCCATCAATGAGATTGAACTAAGCAAAATCTCCGTCAATCCGAACCAGCCCCGTCGGGAATTTGATCCGGTGGCCTTGCAAGAATTGGCTGACTCTATTGCCGAAATCGGGATTATCCAACCGATAACTCTCCGCCAATTGAGCGAAGACAGTTATCAAATCATTGCCGGCGAACGCAGATACCGTGCCTCTATCCAGGCTGGACTAAGAAGTGTACCGGCTTATATCCGCACAGCCGATGACGAGAATGTCATGGAAATGGCATTGATAGAAAACATCCAGCGTGAGGATTTGAATTCGTTGGAAATTGCGTTGGCTTACCAACACCTATTGGAACAATATGGTTTGACTCAGGAACGTTTGAGCGAACGTGTAGGGAAAAAGCGCACCACCATCGCCAATTACCTTCGTTTGCTGAAGTTGCCTGCTTTGATTCAGGTAGCATTGAAAAACAAGGAGATAGATATGGGACACGCCCGTGCTCTTCTTTCATTAGACGATCCTAAGACACAAATTCGCATTTTTAACGAAATACAGTCGCAAGGGTATTCTGTCCGCAAAGTGGAAGACATTGTAAAAGCCCTGACATCAGGAGAAGCAATAGAAAGCGGCGGAAAGAAAATTCGCCCGACAGGCAGCAAATTGTCCGAAGAATATACCATGTTACAAAAACATCTTTGCGGCTTCTTCGGATCCAAAGTACAATTGTCATGTACAGCAAAAGGAAAAGGTAAAATTAGTATACCATTCAATAATGAAGAGGACTTGGAACGTATCATGGAAATCTTTGATTCATTGAAGCAAAAAGAACAATAAGTTTTGAAAAAGATACGATTTACATACATTGCATTGATATTCTGCTTCCTGCTCCAGTTTGGATTGGGAAGTACTACACTTTATGCCCAGAATGCCTTGCAACGTCGCATGGGTATTTCCAGAGATTCCTTACAATTAGCAGCAGCCCAGAAGGATTCACTTTTGACGGATAGTCTGAACCGCAGAAACCAATTGGAGTTGCAATTATTGGAGGCACCTATTGATACAACCATTCTTGCGACAAAAACAGATTCTATACAAAAAGGTATTCCGCAACCAAAGAAACGTTTCATTCCGGATTCCAACCGTTCCGTATGGCTTGCTTTGGTATTTCCTGGCGGTGGACAAATCTACAACCGGAAATATTGGAAACTCCCGATTGTATATGGAGGATTCGTCGGATGTACCTACGCTTTAAATTGGAACAACAAGATGTACAAGGATTACTCACAAGCCTACCTGGACATCATGGACGATGACCCCAACACCAAGAGTTACGAAGACTTCCTTCCTATGAATTCAAGCATAGCCGGACAGGAAGAACGTTTCAAAGAGATTTTCAGAAAGAGAAAAGATGCCTATCGCCGACAACGGGACCTCAGCATCTTCGCTTTTGTAGGTGTATATCTCCTATCTGTAATTGACGCATACGTAGATGCCGAATTGTCGGATTTTGATATAACCAAAGACATTGGTCTTAGAGTAGAACCCGCCGTGATTAATGACACGAGAAGCAAAAATTTCGGTTCAGTAGGCTTACAATGTAGCCTGAAATTTTAAAAAGACATTCACATGAGAAACCTTATCACCTGCATCGCCCTATTATGGGGAATAACTTGTGCACAAGCACAAACCACGAAAGAAGAGTTGGCTGAATTTCCAGAATCCATGCAATCAGATATGGATAGCCTATATTGGGATTGGCAATCCAAGAATTTCATTACTATTGATGAAAATTGCCGGATGCTCCCCGAAGGCCCGAAAGTCAGCGATTCTGTCTATATAGACCGTTTGTCACGCATTCCGTCTATCATCGAAATGCCTTTTAACGACATTGTCAAGAAGCATATCGAAGCCTATACAGGACGCTTGCGCAACAAGGTTTCATTCATGTTAGCAGCAGCCAATTTTTACATGCCTATGTTCGAGGAAGCATTGGAAGCATACGACTTACCAATGGAGTTGAAATATCTCCCGATTATCGAATCCGCCCTGAACCCTAAAGCACAATCACGAGCAAAAGCTACCGGCCTATGGCAATTCATGCTGAGAACCTCCAAGAGTTACGGATTGGAGACCAATAGTTTGGTAGAAGAACGCTTTGACCCTCAGAAGTCAACTTGGGCAGCAGCAAGATACTTGACGGATCTATACAATATCTATAAGGATTGGAACTTGGTACTGGCGGCCTATAATTGTGGACCGGGCAATGTCAACAAGGCTATCCGTCGCGCTGGTGGTTCAACTGACTATTGGCAACTTTACCCATTCCTTCCTAAGGAAACTCGTGGTTATGTACCGGGATTCATTGCCGCCAACTATGTCATGACCTATTATTGTGAACATGGCATCTGCCCAATGGATTCCCAACTTCCAACTGTATCCGACACCGTGCACATCAGTAAAGACCTGCATTTGCAACAGGTAGCCAGTGTATGCAACATAGATATTGATCAGTTGCGTAGTTTAAATCCCCAATACAAGAAGGACTTGATTCCTGGAAATAGTAAAGTCTATGCCTTGCGCCTGCCGAACAACATGGCTACCACTTTCATCGAAAGAGAAGACAGTATTTATGCCTACGATGCACAAAAGTACATCACCAAGAGACGTACCGTAAAAGTGGATGACGGAACCTCGAACACCAAAGGTGCTAAATACCACAAAATCAGAAATGGAGACACACTCGGAGGTATTGCTGCACGCTATGGAGTATCAGTCAAACAACTCCGCAACCTGAACGGAATCCGTGGAAATAATATCCGTGCCGGTAAGACTATTAGAGTGCGATAACTAAAAAGCAACTTTTTTTATAAATGCTTCTACAAAAAAACTTGTAGAAGCATCTTTTTTTTCTATTTTTGCAAGAAAGAAAATAAAAGAGGAGGCTAATACCATGTTGACTGATGAAAAACTCAAACAGGAACAAGCAGATGAGGAGATGATAAGCCAAGCATTTGAGCATCTCTTACAAAGTTACCTTACAAGCAAACATCGCCGGAAGGTTGAAATAATTACCAAAGCATTCAATTTCGCCAAGCAAGCGCACAAAGGGGTGAAGCGCCGCTCGGGCGAACCTTATATCATGCACCCTATTGCAGTAGCACAAATCGCCTGCTCCGAAATCGGACTAGGCTCCACTTCCATTTGTGCAGCTCTTCTTCATGACGTAGTAGAAGATACTGACTATACTGTAGAGGACATTGAAAACCTCTTCGGCCCTAAGGTTGCACAAATCGTAGACGGTTTGACCAAGATTTCAGGTGGTATTTTCGGTGACCGCGCTTCTGCCCAAGCCGAAAACTTCAAGAAACTTCTTCTGACAATGAACGATGATATTCGTGTCATTCTCATCAAGATTGCCGACCGTTTGCACAACATGCGTACCCTTGGTTCAATGCTTCCTAACAAGCAATACAAGATTGCCGGTGAAACTCTCTATATTTATGCGCCTATCGCCAATCGCCTGGGTTTGAACAAGATCAAGACTGAGTTGGAAGATCTCAGTTTCAAGTACGAGCATCCGGAAGAATATGCCCACATCGAATCGTTGTTGAAGGAAACCAAGGCAGATCGTGACGTATTGTTCGAAGAGTTCACCGCTCCTATCCGTGCACAATTGGACAAAATGGGTATCAAGTACCGCATCATGGCCCGCATCAAGTCGCCATACTCCATTTGGAACAAGATGCAGACCAAGCATATTCCTTTCGATGAAATTTTCGACATCCTAGCTGTCCGCATCATCTTCGAGCCAAGTGAACCGGAAGAAGAATCGAACGAATGTTTCGGCATCTATGTATCCATTTCGAAGATATACAAGCCTCACCCCGACCGTTTGCGCGATTGGGTAAATCATCCAAAATCCAATGGTTACCAAGCACTACATGTTACCTTAATGAGTAATAAGGGACAATGGATTGAAGTACAAATCCGAAGCGAACGCATGAACGATGTTGCAGAGCAAGGCTTTGCCGCTCATTGGAAATACAAGGACGGTCCTACACAAGAAGATGAGGGCGAACTCGAAAAATGGCTCCGTACAATCAAGGAGATCCTAGACGACCCACAACCGGATGCTATGGACTTCCTCGATACTATCAAACTGAATCTTTTTGCATCCGAAATATTTATCTTCACCCCAAAGGGAGAAATCAAAACCATGCCACAGAACTGTACGGCACTTGACTTCGCTTTCTCACTCCATACCTTCTTGGGCAGCCATTGTATCGGTGCTAAGGTTAACCACAAACTAGTTCCTCTAAGCCATAAATTGAAGAGCGGCGACCAGGTAGAAATCTTGACTTCCAAGTCACAACGTGTACAACCGGCATGGATTAACTTTGCTACAACTGCCAAAGCCAAAGCAAAAATAGCCGGCATTCTGAAACGTGAGCAACGTAGCATGCAACAAGTGGGAGAAGAAAAACTGGCGGATTTCTTCAAGAACGAAGACATCGAATGGAATGACGAAAACATCCAGAAACTCTGCGAATTGCACAACGTGAAATCTCCAGAAGAACTCTTCGCCGCTATTGGCTTCAAGACCATATTATTGGGTGAATCAGACCGCAACGAGTTGAAAAAAGAGAAACCTGCACCTGGCGGTTGGAAGAAGTTCATACCTCTTCCTTTCATCGGAAGCAAGGGAACTAAGGAAAAGAAAGAACCAAAAGAAAAGGCTCCGAAACAGAAGATTGACAGCAAAAAGGTCTTGAAACTTACTCCAGAAGCCCTTCAGAAGAACTTTATCATCGCCGATTGTTGCAAACCTATCCCTGGTGACGATGCTTTAGGCTTCATCGACGACCAAGACCGTGTAGTTATCCACAAGCGTAAGTGTCCGTTGGCTGATAAACTGAAGGCCGGATTCGGCAATCGTATCTTGGCCGTGGAATGGGAAACCGGCAAAGCTTTGGAATTCCCTGTCAACCTCTATATTCAGGGTATTGATACCATGGGTATTCTGCACCAGATTGGCGACATTGTCAGCGAACAACTCAATGTGTATATCCGCAAGATCTTCATTGAAACCATGGACGGTCTATTCGAAGGGCACATCCAAATCTATGTACACGATGTGGAAGACGTGAACACCATTATTGCCAACTTGCAGAAAATGGAAGAAATGAAGAAGGTAGTCCGTGTAGAACAATTTGAGGACAAACCTTAACCATAATAGAAAAAACACTCGTTGGAATTCAATCTATTTCAACGAGTGTTTTTTGTTTCCCTACAAAAATCCAGAATATTCTGTTTGATAAGTTTACGTCAAATAATCCAAACTCTTACGAAGTTTAACCAACTCTTCCCGAATCTGTTTTAAGCGGTCTACTACTTCGGCTGTTTGAACTGTCTTCTCTTTATTCGCTTTCAAGCGCTGCTTGGCACCTTGGAGCGTCATCCCCTTTTCCTTGACCAAATGATAAACCAATCGGATATTCTCAATATCTTCCTTCCGGTACTGACGGATATTACCTCCGGCCTTTTTAGGAGAAATAATAGGGAATTCCTTCTCCCAATAGCGAAGCAACGATTCATTCACATCGAACATCTTTGCCACTTCGCCAATGGAATAGTACATCTTCAAGTCTTTGTTTGGATTGTATGCCATGACAGAATCCTCCTTTAATCGAACACCTTACCTTGGTTGGCCGCCAATTCAATCATCTTGTCGTAATCTTCAGCGCTCAAATCCATGAAGTAATAGTTCACCGGATTCACAACCTTACCTTTCAAATGCACCTCATAATGCAAGTGAGGACCGGTACTCTTACCTGTATTACCCACTTCACCAATGACTTCACCACGCTTCACCTTCTGACCCACGCGAACATCGTAATCGTTCAAATGTGCGTACCAAGTTTCATAACCAAAACCATGATTGATAATGATAATCTTACCATATCCACTCTGCCATCCGACCTTCTTTACTACTCCATCACCTGTCGCGTAAATAGGTGTACCGATATTGGCGGAAAAGTCCATGCCGGAATGGAACTTAGCGGTTTTATAAATTGGGTCAATACGCATCCCGTATCCTGATGCGGTTTGCTTCAAATTTTTATTAGATACTGGTTGAATAGCAGGAATACAACTCAACATTTTATCATGATCCTTAAACAAATCAACCACTTCATCAAAGGATTGAGACTGTATATAAAGTTGACGGTTCAGCATATCCAACTTCTGTGTGGTATTTACCACCAAGTCAGCATTCGCCATATCCATCAAGTCTTCGTAACGATTGGTCCCCCCATAACCGGCTCTACGGACAGCATCGGCCACCGGATCGGCCTGTAATACTACTCGATAAAGATTATCATCACGTTGCTGGATGCCTTGCATCACGCCCAAAGCTTCATCCAAACGACGGGAAAGCACATTATATTGTGCTAACAAACGGGAATTTTCAATACGAAGCTGCTTTTCGGACGGAGAACCGAATATCCAAAGCAACAAGATAAAACTTCCTGCTCCGAAGCCCATCCCCACGAAGAGACGTTTCAAGATATGAATGACGCGCTGACGAAAAGTGGGATAAACCCGGTCGTAAGTACGCGTCTTCGGATTATATATGTAGTAGACTTTACGCATCTGTTCCTATTTTTGATGTTTTTAAGGTACAAGACTCCAATATTTTGCACCAAACTTTGCGACAAAAATAATAAAACCAATTATCTTTGCAAACTGATTTCATGAATATTAACTAGAAGACTATATAAGAAAATGACAGCAAAAGAAATTAGAGATTCTTTTAAGAGCTTTTTCGAGTCAAAAGGTCACCAAATCGTGCCTTCGGCTCCAATGGTTGTCAAAGACGACCCGACCTTGATGTTCACCAATGCAGGGATGAATCAGTTCAAGGATATCATCTTGGGTAATGCCCCAGCGAAATATAAAAGAGTAGCGGACTCACAAAAGTGTTTGCGCGTTAGCGGCAAGCACAATGACTTGGAAGAAGTGGGTCACGATACTTATCATCACACCATGTTCGAAATGCTCGGTAACTGGTCGTTCGGCGACTACTTCAAAGAAGAAGCGATTGCTTGGGCTTGGGAATACTTGGTGGATGTATTAAAGTTGAACCCGGAAAATTTGTATGCTACCGTATTCGAAGGCAGTGCAGAAGACGGCCTCGAACGCGATAATGAAGCAGCAGGCTATTGGGAAAAGTATCTCCCGAAAGATCATATCATCAATGGTAACAAGAAGGACAACTTCTGGGAAATGGGTGATACAGGTCCGTGTGGTCCTTGCTCAGAAATCCACATTGACCTTCGTCCGGCAGAAGAACGTGCTAAGATTAGCGGTCGCGACCTCGTAAACCATGACCACCCACAAGTGATTGAAATTTGGAACCTCGTGTTCATGCAGTTCAACCGTAAAGCGGACGGCTCACTCGAAGGCCTTCCAGCAAAGGTTATCGATACCGGTATGGGCTTCGAACGTTTGTGTATGGCGATGCAGGGCAAGACATCGAACTACGACACCGATGTGTTCCAACCGATGATTAAGGCTATCGCTGCTATGGCGGGCACAGAATATGGCAAGGATGCTCAACAAGACGTGGCTATGCGTGTGATCGCTGACCACATCCGTACCATTGCGTTCTCTATCACAGACGGTCAGTTGCCTAGCAACGCCAAGGCTGGTTACGTAATCCGACGTATCCTCCGCCGTGCGGTTCGTTACGGTTATACTTTCCTCGGTCAGAAGCAAGCATTCATGTATAAGTTGTTGCCTGTATTGATTGACAACATGGGCGAAGCTTATCCTGAATTGAAGGCACAACAGACTTTGATTGAAAAGGTAATCAAGGAAGAAGAAGATTCATTCCTCCGTACCCTCGAAACTGGTATCCGTTTGCTCGAAAAGACTATGAACGAAGCAAAAGCTGCTGGTAAGACTGAAATCAGCGGTGTAGACGGCTTTACCTTATATGATACATTCGGCTTCCCACTCGACTTGACCGAATTGATTCTTCGCGAAAACGGCATGACTGTAAACGAAGAAGAGTTCAAGGCTGAAATGCAGAAGCAGAAGGAACGTGCTCGTAATGCTGCAGCCGTAGAAACTGGCGACTGGATAACCTTGAACGAAGGCGAAACTAACTTCGTGGGTTATGACTATACTGAATACGAAACTACAATTCTCCGCTACCGTCAGGTGAAGCAGAAGAACCAAACTCTTTACCAAATCGTATTGAGCGACACTCCGTTCTATGCAGAAAGTGGTGGTCAGGTAGGTGACACCGGTGTATTGTGCAGCGAATTCGAAACGATCGAAATCATCGATACCAAGAAGGAAAACAACCTTCCTATCCATATCGCCAAGAAGCTCCCTGAACACATGGAAGCTCCAATGATGGCTTGTGTAGACACAGACAAGCGTGCCGCTTGTGCTGCCAACCACTCTTGTACTCACTTGCTCGACGAAGCGCTTCGTGAAGTACTTGGTACACACGTTGAGCAGAAGGGTTCATTGGTATCTCCAGATTCATTGCGCTTCGACTTCTCTCACTTCCAGAAAGTGACAGACGAAGAACTCCGCAAGGTAGAACACTTGGTTAACGCCAAAATCCGTGAAAACGTAGCTTTGCAGGAATACCGCAACATTCCTATCGAAGAAGCAAAGGAACTTGGTGCTATCGCTTTGTTCGGCGAAAAGTATGGCGATGAAGTACGCGTAATCCAATTCGGCAACTCTATCGAATTCTGTGGTGGTACTCACGTTTCTTCTACTGGTAAGATTGGTATGGTACGCATCATCAGCGAAAGCTCGGTAGCAGCAGGTGTTCGTCGTATCGAAGCTATCACCGGCGAAAAGGTAGAAAACATGATTGACAAGATTCAAGATACCATGGCCGACCTCAAGGCATTGTTCAACAATGTACCAGACTTGAAATCTGCTATCCGCAAGGCAATTGAAGAAAACGCAGGTTTGAAGAAGCAGGTAGAAGAATTCATGAAGGAAAAGGCAGCATCGTTGAAGAACGAATTGTTGGCCAACGCTAAGGAAATGGGTGGCGTGAAGGTTATCAAGACCGTGGCTCCTATCAGCGCTGACGTAGCCAAGGATATCGCCTTCCAATTGAAGGGCGAAGTAACAGGCAGTTTGTTGGTAGTTATCGGTAGCGTAGAAGGCGGCAAGCCAATGTTGACCGTAATGTTGAGCGAAGACCTCGTGAAGAACGGCTTGAAGGCTGGTAATCTCGTGAAGGAAGCAGCCAAGTTAATTCAAGGTGGCGGCGGTGGTGCGCCTCACTTCGCAACTGCTGGTGGTAAGAATCCGGAAGGTTTGCTCTCTGCTGTTGACAAGGTTATTGAACTAGCAGGATTGTAATTCCAAATACGTGAAGGCGAATTTATAATTCGCGAAGGCAAAAAATAAAAACGTGCTGACGAATGAATGAAAACGTCAGCACGTTTTCTTTTAATCCTCTAATTGTTCTTTCGGCCAATTCACCAAATAAAGCGTTTCCGTAGCTCGGGTAAAGGCCGTATAAAGCCAACGGAAATAATCAGGCGAAAGCATATCCTCCGTCATATACCCTTGGTCAAGAAAGACCCGCTTCCATTGGCCACCCTGCGCTTTGTGACAAGTTACCGCATAGGCATATTTCACTTGCAAAGCATTGTAATGAGGGTCTGTCTTCATCTTTTTCATCCTCTCCCGTTTTACGCTGATATCGGCATAATCTTCCAATACGGAATAAAAAAGTTTATCGTTCATCTCTTTTGGCAACGCTGGTGTTTCGGTATGGAGTGTATCGAGCAAAAGTTTCACTTCCAATTCCATATCATTATAATCCGGAAAACGGAGAAGAACATCGGCAAAACGGAAGCCATACATTTCCCTCTCCCGACGAACCCGGCGAACTACCGCAATATCCCCATTCGCAATAAAATCTATTTCCTTGCATCCTTCCGTCCAGAAATAATTGTTTTTGGCCACCATGAGCAAATCGCCAGTTTCCAATTCTTCCTCCCGATAAAGAATCGTATTCCTTATACCTTTATTATAGATATTCGCCCGTTTATTCGAGCGACACACCACAATGGTCTCATCCATTCCCACCCGATCGTAACTATCGGAGATAGCTTCTATCAATTCATTCCCAGGAATAACCTTGATATCGGGAAATCCTTCCACCTTGATAGGCGGAAGCGTAAAGAAATCCTCTTCAGCAATGTATCTTCGAAGTTCGGTTGCATTCCAAAGAATACCAGAGTCTTGCAGTTGGCGAACTACTTCGGTCAACAAACCTTCATAAACCTCCAAACCATATCCTTTCAATACATCTGCTGAAAGGGCTGGACTTTCCTCCTCTCCCACTGGAGGAAGCTGAGCCGTATCCCCAATCAGCATCAATCGGCAACCTTGCCCTGAATACACATACTGAATCAAGTCGTCCAACAAACGGCCGGTACCAAACATCGAACCCGACAAGCCTTCATTGGCAATCATGGAAGCCTCATCTACAATGAATAAAGTATGCTGATGCAAATTGTCGTTCATGGAGAAATTGTCCAACTCATTGGAGAAACTCTTCTGCCGATAGATTTTCTTATGAATGGTATAGGCTGGATGCCCGGCATAATGCGAGAACACCTTGGCCGCTCTTCCGGTTGGAGCCAAGAGAATGCACTTTTGTTCCAATTGGTCGAGTGTCTTCACCAACGCTCCAATGAGAGAAGTCTTACCAGTCCCTGCATACCCTTTCAACAGGAACAAACTTTCCGTTTTGCGGCAAAAAAGGAAGTCCGCTAAAATTTTCACCACATTTTCTTGCTCGAAAGTTGGTTTATATGGAAAATTTGTCTTAATTTGCTGTCCTAAATAAGTTTTAATCATAAATTAATGATAAAAAGTTCAAATAACTGTATGTTATTCGATTTATTATTTTTAATTTTGCGATGCGAATATAGGAATATAAACTAAAAAAATACACATATTTATCATGAAAACAGTTCTTAATATCGTTTTGGCCGCTTGTGCTGCAGCTTTAGTGTATGTATGTTACGGTAGTATCATGGGTCCGATTAATTTCGACAACACTAGAAAAGCAAGAGAAAAAGAAGTTATTGCACGTCTGATTGACATCCGCAAGGCTCAGGTAGAATACCGCAACACTCATGAAGGTAAGTATACCGCTAGTTTCGACACGTTGATTGACTTCGTGAAGACCGCTAAGCTTCCGTTCGTGAAGAAGGAAGGTGCTTTGTCTGACGAACAATTGGAAAAGGGTATGACTGAAAAGAAGGCTATGGCTCTTATCAACAAGGCTAAGAAGACTGGTAACTGGAAAGAAGTAGAAAAGGAAGGTTTGATGAACTTCAAGCGTGACACTATGTGGGTAGCTGTATTGGATACTATCTTCCCGAAGGGTTTCAATGCTGACTCTTTGAGATATGTACCATTCGGTAGCGGTAAGCAATTCGAAATGGCTAGCCGTCAAGACACAACTAAGTCAGGTGCTCCTTTGAACTTGTTCCAAGCTCAGACTCCGTATGACGCTTACATCGGCGACTTGGACAAGCAACAATTGTTGAACTTGAAGGACTTGCAAGGCAAGTTGGGTAAGTACTGCGGTTTGAGAGTAGGTGACATCGAACAACCGAACAATAACGCAGGTAACTGGGAATAAAATGACAAGTATCGATTTTACCAAATCGGAACAATACACATTATCCATCCGCCTGAGTGCGGATGGATTTTCTTTTTCTATCCACCCTCCCCATAAAGAGGCTGATGTCTTCTTTGCAAGTTATCCTGTCAATGTATCCTATTCCATGACAGCCAACCTCAAAAAGATGATTCAAGCAACGGAAGAGTTGAAATATACCTATGGGCAAACAAACATACTGGTTGACACCCAACGTTTCACTCCTGTTCCATTCGACCTCTTTGAAGACGAACAAACCGAACAACTGTTCTACCAAAACTTCCAACGGACAGACAACGAAACGGTTTTATGCAACATTCTTGGGAAAAGTAACATTGCATTGATTTTTGGCATGGACAAACATACTCATCAATTGATTAATGAGTCATTTCCCCATGCACGTATCTTTGCATGTACCAGTCCTCTGACCGAATATTTCACCTGCCAGAGCAGAGAAGCCAATAATAGAAGACTATATGTCCTTTTTCATCACAACAGAATGGAAGTATTCGCACTCGACAAAGGCAAATTACTATTAATCAATTCATTCAATAGCAAACATACTTCAGACCATATTTATTATCTGCTATATGTTTGGCAACAGTTGGGCTATAGTCAGGAAAAAGACCAATTATTATTGACCGGAGAAGTGGAATCCAAAGACGCTTTATTGGCAGAACTCAAAAGATTCCTTCGCCAAGTAGAGTTTTTACCAATCCAATCAACCCTTCCATTTGACATACAATCATTGATGACATGCGAGTAATAAGCGGAATTTATAAGCGACGTAGATTTGATGTGCCTCACACATTCAAGGCACGCCCTACGACTGATTTTGCTAAGGAAAACTTATTCAACGTCCTTTGCAACAATTACATTGACTTTGAAGAAAACATCACAGCTTTGGACCTTTTTGCCGGTACTGGGAGTATCAGTATTGAATTGGTATCACGCGGATGCGATCGGGTTATTTCCGTTGAAAAAGACCCACAACATCTGGCCTTCATTTCCCAAATCATGCGTGAAGTAAAGACAGATAAATGCTTTCCAATGCGTGCTGATGTATTCAGATACATCGAAAAGTGCCATGAACAATTCGACTTCATTTTTGCAGACCCTCCCTATGCCTTGAAGGATCTGGAAAGCATTCCTACACGAATTTTCGAAAAAGGATTGCTGAAAGAAGACGGTTTACTAGTGTTAGAACATGGGAAGGACAATCACTTCGAAGAAGACCCACATTTCATTGAAAGACGCGTATATGGAAGTGTGAACTTCTCCTTCTTTAAAGCAAAGGTGCAAACAGACGAATAACGGACTCTTTCACTTTCTGGGACCAAGGACGCATGCGCCATTCTTTCAAATGGAGAAGTTTAGCGTCCTTCTGGTCCGATAAAAATACTTCCTTCATCATCAATGCCGATGTCCTGTCGTACATAAAAGCATTGACCTCAAAATTATGTTCAAAACTACGGAAGTCCATGTTGGTGGAACCAACAGAAGACAAACAATCATCACAAACAATCAATTTGGAATGAAGGAATCCTTTCTGATACATATATACCTTAATACCAGCCTTCATCAACTCCTGCAAATAGGACATGCTTCCCCAATGAATCCATCGCGTGTCTGTCATTTTAGGTATCATAATCCGAACATCCACACCAGCCAAAGCGACTGTTTTCAAAGCCCACAAAATAGGCTCTGTAGGCAATAAATAGGGCGTTTGAATATAGAGGTATTTTTGGGACGAAGTAATAGCCATCAATAAGCCTTGCATGATATCGCGCCAAGAGCCCACCGGGTCGGAAGTAACAACCTGCACCAAAGCATTCCCTTGTTTGTCCATTTCCGGGAAGTATACCGAAGAAGTTATCAACGAATGGTCCGTAGCATACCAATCGGTCAAGAAAGTCGTCTGGAGGCCATAGACAGCCTTTCCTTTCATCTGCATCATGACGTCTTTCCAATTTCCCCAAGCAACGCCTTTCAAATAACGTTCCCCCAAATTCATTCCACCAATATAGCCAATTCGGCCATCTATAACAACGAGTTTCCGATGATTACGATAATTTGCCTTGCTTGTGAAACGTGGAAAACGGACTTTTAAAAATCCACGAACCTCAACTCCAGCCTCCCGCATTTCATCAAAAAACAAGAAAGGGACTTTCCAGCATCCTACATCATCGTAAAGTACCCGTACTTCTACTCCTTCACGAGCCTTATCCATCAAGGCATCCTTAACCAAACGGCCCACAGCATCGTCTTCAAATATATAGAATTCCACATGGATATGATGTTGGGCAGATTTTATCGCTGCAAGCAAACCTTGCAACATTGAATAACCATCTTGGAAGACTTTTATCGAATTCCCCTCAAAAGGCAAAGCCAAATTATCTCGCTGAAAGAAACGGATCAGCTGATGCTGCTTCTCTTCAGATGCTTTAAAAGACTCCTGCATCTGAAACTCCATCATGGGATATTTGGTCAAACGCTTAAAACCCTTTTTGCTTATAAGCCTTTCCTTCCGTGTATCTTGACCAAAGAAATAATAAAGAACCAGACCTACGACCGGGAGAAAAACCAAGACTAACACCCAAGCCAAGGTCTTGTATGGGTTGCGATTATCCATGACAATGACTACAATCGTAACCACGACTGCCAACAAGAACAACAGGCTGGCAACCGTAGAAAAGACACTTTCAAATAATCCCCATATGAACATAATCCGAACTTTGAAACAAACATATAAAAAAAATCCCAACCTATAACAATATAGGCTGGGAAAAAGATTATATCATTCGTTTTAGAATGGACGACGACCACCCATTGGGCCACCACCCATGCCTGGACCACGTCCCATGCCACGTCCCATCGGGCCACCACCCATACCTGGGCCCATGCCTGGACCACGTCTCTGATTCATCATTTCACGAGCTTCCTTGCTTCCGAAGATATTGAAACGATAGATAGCACGAATCATACCATAGCTGTTGATACCATTATAAGTATATACCGAGCTACCGCTAGAAGTATACGAACGGGTGATATTGCTTTGTTCCTTCAATATATCATTCCATTCAAAGCTAAGCGTCAAAGCACCCTTCAAGAAGCTCTGGGCAACCTGTGCATTCCAAATCAATTCGTTGCGGTTCATGCTAGCATCCGAATAACCACGACGTGCTTGGTTAGTCATATTGGTTGAAATGGTCATGTTCCAAGGAGTATAAATCTGCAAGTTACCGCCATACGAGAAAGTATAAGGTTCCTGATTATTCTTCGGATTTAACTTATCCTTTTCGAATGTATAGTTCAAACTACCGTTCAAGCCTACTTCCAACCAATCGTTACGATATGTACCGTTCAAACGTTCACCAAGAGACAATGCAGTAGTCGTATTCTTTTGGGCGTCCTTCATTTCACCTGTAGTAATATAACCTACATTGTTGTTGTAACTAGCATTGGTGAAAGAACCGATGTTGAACTTCTTATTGTTCTTGAAAGCTGTATTGATACCAAACATACCGAATACATTCCAGTTACCATTGATATTTTCCGGCATAGTAGTCCAACCACCCGTTGTCTCATTGTACTTACGGATATTCGTAATGGAATTCTGAGTAAACGAACCGTTCAAAGCCGAGAAGATACCACGCTGAGCATCCATATTGAACGTATTGAAATGCAATCCCATGTTATGAGAGAACGATGGCTTCAAGCCCGGATTACCGGTACGGATATTCAACGGGTCTGAATTGTCTGTAATAGGCAACAAGTTTTCCATACTTGGGTCGCTGGTACGTCCACGATAAGTGAAACGCAACTGAGTCTGCTTCTGAGGCTGGTAACGGAAATCCACTTCCGGAGAGAAGTTGAATACGTTACGAGTAGTATCTACTTCATATTCACCTTTCTTATATGAAAGTTTCGTATTTTGCGGACGGAAAGCCATACCTGCCGACAAACGCCATGTTTCACGGTTCACACGGAAAGTGACACGAGCATCGTGATTATACTTCTTGTATTCCGCATACTTACTTTGTTCCGGATCCAACCATTCTGACTGATGCTGTGAGAACTGGCCTGGCAATCCATCAGACAACACCCAACCAAAAGGCAAGTTATAAGTAGAATTATCACTTTCACTATAACCATATTGGAATCGGTAACTGAACTGCAAATAAACCTTATCCGCAATCGGTTCGCTATAACTTACTTCCGCACCGATATTGTAGTTATTGGTCGGAGTATGGATATAACGACGGATTGTATCTTCTACCGTAATAATACCATCCCCATAATAACGAGTTATATTATTGGAATAACGTTCACTTTCACTATCACCATAACTACCGATACCGCGCAAAGTCACATTGCGACCCTTATCATTCAATTTACGGGTAAGTTGCATATTCATGTTGGCAGACAAAGAATTACTTTCCGACAAAGAACCACTATTCGATGCATTGACACGAATTTCATCCAACTTCTCACTTGATTCACTTTCAAAATCCAAGAACTTATAAGGATCTGCTACAATCTTAAACGGATCTGAATTATAAGTAGAAGACAAAGAATTAGAGCCACTTTCTGTATCACCCCATGACAAACTACCACGCATGAAGAAAGTAGTCATAGAATCCGGTCTCCATTCAAGACGGAGATGACCATTGAGATTCTGGTTCTTGTTACGGCTTGCACTATTGGTATTCGAGAACGAACTGTTGGCACCATTAAGCAAAAAGTTTTCGACCTGTCCTAAACTCTGTACATCATTGTCTCTATAATTATAACGTACACTAGCACCGAAATCCACCTTCTTGGTTTCTATTGCATAGTTCAAACCTGCCATCTTACTAGAAGTCAATCCATTGTTTCTTCTCCAACGAGGACCACCTCCACCGCCGAAGCGCTGGTCACCTACGTTATTTACACGCCCGAGGAGAGAGAGCTGGCTGCTATTGTCACCATGACTAGAGAAACGATTCACGTTTGCACTGGCAGAATAACGGTCTTCTGTACCCAATCCACCATCAAAGTTACCTACCCAACCTTGATTCATCCCTTTCTTAACGGTCAAGTCAAGTACAGTTTCTTCTTCACCATCATCGATACCGGTAATACGGGCATTATCAGACTGGCGGTCATATGCCTTAATCTTTTCTACCATATCTACCGGCAAGTTCTGCAAACCAGTCTTCACATCACCACCGAAGAATTCCTTACCATCGACCAACAGTTTCTTTACTTCCTTACCATTAATCTTCACATTACCATCATCGTCCACTTCAGCACCTGGGACTTTCTTCACCAATTCTTCCAACATAGCACCTTCCGAAGTACGGTATGCCGAAGCATTGTATCCCAAAGTATCGCCCGACACGGTTACTTGAGGAGCTTCTGCCGTAACTGTCGCCTCACTCAACATGATAGCATCCGAAGACAATGCAATCTTACCCACATTCAATGTCGGCTTTGCACTTGTCAAACGATACTCTTTCATATAGGTAAGATATCCTACGAAAGAAACCTTCAACACATATTTACCCGGCTTGACAGACAAACTGAATCTACCATTGTTATTGGTTACATTACCGGCTGCCATAGTACTATCCGGCAAAGAGAGCAACTGAACTGTTGCTTGCATAACCGGAGAATTATCCTCCTTGTCGAAAACCGACCCGCTAACGGTCACTTTCCCACTTTGAGCAAGCAGCATTGTCGTGCCAAGTCCTATCAGCAAAACTAAAAACGCTAATCTTTTCATTTTATATCAATTACTTTTATTATTTTCACGATAGTCATGTGCCATGTTTGACACTTCCATACTTCAAAGGTTTAAAAAAAACACTTGAAAATTATATTAAATCGACGTTTTATGAAAAAACGCCGACAAAATTAATCAATTATTCGGACTCAGAAGACAACATTATGCAATTTTACCTAAATTTGTTGCCCAAACAAGAAGAATTATGAGTAAACAAAAAGTGATTATTTGTCAAAACCTGAACGAAGACTTAGATACAGCCATTCAAAACTGTGCACACGACAAGTTGTTTATCCTAGTAGATAAACACACTCGCGAATTATGTCTTCCCCTTATTTCTGGATTTGACTGTTTGAAAAACGCCCATATTATTACTATCGGTCCTGAAGACATCCATAAAAACTTGGAAACATTATCCTATGTTTGGAAAGAATTGGGTGATCAAGGTGCTACCCGACACTCTTTGATGATTAATTTAGGAGGAGGCATGGTGACCGACTTGGGAGGATTTGCTGCATCCACCTTCAAACGAGGTATCCAATACATCAATATACCGACTACCCTCCTGGCCATGGTCGATGCATCGGTAGGAGGAAAAACAGGCATCAACTTCAATGGATTGAAGAATGAAATCGGTGTATTCTCTCCAGCCGAATATGTATTGATCGATACAGAATTCCTGAAATCATTAGACAGCCATAATCTCCTATCCGGTTATGCTGAAATGTTGAAACATGGTATCATCAGCACCACCGAACATTGGGCGGAACTGCTGAACTTCGACTTGAATCAAATTGATTACAAAGCGTTACAGCAATTGGTCGCTCATTCAGTCAGCATCAAGGAAGACATTGTAGCAAAAGACCCTTTCGAAAAAAACATTCGCAAGGCTTTGAATTTAGGACATACTGTCGGACATGCTTTCGAAAGTCTGGCATTGGAAAACAATCGTCCGGTTCTTCATGGTTATGCAGTAGCATGGGGCATCATCTGTGAATTATATTTTTCTTTTATAAAGGTCGGATTCCCAAAAGACAAATTGCGCCAAACCATACAATTCATCAAGGAAAACTATGGTGTATTGACTTTTGACTGCAAGCAATACGACCGCCTCTATGAATTCATGACCCATGACAAGAAGAACAGTGCGGGCATCATCAATTTCACCCTAATGGGAGAAATCGGCGACATCCGTATCAACCAATCGGCCAACAAGGAGGAAATCCTAGAGATTCTTGACTTCTATCGGGAAACCATGGGATGCTAAATAAAAGACAACCAACTTTTCTGAAATTATTTGCAATTTCAAAAATTAGGTGTACTTTTGCACACGGAAAATTCGGGGTATAGCTCAGTCCGGTTAGAGTACACGTCTGGGGGGCGCGAGGTCGCTGGTTCGAATCCAGTTACCCCGACACTATTAAAGGCATTGATAATCTGATGATTGTCGATGCTTTTTGTTTTATTATCAAAATGCTCATTTTTCTTAAAAAGACAGCTAAAATGGCTATTGGTGTAAACCATAGTGCAAACCGGATTCTAACACTTAAAGTTATGAGTATCAAGGTTTCAGTAATCTGTTTTAAGAGTAAAGTGTTATCTAATGGAGAACATCCAATAGTTTTACGCATTACAGAGACGAAAAAGAGAATAACTAAAAGTCTAGGAATCTCAGTAAAAGCACAACATTGGGACTTCAAGAAAGAAGAGCCTAAGCCAAGATGTCCTAATCGTGACCTAATCATTAGTATCATATTAAAAGTAAAATCTGAATATCATAAATAAGTTTGCTTAGTACTGATACATAATTTAAAATTTTATATTGGTGTCCGCTAAACCATTCAGTTTGTTCAAAAAAATAAAAGGTCGGTTTCCTTGTTTGGATTCCGACCTTTTTTCGTTATTTTGTTCTCGCCAAAGAATTATATAACGATGAGCAAAAGTACACATTTTATCGGACAGCCGATGTTCGGCCAACTACTTTCTTTACTTGACAAGTATAAAATTTTAAAGTTTAGTCGAAAAAATGGTGGCGAAAGGTATGTTAAACACTTCGATGCCTGGCAGCATCTGGTCATAATGCTTTATGCCACCATAAAGAGGTTCGATTCGCTACGTGAGATAACGGATTCCATGTTTCCCGAAGCGCACAAGCTATTACATCTTGGTATCAATGTCATGCCCAAGAGAAGTACTTTGTCTGATGCGAATGCTAGAAGACCTGAGTCCATCTTCGAAGCCGTTTATGGGGACTTGTATGCCACTTATAAGAACGAGCTTTCCTCGGACAGCCGCAAATGTCAGAATCCACAATGGATGAAGAAGCTTCAGATTATTGATTCCACAACCATTACTCTCTTTTCTAACCTTATCTTTAAGGGAATCGGTCGCAATCCGAAATCCGGAAAGAAGAAAGGCGGGATAAAGGTACATTCCAACATTCATGCCAATGAAGGTGTACCTTCCGACATCAGATTTACTTCAGCGGCAACCAACGACTGTTTCATGCTCAAACCGTCCAATTACAAGAATGGAGACATTCTTGCCTTTGACAGGGCATACATTGACTATGAAAAGTTTGAGGAGCTTACGAAAAATGAAGTGATATATGTCACAAAAATGAAAAGGAATCTTGTCTATACGATTCAAGATGATATCATGTATATGACTGCTGAAGGTAAAATGATGCACCGGGTTCAAAATGTCAGTTTCACCAAAAAGGTAAAGGACGGAAATGACATCATTCACAAGGCACGGATCATTACCTATGTTGATGTCAAGAAGACAAAAGCTAAACTAATCTCATTACTCACCAATGATTTTTCTATGGAAATAGAAGAAATTGTGGACATCTACCGACAGAGATGGCAAATCGAGCTGTTGTTCAAACAACTCAAACAGAATTTCCCGTTGAGATACTTCTATGGTGAAAGTTCTAATGCCATCAAGATACAAATATGGACAACGCTCATAGCGAATCTGTTGCTTATGGTGATACAGAAACGTATCAAAAGAACATGGAGCTTTTTTGGACTGGCAACAATGTTCAGGATTATGCTCATGTACTATGTCAATTGTTATACATTCTTTGAAGAACCGGGAAAAGATTGGTTGGCTATTCTCCAAAACGATGAATCGCCTCCGTCGGAGATGATGCTATTTTGAAATAAGGGCTTACTTTTAAAAAAGTATCCGCAATACCGGTATGGAGGTACTGCGGATAGGAAATTATTTGCCTAATGAGTTTTTAGCGGACACCAATAAAAATTTTAAGTGTTAAACAATGTTGGCTGGCACTCCGATGTGAATCGTGGTGCCAGCGTTTTTTATGGAATCCGCCATCCCAATTAACTAGTAAGGCAAGTATCGTAATGCCTTGTGCATTATGATTCTTGCCTTACTATTGGTGAACTTTAATTATATTGGGTCAGGACTACCTGGATTTCTTTCAATGGGTTCATAATGATTATTCGCATCGAAGCATGATGCACAGGTCCCAGGAAAATCCGAAATTAATCGTGCTCTAACTGAATCTATACCTTTAAATACCGTAAACCATATAGACCATTGCCCCTTATCTTTAACCCTAGAGATAATATCATCTTCTGTTATTAAGCGATCTAAAAATTTTAGTTTCCAATCTGTTGCCAACTTCCAAGCTTCATAACGATATTTCCATCTAAAATCTTTCGGAGTGGGACCATTGGCATCCCCAGGGTATCTATGAAGTCCTGTCAAATCCAACAAATTTTGGGCTCTAACTTGAGACAACGCAGGAATATTATCATTTACCTTGACTCTTCCTGTTTCATCATAGACAAAACTATAGAAAGTATTATTCAAATGTGGCCAATGAAAATCATCATTTATCACTTCTACACCTTTAACCGTATTGCAAATTTTACAGCATAACAGAAAATTATTCCACGCAGTACGAGAACCACCTTTAGCTTTGGCCGCCATATGTTCTACTTCTAACGAATGGATCTTCTCATATCCCTCACAATAAGAACAATATTGACCGATGTTACTAGCTAATGGAAATTTAGCATCTCCATAATTTGGATAATCCACCTGTATAGTATGCTCGACCTCTTGATCATTTGAATCAGTGTAACGAACAATGTCGCCAGGTTTCTTCTTTTCAATAGGTCTCATAACTACTTCACTTTTGCCTTAAGTTCTGTTCTAATAAGTGCAAGATATGCAGGATCATCACTAAACTCAGCCTCAATTTCATCAAGCTTAGCTTTTAGCTCATCTTTATTTGCACTGCCATTATCTGCCGCTTCAAATAAACGTGTCGCAACATCAACCATTTCGTTGAAACGCTTGCTTCGGATATCCTGTTGTAAACCCATACGTTCTGATGTGATATCTTCCAAACCTTCACGGAAAGGTTCGCCAGATGTCAATACATTATCATCAAAACTTACGAGTTGCCCCTCTTGAAGACTTTGAACAATAAATGGGCTATGAGTTGATACAATGAATTGTATCATTGGGAATGCCTTGGTTAAATCCTGCAATACATGCTTCTGCCAATGAGGGTGTAGGTATAGGTCGATTTCATCAATCATTACCACGCCCGGTGTCATCTTAACTGCATTATGACCAAGACATCCATTCAGCTCAATGCAACGATGGGCTATCTCTGAAACAATATTTATCATAGACTGAAGGCCATCGCTCATATATGAGAAATGATGACGGGATGGAGTGTGTCCTGTAACTGTTACAACCGCTTCAATTTCCCCCTTATCAAAATCAATCTCAGACAATGCAGGTATTGCTGTTTGTAAAGCCTCAAAAAAGGCTTCTCTTGTACCCTCAAACTCCTTCTTATCTTTGATATCCTTGTCGTAGTGCTTTAGCCATTCCATAGCCCCTTCGAAATCCACTTTGTCATGTAAAGCAAATTTGTAGGCTTTTTCAATTCGTGAGGCTCTTTCCTTAACATTTGAAGTGCTTTTAGCCTGAGAGTCACTAGTTCTTTTAGCTCCAAATGCTAATACTAATGGATATACAGATTCTTGTTTCTCATCGTATCTCAAACTCTCCATCTGATGTACCGCATCAATAAGTTCGCCTGCACATGCGCGTGTATGTGTAGTGTAATTACCTGCAAATTCTCTATACCAGTGTACTGGGATAAATGAAACCTTCGGGCAATTATCACATAGAGTTTGAGTTATAGGGAAATCCGCATTAATAGTAATTCTTGGTTTCTCCTCATTTGGTATATAATCTCTTAGTTCCTCATCAAATCTCATGAATTTGTCGAGTGAGCTGAAATTACGACGATATGGTGCTCCACCAGGAAGTTGTTTAAGACTTTGCAGATATGCACCTAAACCTACCTGAATGGCTTTTAGCAAAGTTGTCTTACCTGCTGTATTGTTGCCGATAACAACCGTAAGATTTCCGTTGAAAACAACAGTTTCATTTTGGAAACCTTTAAAATTGACTATGTTAATATCTTTGATCCTCATATCCTTTGGAAATTTGCATTTACAAATAGCGTAATAGTACAAAACATTTTAATCAACAATGAGATCACTTCTTTTTACATCAAGTAATTTCGCAATTTGATCAATAGTCTGTAAGTCTGGCTGGGACTTCTGCGAACACCACTTACTTACAGTGCAAGTTGATTTTCCTAACTGCTCTGCCAACCATTTACTTGTAAGATGTTTCTCTGCTAAAACCACCTTAATTCTATTCAGGTCTTTGATTCTGTCCATAGATAAGAAATTAAACTTTGACGCAAAGTTAATAAATTTCTTCTATATTATATCATACTTTATTCCATTTTTATTAGATAACGGGGCGCAAAAGAAAAAAGTTTTTTTTGATTCGCTTACACTTTTTCATTTTTCCTTTCGAAAACTTTAATTTTTCGTCCAAATACAAGAAAAACCTCCACAAGACCGAAGTCTTATGGAGGCAAAATTTTAATGATATTACTATATTCTTATTTCACTTCGTCAATGGTACAAATACCTACGCGGTTCCAAGCCGGCACTGAAAAGACATCACCAACTCCATGACCTATCGCATTGATACGGTCCGCTGCGATACCATACTTGTCTACCAAGATATTCTTCACCGCATCCGCACGACGTTGGGACAACTGGAGATTGTATTCTTCCGTACCCTCTGGAGATGCATATCCGTTCACGGTAATTTTCGCATTAGGATTATCCTTCAAATAATTGGCTACATGCTCAAGACTAGGCATCTGTGAAGTTTGCACATCCGATTGGTTAAACGGAAAGGCTACTACAGATTCCAAGATCTTGATTGTCTGTCCTGTTGCTTCCATTTCCTTATTACGGGCTTCATTCAATTGGTCCTGCACGACCATGAGTTCATCAGCCAGTCCAACCAATTCCACATCCTTTGCTACAATCACTTCACGAAGATCATTGATTTCTTCATTCATAGCAGCCAATGCTAGAGGATCAATTGCATTCACCAAAGCAAAATGACGGTTACCGTCTGCATCGGCAAAATGATAAGTCAATCCCAACAAGATTTCCATATTGGCTTTATTTCGATTGAAGGCCAATTTCTTACTAGGATATTCTCCAGTCAAATTGAACAAAACAGCCGGTTTGATGCCTAAAGTCCATGCTGCATCTTCACCCAAATTGAAGTTGAAATTCAAGCCAACACGAGCCGACAAGTCATCGGTATCCCCACTGCCAGTCATATAATGGTGCAACCAACCCAAACCGGTCACTGTTTCGACTTCGAAGGGGCGAGGCATTCCATTGTATCCAGCAAAAAGATTCATCAAGTTCATTCGGCCAATCAAACTGACATCCGAAGCATCAATCATTGTACTGCTATTGGTGGTGTTCACATAACCCATACCTTGAATATCCATACCCAAGATAGGTGTCCATTGTTTACCAAGAGTCAAGCCAAAAGCCGGTCGGGCACTCTTGAAGAAACCTTCACCACTCATTTTCATAGTCGCTCCTCCTTGAACTCCCATGGACCAATTATCCCAGAATCCGCCGCCTTTTACGACTACTGTTTGTGCATTTATAGCCAGTGCTCCCAAAGCAAGTACCGACAAAAGAATTGTTTTTTTCATACTCATTCCTAATTTAGTTAATGTTTAGAATACGTTTCTCCTAATAACAAGAATGCGTGGTTTCGGTTCAAAACAAGATGTTATTTAACAAGGAATCCCTATCTTTGCAACATGACAACCGACCGAAAAATCATACATATCGACATGGATGCCTTCTACGCTTCCGTAGAACAGCGGGACAATCCGGAACTTCGTGGAAAGCCCATTGCCGTAGGGCATGCGGAACAACGGGGCGTGGTTTCTGCAGCCAGTTATGAGGCCCGACGATATGGGGTACGTTCGGCCATGTCATCTTTAAAAGCGAAACAACTCTGTCCGCACATTATTTTTGTGCCCGGACGAATGAGTGTATATAAGGAAGTATCCGCTCAGGTTCATCGCATTTTCCAAGAATATACCGATTTGATAGAACCATTGTCTTTAGATGAAGCCTTCCTAGACGTTACTCATAATAAGAAAGGTATAGAATTGGCTGTAGATATAGCCAAAGAAATCAAGAAACGGATACGGGAAGAGTTGAACCTTGTAGCCTCAGCCGGTATTTCCTACAACAAGTTCTTAGCCAAGGTGGCATCCGACTACCGAAAGCCGGACGGGCTTTGTACTATACATCCTGATCAAGCCTTGGAATTCATCTCCAAACTTCCTATCGAAGCGTTCTGGGGAGTAGGAAAAGTCACAGCGCAGAAGATGCATTCCTTGGGCATCCACAAAGGTAAAGATTTGCAGCAATGTACCCTAGAAATGCTCACCCGACTCTTCGGAAAGGCAGGATATATCTATCACGATTTTGCCCAAGGCATCGATCTCCGTCCTGTCGTAGCCGAAAGAATCCGTAAATCCGTAGGATGTGAGCATACGCTTGACAAAGACATCACGGCATCGTCTTCCGTCATCATCGAGTTATACCATGTAGCAACCGAGCTGATTGAACGATTGAAAAAAAGCGGATTCAGCGGTAATACCTTAACTCTGAAAATCAAGTTTTACGACTTTAAACAGATTACCCGAAGCATCACCCGAGAGCAGGAACTTAACAACATGAATGATATCCTCCCTCTCGCCAAACAATTACTGAAGGAAGTGGATTATTCTATCCGTCCTATCCGCCTGATAGGCCTGACCGTTTCCAATCCTAAGGAAGAACGAGAAGAGCATGATGAATGGAAACAATTGGAATTGGAGTTTGCTCAAATAAGCGAAATATCGTAATTTTGCAAACCTATCAAAGACAAGAAAAAGATGAGAATAAGAATCACACCTCCTGAAAGCATCGAAGCCTCGATTCAATTGCCTTCTTCCAAGAGCATCAGTAATCGTGCACTCATCATTCATGCATTGGGGAATGGTAATCATCCATTGGACAATTTATCGGATTGCGATGATACTCAAGTCATGATTCGTGCTTTACAAGCACAATCCGGCGAAACCATTGACATCATGGCAGCGGGAACTGCTATGCGGTTCCTAACTGCTTACCTATCCGTCACACCTGGAAATCACATCATCACAGGAACCCAACGCATGCAGCAGCGTCCTATTCAAATATTGGTCAACGCCCTTCGTGAATTGGGAGCCAACATCGAATATCTTGTCAATGAAGGTTTTCCTCCTCTTCGTATTCAAGGAACAATCTTGAAGAAGGACCACATCAGCCTTCCCGGTAATGTGAGTTCACAATACATCTCTGCTTTATTGATGATAGCCCCTTCGCTAGCCAATGGATTGACTCTCACACTGACCGGTGATATCATCTCCCGTCCGTACATCAATCTAACCTTGCAATTGATGAAGGATTTCGGCGCTCAAGCAACATGGACGAACGAACATGAATTAAAAGTCGAGCCTCAACCTTATCGTTCCAGACCATTCTATGTAGAAAGCGACTGGAGTGCTGCTTCTTATTGGTATCAAATAGCAGCACTTTCTTCGAAAGCCACCATAACCTTACCTGGATTGTTCGCCAACAGTTCCCAAGGAGACTGTAAAGTTGCCGATATATTCCGTTCATTAGGGGTGGAGACCGTACACGAAGGACAGACCGTAACCCTTCATAAGAAGGGAGAAATTACCAAACGATTGGATTATAATTTCATCAACCAACCGGACTTGGCACAAACGTTGGTCGTAACATGTGCGCTCATGAATATTCCTTTCCGATTCAGAGGCTTGCAAAGTCTGAAAATCAAGGAAACAGACCGTATGGCTGCTTTAATCTGCGAAATGAGGAAACTAGGATATATCCTTCAAGAATCCGAAGGTTCCATTCTTTCTTGGGAAGGCGAACGATGCGAACGAAGTAGCGAAGCCATTGACACTTACGAAGATCATCGTATGGCCATGGCATTTGCACCTGCTTGTCTTGTCCTACCAGACATTTGCATCAACGATCCTCATGTAATAACCAAATCATATCCGCGCTATTGGGAAGACCTTCAAATAGCAGGATTCATCATCAAAGAAGAGTAAAACATTATGTGGATATTATTTGTTAGTTTATTAGTGTTGACACTGGTGGCCATGCTCATCGGTAAAACTTACTATTACCGTATCAACAAAAAAATTGAAAAAGGAGAACTGGAAGAAATCCCTCCTGTGGTAGAAGTAGACGAAGAGTGTTGTGGCCAACATGAAACATGTGAAAAAGACAGCCTGCTAGCCGCAGTCAGCAAAGGTATAGAATATTACAACGACGAAGAACTGGACCGTTTCCGTGGCCGGGCTTCCGATGAGTACACAGAGGAAGAAGTCGAAGAATTCCGAGAAGTGATGCTTACCTGTAAAGATGACGAAGTAGCGGGTTGGTGCCGCAGTCTTCAATTACGATTTATTGAGTTACCCGATGAACTGAAAGACGAACTCTTCCTCATCATCGGAGAAAGACGGACTATACATTAATATATAAAGGACGAAATGCTCGAACTGCTCGAATTCACCTTTTTCCGACACGCTCTGTTGGGAAGTTTGTTTGCCAGTATTGCTTGTGGCATCATCGGCACTTATATTGTTACGCGCCGTTTGGTGTTCATCAGTGGAGGCATTACCCATGCCTCATTTGGCGGCATCGGTATTGGACTCTACACCGGCTTTTCCCCTCTTTTATCGGCTGCCATTTTTTCCGTACTCTCTGCATTCGGTGTGGAATGGCTCAGCAAACACAAAGATATGCGTGAAGACTCGGCCATAGCAGTATTCTGGACATTCGGTATGGCCGTCGGTATCATCTTCAGTTTCCTTGCACCAGGATTTACCCCTGATCTTTCCGCATTCCTATTTGGCAACATCTTGACGATTACAACCACCGACATTTGGATATTGGTCGGATTATCCGTACTGCTCAGTATCTTTTTTTCCTGCTTTCTGAATCCAATCATCACGATTGCTTTCGACAGAGAGTACGCTCTATCCCAACGGATTCCTGTCGTACTTTTTGAATACATACTCATGATGTTTATCGCCTTAACCATTGTATCGTGTTTACGGATGATAGGCATTGTATTGGTCATTTCACTATTAACGCTCCCTCAAATGACGGCCAACTTATTCACGCATAGTTTCAAGAAAATTATCTGGTTGGCCATAGGTTTTGGTTACATCAGTTGTTTGGGAGGCCTGTTCTTGTCTTATCAACTGCAAGTTCCGTCAGGAGCCTCCATTATCTTTTTTTCGATTCTTGTCTATGCATTTTGCAAAATAAGTAAAAGCATTTATCTTTGCAGACAAAGGAATCACTAATAATATTCAGTATGGAAATTAAAATTACTTCATTAGATAACATTCGCGAAGCAGCCAAACAATTCATCGCTGCAATGGAAGACAACACGGTATTTGCATTCTATGGTAAAATGGGTGCCGGTAAAACCACATTCATCAAAGCCATTTGCGAAGAATTAGGCGTAACCGATGTCATCAATTCACCGACCTTTGCCATTGTCAACGAATACCGTTCAGACGAAACCGGCGAATTGATTTATCACTTCGACTTTTACCGCATCAAGAAATTGGACGAAGTATACGATATGGGATACGAAGACTACTTTTATAGCGGGGCCTTATGCTTTATCGAATGGCCTGAATTAGTAGAAGAAGTATTGCCTGGAGACGCTGTAAAAGTAACCATTGAAGAAGTAGAAGACGGCACCCGTTCCGTTCGTTTGGAAAGCATCGATTAATTATGGGAATGCATTATCTCATTCAAGGAATCTTTGCCCTGATAGGCCTACTGGCACTTCTTGCCTCCATATTCAATTGGGATTGGTTCTTCCAATCACAAAACTCCCAATTCATTGTAAAAAATGTAGGCAGAAAGCAAGCACGCCTTTTCTACGCCTTCCTCGGCATTTTAATGATTGCGACCGCCGTCTATTTCTATTTGGAAATTCAAAAAACAATTGCATAAAAAAGGATGCCGTTTGGCATCCTTTTCTCTTATTATTCTTCTTCCAAAGAATCTCCGTATTCCATTTCACCTTGCACCACGAAGAAGACATCTTCGGGAGCATAAGGTCCCATCTCACCTTCCTTCTTTGCTTGCTTCACAACATAATCCACCACTTCATCCAAATCGATGTTGATGTAACCTTCTTCATCCGGTTCAGCATCCAAACATTCGCTAGAAGTGTAATACTCTGCAATCAAATCAAGGATGTAGTACAAATCGTCTTCCGTAAACTTGTCCTTCAAGTCTTGTGGAAGATAATTCTGAATAAACGCTACCGCTCTGGCATCGTCTTCAGCATCCAACAAGAAATCTTCTTCCATATTATTCAATTATTAAGGTAAAAAATAGTATGCTAATTAAAGCAAAGCCTTAACCTTTTCTTCCAATTGAGCCTTAGTTACAGCACCTACAGTCTTGTCCTGTACTTCACCATTCTTGATGAAAAGAACTGTCGGAATGTTACGAACACCGAAACGACCAGTCAATTCATCGTTATCGTCCACGTCACACTTACCAATGATTACTTGGTCCTTATATTGTTCAGCCAATGCTTCTACATCCGGAGCAATCTTCTTGCAAGGGCCACACCATGTTGCCCAAAAGTCAACTACCAACGGCTTACCAGAAGCCAACAATTCTTCAAAATTGCCATCTTTAATTTCCAATGCCATAATTCTTATTTTTATAAAGTTTATACTCTTTGTTTTGCCCACAAATATACTAATTTATTTTATATGACAACATGGTTTGTGATTTTAAATATGTTACAATATCTTTTTGAAGACTTATTTTACAATCACGAGATGTAAGATTCACATGTTGTCCTTCTTCATCTTTTACATAAAAATTCAATGTCACATTACCCGGATTTGCTTTTACCAAGGATGAAAATTCTTCGATGAATTCATCATTTATCTCAGACAAAGGAGCAGAAATTGTTAATTGCTGAATAACTTCCTCCTTTACATCCGGAAGCAATTCAATGGAATTAACTTTGACTTCATATTCATTCTGCTTCCATTGCTTCGGTTGACATTTACCCTTCATATATAGGAACATACCAATATTGAAAAAGTTCTTTTTCTCCAGCCATTCATTCCCGAAGAAAGCAAATTCTGCCGAGCCTGAATAGTCTTCCACCTTGGCAATACCATAAGGTTTACCCGTCTTGGTATATCCTTCACGGAAACCCGTTACAATTCCCCCCATTACCAAATCACAATTCTGTAACGGAGTCAGATCTGTCAATTCCAACATTCGCACATTACAAACATTCTCCAGAATAATCTGGTATTCATCCAAAGGATGAGCAGAGAGGTAAATACCGACCAAGTCACGTTCCCTATTCAAACGGTCCAGGTCACTCCAATCTGGCGCTGATATAATTTCTGGAGTGGCCACTTCCACCATATTATCACCACCGAACAAGGAATTGGCCGCTTGTGCCTTATCCAACTGATATTTATTACCATATCGAACCAGCACTTCCGTAAACGTTTCCCCTTTTGCGTTCTCCATAAAGAAGTCCTCACGCTTGATTCCCGAGAAACTGTCAAAAGCACCGGCCAATGCCAGATTTTCAATGTTTTTACGGTTGCAAGACGACAAATTCACACGTTGCACAAAATCGAAAATGTCCTTATAGACCCCATTTTTAGCACGTTCGCTTAATATACTTTGAACAGCACTTTCGCCTACTCCCTTGATCGCTCCCAAGCCAAATCGGATATCTCCCTTGCGGTTCACAGAGAACTTCAACAAACTTTCATTCACATCCGGTCCTAATGTCTTGATACCCGTAGCCTTACTCTCGTCCATCAATTTCGTGATTTCAGTAATGTTCGAGATGTTCCGGCTCATGGTGGCCGCCATATACTCGGCCGGATAGTTAGCCTTCAGGTAAGCCGTCTGATAAGCCACCCACGAATAACAAGTGGCATGCGACTTGTTGAACGCATACGAAGCAAACTTTTCCCAGTCCGCCCAAATCTTTTCAAGCACTTTCGGGTCGTGTCCGTTTTTCTGTCCACCGGCGATAAACTTCGGACGCATTTGGTCCAACTTGTCTCTCAGTTTTTTACCCATTGCCTTACGCAAACCGTCGGACTCACCACGAGTAAAGTCTGCCAACAAACGGGAAAGCAACATCACCTGTTCCTGATAAACTGTAATCCCATACGTATCCTTTAAATACTTTTCCATAATCGGGATATCGTATTCAATAGGCTTACGTCCATGTTTACGATCAATAAAGTCAGGGATATAATCCATCGGACCCGGACGATAAAGGGCATTCATTGCAATCAAATCTTCGAAAGTCGTCGGCTGCAATTCACGCAAATACTTCTGCATCCCTGCCGATTCAAATTGGAACGTACCTACAGTGCGTCCTTCACTATATAATTCATAAGTCGGAATATCTTCAATATCTACCTCATCAATATTGAGAACAATCCCTTTACTATGCTTGATGTTTTCAACCGCTTCCTTTATAATGGAAAGAGTCTTCAAACCCAAGAAGTCCATCTTGATCAATCCCGTATCTTCAATGACGGAACCTTCATACTGGGTTACCAACATCTTTTCACCGGTTTCCTTATCATCGGCTGTACTGACAGGAACCCAGTCTGTAATATCGTCTCGACAGATAATCGTACCACAAGCATGCACCCCCGTATTACGGACGTTCCCTTCCAACATTTTGGCATAGCGAATGGTATCACGCAAGACTGGATTGGGTGACGCCTCCGCTTCCTGCAATTCCGGCACATCCTCTATGGCATTAGGCAAATTCATTTTCTTACCACTGGGCAGACGGTCTGGAATGGCTTTACACAAACGATCTGATTCTGATAACGGCAACTTCTGCACACGAGCCACGTCCTTGATAGCCAATTTAGTAGCCATGGTTCCATAGGTAATGATGTGGGCCACTTTCTCCTGACCATATTTCTCCGTTACCCAATTCAACACACGTCCACGTCCGTCATCGTCGAAGTCCACATCGATATCCGGCAAAGAGATACGGTCCGGATTCAAGAAACGCTCAAACAGCAAGTCATACTTAATGGGGTCAATCTGCGTGATACCCAAACAATAGGCCACTGCAGAACCGGCCGCAGAACCACGTCCCGGCCCAACCGATACATCTAATTCCTCACGGGCCGCCCGAATAAAGTCCTGCACGATCAAGAAATACCCAGGGAAACCCATGGTCTTCATAATATGAAGTTCGAACTTGATACGTTCGCTTGTTTCTTCATCCAACACTTCCCCATAACGTCTGTGCGCACCTTCCAAAGCCAGCTTTTTCAAATAGTCGGCTTCCAGTTTGATACGATACAACTTATCATAGCCACCCAATTTTTCAATTTTACCATGGGCAGCATCTTCACTCAACACCACGTTACCATTCTCGTCCCGTGTAAACTCATCAAACAAATCTTTCTCCGAATATTTCTGTCGATAGCCTTCTTCCGTTCCGAAATCTTCCGGAATCTCAAAGTTAGGCATAATCGGAGCATGGTCAATGCTATAAAACTCTACCTGGTCGCAAATAGCAGCCGTATTCGCCAATGCCTCAGGGACATCGGCAAACAGTTCATTCATCTCCGCCTTGGTCTTCATCCATTCCTGCTTGGAATACAGCATACGATTCGGATCATCCAAGTCCTTACCCGTACTCAAGCAAATCAAACGGTCATGAGCCTCCGCATTTTCTTCGTCCACAAAATGCACGTCATTGGTACAAACCAACTTGACATCATACTTCTTGGACAATTCTATGATTTTCGCATTCGCAACCTGTTGCAAATCGTATGCCTCATGATTGGCACGAGCCACCGTAGCCTTATGGCGTTGTAATTCCAGATAGAAATCACTACCGAACACACGTTTATACCATTGGATAGCCTCTTCTGCCTCATCAATCTTTCCTTGAAGAATTTTTCGGGGGACTTCTCCAGCCACACATGCCGAACAAACAATCAGTCCTTCGTGATATTTTTCCAATTCTACACGGTCAGTACGCGGACGCATGTAAAAGCCCTCCGTCCATGCCTTCGACACCAATTTAATCAAGTTGTGATAGCCCTTCTCATTTTTAGCCAACACCACCAAGTGATAACCGCTTTGGTCAGGCTTTCCTTCCTTATTAAATAATCTGCGACGGGCCACATACATTTCACAACCGAAGATCGGCTTGAACAACTTCTTCTTTGCCGCTTCCAACTGCTCCTTGCAAGCGAGAAGTTCTTCTTCCGGATTCTCACATTCTATCTTGCCCTTTTCCAATCCGGCTATCTTCTTTTTCAAGTCCTTTATCTCGCCATTGGTCTTTCCGTTCTTCTTATTTACATAATTAAAGAACTCCTTGATACCAAACATATCGCCGTGATCGGTTACAGCAATCCCTTTCATTCCATCGGCAATTGCCTTATCCACCAATCGGGGAATAGAAGCCTGGCCATCTAGAATGGAATATTGTGTATGAACATGTAAATGGACAAAATCCTGCATTTGCTTAAATAACTATTTAGTGAAAATCCGGATAAAGATACTCTCCTTTCTCAAAACCCACAAAAAGAAGATGTGAAAGTTATGAACAATTGCACCTTTTTTATAAAAATGAACCATAAATTGCACAAACAACGACTTTTATTTGGATATCTTTTAAATAAAATATACCTTTGTCCGATAATATGACTTTCGTACATCATGAGCCGATTTCAGAAAATAAAGAATTTAAGAAAGATAAGACTACATAGAGAAGGAACCGAAATCCTGATTATCAGCGCCATTCTGCTCCTTGCACTCAACGGACTGATTTATTGGGCATGCGGTCTCAACCTTCTTTTCTATATCATTGCAACCATTAGTGCCATCCTTTATTTGTTAATGGTCAACTTCTTCCGTTGCCCTATCCGTAGTTTCAACCAAGATTCGGAAAAGATTGTAGTCGCTCCAGCGGACGGTAAGATTGTGGTCGTACAAGAAGTGGATGAACACGAATACTTCCATGACCGCAGACTGATGATTTCTATTTTCATGGATGTAACGAATGTACATGCCAACTGGTATCCGGTAGACGGTGTAGTGAAGCACGTCAGCCACCAGAACGGTAAATTCATGAAGGCATGGTTGCCAAAAGCCAGCACAGAAAACGAACGTTCCATGGTCGTAATCGAGACTCCGGAAGGCCACACCGTCATGGCACGCCAAATCGCAGGCGCCGTAGCCCGCCGAATCGTCACATACGCACAACCTGGTGAAGAATGTTACATCGACGAACACATGGGATTCATCAAGTTCGGTTCGCGTGTAGACGTATACTTGCCACTAGGCACTGAACCATGCGTCAAATTGGGACAAAAGACCACCGGTAACGAAACCATCATTGCAAAACTTAAATAAGAAACAAGCATGGCAAACGGCATTACCCGCCACATTCCCAACATGGTCACTTGCTGCAATCTCTTTTCAGGATGTATTGCAGCAGTTATGGCATTCCAATCCAACTACGAAGCGGCTATCCTTTTTATTATATTAGGTGCTGTTTTCGACTTTTTCGACGGCATGCTTGCCCGCTTGCTGAACGTATCAGGGCCTTTGGGTAAGGAATTGGACTCACTTGCCGATGACATCACTTTTGGTTTTGCTCCTTCTGCTATTGTATTCTCGCTATTCAAGGAAGTACAATATCCGGAATTTATGAGCGGTATTACCGAATATTTTCCATACACCGCATTCATTATTGCTGCATTCTCGGCACTCCGTCTGGGCAAGTTCAACATCGACCCGCGTCAGAGCAGTTCTTTCATAGGATTGCCTACGCCTGCCAATGCCTTGTTTTGGGGTTCATTGGTCGTAGGTGCGCATTCGTTCCTTGTATCAGAGTCCTTTAATGCAATCTACTTATTTATATTAGTTATTTTGATGTCTTATCTATTGGTGGCTGAACTTCCTATGTTCTCTCTCAAATTCAAGAACCTTTCATGGAGAGACAATAAAGTCAGTTACATTTTCCTTTTGATATGCATCCCTTTGTTGGCTGTATTCCGTATCAGCGGTTTTGCTGCCATCATCTTATGGTACATCCTTTGGTCGCTTCTGACAAGAAAAAAAGCATGACATTGTGACCTCTGGCACGCTTTTTGTAGATAAGACTTAAAAAGAAAAGATTTATGTTCGGATTTTTAGGATTTATACTCATCTTCATATTACTTATTGTATTTGTTGTCATTGCCTTGTTAGGCAATCTTGTTCGTGCTATCTTTGGAATAGGAAAGCGTACTCCCAAGCATGTACACGAAGAAACGCAGCAAACCACTCAACAAACCTCTTCAACAACCAATAGCGGAAAGAAGAAAATCTTCGCTGAGGATGAAGGAGAATACGTTGAGTACGAGGAAGTTCAATAAAGTTATCGCTTTTTCTTGAAGAAATCTTTCATCAAAGAAGCACAGTCCTCTGCCAAGAGACCTTGCTGTACGACCGTCTTCGGATGTAACGCATGAGGAGCATACCGCTGATACCCTCTCTTTTCATCCGCTGCACCAAACACAAGTTTCCCCATTTGTGACCATGCAATGGCACCGGCACACATCACGCAAGGCTCTACCGTTACATAAAGTGTACAATCCGCCAAATATTTCCCCCCCAAGAAATTGGCTGCTGCTGTTATGGCCTGCATTTCGGCATGGGCTGTCACATCGTTCAACGTTTCCGTCAGATTGTGTGCCCGGGCAATAATACGGTCGCGACACACCACCACCGCTCCTACCGGCACTTCTCCTCTATCGAACGCCGTCTGCGCTTCGATTAAAGCCTGCTTCATATAAAAGGTATCGTCTGCCATTTTTACCGTCTCATGTCATGTTCGTTGAACAAGGTAGGATAATCCTCCTCCATTTTCTGATGAATAAAGGTCAATACCGTTTCACGAAGCCAACGCGCCTTGTTGCTTATCTTGTATTTCTTCAGATAAGCATCCACTATACGCAACTCTTCTTCGCTCATCAGACACACCATCCGTTGCTTTCGCTTGGGGACAGATGAGGGTACCTTGTCTCTTTTCTTCACGGTATTCGCCATATCAGTTGCAAATTTAACTTTACTTCTGCAATATCAAAACAGAATTTGCGTATTTTTGCATAAAAATGATGACATGGCAGCGCACAATGAATTAGGAAAAGAAGGTGAAGACGAGGCTGTACGCTATCTGGAGGCAAAAAGTTACCGCATCTGCCACCGCAACTGGCGTTCAGGTAGAAAAGAACTGGACATCGTAGCAGAACATCAAGGCGAGTTGATTGTTGTGGAAGTCAGGACGCGCCGCAACCAGACTTACGGCACTCCCGAAGAAAGCATCAGCGAGGCCAAGATTCGACGGATCGTATCTTCGGCAGATGCCTATGTACGTAAGTATCGCATCGACTTGCCGGTACGATTCGATATCATTTCGCTGACAGGCATTGAAAAGCCATGGAAGATAGAACATATTGTCAATGCATTCTATCCTCCTATTTGGTAAACTTATAAACAGAAACTTATGAATTATCCGAAAAAAATAGACATCGCGCTGGAAAAGGTCAAGGAAACCACTTCCACCAACGATTACCTCGCCCACCTCTGCAAGGAAAGCAAGGCTAAGGAGTTCTACACAGTTATGGCAGAAAGCCAGACCAAAGGCAAGGGCCAACGAGGAAATTCCTGGGAAGCGGAAGCAGGAAAAAACCTGACTTTCAGTACGGTGCTCTACCCTACTGCTTTGGAAGCCTACAAACAGTTCTGCCTGTCCATGTTGGCAGCCCTTGCCTGCCACGAAGCGTTGGACAACTATATAGACGGATTTTCTATCAAGTGGCCCAACGACATTTACTGGAAAGACAAGAAAATAGGCGGCATCCTGATTGAAAACGAACTGGAAGGGAAATACATCGTCCAAACCATTATCGGTATAGGATTGAACATCAACCAGGAAACCTTTTATTCAGACGCTCCCAATCCTGTATCACTCAAGCAAATACTTGGGGTGGAAGTCAGACTGGAGGAAGTACTGACAAAGGTCGTACACGGTATCATAGGCGGATACCGGCAACTGGAAAACAACTTCGATGTCACCTCGCAAGCCATCAGTACCCTATATCGGAAACACCTTTACAGGCGTAAGGGCTTGTTTCCTTACCGCGATGCTCAAGGCGAGTTCCTGGCTGAATACCAAGACGTTGAATTGGACGGACATTTGATCTTAAAAGACGAACAAGGTACGCTCCGACGTTATGCCTTCAAAGAAGTGAACTTTATCTTATGAACACCCACAACCGAGAGATACTGCAAATAGCCCTGCCCTCCATCGTGTCGAACATCACCGTTCCATTGTTGGGGTTGATCGATGCTGCTATCGTGGGACATCTGGGAGCGGCTTCGTACATCGGCGCCATTGCCGTAGGCGGGATGCTCTTCAATATCATCTATTGGATATTCGGTTTCTTGCGAATGGGTACCAGCGGCATGACTTCCCAAGCCTACGGACAAAAGGACGAGGCCGAAACCATGCGTATCCTGGCACGTTCCATGGGAGTGGGAATGCTGATAGCCCTGGCATTGATTATCCTCCAATACCCTATTGAACGGATAGCCTTTACTTTAATGAAAGCCACTCCGGAGGTAGAAAGACTAGCCTCCCTCTACTTCCGCATCTGCATCTGGGGCGCTCCGGCTGTACTCGGGCTGTATAGTATTAGTGGGTGGTGCATCGGCATGCAGAACTCCCGTTTCCCTATGTACGTCGCTATCACACAGAACATTGTCAATATTCTGGCAAGCCTCGTGTTGGTATATGGTTTCGGCATGAAGATAGAAGGCGTTGCCATAGGTACCCTCGTAGCACAATATGCCGGCCTTTTAATGGCTGCCTGGTTATGGACCAGCCATTTCAAGCGCCTGCTTCCCTACGTCCAACTCCAAACCTTACTGGCAAAAGGAGCCATACGACGCTTTTTCCAAGTGAACCGTGATATCTTCTTCCGGACTCTCTGTCTGGTGGCTGTCACCATGTACTTTACTTCGGCAGGAGCAGCGCAAGGTGAAGTAATCTTGGCTGTCAACACCTTGCTGATGCACTTCTTCACCTTCTTCTCCTACATCATGGACGGCTTTGCTTATGCAGGCGAAGCCTTGGTGGGCAAGCACCTTGGAGCCAATGACCGACCTGCCTTGCGCCAAATGGTGCACCAACTTTTCGTTTGGGGTATCGTTCTATCGTTAGTCTTTACCCTTGTTTATGGCATCGGCGGCAAAGTGTTCCTTGGCCTGATTACCAATGAACAAAGTGTCATCACAGCATCGTCTGCCTATTTCTATTGGGTACTCGCCATTCCATTAGCCGGCTTTGCTGCCTTCCTGTACGATGGCATCTTCATTGGTGCCACCGCCACCCGATGGATGCTTTATGCCATGTCCATAGCCACCATAGCCTTCTTCCTCATTTATTATGGATTCAGGGAAGCCATGGGCAACCACGCATTGTGGCTGGCATTCATCACCTATCTAGCCCTTCGAGGCATCGTACAAGGCTTTTTAGGCCGAAAGATTTTGAACTGAAACGAAAGTTATGTAAGTTTGCAAAAAACAATTAATCAATAAATACTATGGCAAGATTTAAAAGAATTCTTCTGAAACTGAGCGGCGAAAGCCTCATGGGTGAAAAGCAATACGGCATCGACGAAAAGCGTCTGGGCGAGTATGCACAACAAATCAAGGAAATCCACGAAATGGGCGTACAGATTGGTATCGTGATTGGTGGTGGCAACATCTTCCGTGGCTTAAGCGGTGCATCAAAAGGTTTCGACCGTGTGAAGGGCGACCAAATGGGTATGCTCGCAACCGTTATCAACAGCCTTGGCCTCAGCAGTGCCCTCGGTGCAGTTGGCGTTAAGACCCGCGTATTGACTGCAGTCCGCATGGAACCGATTGGCGAATTCTACAGCAAGTGGAAAGCAATTGAAGCAATGGAAAACGGCGAAGTTGTGATTATGTCAGCCGGCACTGGTAATCCGTTCTTTACTACCGATACAGGTTCTTCTCTCCGTGGCATCGAAATCGAAGCCGATGTGATGTTGAAGGGTACTCGTGTAGACGGTATCTATACTGCCGATCCGGAAAAGGATCCGACTGCCACTAAGTTCGACGACATCACTTACGATGAAGTCCTCAGTCGTGGTTTGAAGGTAATGGACTTGACCGCTACCTGCATGTGCAAGGAAAACAAACTTCCTATCATTGTATTCGATATGGATACTGTAGGCAACTTGAAGAAAGTAATGAGCGGTGAAAACATCGGTACATTGGTACATCCATAAGGAATCATAATAAATAGGAATAGAAAACTCGATGAAATGGGAATAAATCGTCCTTTCATCGAGTTTTTTTCATAAATAAGTCCCAGTATTTCCTGCTTCCAAATCCCTATTTTTCATTGATTCCATTTTTCCTATCACTCTTTCACACCAACTGATTTTCAGTTTATTACAGTGAACCCACCCGTTTTTTCCTTTCACCCTCCTTTCACCATACAGATTGACCGTTTTTCATCCATTATTTCTTCATATCTCCTGCATCCATTTCCTAAAAGACGAGGTCGCAAAACTTAATCATAACTTATGATTATAGAAACTACGATGCAGTTTCGTTAATCACAAGTTCTGATTAACGAAACTAAACTTATGATTGACTTATAGATGCTGTCATTTTACTGTTTATGTCTAAGAACAAAAAGGTTTATAGTCTGGAATTCCGTTTGATTCAGACGCACAATGCCTTACTTCTCATAAAAACTTTGACCAAATAATTGCACAAATACAAAAAATACCTTACTTTTGTTTCCATTGAAATAAAAGTATAAACTAAAACTTGAAAGATATGACAGACGTTAAGACTTGCCTCAGCGAGGCGCAGGACAAGATGGATATGGCAACCATGTATTTGGAAGAATCATTGGCACACATCCGTGCCGGTAAGGCTGATGTGAGATTGCTCGACGGTATCCGCGTGGAATCTTACGGAAGTATGGTGCCTATCAACAACGTTGCTTCAGTAAATACTCCAGATGCACGCAGCATCGCTATCAAGCCTTGGGACAAAACCATGTTCCGCCCTATCGAAAAGGCTATCATCGACTCTGACCTCGGTATCATGCCGGAAAACAACGGTGAAATCATCCGTATCGGTATCCCTCCATTGACAGAAGAACGCCGTAAGCAATTGGCTAAGCAATGTAAGGGTGAAGCCGAAAATGCAAAGGTCAGTGTTCGTAACGCTCGTCGCGAAGGTGTAGACAAGTTGAAGAAGGCCGTGAAGGACGGTTTGCCAGAAGACGAACAGAAGAACGGCGAAGAAAAACTTCAGAAGTTACATGACAAGTATATCAAGAACATTGAAGACTTGTTTGCTGCGAAGGAAAAGGAAATCATGACTGTATAAAGGAAAGACGTGCGCGGATTAGTTATCAAGAATACAGGAAGCTGGTATCAGGTAAAGACTGAAGACGGGAAATTGGTGGATTGCAAAATCAAAGGCAATTTCCGTCTGAAAGGTATCCGGAGTACCAACCCCATTGCGGTGGGCGACTATGTGCAAATCATTGTGAACAACGAAGGCACTGCTTTTATCAGTGAGATAGAAGACCGCAAGAACTACATCATCCGACGCGCATCCAACCTATCGAAACAATCGCATATACTGGCCGCCAACCTCGACCAGTGTATGCTGATTATTACCATCAACTATCCCGAAACATCTACTATCTTCATCGACCGATTCTTGGCTACGGCCGAGGCATACCGTGTTCCTGTCAAGTTGATATTCAACAAGATAGACCGATACAACGAGGATGACACCCGATACATGGATGCACTGATAGACCTTTACACTTACATCGGTTATCCATGCTTTAAGGTTTCTGCCTTGAACGAAGTGGGCATCAACGAAATCAAGCAAGATTTGGAAGGAAAGGTAACGTTGCTTTCGGGAAATTCGGGGGTAGGCAAATCGACACTCATCAATGCTATCCTGCCGGAGTTGAGCGTAAAGACCGGAGAAATCTCCGATTATCACAACAAGGGGATGCACACCACTACTTTCTCTGAAATGTTTCCCGTGGGGAACGGAGGTTATCTGATTGACACTCCGGGAATCAAGGGATTCGGAACTTTCGACATGGAAGAAGAGGAAGTGGGACATTATTTTAAGGAAATATTCGAATACTCTGCCAATTGCAAGTACGGGAACTGTACCCACCGCCACGAGCCGGGATGTGCCGTACGCGAAGCCGTAGAGAAACAATTAATCAGTGAATCACGCTACAATTCTTACCTCAACATGTTGGAAGACAAGGAAGAAGGTAAGTACCGGGCTGCATTCTAATAAAAATCGAAAAACATGAAAAAGTATCTGTTTCTGGCAGTCATGATGCTGATTGGAGCATCCAGCCTTAACGCTGCCTCACCAAAGAAGAAGGCAAAAGAAATGACACCTGAGGCTAAAGGTGTAGCAAGTATCAACCGTGCAACAGCCGAAGCCCACGTAGACTTCTTGGCATGCGATGAACTGGAAGGCCGTGAAGCGGGTTGGAAAGGCGGTCGTATTGCCGGTAACTATATCATTTCATGTTTGAAACAAATGGGATTGCAACCGTTGTTTGAAGACGGCTATGTACAACCGTTCGAAGCCTGCCATGCCGAACGCCAAAAGAGAGGCCAACGCTGGCAAGTACATCCGGACTCTATCGCCAACTTGAAACAAGGTGTTCATCAGAGTCTTGACCTCCGCAACATCCTTTGCAAGATTGAAGGTAAGAATCCGAATGAAATCGTGATTATCGGTGCTCACTACGACCATTTGGGCTATGACCCGATGTTGAAGGGCGACCAAATATACAACGGTGCAGACGACAATGCATCGGGCGTACAGGCTGTATTGCAAGTGGCACGTGCTTTCCTCGCTACTGGTGTACAACCGGAACGCACTACTATCTTCGCATTCTGGGACGGTGAAGAAAAAGGTTTGCTCGGCTCAAAGTATTTTGCCTTGACTTATCCGGAAATCGGCAAGGTGAAAGGTTATTTGAATTACGACATGATTGGCCGTAACAACAACGAAGCCAACCCAAAGCATTTCGTATACTTCTATACCGCTGCTTACCAAATGTTCGGCGACTGGTTGAAGAACGACATCGAAACATACGGTTTGGAACTTGACCCGAACTATCGTCCTTGGGACAATCCTGTAGGCGGTAGCGACAACGGTACTTTCGCTAAGCTCGGTATTCCTATCATTTGGTACCATACCGATGCACATCCGGATTACCACATGCCGGGCGACCACGGCGAACGTTGCAACTGGCCGAAAATGGTAGACATCACCAAAGCATCTTTCCTTGCTTTCTGGAAGTTAGCCAACGAGAAATATTAAAATTCAATAAAAAAGAAGAGCCGCATTAAACGAATGCGGCTTTTATTTATCTTAATTAATTATCATTAAACTAAAAAACACATCATCTACATGAATAAGAAAACCAAATGGGGCATTATTGCTCTCATAGGAATCGGATTAGCCGGAATGGCTATCCATACCTTCCTACCAAGAGAAAACAAGGAACTATCACAAGCCCCTCAAAAAGCACAAGCGTCCAACCGTTCCCGTTCATTGAATGTCATTGGAGAAATAATCAAAGAATCATCCATTTCAGACGGTTCCAACATTACCGGTCTTTTGCTTCCGGATGAAGAAGTGAACCTTTCATTTGAAACATCGGGCAAGATTACTGCTATCAATTTCACCGAGGGTACACAGATTAAGGAAGGACAACTATTGGCCAAAGTAAACGATGCCCAACTACAGGCGCAACTACGAAAACTGGAAGTCCAGTTGAAGTTGGCTGAAGACCGCGTATATCGCCAAAATGCCTTGTTGGAAAGAGAAGCGGTCAGTAAAGAAGCCTACGAGCAGGTACAGACAGACCTTGCCATGTTGAAAGCAGAAATCGATATGGTGAAAGCAAACATCGCTTATACAGAACTCCGTGCCCCATTCGACGGTATCATCGGTTTGCGTCAGGTGAGTGAAGGTGCTTATGTTACTCCTTCCACCGTTGTCGCTACATTGACTAAAATTTCACCATTAAAGATTGAATTTGCCGTAGCCGAACGATATGCTGGTATATTGAAGAACGGTGCCAATCTTACTTTCAAGGTCGATGGACACCTCAAGCCATTCTCAGCCAAGGTGTATGCCATGGAATCGCACGTAGACCCAACCAACCATACATTTGCCATCCGCGCCCTCTACCCGAATACAAACGGTGCACTGATGCCGGGTCGTTTTGCCAGTGTAGAACTAAAGACACAGGAATTCAACGATGCTATCACGATTCCTTCACAAGCCATTGTTCCGGAAATGGGGATTGACAAAGTTTATCTCTACAAATCGGGCAAGGCACAGCCTGTTACCATTACCAAAGGTATCCGAAACGATGCCAGAGTACAGGTTTTACAAGGCTTGAATATTGGCGATACAATTATCACATCAGGTACCTTGCAGTTGCGTACCGGTTTGAATGTTACGTTGGACGAAGTAAATTAATCTCTGTATGAACATATCTGAATTAAGTATACGCCGTCCCGTATTGTCTACCGTAATGACGCTGATTATCCTGCTTTTCGGCTTCATCGGTTACAGCAGTTTGGGGGTTCGTGAATACCCTTCTGTAGACAATCCGATTATCTCCGTTTCATGCTCCTACCCCGGTGCCAATGCGGATGTTATAGAGAACCAAATTACCGAGCCATTGGAACAGAACATCAATGGTATTCCAGGTATCCGTTCCTTGTCGAGTACCAGTAGCCAAGGTTCCAGCCGTATTACGGTGGAATTTGAATTGTCTGTCGATTTGGAAACGGCAGCCAACGACGTACGTGACAAAGTATCACGTGCGCAACGCTATCTTCCTCGTGACTGTGACCCTCCTACCGTATCGAAAGCCGATGCCGATGCCACTCCTATCTTAATGGTAACTATCGGTAGTGACAAACGTTCTTTGTTGGAAATCAGTGAGATTGCCGACTTGACCGTAAAAGAGCAATTACAAACCATTCCAGATGTAAGTAGTGTGGAAATCTGGGGGGAAAAGAAATATTCCATGCGTTTATGGATTGACCCTATCAAGATGGCCGGTTATGGTATCACACCAATGGACGTAAAAAATGCGGTAGATAAAGAAAACGTGGAATTGCCTTCGGGTAGTATCGAAGGGAATACCATGGAACTTAGTATCCGTACTCTTGGTTTGATGCACACAGCCGATGAATTCAACAATCTGATTATCAAGGAAGACAACAATCGTATCATCCGTTTCAGCGATATTGGTCGGGCAGAATTGGAAGCACGAGACTTGAAAAGTTACATGAAGATGAATGGTGTACCCATGATTGGTATCGTAGTCATTCCTCAACCTGGTGCCAACCACATCGACATTGCGGACGAAGTCTACAAACGTATGGAAACGATGAAGAAGGACCTTCCGGAAGATGTTACCTATCAATATAGTTTCGACAACACCAAGTTCATCCGCGCTTCTATCAATGAAGTGAAAAGTACGGTATATGAAGCGTTTGTTCTCGTTATCATCATTATCTTCCTGTTCCTTCGTGACTGGCGTGTAACCTTGGTACCGTGTATCGTGATTCCGGTATCCTTGATTGGTGCCTTCTTCGTGATGTACTTGGCAGGGTTCTCTATCAATGTACTTTCCATGCTGGCAATCGTTCTGTCCGTAGGGCTCGTGGTGGACGATGCTATCGTAATGACGGAAAACATCTATATCCGAATTGAGCGGGGCATGTCGCCGAAAGAAGCCGGTATCGAAGGCTCGAAGGAAATCTTCTTTGCCGTTATTTCTACGACCATTACCTTGGTAGCCGTATTCTTCCCTATTGTATTTATGGAAGGTACCACAGGACGCTTGTTCCGTGAATTCAGTATCGTGGTAACTGGTTCCGTAATTATTTCTTCATTTGCCGCTTTGACCTTCACTCCGATGTTGGCAACCAAACTATTGGTAAAACGCAAGGAACAGAACTGGTTCTACCGAAAGACCGAACCGTTCTTCGATGGATTGAACAGAGGATATAGCAAATTATTGGATATGTTCCTCCATAAGAGACGTTGGGCATGGGTGATTACAGTTATCACTTTGGTTGGCATCTTCTATTTATGGAATGCCATACCTTCTGAAATGGCTCCTCTGGAAGACCGTTCCCGTATCACCATTAACACGAAAGGACCGGAAGGTGTTACCTATGAATACATGCGTGATTATGCCGAAGACATTACAGCCACAGCGGACTCGATCATGCCGGATGCCGAGGCAGTCACAACTCGTGTTTGGAGCGGTAGCGGTAACATCCAAATTACCTTGAAGGACTTGAAAGACCGTGATTACTCACAGATGGAAGTGGCAGAAAAACTTTCTAGAGCAGTCCAAAAGAAAACAAAAGCCCGCGCATTCGTGCAGCAGCAAAGTACCTTCGGTGGACGACGCGGAGGCATGCCTATACAATATGTAATCCAAGCAACCAATATTGAAAAGTTGGAAAAGGTATTGCCTGTTTTCATGGCTAAGGTATATGAAAGCCCGGTCTTCCAAATGGCCGACGTGAACTTGAAGTTCAGTAAGCCGGAAGCCCGCATCAGCATCAATCGTGACAAGGCCAACGTTATGGGTGTAAATACCCGTGATATCGCTCAAACGCTTCAATATGGTTTGAGTGGTCAACGCATGGGTTATTTCTATATGAATGGTAAGCAATACGAAATCTTGGGTGAAATCAACCGACAGCAACGTAACAAGCCTGTCGACCTGAAATCTATCTATATCCGTAGCAAGAACGGTGAGATGATTCAAATGGATAACTTGATAGAACTGACCGAAGGGATTGCTCCTCCACAACTCTATCGCTACAACCGTTTCGTTGCCGCCACCGTATCAGCCGGTTTGGCCGAAGGAAAAACTATCGGTGAAGGTTTGGATGCCATGGATGCTATTGCAGCCGAAGTTTTGGATGACACCTTCCGTACAGCCTTGACCGGTGAATCCAAGGAATACCGGGAAAGTTCATCTAGTTTGATGTTTGCCTTTATCTTGGCTTTGGTACTGATTTATTTGATTTTGGCTGCCCAGTTCGAAAGTTTCAAAGATCCGTTCGTCATTATGCTTACGGTACCTTTGGCCGTAGGTGGTGCCTTGCTATTCATGCACTTCAATGGACAAACCATGAATATCTATAGTCAGATTGGTATCATCATGCTTATTGGTTTGGTGGCCAAGAATGGTATTTTGATTGTAGAGTTTGCCAACCAGAAGCAAGAAACCGGTATAGACAAGATGCAGGCTATCCGCGAAGCAGCGATCCAACGTCTTCGTCCGATTTTGATGACCAGTGTTTCTACGATCCTCGGTTTGGTGCCATTGGCATTTGCGACTGGAGAAGGTGCAAACGGACGTATTGCCATGGGTATCTCTGTAGTAGGTGGTATGTTGATTTCTACCCTGCTTACCATGTTCATCGTTCCCGCTGTATATACTTATATTTCTACTAACCGTATTAATAAGAAGTAAGTATGAGAAAATATCTAATAGTTACTATCATCTGTTGTGCATCAGTAAACCTGTATGCGCAACAGCACTATACCTTAAAGTCGTGCCTCGAAACCGGACTGGAAAAGAACTATTCCATCCGTATGGTACGCAATGAAGAACAAATCAGCAAGAACAATGCTACCATTGCCAATGCCGGTTATTTGCCTACCCTGGACCTTTCGGCCGGTTTCAGTGGAAACATCAATGATACTGAAACGGAAACAAGGGCAACTGGTGAAAAGACCAAAACAACTGGAGTCTTTGACAAGACCCTGAATGCCGGTCTTAATTTAAACTGGACTATCTTTGACGGATTCAAGATTCAAGCCAATTATGAGCGTTTGAAAGAGTTGGAACAACAGGGTGAAACTTTGACTCGCATTGCCATTGAGGATTTCATTGCTAACTTGACGGCTGAATATTACAACTATATCCAGCAACAAATCCGCTTGAAGAACTTCCGTTATGCCATGTCGCTGTCCAAGGAACGCCTCCGCATCGTCGAAGAACGTTATATCGTGGGTAACTTCTCCCGTCTTGACTTGCAACAAGCACGAGTAGACTACAATGCCGACCGTGCCCAATACATGAAACAACAAGAATCGGTCAAGACATCGCTTATCCGTTTGAATGAGTTGATGGCTAACGATGACATGTCACAATCTATCAGTGTCAATGACTCTATCATCGACTTGAACACGTTACTCTCTTTCGATGATTTGTGGCAATCCACCTTGAGCAACAATGCTTCCTTGCTGAAATCGGAACAAAACAAGAAATTGGCATCGTTGGAAATGAAGGCTGTTAAGTCACGTAACTTCCCTTACTTGCGAGTAAATGCCGGATATGGCTATACATTGAACAAATATGAAATCTCAGCCAACAGCCGACGAGACAATTTAGGTTTCAACTTTGGAGTAACCATGGGATTCAACCTTTTTGACGGAAACCGACGCAGAGAAATCAAGAACGCCCGTATTGCTATTGAGAATGCCAAACTGCAACAAGATGACATGCGCCAAGCACTTAATGCAGACCTCAGCAATCTATGGCAAGCCTACCAAAACAACATCGAAATGTTAAAACTGGAACGCGAAAATTTGATAGCTGCTATAGAAAATCATGAAATCGCTAGTGAACGTTACATGCTCGGTAACCTTTCTGGGATTGAGATGCGCGAAGCTCAAAAAAGTCTATTGGATGCTGAAGAGCGTATTCTATCAGCCGAATATGACACCAAAATGTGTGAAATATCCCTTTTACAATTAAGTGGAAAAATCACCAAGTATTTAGAATAATTTACCTCATTTAATTGTCATTCAGAGCGAAGCGAAGAATCTCGAAAACATCCACTTGATGTATTCGAGATTCTTTCTCCCTTCGGTTGTCTGAATGACAATTCTATTTATACTTTCTAAAAAACATAAATACATTTGCACCAAACACTTACTTCTACTATTTTTGCGGCCAATTATCAAATTAACATCAAGAATAATGGGATTATTTATTAAGAAACCTTTTGCTGCCCTCGAAGTAGAGGCAAATGAATCGGGTAGCAAAACATTAAAACGTGTTCTCGGTCCTTGGGGACTCATTGCGTTAGGAGTAGGTGCCATTATCGGTGCCGGCCTATTCTCCATTACAGGAACAGTAGCAGCCGAATATACAGGTCCAGCCATTACCCTCAGTTTCATTATTGCGGCTGTAGGTTGTTGTTTCGCAGGGTTATGCTATGCCGAATTTGCCTCTATGATACCTGTTGCCGGTAGTGCCTATACCTATTCATACGCTACCATGGGAGAACTTATCGCTTGGATTATCGGTTGGGACCTTGTACTGGAATACACCGTAGCAGCAACAACGGTCAGTATCAGTTGGAGCCGGTACTTGGTTGTCTTTCTACAAGGAATAGGAATTGACCTACCCCCCGAATGGACTGCCTGCCCATGGGACGGAGGGATTGCCAACATCCCTGCTTCTATCATTGTAATCATCATGAGTCTTTTTCTGGTAAGAGGTACACAGGAAAGTTCGTTGGTAAACAACATTATCGTCTTTTTGAAAGTATCGGTCATCCTTATCTTTGTAGCCTTAGGCTGGCAATTCATCAATGCAGAAAACTATACTCCATATATCCCTGCTAATACAGGTGTATTGGGTGAATTCGGTTTGAGCGGTGTGTTCCGTGGAGCGGCCGTGGTATTCTTCGCTTTCCTTGGATTCGATGCCGTAAGTACGGCTGCACAAGAAACCAAGAATCCAAAGAAGAATATGCCTATCGGTATCCTCATGTCATTGTTGGTATGTACCATACTTTACATCCTTTTTGCCCATGTCATGACTGGGGTAGCACATTACACCGATTTTGCCGGACAACAAGGCATCGCACCTGTGGCCGTAGCCATTGACCACATGGGACCAACTGACGCAGCCGGTGTCATCACCCCTGCCTACCCTTGGTTGAACCGCGCCATTGTCATGGCTATCCTTTTTGGTTATTGCTCAGTGATTATGGTTACTTTGTTGGGACAAAGCCGTGTATTCTTCAGCATGAGTCGTGACGGTTTGTTGCCTCCTTTCTTCTCAAAGGTTCATCCGAAGTACCGCACGCCGGCACACAGCAATTTGCTTTTCATGGTAATTGTAAGCGTCATGGCAGCCTTTATTCCTGCCCGTGTAGCTGGAGAAATGGTAAGTATCGGTACCTTGTTTGCCTTTACGTTGGTATGTGCCGGCATCTTGATTGTCCGTAAGAGCATGCCGAATGTAGAACGCGCCTTCAAGACACCATTTGTTCCGCTTGTTCCAATTTTGGGTATCCTGACATGCTTGTGTATGATGATTTTCCTTCCAGCCGATACATGGATCCGTCTCGTCTTGTGGATGTTGGTGGGACTGGACATCTATGCCGTCTATGGTGTAAAGCATAGCAAAATGGATAACCATGTTTCTCGTCGTAAAGGTTTGACAGTCCTGAATGCTATCGGTATCGGCTTGAGTGTATTGTCGGTCATTACAGGATTATGGCACCAACAAACCGCTGGTTGGGATTCCGACAAGACATTGTTGATTATCTCGTTTGTATTTGCCTTTACTCACTGTGCTTTCTATACTTTCCGTATGTGGAAACAAACCCGAGTTAAAGCCTAATAAACAAAAAGGTGTTTCGCTTTATGCGAAACACCTTTTTTCTTTAAAAGATTTCTTGATATACCTTCTTGGCAACCTCTATACAATCACCTTCCGGTTGTGCCGAATAAGTATCTGCAACCTTAGTCCAAGTTTCTTCAATAGCGTACCAATCCAAAATAGGAGTCATCCGACCGTCCAACGTACACATCAAAGCATCGAAATAAGTTTTCCAACGCATGTAGTAGAAGTCCTTCAGGATGCCGTTCCATTCCTTGTGGGCATAGTCGTGCAGATTTCCACGTTCGGAAGCGGAATGATTACCCCAAGTAGTAATCTGTACACGGGCATTCCATTCATAAAGGTTCTTTTCCTCTGGAGTATGACCGATATTACGAGCCATTCCCGTCCAATTACCTACACGGAATTCCTTACGAGTACCTAACAGTTCATCTTGCAATAGGATGAGTTGCAAGAATAGTTCCGATGCTTGTTGGAACAACGCTTTATCTTCTGCTTTGTATGCAGCCGATACGATCTTCAAAGTCAGTCGTCCCTTCTCGGCAACAGCCTGACGAAGCACATCCACCAAATCGTATTCAAAATTATTGTTTCCCTTATACTTATCTGCCACAGAAAGCATCAAGCGTGCTGCCTCCATTACTTCCTTCGGATTGTAGTAATCCTTCGATTCTGCCCAAGCGGATGCTTTCCAAACATCCAATCCCGGGCGAGCACAGAACAACGATTCGTGTGTGCCTTGTTGCGGTTTCTCCTTCGGGCTGTTATAGATACCTGCTCCCAACAATTGCCATGCTTTCTGCAAAGCCTTATCATCAGTACCATAACGGGCTTGAACATATTCCTTCAACCAATCCTCGCGGGTGAATCGTTCGGCACGCCAAGGGAGTTCATAAAGCAATTCGTACATCATCGGATTGTTTTCGATACCTTCCGGAGTGATACCTACCCCTTTCATAGTTTGAGAAGCACGAGCATCTGCCTTGGCTTTGTAGAATCCGTCAATCAAAACATCCATCTTGCCATGCAAACCCACGTTTCCACCGAAGTTCAAGAGCATACAATACACCCAATCATGCTGCATGAAACCATCCTTACGACACCATTCCGACCAAGCATCGCCCCACTGCGGACGACATTCTGCATGAAGGTCGAGCACCAACATATCGCCGGCCTTGCGGTTCTTAATCATCGGAACTCGAGGATTTTCCTGCCATGCCTGAATCACCCAAACCGCTTCCGGATTACATTTCTTCATGGCATCCATAACGGCCTGACCTGCCGCATCCAAGTTTACTCCCGAAGTATTTCCTCCTTCGTGGAACGGATCCATGGCATAGAACTTCGACTTTCCATAGAGTTTGGTCAATTCCTTATAATAGATAGAGGAGATTTCTTCAAAACGTTCATCTTCCGGTTGCAAGAAAGCCGGACGGTTGTAACTACACCACAAACCCGGATCGGCTACATTCAAGTTTAACTTTTCCTTGGCATTGTGAGGTACCATGCCGCAATAGCCTGGCAACACCGGATGAATGCCATACTCACGCATCCGCTTCACAATCGTCTTCTGCAATTCTGCTTGCTGAACATACCAACTATCCGGATTAGGGCCACCCCACCCTTCCAGGTTATTCATCAACCACCAGGCGGTAAAGCCGGAACCGGAAACAAAGTCATTGATTTCGTCCTTCGAATAACCCAACTTAGTCAACACGTTCTTCCAAACAGTCTCAGCGCCGGTCAAAGCCAACGAAAGGTTCACACCATGCAAAGCCATCCAGTCGATTTCTTGCTGCCAGCGTTCCCAATCCCAGAACGCCATGGAATAGGAGAAGGTACAATAGTTATAAGCATAGCGATAAGGAAGATTCGTCTCATGACGTTCCTTCTGTTTTACCGCAGGAAGCACTTCTGGCAAATCGGCAGTCATACCGTTCCATGACAAATGAATACCCGCATGATATTTCAAATACCAGTTAAGACCGGTTGCAATGCTTACATAGTTATTCCCTCTAATGACCACCTTATCGCCCTTTTGGTCGAGTTCAAAGAAGTCGATATCAGATTTTTGCTGCTGAATGATAAACTTCTTGGAAGCCCCTTTGTCAATACGTTCCAACAAACCATGAATCGGATTGGCAGAAAGAGTGGCGATGCAGCTTAATAAAATGAAAATGGAAATAAGTTTTTTCATAGTCACAAATATCATTTGTCATTCAGAGCGAAGCGAAGAATCTCGAAAACATCATAGCGGATGCAATCGAGATTCTTCCTCCCTACGGTCGTCTGAATGACACTAACGACGTAGGATTATAGTATTAAAATTACTTACAAGTACAACGAGGTTTCAATTGCTTGAAGAAGTCGTTACCCTTATCATCTACCAAGATAAATGCTGGGAAGTCTTCTACTTCAATCTTCCAGATTGCTTCCATACCAAGCTCTGGATATTCCACACATTCGATGCTCTTGATATTGTTCTGAGCCAAGATAGCTGCAGGACCACCGATTGAACCGAGGTAGAAACCACCATGCTTCTGACAAGCATCTGTTACTTGCTGGCTACGGTTACCCTTTGCCAACATAATCATACTACCACCGTGACTTTGGAACAAGTCAACATAAGAGTCCATACGACCTGCTGTAGTTGGGCCCATAGAACCACATGCCATACCTGCCGGAGTCTTCGCAGGACCTGCATAGTAAATAGGATGATCCTTGATGTATTGTGGAAGGTCTTCACCATTGTCAATACGTTCTTTCAACTTAGCGTGAGCGATGTCACGACCAACGATGATAGTACCGTTCAATGACAAACGAGTAGCAACCGGATACTTAGTCAATTCCTTCAAGATGTCTGCCATCGGTTGGTTCAAGTTAATCTTTACTGCATCGCCTTCACCTGCTTCACGAAGTTCTGCCGGAATCAATTCACCCGGTTTGTCGTCCATCTTTTCAATCCAGATACCGTCCTTGTTAATCTTACACTTGATGTTACGGTCAGCCGAGCAAGATACGCCCAAACCAATCGGACAAGATGCACCGTGACGTGGCAAACGGATGATACGGATATCGTGAGCCATGTACTTACCACCGAACTGAGCACCCAAGCCAATCTTGTGAGCTTCTTCCAACACTTGCTTTTCGAGTTCAATATCGCGGAATGCACGACCATATTCATTACCGGTTGTCGGCAATTCATCGTAGTAGTGAGTAGAAGCCAACTTCACTGTCAACAAGTTCTTTTCTGCAGAAGTACCACCGATTACGAATGCAATATGATACGGAGGACAAGCAGCAGTACCCAATGACTTCATCTTTTCAATCATGAATGGAACCAAAGTACCCGGATTCAAGACAGCCTTTGTTTCTTGGTACAAATAAGTCTTGTTAGCCGAGCCACCACCCTTAGTCACACAAAGGAAGTGATATTCCATACCTTCAGTTGCTTCGATGTCTATCTGAGCCGGAAGGTTACACTTGGTGTTCACTTCATCGTACATAGTCAAAGGAGCGTTCTGAGAATAACGCAAGTTTTCTTCTGTATAAGTCTTGTATACACCGAGTGACAATGCTTCTTCATCGCAGAAACCGGTCCATACTTGCTGACCCTTTTCACCATGGATGATAGCAGTACCTGTATCCTGGCACAAAGGCAATTTACCCTTAGCAGATACTTCTGCATTGCGGAGGAAAGTCAATGCTACGTATTTATCATTGTCACTTGCTTCAGGGTCGTTCAAGATCTTAGCAACCTGTTCGTTGTGTGCACGACGAAGCAAGAAAGAAACATCACGGAAAGCGGCATTAGCCATCGCAGTCAAACCTTCCTTTTCAATCTTCAAGATAGGTTTTCCTTCAAATTCGCTTACAGATACATAATCCTTGGTAAGCAAATAATACTCGGTCTTGTCAGGACCCAAATCAAACATCGGCTGATAGTGGAATTCTGGATTTGCCATAATGATTGTATTTTAGTTATTAGATATTAATTTCGATTACGACAAAGATAGGAAGGATTCTTGAATTATCAAAACAAAGCGGTTGAAGTTATCCCACAACCGCTTACTTTTACACTAAAGATGATATACGTTCTATCAATTCATTACCAAGTGCCGTTTTTACTTCTATATGTTGAAGTACAGCTGTCACAAACGGATTACTTTCGAAGGCTCCTCTAACTTGTTCAAAATCAAGTTCCCTTTCTTCACGAGTACCGTCCGCACCAAAACTGGTCATAGCCGACAACGAGAATTCTTTCTTTGCATCAGCATAAACCATTTTATCCAAACCAACAACAGCTTCTTGCCATTTTTTCACAATGCCAATAACATCCTTAGCCGTAACCGCTTCAGGATTCAAATGATAGTAAGACAGGATTTTTTCGTAAGCCCATGTCCACTCGTAAGTGTAATAATTGCGATGCATTTCTACGAAACGGTCGTGCATTTGTTCCACACTCACCAAGATTCCAGTTTCAATATCCACCATCAATTTTTCGATCTCACTCTTCGGAGCTATCAAACCTGAAACATCCACCCATTCTCCACTTCCGATTTCTGTATCAGGAAGCAAACGGGTACGGATTTCCTCATCACTTTGGAATTTTATTTCTTCCAAACGTTTGATAAGAGAGTTGCCCAAAAACTTGTGGATAGCTGTTTCGTAAAGTTGGATACCTTTATTCAATGATGAATTCTTAATCTTGGCACTCTGATAAGAATAAGTTTCTGATGTTTCACCCGAAACTCGACGCAAATCTTTCAGAATCTGACATCCTTTCATCATCTTCTGGATAGTATAAGGACTCAACAGATTATAGTTGATTTGATCCAGTCGATATGAATCCGTACGCTTATCACGTTTCGGCCACTTCTGAGCGTCACGGATCGTTCCTACACTACGAAGGTTTACACCAGGCACCAAATAAGTCGTATTTTGTTGTTCTATCAAATATGAAAATGGCAAATTAGAGGTATCTGCATTATTTACGTGCCTTCCCATAACCAAAGAAAAAGCACCCACTTTGGCAGGCCAAAGGATGTAAGAATCGGACGTAGTCTTTGCTCCACGTTCTAGCGCACCTTGATGAATCGGTCCTAACTTATACATGTGATTGCTTTGATTGGAACCCGAACCGGCATTCATAAACGAGAACATACCCGCAATCAACAAAGTCGACTTATGGTGAGTAACTGTAAAAGGTCCTGCAAAGATTGCGCAGGCTTCTCCATTTTCCTCCTGACAATTGCTGAAAAACAAAGAATCGGAAGCCGAATAATTATGTCCCAAATGACAAGCTTGACCAACAAAGCAACGGGTCAGTGTCGTTCCGTCTTCCACACTCGAACCGCTTGATATAATGAAATCATCACAAACGACTCCATAACCGATATGAATTGGAGCTAGTTGACTACTATTCAGGCTGCCATTCTTCAAACGACCGGCACCTTCAACTTTACAATAGTCACCAATCTTGACATTTTTGATATAACCGGAGTCGACAATCGTCACATGTTTGCCAATCCGTCCTCGCGATGAAGCACAATCGTCGGCATATTTTTCTACAATCGCCTTCATCTTTTCTATCAAAGACGGACGATGTCTATAAAGAGCCATAATGTAAGCCTCATGAGCAGACAAACGGTCATGAATCATAACTTCACGACCTCCAGTTTCATTAAGAACCGAAACTTCTACCCCATTACCAAACTTACTGCATCCATCTACTAAAATAATGTCCACATTTTCTATGAATCCATAGTCACCAATCTCGTAATTGGCTATGTAATTTTTCACATTCTCAATGCAACAATTATTACCTACTGTGACATTATGAAGGGTAGCATGATACAATCCCGAATGTTTCTTCATGCCACCAGCTAAGGTAAATTCATGTTCAAAGACACCTAATCTAACCTTTCCAGAAAAGCGAGTATGGTGTACATTATCAGCCTTAAATCCGATAGCTACTTCAATATTAGTCCAATCATCAGCCGTGCAAGAGTTAGCTGTTAATTGTTGAATTTCCTGCTCGTTCAGTTTACGGTAGTTACTCATAAGATGTATCGTCATACGTTTGATAAAGGAAATCATTATACGGATACTTCTGTACATGCAGTTCCCTTACCTTATTATATATTATGGTCTTCAGTTCATCCATATTGGTCTTCTCTTTGGCTGAGATAAAGAAACAATTGGCATCCAACTTCGCCATCCAAGTATTCATCAATTCTTCCAAGGAAATATTTTCCTTGGTTTTCGGTGTCAAATCGTCTTCGGCCTTTTCAATGTATGAATACGCATCAATCTTATTGAAGACAATCATACCCGGCTTACCAGATGCACCCAAATCAGCAATTGTCTTTTCTACTACCTGAATCTGTTCTTCAAATTCCGGATGAGAGATGTCCACCACGTGAATCAAGAAATCGGCTTCACGCACTTCGTCAAGGGTTGATTTGAAAGATTCTACCAAGTCAGTAGGCAACTTGCGAATGAAACCTACCGTATCAGATAACAAGAACGGCAAGTTATCAATAATTACCTTACGCACAGTCGTATCCAAGGTTGCAAACAACTTATTTTCCGCAAACACTTCACTCTTGGCCAACAAGTTCATCAAAGTCGATTTACCGACATTGGTATAACCTACCAAGGCCACACGAATCATACGTCCTCGGTTTTTGCGTTGTGTTGCCTTCTGCTTGTCAATTTCCGCCAAACGTTCTTTCAACAATGACATACGGTTCAAGATGATACGGCGGTCCATTTCCAACTGGGTTTCACCCGGACCACGAAGACCTACCGAACCTTTACCACCACCGGCTCCGGAACCACCACCCTGGCGTTCCAAATGGGTCCAAAGACGCTGCAAACGAGGCAACATATATTTATATTGTGCTAACTCCACTTGAGTCTTCGCATTGGCAGTCTGAGCACGCATCGCAAAGATATCGAGAATCAACGAAGTACGGTCCAGAATCTTTACTTTCAATACAGCTTCGATGTTACGGATTTGCTTGGCTGAAAGTTCATCATCAAAGATAACCATACCGATTTCGCGTTCTTCTTCCTCTTCTGCACGGATATAGTCCCGGATTTCTTCCAATTTACCTTTACCCACATACGTAACCGAATGAGCACAAGGGAGTTTCTGTGTAAAACGACGTACAACCTGAGCGCCTGCGGTTTGGGCTAGAAATTCCAACTCGTCCAGATATTCCGTTGTTTTCCGTTCATCCTGTGTCTGAGTTATCAAACCAACCAAGATAGCTGTTTCTACTTTTGCTTCCGATATAACAAATTCCTTCATTGATTCTATTCTGTTGATAATTTTGCGCAAATATAACAAAAAAAGAGCGCATTCGGTTGAAATGCGCTCTTTTTATCAGACTAGCTTTTATTATTCAATATCTTCAACTGGTTCTGGCATAGAAGCTGACGGGTTATTGTCGCTTTCTTCAATCTGTGCATTTGCCTGGATTTCTGATTCAGGAATACGCCACAACATGATATCGCTACCATAAGGGATATTGAGAACCATAGTAATGTCAGGATAGCCACCACCACGACGGTCAACTGGCTTCTTCAAACGCATGATATCGAACCATGACAAACCTTCACCCCAAAGTTCAATACGGCGTTGGTGCCATACTTCTTCCTGCATTTCTTGTGCAGAAGCAGCAGCACAAGTATATTCAGGGTTACGATAAGTCTGAACGAAAGCTTCCAATGTAGCCTTACCAGCTGCTGGGTTACCAGCCATAGCTTCAGCTTCAGCCTTGATAAGGTACATTTCTTCGATACGCATCAAAGGAATGTCATTAGCATTGGTTGATGTATCTACTTCATAGTTATATGGAGCGAACTTCACGTGAGTATAAGGACGGTAACCGCAATAGTCTTGTACATAATACAACTGAGTTTCATCCAAGTTTGGAGAGAAGCAGTTTTCATCGATCCACCAACCCTTACGAACGTCTGTTGCAGGGATTGAGTTGAACAACGCCTTATTGATTTGGTGACCACCACTGAAGTTTGCATAACCATAGCTCAAAGAGCCCATGTGTGAAGGCCAGTTAACGATACCTGAAGTAACCACACGGTCAGTTTCAGCGATTACGATACCCCACATCCAAGCGTTATCCTTAGAATCCATGAATGCTGGCTTGCTAACCTGTGCAATAGTATAAGGAGTAGCGTCTGAAGCTTCGATAGCAGCAGTTGCGTCAGCAGCAGCAGCACTCCAGTTTTCCATTGTCAAGTTTACACGAGCACGAAGACCATAAGCTGTAGCCAAGTCGATGTAACGCTTGTCTGCACGCTTTACACCTTCAGCCTTAGAAGCTGTCAACAAGTCGATAGCCTTGTTAAGGTCAGACAAAATCAAAGCATAAACTTCTTCTACAGTAGCACGTGGAGCACCTTCCAAAGCTACCTGGTTTGCATTTTCTTCTGTAATGATAGGTACACAAGGAGATGTCTTGTGGTCAGCATAGTTGAACTGATACAACTGAGCCAACACCCAATAGTCGAATGCACGGCTAGCCAATGCTTGCGCCAAATAGAACTTACCAAGACCATCTTGTGGGTCAACGATACTAGAAGTTACGTTGTTTGAAGTATAGATCATAGAATACAATGTATTCCATACTACCTTACAGTCGCTAGAAGTATACACACGGTCAGAGAATTCCAAAGAACTACCAGTCCAGTTATAACCGTTATCCTGGCTTACATAGTCCATACCGTTTGTATCAGTGAACAACATGATAGAAGGATAACCAAAGTCGTTGTGACGGCTACCTGTTACAGACATGTAAACACTGTATTGAGCGAATACACCGTTCACACCTGCTTCCGCCTTATTCGGGTCGGACGCAATAACTTCAGACTTCTGGTCTGTAGTTACATATTGGCTCATCGGTGCAGTATCCAAATCCACACAGCCAGTCAAGACTGTAGCGGACAATGCTGCCGAAGCTAAAATATATTTTGCTTTCATACGAATATTCTTTTCTTTAGTTTAATTAAAATGTAATGTTTACACCACCAGAAATTGTGCGGATCGGAGTGTACAATGCTGTTGTAGCAGTTGTAAAGCTCTGACGTGGGTCAAGACCCTTACGTGCAGAAAGCAATCCCAAGTTATCTGCAGCAAAGTATACGCGCAACTTGCTTACGTTGAACTTCTGAGTCACGTTCTTTGGCAATGTGTAACCAACTGTAATGTTGTTGATTGACAAATAGTCTGAGCTAGTCAAGAAACGTGTAGAAGTAGAGCTAGCATACTGGTCTGAAGCGTTTACACGAGGAATATCTGTATTCTTATTTTCTGGAGTCCATGAGTTACGGATATCTGTGTGCCAGTTGCGACCTGCACTTGAGTTAATACCACCATGCATCAATGATTGGTAACCAGAGTCATAGATAGTACCGCCCAATTGGTAAGAACATTGGATAGAAGCATCGAAACCATAAGCAGACAAAGTAGTACCGAAACCACCATATACTGTAGGCAACAAGTCTTCTGTAGCTTGCTTGTTCTGGTTAGCCAACTGCATGTCCACAGTCTTGTATTCCTGACCGTTTTCATCCTTAGCCCAATACAAAGCTTCACCTGTTTCAGGGTCAACACCTGCATACTTCGGCAAATACATACGATATCTTGATTCACCTTCTGAGTAGATGTAAGAACCAGAGATCAATTCACCTTCCAAGTCTTCATGCAATTCATTAATCTTATTCTTCATGAATGTAGCATTTGCATTCACATCCCAAGTGATGTTCTTGTTCTTCAAGATTGTGTAGTTCAAGTCGATTTCCAAACCTGAGTTAGTCAAAGAGCCTACGTTCATAGGAATTTCAGAATAACCATTGATTGGAGCAACAGGCTTGAAGTACAACATGTCGCCAGACTTACGGCCGAAGTATTCGATAGAACCATTCAAACGGTTGTCCAACAAAGCGAAGTCAACACCTACGTTGTAGGCAGTAGAAGTTTCCCATGTCAAATCTGGGTTACCTTTGTAGTACAACTTACCATCAGAGAATACACCATTAGCACCAGTCACCTGGAATTGGTCTGTATATGCATAGTAATATGCACTGCTGCTACCTAGACGGTCATTACCTTGCTGACCGAAAGAAGCCTTCAACTTCAACATGTCAACCCACTTCACATCTTCCATGAACTTTTCGTTAGAAAGCACCCATGCAGCAGAAGCTGAGTAGAAGTTACCCCAACGGTTGTCTGGGTGGAAACGAGAAGAAGCGTCACGACGGTAAGAAATACTACCGATATAAGTATCCTTATAGTTGTAGTTCAAACGACCGAAGTAACCTTCTGTTGCGTATGAAGTCATAGCACCATAACCAATGCGTTGGTCGATAGTATTGTTTACCCAATAGCTATCCGGGTTATACAAGTTCTGACCTGAAGCGTCAACAGCTTCGCTTGTATATTCATAACCATCATAACCAGCTGTGATATCGAAGATATGGTCTTCGTCGATATTGAATGAATAGTTAGCTACATACTGTTGGTCGAAACCGTATGTACGAGAACGTTGTTGGTAAGCAGTACCACCGTAAGAAGCACTCTGACCATACAAAGCATTACCCAAGTCGTTATAACGAGTGTTGTCAACGTGCAAACCATAACGAGCAGTAATAGACAAGCCCTTAATCGGAGTGATAGTACCGAACCAGTTGAAGTTCATGATGTCCATCAAATATTCAGTCTGGTTGTAAACCAAGTCACCGGCAGGGTTAGAGATAGCCATAAATACACGTGAGTGGTTTACCAATGTACCATTACCGTAGTCATAGATAGGACGGTTATACTTCTTGTTGTACATGATGTTACCTTGAGCATCACGAACATAAATAGGATAAACCGGAGCAATCATGTTTGCCAAGTAGAAAGCATTACCAGAAGATGAAGTAGAAGTCTGTTCACCTGGGTAGCGGCTGTTTGAGTTAGCGTAAGCCAAGTTACCACCAACCTTCAACCACTTATAAACTTGGTATTCTGCATTCAAACGACCAGAGAAACGTTCGAAACCAGAGTTATCGATAACACCTTCATCATTCAAATAACCGAATGAAGCATAGAAGTTCATACGTTCTGTACTAGCAGAGATAGAACCATTGTATTCCTGACGCATGTTAGTGCTGAACATTTCCTTTGCCCAATCATCTGGAGTATAGAAATATTCGCCATCGCTATAACCCAACTTAGCAGCTGAATTCAACTTACCGTCCATACCAATCAAGCTCTGGCCTTCCGGCAAAGTATAGATAGGATAACCGAAACCACCACCACCTTCAGTGAAGATAGTCTTGTTTGCGTATGCGTTAGAAGCAGCAGCGTCACCCTTAGAACCAGCAATCTTATAGAAAGCAGCATTGTAGATAGCTTCGTATGCCTTTTCTACGTATTCCTGAGGGCTAGTCATTACATCGTAGTTCTTAATAGCACGGCTGTTAGCACCCCACTTAGCATCGAAGTTTACAGTAGCCTTACCGCTCTTACCCTTCTTAGTAGTAATCATGATGATACCATTAGCACCACGAGCACCATACAAAGCTGTAGAAGCAGCATCCTTCAACACTGTCATTGATTCGATATCGGTTGTATTGATAGAAGAAAGGTCACCATCGAAAGGAACACCGTCCACTACATACAATGGGTTTGAGCTAGCATTGATAGATCCGACACCGCGGATACGTACAGTTGCAGAAGCACCCGGCTGACCGTTAGAGTTCTGGATCTGTACACCGGCTACCGCACCGGCCAACGCTTGAGATACGTTAGATACCTGACGTTTTTCCAACTTTTCAGACTTCATTACGGCAGCAGAACCTGTAAATGAACCCTTAGTAGATGTACCGTAAGCAGTAACCACGACTTCGTCGAGGATTTCTGCATCCGGCTTCAATGTGATAGACAATTTCGGACGGATAACGACTTCTTGAGTCTTCATACCGATGAACGAAATCATCAAAGTCTTCGCGGAACTTGGATGCATTTGGATGGAATTGACATGGAATGTGTTCCATGATTTCAAAACCTATTTGAGATATGTATAAGATAATGAAAGCATAAACTTTTCTACCCGATTGCTACCTTTACCTTTAAGTAAAAGACTTCATGCTCTGGTTTTCTCACTCTAGTGATAAATCCTTCCCACCTTTGTGAAAGGACATTATCACCAAAGTGAGAAAATTTTATAACTAGAGTGAAAAGGTGTATTGGTGACTATGTTTTTCTACCAATTCCCTACCGATTGCCTTTGGAGCATTTTTTTAAGTCATTTACAATGGTAGTTGCCATGACTTCGCTGTAAATTTGAGTGGTAGAAACATTCCGATGCCCCAACAGCTTCTGTACAGTCGTAATATTGACTCCCTTATATATTAATAAGGTAGCGTTGGTGTGTCTGGCCGAGTGGAACGAGAAATGTTTTTGGATACCTGCAAGTTTACCAATGCGAATCAAATCTTTATTGACCGTAGAATTTGCTTTGAGGTGGAAAAACTCATTTAAGTGTTTCTGATGCTTGCGAAGCAGTTTCCATCCTTTCCCGCCAAATAACAGAGCCAATGGAAGTCGGACTTCGGCTCCTGTCTTTATGGTCGTGAAAATAATCCAGGGTCGCTTTTCTATAAAAACGATGTTCTTTTCGGATAATTGGGTAAAATCCGAATAACGCAATCCTGTGTAGCAACAGAATAGGAAGGCTTCCAAAGAATGTCTGTAGGCGATGCTTTTGCCTGTAAGTTCCAATGACTCCAGTTTCTCCAATTCATCGGGGAGTAGGAACTTGTGTTTGGGTTTCAACATTTTGATGCGATATCTTCGGAATGGATAATCATTGAGAGTCAAATACCCCTTGTCGATGGCCAGATTTACAAACGTTTTAAAATGTTTCATATGTTTGGCCACTGTATTGGTCTGGAGATTACTCCCGAATAAGAAACGCTCGAAGTCAAAGACGAATTCGGTGGTCAGTTCTTTGAAATTGATATTGTCTTTGAACTTGGTCAATAAAGCATAGGTACTTAATAGGTTTTGTTTTGTGCTTTGTTTGTACGGGGAATCGGTAATGTCTTTTAAGATAAAATCCAGAAAGGACTTGTCTTTTTTAATACCAAACTCCTCTTTAAGCCTTTCCAAGGTGATAACTTTCCCTTCTTTCCAAAGAGAAAGTTCTTTGCTTTCCAATTGAATCAAGAATTCCTTGACCTGGTAATTCAATGCTTCCGCATGAGGATGTTTGCAGATCAGTTTTCTCTTATTATCCCATTGCTCCGGCGATAAATAGATGTGTGTGGAGAAGTAAATTTTACGTTTTTCAAGATATGCCTCCACTTGCAATAGCGCTTTTCCTTGTGCATTTAGTTTCTTTTTCCTATTATAAATAGGCTGATAATGGATTTTTCGCATGTTTCATTTCATTTTAGTGTAATTTTTAATAGTATATTTATGTTTCACGACATCAAATTGCATTTTTGGCTTGTTTTTCGGCGAAATGTTATCAAAGTTTAAAATATTAATTCTATCTTTGTCGCCTATTAGAATGAATTAATATCAATTAATGTAAAGTTAAACTTTAAGAGAGAATTTTTATGAAAAGAAAATTGATGCTGTTAATGACCTGCCTATTTATAGGTATCGGTCTGGTAAACGCTCAGATTTCGAAGGTGACTGGTACAGTCATATCGGAAGAAGATGGTTTGCCTGTAGTTGGCGCCTCTGTATTGGTGAAGGGTACAACCAATGGTACCGTAACTGATATGGATGGTAAGTTCGTGTTGGAAAACATTCCAAGTTCCGCGAAAACTTTGATGATTTCGTTCATCGGTATGCAAACTTTGGAAGTTAAAATCGACAGAGTTATCAATGTAATGATGAAAGCTGATTCTGAAGCGCTTGATGAAGTAGTAGTTGTCGGCTATGGTAGTGCAAAGAAAATCGGCAGTGTAGTCGGTGCTGTTACTCAAGTTAAGTCTGAGAAATTGGCCGCAAAGCCTGTAGCTAATGCTATGGATGCTTTGCAAGGACAGGTTTCTGGTTTGCAAGTTTACACTAGCTCTGGTGAACCAGGCTCTACTTCCAGTTCATATATTAGAGGTGTCGGTTCGTTAACTGCAGGTAATGAACCTCTCTATGTATTGGATGGTAGCCCTGTGAGTTCAGAAGTTATGATGATGATGAACCCGAACGACTTTGAAAGTGTAACAGTTTTGAAGGATGCTTCTGCTACTTCTATTTATGGTTCACGTGCTGCCAATGGTGTTATCTACGTTACAACAAAGAAGGGTAGCATTGGTGAAAAGGCGGTTATTACAGCTTCTGGTAACTGGGGTACAGGTTCTTTGGCTCGTAGAGTAAGTAATCCGATGAATACAGAGCAATTGTTGAACTACCAATTGAAGCACAATATCATCAATCAAGCTACATACGATAAGTATATCAATGCTGGTATTGACACTAATTGGGAAGACTATTTCTTTAAAGATAATGCACAAACCTATCAGGCAAGTTTGTCTATTCAGGGTGGTAGTAACAAGACTCGTTACTATGTGTCAGGTGGTTATCACTTCCAGGACGGTATTACTCCACGTTCGGAATATACTAGATACACATTCCGTTCAAACATTGAATCAAGACCTACTAACTGGATGCGTTTTGGTGCAAACGTAGGTCTCACATATGATGAAAAACAAACTTCATTGTTTACTTATCAAGGTTCTAACCAATTGAATGGTGGTATTTTCGGTACAATCTTGAACCAACCTTATTACAATCCGTATGATGAAGACGGTAATAAGTTGGACAAGATTCCAGGCTTGAACCGCTGGAGCCCTTATTATCAGTCGGACAAACAGCCTTCTGGTAAGAACAATGCACAGATTAATGGTAATGCATTTATTCAATTGAATCCAATTGAAGGTTTGACTATCCGTTCTCAATTTGGTTTGGAAGCGTACGATTATAGAGAAACATCTAAGCGTTTGTCTTCACACCCTTCTGCAACACAGGGTGGATATACTTACGAAGCATTTGGCAGAAACGCAAAGTTGTCTATCACCAACACAGCTGAATATAATTTCCAAATCAACGAAGAACACGACATTACAATCTTGCTCGGTCAAGAAGGCTTGAAGAATAATTACCAATATTTTGCATCAGAAACAACAGGTCAGAATGATGACCGTTTGAGCATGCTGGAACATGGTACAACTGCATCTTTATTGGGCAGCGATGAGAATGATTTGTCGGCTTATGAATTTCTTTCATTTTTCGGACGATTGAATTATTCTTGGAATGATAAGTATTTCGCAGACTTCTCTATACGTAATGACGCTTCTTCACGTTTTGGCGCAAATAATCGTGATGCAACATTTATGTCTGGTGGTGCTATGTGGGATATGAAACAAGAAGCATTCTTGGAAGATGTGGATTTCTTGACTGGTTTAAAGTTGAAGGCTAGTATTGGTACTACCGGTAACTCATCGATTGGCAATTATGAACATTTGGCACTTGTAGGTACTAACCTTTACAATCAAAATGGTGGCTGGGCTATCAGCAGCCCGGGTAATGCCAACTTAGGCTGGGAAAAGCAAACATTGGCCAATATTGGATTTGAGGCTAGTTTCTTCAACAAATACCGTTTGGAATTTGCATGGTACAGCAAGAAGACTTCTGATATGTTGATGGATGTGCCAGTTCCTTATACTTCAGGTTTTGGTACTATCACACAGAATGTAGGTTCTATGTTGAATAATGGTATTGAAATCTCTGTTTCTTTGGATTTGGTTAAGACTAAGGATTGGTTTGTTGGCTTCAATGCAAACTATGCATACAACAAGAACAAGATTACTGAATTGTTCTATGGCTATGAAGAATGGCCAATGCCTAGTTACTTGGTATCCTACGTTGTAGGTGAACCTGTACAATATTACATGGCAAAATGGGCTGGTGTTGATCCTGAAGACGGTAAGCAAATGTGGTATGTGCCAGGAACTAACGAGACAACCAAGACATATGATGAATCTTTAGAACAAGCGACAGGAAAGACTCGCTATGCACCGCACAATGGTGGTTTCGGATTGAATGTTTCTTGGAAGGGATTGAGTTTGAATGCTGATTTTGCATGGGTATTGGGTAAGTATATGGTCAACAATGACTATTATTTTGCAGTTAACCCATACAACTTTGCAGGTTATAACCAATCACAAGATGTTTTGGACGAATGGCAGGAACCAGGTGATATCACTAACATTCCACGTTTTGGTAGCATCATGCAGTTTGATACTCACTTGTTGGAAAATGCTTCATTCCTTCGTATGAAGAACATAACTTTGGCTTATACATTCCCTAAGAGTTTGTTGAAGAAGACTAAGGTTATCAATGGTTTCAAGATTATGGCTACAGGACGTAACTTGTTCACATTGACCGATTATAAGGGAGCAGACCCAGAAATCAATTCTAATTTGACATATGGTGCTTATCCTAATACTAAACAATTCTCAATTGGTGCAGAAATTACATTCTAAAAACAAAAACAATTATGAAGCGTAATATATTTAAAACTTTATTGTTTTCATCTGCCTTGGCTGTGACTGTATCTTCTTGTGAAATGGATCAGTTCCCTAATGATAGCATCTCAGCAGAAACTGCATGGCAATCGGTAGATGATGCGATTAAATTCCGCAATGGTATTTATTCGTATTTCAAGTCAATCAACGGTGGTTATTTCATGTATACCGCAGACTTGCAATCTGATTTGTTCAACGCAACAGTATCTTTCTCTAATCGTGGTGGAGATATGCACCGTTGGGATTTTGAAGCAAGCCAGTATGATATCGAGGATATTTGGCGATATAATTATATAACAATTAATAACTGTAATAATATTCTTTCTCATATTGATGCAATTACAGGGGAAGATGCGGATGAAACTGCTACTTTAAGTATGATTAAGGGTGAAGCATATTTAATGCGTGCTATTTGTTATCATACTTTGGCTCTTCGTTTTGCGCAAGATTATGAACCAGGAACTGCTGCATCAGCAAAAGGTTTGCCTTTGATGACTGAACCAGATCCGAATGCAAAGCCTTCACGTTCTACTTTGGAGGAAACTTATAAGTTAATCAAAGACGACATTACTGCTGCTCGTGCAAATCTGAAAACAGCAGGTGCTGCAAATTCTATTTACTTTACTGTAGATGTTATTGATGCATTGGAAGCTCGTGTAGATCTTTATATGCACAATTACTCTTCTGCTGTTAATTTGGCTAAAGGTTTGATTACAAACTATCCTTTGGATACAGATGCGGAAGCTTTGACAAGCATGTGGTTGAACGATGAAAGTTCTGAAATTATCTATCGTACTTTCCAGTCTGTAGACGAACGTTCTAATGCTACTGGTATTTATTTGTCATATAGTACAGCTACTGAAAGTTTCAGCCCTGATTTTGTTCCTTCTCAATGGGTACTTGACCTTTACGAAGATGGTGATATCAGAAAAGATGTTTTCTATCGTAAGGATAAAATCACTTGTTTGGAAGTCGTAACAGAAGATGTTTATATGTTGAACAAATATCCAGGTAATCCTGCTTTGAAGAAGTCGACATATGAGTATTATCACATGGCTAAGGTTTTCCGTTCTGCTGAAGCATATTTGATCGCTGCTGAAGCATCTTACATGAATAATGATGAAACCAATGCCTTGAAATACTTGAATGATTTGAGAACTCAACGTGGTGCTTCGGAAATTGCTGCTACTGGCACTGAATTGTTCAAGGAAATCAAAAATGAATGGATTCGTGAATTTATTGGTGAAGGCCAACGAATGAATGACATCAAGAGATGGCATGATGGTGTTCAACGTAGTAATCCTCAGCAGGAATCTCTTGTCATGACAGGCTCTGACTATATTACATTGTCAAAGACTGCTGATGATATGCGTATTGTTTGGGAAATTCCGAACAATGACTTGAACGCTAATTCAAATCTAGAAGGTAATTGGAAGTAATTTTCCGAAAATAAAAAAATAGCGCATTCTAAACCAGATGCGCTATTTTTTTATTCTTATATGAAATTATGTGTTATGCGTTTGATTTTCATATAATTTAAAGATCTCCATTAAGCTTTAATGATACAACGATTTTAACCAATATTCAAACAGCGGATCTTGTATTTCTATCTTTTCTCCAGGCATTATATCAATTAGGTCTTTTTCCAATGTCGCTTTTTTCAGATTCTTAATATTGGCAGATGTTCCTAACTTATATTTCTGTAATACTTCCTTGGATGAGAAATTAGATTCTTTATTGGCGACCGCAAGTAAAAAGTTTATTTGTTTGGGAGTTAATGTATCCAAAATGTTTGTAAACAAAAGGCTTAATTGTCCAATAACACTTAAGAAACTTTCCATGACAATTTCTTTTGTGCATTCTTGAGATGTACGTAACCAAACTTGTTGTCCCAATTGTTGTGTATAATAAGGATGACATTTAGTTAATTCTACCATCTTTTGACATTCCTCTCTTGAAATACGCTTGCCGGTATCCTCAAAGCGGGAAGATATAAATGAAATCCAATCCTCTTGTTTAATTTTCTGTAGAAACAAGATGTCACCGAATTTATAAAATGGCATTTCGTAATTATTGAATATATTCAATAACATATGCCGTTTGCTGCCATATAAGCAATAACATACGGATGAATGTTTTTGCCAATGAGAACGTAATTTCCGTTGGAATCCTAAAGAATCTTCGTATTCATTGATATTTTGAAATTCATCAATGCAGACAACAAAGCGTTTTCCACTTTCTTTTGCAATCTTTTCCGGTAAATCAAGAATCTCATCATAAGAATATTGGGAGTCCTTAAAATTGATGCCAAAAGTAAACTCATAACTTTGGCTATTGTCTGAAAGTGAAACAATAGGCACTAACTTCCCTAAATACTTTTTTGCACTTGAAATAAACTCCTCCCAAGCATTTGTCGATGCTTTGAGTATGGCATTGGCATATGCCTGATAAAATTGTTCTTCTGAACGACAATTGAATATATCTACATGGCATATACGGATTCCATCGTTCATACTTGACAACATTTCTGTTGTCTTGTTAACCAATGAAGTTTTACCCCACCGACGCGGAGAAATAATAATTGTATTAATCAAGTTGTTAAAGTTTTGCATTAACAGCCTCGTTTCTTCTTCTCTGTCGGTAAAGTTTTTGTTCTCGGCTATACGACCATATACGAAAGGAGTATCCATAATTTTATTTTTAGTAACATGCAAATGTAGCAACAATTCTTCTCCTTACCAAACAAACACCCATTAAATGAAATCAGATAATTTGAAATTGACTGATTTGAAACCAACTGATTTCACTCATTTCTTTTGTTCCGTTTTTATTAAATAGCTAAAGATTTAGTCTAAAAAGTTCTCTAAAAACATCTTTTAAATAGATTGAAACGGTAGAAATTGGGTAGAAATATTTAAAGATAATCTGTGTCAGAACACTTCTGACAAGGTCTATCCAAATCAGCTATTTAAAAAAAATCAATTTAAATATTTGACTATCAATAAGATAACAAAATAGTGAGTTCCGCGAAGCATTGGCACATTTCGATTTGGTACGTGTTTACGGCCAAACTTACACTGCTGACAATGGCGCATCTTTAGGGGTACCTATCGTTACATCTGCATTAGGTATTGAGGAAACTCCAGGACGTAATACTGTTGCGGAAGTCTATACATTCATCGAAAACGAATTGACTGCTGTCATAAATGCAGGTGCTTTAACAACCGATATTAATACTGGTTATGTAAACGAATGGACAGCAAAGGCTATCTTAGCTCGTGTTTACTTAAACAAAGGTGATAATGCGAATGCACTGAGAATAGCCGAAGATATCATCAATAACAGTCCATATGAATTGTGGGCACATGAAGAATATGCTGAAGCATGGGCAAAAACCAGTCCTGCACACATCAAGGAACCGATTTTTGAAATTGTAATGACTGGTACAACCGATTGGGTTGACCGTGAAGGTATTGCCAATTTGTATCAAGAAAGCGGTTATGCAGATATGATTATGACTAAAAGTTTCCTCAACATGATGAGTGAAGACATGGACGACTGCCGTTGGGGTGTAATGCTTGCTGCTCAAACCGAAGACTACGCAGCCAAGTATGGAGAAGATCGTGTATTCTTGAATAAATATTTGGCAATGAATACATTTAACAGTCTACCGGTAATCCGCTTATCTGAAATGTATCTAACAGCCGCTGAAGCTGCTGCTAAAACAGGTGATGCAACCAAGGCTGCTAAGTATTTGAACGCAATCGTTCTCCGTGCGAATCCAAATGCAACTCCTGTAACAGAGGCAGAAGCAACTGTTGCTAGAATTTCTACCGAGCGTCGCAAGGAGTTGGTTGGTGAAGGTCATCGCCTATTTGATGCAATGCGTAACAACGAAACAATCACTCGCTATACATCTGAAGAAGACAGAGGTTATCATTCACCGTTGAATGAAGAAGCACGTTCTTTCGACCGTACCTTCTTTAAAGTATTGTTGCCGATTCCACAAGCTGAATTGGATGTAAATCCAACAATTGCAGCTCAACAAAATCCTGGATATTAAAAACTCCATATAATAAAAAAGAGCGTATTCCAATCGGATACGCTCTTTTTTCTTCTTCATCAAGGAACGGCATTATAAACTATTGATATCCAATTAGTCTGAAGTTCTGCCGAAGTGAAGATGATATTATTTTATCATATCATCATGCTCCTCTTCAACCAAATATCAAAAAAACGGTCATATATGCTATAAGTTCCAAGTTCCATTGTCACAAAGTCTTTTTCCAGCAATCCTTTTATAGCTCCTTGCACACTGCTGGAAGTAAGTTTATAAGTCTTCAAAAATTTGGAAGAGGTTATCTCCTTTACTTTCCCAACTTTACATATTGCCATTAATACTTCTTTTTGTTTAGGCGGGAGTTGATACAACAAAGAAGAATAGGTATAACTCATTTGTGACAAGATTTCATTTTGCGCAAGTTCAATCCTATCCATTGTGCATGTTTCGCCAGGCAAAGTTCCTGAATACAAAAAATTCATCATAAACTGAATATACCAAGTAGTCCCCTCAAACATCTGATAGACCTCCTCAATGACTTCATCTGTAATCTTTCTATGACCTTCTTCAAAATGCCCTTTGATGAATGTCCGATAAGAGTCCAAATCGATTGGTTTCAAATCAAGAATGGTCGTACTTTGGTAAAAAGAGCGGGAAGGGCTAGTAAAAATCTCCCCCATCATATGACGTTGGGATCCCGAATAAACAAAATGAGTATTCACACTATGCTGAATATATGTCCGCAATACAGCCTCCACATTATTCTCCGGATACTTGGCTATTGCTTGAAATTCATCAATAGCAACGATACAAGGTTTGTCAGCTTGGTGCAAATAGTTAAAAATCTCATCCAGCGTAACAGAAGGATTCTTTATGTCGCCAAGTTCCAAATTCCAACTCGGCATCCCCATTTCATCAAAAGAAATACCGGTTCGCAAAGAAGCAATGGAAGACAAAAACACATCCCATATCTTCTTTCCTTTTGGTTTCAAGCCATTAAGTACACTCTTTCCAAATTCAAATACAAACTCCTGCAAATTTTTAGTCGCATAAATGTCAACCAAAAAAGTATAGCAGTCCTTTAACGAACGATGATGAAAACAATGTTGAATCAATCCTGTTTTCCCTAAACGCCGTGGAGAAATCAAAGCTACATTATTCCCATTAAGCAATTGACGAACTAAGAACTCAGTCTCAGCAGTGCGATTGCAGAAATACTTTTCAGAGTGATAACCACTGGTTATAAAAGGATTTATCATGCTACTACATATTTATTACGCAAATATAATTATAATCTTATTATAATGCAATCACCATATAAAAAAAGAGCGCCGATTCATTCAACCGACGCTCTTCTCCATATCAATCTAATGTTTACTTCACTTCAATCACCAAATAACGGGAAACACTCCAGAACTTATTCGGATTTGTAATCTTCAATGTCAATTGATCCTTATCATCCTTTACGAGTTCGTATGTTCCTTCCGGATGAGCTGTCAACAATTTAGCATCCTTGGAATACAACTTGATTTCCTTGTCTGTACGGATATCAATTTGAGTAAAATAATCCTTGTTAAAATCCTCATTTTCCAAGACCTTGGTCTTCTGAAGGAGTTTCTTTGTGATAATCTTTTGTTCTTTCAATTCCGAACTAGTACCGAACACAAACCAACCGGTATTCAAAGCCTTGTCCTGAGTAGCCACCATTACATCTTTTGCCTTGTTCTCAGCCACTAGGTCGGCTACATTCTGAGTCAATCCGGCAACAGCATCGTCCAATTCTGCAATACGGATATTCTTAGAAGCCAATTCTGTCTGCAATGTTTCAATCTGTTGGGACTTCGCCTCCAATTCTTCTTTAAAATTGGCAATTGTCTTTTTCAATTGAGCTGAAGCATACTTGCTGTTCTTCAACTGTTCTTCCAATTCCGCAATACGAGTGCGATTGGACTGAAGTTTTTCGCTAATGAAACGAATGTCCTCACGAATCTTCTGAGCAGCCGAAGCGCCTTCAATCTTATCTGCCTGCAAATCAACACGATTTTCTGCTTCGTTAATCATACGAAAACCTTCCTGTACTTCATTAAAGGCAGCCATAATTCCTTCCAGCTCAGCATCACGTTCTGCCAGAGCTATATTCAAAGAGTCGTTCTGAGCCTTCAGCGTTTCGTTCTTCTTCATTTCACCACATGATGTCAACATGGCGATACATACCGATAGTAATAATAGCTTTTTCATACGTTTTATTTATTAGTTAGTCTTCTTTACCACTTAATATTATAACAATCTCCCCTCTTGGTTCAGTTGCCGTAAAATGAGCGATAACTTCGGTTAACGTTCCACGGACACTTTCTTCGTGTATCTTCGAAATCTCACGACACACAGACACTTGACGATCCGGACCAAAGTATTCCACAAACTGAGTGAGTGTCTTTACCAAACGATAAGGTGATTCATAGAATATCATGGTTCTCGTTTCTTCCTGAAGAGAAAGCAGACGAGTCATTCTTCCTTTCTTCTGAGGCAAGAATCCTTCGAAACAGAAGCGATCATTCGGCAAGCCCGAAGACACCAGAGCCGGCACAAAAGCTGTTGCTCCTGGCAAACATTGCACCTCGATACCATTGCGGACACATTCACGAACCACTAAAAAGCCAGGGTCCGAAATTCCCGGTGTACCAGCATCCGATATCAAAGCAATCGTCTCACCAGCCTTCAACCGATTGACAATTCCCTCCACTGTCTTGTGTTCATTAAACTTATGATGTGAAATCATCGCATTCTTTATCTCAAAATGCTTCAGAAGGATACCCGAAGTGCGTGTATCTTCTGCCAAAATCAAATCCGCTTCCTTCAGTACACGAATGGCACGGAAGGTCATATCCTCCAAATTCCCTACCGGAGTAGGTACCACGAACAATTTTCCCATTTCTCGGTTTTTCCTTATATTCGGGACAAATGTAAGAAGAAAGTAGTATATTTGCAACGAATGAAACTTAATAAATCCAAACCATGCTAGAAAAGAAAATCACATTCGATAGTTTTATCCGAGGAATTATTACCTTACTTATTATAATAGGTATACTTTATCTAGTCAATTATTTGAGCAGTGTACTTCTCCCCTTTTTCATCGCATGGCTAATAGCTTATATGGTCTACCCCATGGTAACCTTTTTCCAATACAAATTGAGAATCAAGAACCGAGTCGCTTCTATCCTGATAACCATGACCGTTTTATTGACCTTGCTGACATTGGCATTAGTGGGATTAGTCCCGCCTATTATCGACGAATTTGGAAAGTTAAAAGGATTGCTCACGACCTATTTTATCGAAGGTTCCCAACAAGCTCACATTCCAGGAACAATTGCCAACTTTATCAAGGAGCATATAGATATGATTCAAATACAAAACTCACTGAATGAAGAGAATATCGCCAATATGCTTCGCAATATATTACCCAAGGCATGGAGCATCTTCACCCAATCCGTGAACCTCGTCGTGAGTATTTTTGCTGCCTTCATCGTCTTGCTCTATACCTTTTTTATATTATTGGACTATGAAACTATTGCCAGTGGCTGGGTAGAACTGGTTCCAAAAAAATACAGAGAGATGAGCATCCGCATTGTCAATGATGTAAAAGAAGGGATGAACCGATATTTCCGCGGGCAAGCATTGGTAGCCTTTCTAGTCGGTGTATTGTTTAGTATCGGTTTCATCATCATCGACTTTCCGCTAGCAATCGGCTTCGGACTATTCATTGGATTATTGAACATGGTTCCTTATTTGCAGTTAGTAGCATTGGTACCAACTGTTCTCCTTTCATTATTGAAAGCAGCAGACACAGGAGAAAACTTTTGGTGGATTCTAGCCTGCGCCCTACTAGTTTTCTGCATCGTGCAAACTATCCAGGACGCTGTCATCGTTCCTAAAATTATGGGAAAAATCACCGGATTGAATCCAGCTATCATCTTATTATCACTCTCCATTTGGGGAGCTTTAATGGGAATTGTGGGTATGATTATAGCATTACCTTGTACTACCATTATTCTTTCTTATTATAAAAGGTATATAAAAAAGCAAGAAGAAAGCACCAACTAAAGGCATAGAACGATTATAAGCAAAAAATTTGCAAGTATCACAAAAAGAGCGTACCTTTGCACCGCAATTCAAAAGAATGCATAAAGGATTGATTCGCTAGTTCAGCAGGCCTTATTTTAAGTCATTTTTCACCACCCTCTTTTTTTTAAGTAAATTTTCTTTGTCTTTTAAAAAAAGTGTTCTAACTTTGCACCGATATTGTATACTAGCACCAACAACAATAGGGCTAATCATATATAAGGGATAGAGATGAAACTAAAATTCTTCGAAAATCAGGCATTTAGCCGTTGGATATGTTTAATGGTCATAGCCATTTTGCCATGGTCGACCATTTGGGGCCAATCCGAAGGTGAAAATACCGTTGAAGAATTGGTTCGTTTAGGATTCGAGAATGTAAGATGGGCTGAGAACGAAAGCGAAAGAATCTATACAATAGAGAATTCGACATATAAGATTCAGGAAGTTGGAATAGCAAAAGCCGTCCAAACCATTCAAGAGCTAGGATTACCGGACAATAAACGTTGCAAGATTATTGTAACGAGACAAGAGATTCCGGAAATGTCCTTAACATACGAACCGTTAAGTAAAGATACAGCCGATTTAGCCAAATGGCAAACGAGTTATGATTTAGCAGATAGTTGGAAGGAAGTTAAGAAAGAAAAGAGACGAAACAGTTCAAGGTATAAGGTAGACATTTTGGTATATCCTTCGTTCTCATTTCAGAACATGGACCTTACAAAGGTATATCAAGTGATGCTATCATTAAATCCCGCCATCGAAGTTTCATTTTGGCCAGGAATGAAACTGACGGGGCAAATAATTTTACCTTTAATTGTAGATACACAAGGATATGCAGCCTATAGTCCTTTACATAAAAAGGTAAGGCCAGGATTTATCACGTTGTCACAACGTTTCCGATTACCTCTTAACATTAAAGGTAAAGCAACAGTGGGATGTTTTAACCAAGACCAATATGGTCTAGACTTACAGTTATTCCGGCCGTTTAAAGATGAACGGTTTTCGGTAGAAGCGCAAGTTGGTTATACAGGATGGGGATATTGGGATGGATTTTCATTGAAATATAATGACCAGTACCAATGGACATGGAGTCTAGGCGGAAACTTTTTTTGGCCGAGATATGATGTGCAGTTCAGTTTGAAAGCACAACAATATCTATTGGGAGAAAGAGGAATACGTTTTGATATGGTAAGACATTTCAAGTATGCATCGGTAGGGTTTTATGCCATGAAGGCAAAGGAAGCGAACTCCAATGGAGGCTTTCTTTTCCAAGTTGCATTACCACCTTACAAACAGAAAAGACATAAATATATTCCCCGAGTAAGTTCTTCCTTAAATATGGGAATTATGTACAATGCAGGGAATGAAAGAGTATATTATCGCCAATATCGAGTAGAGACAAGCGATAAATTAATGGAAGAAAATGGATTCAATCCTAAATATATAGAAAACAAATTGTCTAATTATTAATAATTATTTAAAAAATGAACAAATTCAAATTTTTAAGCAGTGCCGTAATGGCTGCGTTTTTCGCATTTGGCTTGGCTTCTTGCGAAAAAGAAAATTTCAGCACAAAGACTGAAGTAGATGTTAATACTCCGACTATTAACATTCCAGGTGTAGATCTTCCAGGTGAATACAAACCAGGTGATGCTGTTATCTCAATCCAACCTACAGTTTGGGCTATTTTGGACGGAGAACTCCAAAATGTAACTGCAGCATCAACTCTTACATTCAATGATGAAGCAATGAAGACATACACAAAGACATCTGCTGATGGTTTTGCTGCTATGACTATTAAAATCACAGCTACATATGTGGCAACATTGGGCGAAGAAGAAAAAACTTTGACTGCTGAAACAACAGTAGAAGTTCCTGCTTTAAATGCTGGTCAGGTTGCTATCTTCACTCCGACATTGGTTATGTCTGCAAAGTCTCCTGAACAAGGTGGTGACGAACCGGGCGGTGACGAACCAGGCGGTGACGAACCGGGCGGTACGACTCCTGGTGGAAGCACATATGGTCCATATCTTGAATTGATTAACCAAAACACAAATGATCCTGTAAATTATCATTGCGATGTTACAAACAAGTTAAATTATTGGTTCCCAGCAATGACCGTGACAACAGATATGAAGTTCTATCAAGGTGGTACATATGTTGAGAATGAGAATATTATCAACCAGAATTATGCAACTCAGGCTAATCAAGAAATCAACAAGTTCAAGACAGCAACTGAAGCTCCGATTACTTTTTACGAAGTTACTGTTTACGCAAACTCTGTAACATGTATAGAATTTAGCGTTACTACTACTAAAAAGAACTACGCATACAAAGAAGGTACTTCTAGAGCAGCAGGAGACAATATCGCTACATTTACAGTTTGTGATAATGCGATTATCATTGGTAAAACAACTTATGGTATTGCCCTTCCTGGCAGTGGTCATGGACATGGACATGGTTCTGTAGGTCACAATCACGGACACGGAAATGCACATGATCATGGTCATGGCAATGACAACGCCGGTGGTGGTATCGTAAGTGCGCTTTAATTTATAAAACTTTAAAATTCTGAACTAATGAATTGTAAATTTTTAGCATTGTCATTGATTTTGGCATCTTCATTCGCTGCAGTGAATGCACAAGAAGCACAGAAGAAGAGTGACAATATATACATCGGTGCTGGCATTGGAGCAATGTCAGTATTGAATGATGGAGTAAACTCACCTACATTCAATATCAACGTGAAGTTAGGTAAGTACATCACTCCAGTGTGGGGAGTACGTGCTGAAATCGCTGGTGCATGGCAGACTTTGGATAAGCAAAACACTGGTTATAGCAAGGACAACAAGACTTTTGGCGAAATCAATCTTGATGCAACCATGAGTTTAACTAACTTGTTTTTGAAGTACGATGAAAACCGTGCTTTGGATTTGTATGTATTCGGTGGTCCTACCATGAACATCTCTTCAGCTGTAAATGGTACATACACTACTAACCAAGACATCAACATCACATACCCAAACATAAATCAAGGTGAATCAAACCAAACAATCATGGGTAGCGTAAACAAGACAGAAACAAGTTCATACAGTTTCGAAGAAGAAGGTGCAAAGGCTCGTTTCGGTGCTACAGTTGGTTTGGGTCTTGACTATAACTTCAATAACAAGTGGGCTATGAATATCGAAGGTCGTTTCGGTGTGGCTCCTTCTATCTTTGGCTTCGGCAGCGACTGCCGTAAGGCTGAAGCAACAGCACGTTTGACTCTTGGTGTTAAGCACACATTCGGCGGCAAGAAGTTCTGCAAGGCTGAAACTAAGATTGTAGAAAAGGTTGTTGAAAAAGAAGTTATCAAGGAAGTTCCAGTAGAAGTTGTTAAGGAAGTTATCAAGGAAGTTTCTGGTTCTGGCGCAGCAGCTATATTCTTCAAGATTAGCAAATCTCAAATTAGTCCAGAAGGTATGGTAAATGTGAAGTTGATGGCTAAGGTTATCAAGCAAACCCCTAACACTAAGTACAAAGTGGCAGGTTTCGCAGACAAGGCTACAGGTACCCCGGCAATCAACCAGACATTATCAGAAAAGCGTGCTCAGGCTGTTTATGATGCATTGGTTGCTGAAGGTGTAAACCCAAGCCAACTTGAAAAAGTTGCAATGGGTGGTACTGACCCTATGTTCGAAAAGGCTTACTTGAACCGCGTAGTTATTTTGGAAGTTAAATAATCCAATTATAACCAAACTCACGAAAAGGATGTATCATTTTGATACATCCTTTTCGTTTTTTCTTAATGTATCTTCTAAAAAGGAGAAAACTTGACCATTTACAGAATAATCTCTACATTTGCAGCCTAAAAATTAGACTAATGGCAATTAATTCAACAAATCTATTCAAATTCTACGCTTTAATTCTTTTAATCTTCACTACGGGAAGTCTAAAAGCACAAAGCGACTCTACCCTTATCGCGTATCTAAAGAATCTTAAAATAGAAACAACTCATCATAACCAATTAAAGTTACTCAAAAGCGGTGAGGAAAAATTCATTGACCTTTTTCAAGCAATAGAGCGAGCCAAGCACCATGTTCATTTAGAATATTTTAATTTCCGAAATGACTCTATTGCTAACGCTCTTTTTGATTTATTAGGAAAAAAAGCAGAAGAAGGAGTAGAAATCAGAGCCATTTTCGATGCGTTTGGTAACTTTTCCAACAACCAACCGCTTAAAAAGAAACACCTGAAAGAGATTAGAGCAAAAGGCATTGAAATTGTTAAGTTTGACCCGCTCCGTTTTCCATGGATAAACCATGTATTCCATCGTGACCACCGCAAAATCGTAGTAATCGACGGAAAAATTGGTTATACAGGCGGCATGAACATAGCCGACTATTACATTGAAGGATTACCAGAAATAGGGGATTGGCGAGACATGCATATCCGTATTGAAGGAAATGCAGTCAACGAATTACAAGATATATTCCTCGACATGTGGAACAAATGTACCCAACAAGACATTGGTGGAGCGACATACTATCCTTTGAAAAATGATTCCATGATTGCTAGTTTGCCATCAAAAGATGTGGCAATCGTAGACCGTTATCCAAGAAAAAGTCCTAAAATCATAAGAAATGTATATGCCCATGCGATAGAAAATGCAGAAAACAAAATACAAATTATCAATCCCTATTTTACACCTACAAAAACGATAAAAAGAGCCATAAAAGAAGCCATAAAGAAGGGCACAAAGGTAGAAATCATGATCCCCGGAAAATCGGACATTGGTTTTACACCTGATGCTGCACTATATATTGCCAATCAATTAAGAAAGAAGGGTGCAGATATCTACATCTACAACGGCGGCTTTCATCATTCAAAAATCATGATGATAGACAGTTTATATTGTACCGTAGGAAGTACCAACTTAAACAGTCGCAGTTTACGCTTTGATTATGAAGTAAACGCATTTGTTTTTGACAAAGAAACGACCTACGAACTTATACAAATGTTTCAGGAAGACAAGGAAGATAGTACACTATTAACCGCTGAAATTTACAAAAAAAGGACTCCTTGGAAGAAATTCATAGGATGGTTTGCACATCTTTTCACTCCATTCTTATAAGGGTTTCATTTATTTTTCTTATTTTTGCCTTCTATGTAAATTAGCATAGATTCGTTTTTAGCAAAAATAGGAAATGAAAGTTGTAGATTTAATCAAACATACGAACAAAACCGCTTTTTCATTCGAAGTCTTACCCCCTTTGAAGGGTACAGGCATCGAAAAGCTATACCAATCAATAGATACATTGCGGGAATTTGATCCGCAATATATCAACATTACGACACATCGTAGTGAATACGTATATAAAGAATTGGGAAACGGTTTATTCGAACGTTCGCGTTTGCGCAGACGTCCGGGCACTGTTGCTGTAGCCGCTGCTATTCATAATAAATATAACATAACAACCGTTCCTCATATCCTTTGCAGTGGATTTAGCCGAGAGGATATAGAATATGTATTGCTTGATCTACAATTTCTTAACATTACCGATCTTTTAGTCCTTAGAGGAGATAAAGCCAAGCACGAATCAACCTTTACTCCTGAAGAAAATGGCCCTGCACATGCATTAGAATTGGCAGAACAAATCAATGACTTCAACAGAGGTGTATTTGTAGACGGTTCTCCTATTAAAGTGACTAACACTCCTTTCAGTTATGGTGTGGCTTGCTACCCTGAAAAGCACGAAGAAGCGCCCAACATGGAACTGGATATCTATTGGTTGAAAAAGAAGGTCGAAGCAGGTGCTGAATATGCAGTAACTCAGTTATTCTATGACAACCGAAAATATTTTCAATTCGTAGAAAAGGTACGTGCTGCAGGCATTAACATTCCTATCATCCCAGGTATCAAGCCATTTCGAAAACAATCACAACTTTCGGTTATTCCTAAAACGTTCAAAGTTGACATCCCTCAAGAATTGGCATTAGAGGCTTTGAAGTGTACAACAGAGAAAGAAACTGAAAGATTAGGTATAGAATGGTGTATCCAGCAATGTAAGGAACTCATCAAGCATGGTGTACCTAGTATCCATTTTTATAGTGTAGGAGCAGTAGAAAGCATTAAAGAAGTAGCCAAAGTAATATATTAACATGTTCTTTAAAGATGTCATAGGTCAAGAAGAAGCAAAACAACGACTTATCCGTGAAGCGAAAGAAGGAAAAATAGCTCACGCACGCTTGTTTTGTGGTCCCGAGGGTATTGGAAAACTACCTTTGGCCATTGCATTTGCACGTTATCTTTCTTGCGACAACCCAGGTGAGAAAGACGCATGCGGTGTCTGCCCTAATTGCATCAAGTTCAATAAACTGGCTCATCCTGACCTCCATTTTGTCTTTCCTGTCATAAAAAAGAAAGCCAAAGATACTGTCAGTGATGATTTCATTGCAGAATGGCGAGAGCTTCTAAGCAACACACCCTACTTCAACCTGAACATTTGGTTGGAAGAAATGGGTGCAGAAAACCAACAAGCCCAAATCTACGTAAAAGAGAGTGATGAAATTATCCGCAAACTTAGTTTAAAATCCAGTCAAGGCGGATATAAGATCATGATTATCTGGCTGCCGGAAAAAATGAACGTGGAATGTAGCAATAAATTGCTCAAACTCTTGGAAGAACCACCAAGCCAAACTATCTTTTTGCTTGTTTCTGAAGAACCAGACATGTTGTTAACCACTATCCAAAGCCGAACACAACGTTTTACTCTTTATGGGATAGAAGAGAAGTACATTACAGAAAGACTACAAAATCAGTATGGTCTACAAGAGAAAGATGCTATATCTATAGCTCATCAAAGCGAAGGTAATTTCCTTAAAGCCCTGGAGAGCATTCATTTAAGCGAAGAGAACAAACTTTTTTTCGACTTATTTGTCAACTTGATGCGTTTGTCTTATCAGCGCAAGATACGCGAGATGAAACAATGGAGTGAGACTATAGCAGCTATGGGACGAGAAAAGCAGAAGCATTTCTTATCTTATTGCCAACGACTAGTACGCGAAAACTTTATATTCAATTTCAAAGACCCTTCATTAATTTTCATGAATGAAGAAGAGCAGAACTTCTCTAAACGATTTGCTCCTTACATCAATGAAAAGAACGTTATGGGGATTATGGATGAATTAAGTGAGGCCCAATACCACATAGAACAGAACGTAAATGCACGTATGGTATTCTTTGATTTTTCATTGAAGATGATTGTACTACTCGTGCAAAAATAACTATAAAGACACATTTATTTATGGATAATAATTTCAAAATCAAAAACGGAAGCGGCCATTTATGCTGTAAAGGCTGTGGCCGACAAGATAGACAATTGAACACTTACGACTGGCTAGCCGATATTCCTGGCAATGCCGAAGAACAAGACATCGTAGAAGTTCAGTTCAAGAATACCCGTAAAGGATTTTACAAGAATAGCAACAAACTTAAATTGGCCAAAGGAGATATTGTTGCAGTAGAAGCAAGTCCAGGACATGACATCGGTGTAGTCACATTGACAGGTCGTCTTGTCCCACTACAAATGAGAAAGGCTAATTTAAAACCTGACGTAGAAATCAAGCGTATCTATAGAAAGGTTAAGCCGGTCGACATGGAAAAATATGAAGAAGCTAAGGCTAAAGAACACGATACAATGATTCGTTCCCGTCAAATCGCCCTAAATCTGAATCTGAACATGAAGATTGGGGACGTAGAGTATCAAGGAGACGGGAATAAGGCTATCTTCTATTACATTGCAGACGAACGTGTGGACTTTCGCCAACTCATCAAAGTATTGGCTGAAGTATTCCGTGTACGCATCGAAATGAAACAAATCGGTGCTCGTCAAGAAGCAGGTCGTATTGGTGGAATTGGTCCTTGCGGACGCGAATTGTGCTGTGCTACTTGGATGACCAATTTCATCTCTGTTTCAACAAGTGCAGCACGCTACCAAGACATTTCACTTAATCCTCAAAAATTGGCTGGTCAATGTGCTAAATTAAAGTGCTGCTTGAATTATGAAGTGGACGTTTATGTGGAATCACAAAAACGTTTGCCAAGCAAAGAAGTTACATTGGAAACAACAGAAGGAACTTATTATTTCTTCAAAGCTGATATTCTCAAAGGACTTATTACTTACTCTACCGATAAGAATTTCATGGCTAATGCCGTGACTATTACAGCTCGTAACGCCTTTGAAATCATCAACATGAACAAACGAGGCGAAAAGCCTGAAAACTTGATTGATGTAAACAGCAGTACATCGCCAAAGACATTCGACCTGGTAGAACAAGAAAGTCTAACCCGCTTTGACAAAAGAAAAGGCAATAACACCAATCGCAAGAAAAAGAAAAAAACAGTCACTCCAAACAGAGAAAGCAATAGAGAAAATAACAGGCCAAACATTCCAGAAAAGGAAAACAAGCCTCAGAACAATGAACCAAAGGTGAAAGAACACGCTCCAATTGCTGATAAAGGGAAAGAAGGCGACAATCGCAACAAAGCAGACAAAGGCCGCAACAAATATCATAATAACAGAAAGCCGAATGGTCCTCGCGAAAAACGCACAGAGAATCCGTCAGAAAACCCAATAAAGAAAGGTGCCAATGAAAAGACGCAACCTCAAAATTAATCGAGCGGTTTACATACTATTAACACTTTGGTTGGCGGTTTCGTCCTGCCAAAACAATACTTATTATCATTCTTACCAGTCTGCTTCTACAGCAGGCTGGCATAAGAATGACACGTTCGTATTCTCTCTCCCTAATACTATCAGTCCATTGAACTATGAATACGAAATTGGCATCCGCCACAAAGACACATACAAATATCGAGATCTTTGGCTAACAATCAATGAAGATACCATTCATTTATATTTAGCCGATTCTATCGGAAACTGGAAAGGGAAAGGCATTGGAAACACCCGACAATTATCTTCTTCATGGGATTCAAACATATTTGCGAAAGATTCCATTTCTGAATTCCGCATTATACATATCATGAAAGACAGTATTTTGTCTGATATCCAAGATATAGGGTTACAAATCAAAAGACATCCTTAACGCGTACTTCGGCCGGCATCCATTCGAAGAAAGACAAACAACAAAATGGTAAATCCCCATAATGAAGAGCCTCCATAACTGAATAGAGGAAGAGGAATACCAATTACAGGAGTAAGCCCCAACACCATGCCCACATTAATGAACAAGTGGAAAAAGAATATGCTTAACACACAATATCCATAGACACGTACAAAACGGGAATGTTGCCGTTCTGAAAGGGCTATTAAGCGTAATATCAGTAACATAAAGAGACAAAGAACAATCGCCGCTCCTAAGAATCCTTGTTCTTCGCCAACCGTACAGAAAATAAAATCCGTATCCTGCTCCGGTACATATTTCAATTTTGTTTGGGTGCCATTTAAAAAGCCTTTGCCCAACAGACCTCCCGAACCAATAGCAATTTTACTTTGATTTACATTATAACCGGCACCGGCCAAGTCCTCCTCCATACCCAACAAAACTTCGATTCGAATACGTTGGTGAGGCTGCAATACTTCCTCAAAAACATAATCTGCAGAATAAAGGAATACAACCGATCCAATAGCAAACAACGCAATATAGAAATAGTTCATGATTCTCTCATGCAGAGATAGGTATAACAAATAGACCAACAAACAACCTAGTTCTATGTACAAGAAATAAATCAGGTTAAACGGAATAACAAACAACGAGAAAAGCAATGCCAGCACAATGCTTCCTCCCCCATATAACAGAATGTTTCCAACAACTCCTTTTTTCTCACAGTACGTATATACTAATGATGCGCATAAGAACGTAATCAAAGTAAGAACAGCAAATTCCCCTAAAGGTGTACATTCATCCGGCATCCATTCTTGTCCAAAACGAATACCCACGACAAAATATACGACTGCACTAATCCCCGTAAACAAAATAGAGCCCGGCATTCCTTCTCTATAAAGCATCAGGAAAAAAGCAGAATAAACCAATGCCGAACCAGTTTCCCGTTGCATGACAATCAACACCATCGGCAAAAGGATCAAGAGAAATACTGGTATAGAAGATCTTAGCTTATTCATTGAAAAGCTGTTGACACTAATGAATTTAGCCAAAGCTAAAGCAGTCGCAAATTTAGCGAATTCTGCAGGTTGCAAGCTTACTGGTCCCAACTTCAACCAAGAATAAGAACCCTTGATATCTTCCGCTAAAAATGGAGTCACAAACAGCAACAACATCATTAGCGCATAAAAGATATAGGCAAACCAGTCATAAATGGCATCCTCCAGCATCAGAATAACAAAACCTAATCCCAATGCACCTCCAATCCAAACCAGCTGTTTACCAGAATTGGTATCAAAGCTGAATAGGTCCATGTTTCCATAGTCATAGCAGGCCCCGCAAATGCTGAACCACCCCAAGACAACCAATGCCAAATAAATAACAATGGTTATCCAATCCACAGACTTAAACATGTTATCGTTCGTGTATGCCATAATCAATTCTTCTCATTTGTATATCCTGAGCCTTCAACTCACTTTGTGCTGATAGTTCGCCATTCAAGTATTTTTCCATAATCAAAGCACCGATAGGCACCCCATAAGTGGCACCCCAACCACCGTTTTCCACATATACCGCTACGGCTATTTTTGGATTATTCATTGGGGCAAATCCCATAAAGGCAGAATGGTCCTTACCTCTATTCTGCGCTGTACCCGTTTTACCACAAACATCCAATCCCGGCAAATTGGCGGCCCTACAAGTACCGCCTGTCACAGCAGCACGCATCCCTTGTACTATGGTTTCATAGTGTTCTTCCCGTACTTTCGTATATCGTTTGGATGTATACAGAGAATCCAACGCTTCATCTTCTACTTCCTTTACCACATGCGGTGTAATAAAATAGCCTCGATTGGCTATAGTGGCTCCCAAATTGGCTATCTGCAAAGGAGTTGCCGTTACTTCACCCTGCCCAATAGCGATAGATATGATTGTCAAGCCATTCCAAGAACCATTGTAATTCTTGTCGTAATACTTGTCATTCGGTATCATACCACGCTTTTCACCCGGCAAATCAATTCCCAACGGATAACCGAATCCCATAGAAACCATATAATCACGCCAAGTAGCCATGGCATTTTGTACGGAGCCATATTTTTTTCGGGCACCAATCATATGATAAAGCCCCCAGCAGAAATAAGCATTGCACGATGTTGCAACTGCAGGTATCAATGGTAGAGGTGACGGATGTGCATGACAACCCACTCGAAGTCCAGAATGGATAAAGCCGCCATAACAAGGATAGGGAGTATCGGCAGTAATGATTCCTTCTTCCAAGAAGGTTAAGCCTTGCGTAGTCTTAAATGTAGAACCCGGAGGGAACTGTCCCATAATTGCACGATTCAACAAAGGCTTCCATGAATCACGTGCCAACTCAAAATGGTTTTTTCCACGCTGTCTACCCACCATCAACCGAGGATCAAAAGTGGGAGCAGAAGCCATACATAGGATCTCACCAGTAGAAGGTTCAATAGCCACCACACTACCAATTTTACCTTCCAACAACCGTTCCGCCAATTGTTGAAGTTCTATATCAATACCTAAAGTAAGGTTCTTTCCTGCTACCGGAGTCTTGTCCAAGGCACCATCCATATATCGTCCTTGGATACGGCCTCTTGCATCACGCAGCAAAATTTCAACTCCTTTCTCACCACGAAGTTGTTTTTCATACGCACGCTCTATCCCTTGCTTCCCGATAAAGTCTCCTCGCACATAATAATCATCCTGCTCGATATCTTTTTTGGAAACCTCCGCAATATCCCCCAACACATGGGCTGCAGAATTGTAATTATATTGGCGGATAGTACGTCGCTGAATATAAAAACCTGGAAACTTGAATAGTTTCTCTTGAAACACACCACATTCCTCAGCCGACAACTGAGTCATGAATACTTGATGCGTATAAGGAGAATATCCCGGATTGGATCGTTTGTCCTTCAACTCACGGATTCGGCGGTCAAAGTAGTCTTTGTCAATCCCCAAAGTCCGGCACAAATCCAATGTATCCAAATCCACGATTTCCTTCATTACCATGGTTACATCGTATGCTGGCTGATTATATACCAACAATTTCCCATTCCGATCATACATCACACCACGGCTAGGATACTGAGTCTTATTCAGAAATGCATTGCTATCCGCATTCTTCTTATAATCCTCACTCATAATCTGGAGGGTAAAAAGACGAAAGAGGTAAATCAGTACAACAATGACTACCGATCCACCCAATACATATTTACGTTTTTCCAGATTATAATCTCTTTTCACCCTTTTTTCCTCCCTAACGATTCAGCACAAAGTATACAGAGCAACGTAGACACAACGCTGGTCAAAATCTTAAAGAACAACACCCATAAGTTCACGAAAGAAAAAGTGTCAATCATCCAAATCAAAGTACAAGATAATGTACATGTCAATAAAGAATAGCGGAAGAACGAAGAGAATCCCAAACTCTTTATTCCCGGACGAAAACCTTCTTCCATATCACGCAAAGTCACCAAACGCATCAACGACCCGCGGAAAAATGCCAAGCAAGTAGCCACTGCCGCATTCATACCTGGAGTATTACCAAATACATCAACAGATAATCCTAGAGCAAATGACCATAACATCAATTCATTGCGCCCTACTCTTGAATTGAACTTCAAGATAAAGTAAATATAGAAAAAAGGAGTAGCATATCCACCGATATGCATATGGTTCAGAACAAGTACCTGCAACAGCACCAATCCTACAAACCACTCTATCCGATGAAGTATTTTTATCATTTTCTACCTCCTTTCACCTTTTGCTCCAATTCCAGTTGCTCCTCCTGACCTTTCTGAGCTATCACACGAACATCATTCAACCGGCCGAAATCAGTAAACAACTTCACTTTCAACAAATACGACAAACCATCATGACTGTCCGACATATCCTCTACAGTTCCGATAGGAATACCACCCGGGAAGACTGCACTATGTCCACTAGTCACAATGGTATCTCCTAATGAAAACAAAGAATGTCGGGGCATATCCTTTACTGTCGCATATTCAGAAGAACCGCCATCCCATTTCAAGAATCCGAAATAATCACTTCGTTTAATCTTGCAACTGATACTACTCTTGGAGTTCAGAATAGGGATAACCACCGAATAGTTGGCCGAAGTCTGATAAACGATACCTACTACCCCACTTCCATTAATCACACCCATCTCACTGCGGATACCATCGTTTTCCCCCTTATCAAGAGTGATGTAATTATCCACATGAGTCAAGCTATTGTTGATTACATTAGCCCGATAAATATCATATCCTTTCAAAGCATCCGACTTCATTCGTTCCAACCCTGTACTATCGGACGTGAGTTCCATCAATGCAGAACGAAGACGTTCCATCTGCAATTCAAGTTCTACATTTTTCTGTACCAAATCATCATTAATGGACTTCAAATGGAAATAACCCGTCACATTGTTAGCTGCTTCATATACCATGCCCGCCATTTGATTGGAAGAGGTAAAGAAAGCGCTTCCCTGATAATTGTTGAAACGGAACAACAGAGCAAAACTTATCACCTCCAACAAGATGAAAAGGAACCAATAGTTGTATTTCAAAAAGAAATTCAGCAGATTTCTCATCGGATGTTTAGTTCTGAGTTATAAATGATGAGTTCTAAGTTATGAGCCATGAATGATGAGTACATCCGGACGGACAACTCAAAACTCAGAACTCAAAACTCAGAACTCCTTAAAATTATCTCATCAAGAATGAGAAACGGTCTACATTCTTCAGAGCAATGCCTGTACCCTTTGCCACACTAAGCAATGGATCTTCTGCAATGTGGAACGGAATATTGATCTTGTCGGTCAAACGCTTGTCCAAACCACGAAGCAAGGCACCACCACCTGCCAAATAGATACCATTCACCACGATATCTGCATACAATTCAGGCGGTGTATTTTCCAAAGCGCTCAAAATAGCTGTTTCAATCTTGGCAATGCTCTTTTCCAAGCAATGAGCGATTTCCTGATAGTTTACTGGAACTTCCATTGGAAGAGCTGTGATACGGTTCGGGCCACGAACGATGTAATCTTCCGGAGCATCATCGCCCAAGTCAGTCAACGCTGCACCTACTGCAATCTTGATACGCTCAGCCATACGCTCACTCACCTTTACATTGTGCTGGCGAGACATATACTCCTGAATATCAGCAGTCAAGTCATCACCTGCAATACGAATTGAGTTGTTTGAAACAATACCACCCAATGAAATAACAGCAATTTCAGTAGAGCCACCACCTATATCAACAATCATATTACCTTCTGGTGCTTCTACATCGATACCGATACCGATAGCAGCCGCCATCGGTTCAAAAATCAAGTAAACATCACGACCGCCTGCATGTTCCGCACTGTCACGTACCGCACGGAGTTCCACTTCTGTACTTCCCGAAGGAACACCGATAACCATACGCAAGGACGGTGTAAAGAAACGGTTACCCACATTCACCTTCTTAATCAACCCGCGCATCATCTGTTCGCAGGCATTAAAGTCGGCAATCACACCGTCACGCAAAGGGCGTACAGTGCGAATGTTCGGGTTTTCCTTTTCATACATCAACTTAGCACGTTCACCCACAGCAATCATCTTGTCCGTACGACGGTCAAGAGCCACTACCGAAGGTTCATCTACCACGATGTTTCCGTTATTTAAAATGATGGTATTGGCAGTACCAAGGTCCATCGCAATTTCTTGTGTAAATGAAAACAATCCCATTCTTACCTTATTTTTTTAACTTTACTTACTCTCCAAATGTTTTTGAGGTGCAAAGTTACGAATTTTCCCTTATATTATAATTATATAAAGTGTAAATTCTTACCCGATGATGATTTTTTACACCAAAGTCATCTTAACATAAAAAAATACAACACCCTCACCTTTAATTCTCCATTCTTTCTTTTGTCATTGAAAGAAAGAAGTTATCTTTGTACCAATTAAACCTAAATTCATAAAAAGAACCATGGCAGATTTAACTCCAATTATCAAGCAATTCCCCGAAGTAGGCGAAGTACAGGAAATCAAGGCACTGACATCAGGCCTCATCAACCAGACTTACTTAGTAAAAACCGCTGACGAAAACGAACCTAACTACGTTTTGCAGCGCATCAACAACAACATCTTCTGCGATGTAGACATGCTCCAGCATAACATCGAAGTGGTAACCAACCATATCCGTGCTAAACTCGAAGCTGCCGGCGAAGAAGAAATTGACCGTAAGGTGCTCCGTTACATTCCTGCCGCTGATGGAAAAACTTATTATAACGACGAATCAGGCTACTGGCGTGTATCGGTATTCATCCGCGATTCACAGACATTGGAAGCCGTAACTCCGGAATCTTCATATTTGGCAGGTTTGAAGTTCGGCGAATTCCAGGCTCAGTTGGCAGACGTTCCTGAACAACTTGGCGAAGTGATTCCTAAGTTCCATAACATGGAATTCCGCTTGCAGCAGCTCCGCGAAGCCGTTGCTGAAAACAAGGCTGGCCGTTTGGCTGAAGTACAAGATATCGTAGACGCTATCGAACGTGATGCAGAAAAGATGTGTAGTGCAGAACAACTCCACCGTGAAGGCAAGCTTCCGAAGCGTATCTGCCACTGCGACACCAAGGTAAGCAACATGATGTTCGACATGGAAGGCAAGGTATTGTGTGTTATTGACCTCGATACAATCATGCCTAGCTTCATCTTCTCTGACTTCGGCGACTTCCTCCGCTCAGCAGCTAACACTGGTAAGGAAGACGATGCTGACTTGAACAACGTTCAGTTCAACATGGAAATCTTCAAGGCATTTGCCAAGGGTTACATTGAATCGGCAAAGGTATTCCTCACTCCGCTCGAAATCGAGATGTTGCCATACGCTGCCCAATTGTTCCCATACATGCAGGCTGTCCGCTTCTTGGCAGACTACATCAATGGTGACACTTACTACCAAACTAAGTATGCAGACCACAACCTTGTGCGCACCAAAGCTCAATACAAGCTTTACCAAGAAGCTTGCAATTGTGAACCTGCCATGAAGGAATTCATCGCTAGTTTGATGTAAGAAATAGAAACAAAATATTCGATGAAATGGGAGGAAATTGCAATTTCCTCCCATTTTTTATAAATTCCTTCCGTTCATAAAAGTCTCAAAAACCACCTTTTTGAAATTAAGTTGAATTTTCTGTCACACCCGTCACACTCTATGATTTTCAAACCTTTAGAGTGACACCGACCTATTTTTCCTTTCACACTTAATGACGACGCAAGCAATCATTTCCACATCAGTTCCAACCTTTTTCTGATAATGGAACTAAAAATTCCAACTAATGGAACAGAAAGTTCCACTAAATGGAAAAAATAAAACCACTTAGCGGAACCAACTCAAACATGAGGTTATATACAGCGGCACATCACCACTGATACACCGGTTCGTATCGATCGAATACCGGATCTGCTTCGACACCATATCTCAGAAACACGTTCTTAATAGTACGTTGCTGCAAAGGAGAGATTCCAATGGTCTGATTCCTCATCCGGTAGAACTGCGTCTTCCCTATCTTGAAAATAACATCGTTCTTGATATCTTTTGCCTTGGCATACGGAAGTTCATCGAACAATTTGCTCATGCCGAACGCATAATGCGCTGGTTCGTCACTCAGATATTCCTTGCACTCAGCAAAATTGTTAATGAAAACAGGATTGAGCACCTTAAGTTCTCGCTTGTCTGCAGGTAGAAAGCGAGTGGCTTGATACCGTAAGCATGAAGAGGCTTTCGAACAATCGGCTTGAAAGCAATGCGTGAAGTGAAAAGGCACTTCTTTATAATTCAATGTTTCTATCATATTATTACTCGTTTACACAAATATACGAAGAACTTGCGTAATAATGGCAGGATAAGGGTGAAATTTGATAAGTGGTTGGTACATATACCATTTTTGTGTTACCTCACCATATTGTTAATTTCGGCAGAAGGAGCCGTATATGGTGGGTATTAGAGAAAGAAATGCTACCTGTCCGTTGCCTTTTTATGGAAGGGAAAGTTGGTAGAAACAGCATCTTTAATCTCTTGCACATACCCTACAACAGCCACAAAGAACGCTTGTTTTTTCTATCATTGCACTAACAAAGGTAATCATTTTTTCTCGTTGGAAGAAAAATACGGGAATGAGATTAGTTGTCAAGTACTTGTTGCCTTGTTCCGCTATGTTCTACATACCGTTCATTAAATTCGAATTTACTTACTTATTAACCATTCCATCTTTGTTAGGCAAGTAATGTGTTCCGTCCGCAACTCACCAACCAATTGTGATGACACGTTGCATTTCGTGAACATAAACTTAAAACCGCATTTTTCTTGCACACGTTTTGACTTCTCGTTGCCATCGAAGTAACCAGCCCACATTTTCTGCATTCCCAGGACCTCAAAGGCTCGATGTTGCAACTCACGAACAGCCTCGGGTATCAGCCCCTGTCCCCAATAGGGCACGCCAATCCAGTAGCCCACCTCGCATTCATTGTCGGGTAGTCCAATATTACTTTGCCTACCTATCATCAATCCGATGCTGCCAACAGGTTTGCATGTTTGCTTCAATACCACAGCGTAAGTCTCTACTGCGGAGAGAACTGTGCGGATTATTTCTCTGCTATTCTCAACGCTTGTATGTACTGGCCATCCTGCAGCTGGCCCCACTTGTAGGTCTTTGGCATACTTGTATAGTTCGTCAGCATCATCCTCTTGCCAAGGTCTCAGCAACAATCTTTGGGTTTGTAATTCCATATCTATTAAATTCGAATTTACAATTCTGATATACTTCAGATGTAGGTTGCCGTTTCTAAAGCAATATAAAGTTTGTTTAAACTATGGTTGGCATTGTTCAAGCCTTTGGCTTCATATCCATTTGTATCCAAAATGTCACCTGCTTCAAAAAAAGCATACAACTTCAAATTGTAGAAGTCGCACACAGATTGAACTCCAGCCAAT
>JBGVGD010000061.1:0-8794 GCA_045121515.1 Phocaeicola sp. | reverse complement strand
ACGTAAGAAAATGGAAGCCTTGCTTGATATTCTCCGTTGCTTGGCAAACGAAGAGCCTATCCCAGAAAATTGTCGTCCACATTTATTGACAGGACAATACAAAGGTTGTATGGAATGTCATATAGGAGGTGATTTCCTTTTGATATGGATTGAAGACGACATTATAAGTTTGATCCGACTTGGTTCACACTCTGAATTGTTTGGGCAAAAAAAGCGATGAAACACTACATCTACATATTAGCCATCATCTCCTGCCTGGCATCCTGCACCCCACACTCCAAACATTGGGAAACACTGATGCAGGTAGAGTCTTTTATCGAAGAAAGACCGGACAGTGCTTTGAACGTTCTACAAGGAATGGACAAGGAAGCATTGTCGGGAAAGGAAGAGGAAGCCAAGCATGCCTTGTTGCTTTCCATGGCCTTGGACAAGAACGTGATTGACCGGACAGACTTCGAAGTGCTGCAGCCGGCCATTGACTATTACTTGGAGAAAGGTACGCCCAATGAAAAACTTCGCACCTATTATTACCAAGGACGCATTTACCAGAATAAAAACGAAAGAGATTCCTCCATGCAAGCCTTTATCAAGGCGCGGGAACTGGAAGCAGAAATGACGGACACATTTACCTTTGCCAATCTGCTTGTTGCACAAGGCACCTACCATTACTCTACCTATAAGTATGAAGAGTTTATCGCCAACAACTTGCAGGCAGCCCCATTATACCAAGCCATTGGTCGCTCCCGTTACCAAATGAGATGCCTTGCCAGTGCTTTGGACGGTAGCATTGTCAAAAAGAACAAACCATTGGCAGACAGCATCCTGACCTGTTGCCAAAACCTGGTGAAGGAATATCCCGATTATGGCTCTTACATGATTCCTTATATGTTAACCTATACCATAACATGGGGTTCTGATGAAGAGATAAGAACGGTTATCGATTTGTATCAAGACAACAACGAATTATCCAATGTGGCCAGACTTGACATTGCTCTCGGATATATCCGAATAGGTGAAGCCAAGAAAGCACTGGAAATACTGGAAACCGTAACAGGCACAAACTCTTTGAAATATTATACCATAAAATTGAATGCTCTTGAAGAAAACCACCAATACAAGGAGGCATTGGATGCTTTCAGATCGTACTATGGTAAATTAGAAGAAAAGCACTTGGAATTGTTCTCCCACGATTTATTATTCGCACAAAAGAAACACGAATTGGAAATGGCTTCATTGCAAGAAACCCGAAAACGAGAGAATATTACTTGGTACAGCATTTGTGGAGCCTTTATCCTATTGATCATCATTGGTTTGATTTATTACCGTTATCGGACAAGTCAAGCCCAAAGAATCATTGCCGAACAGGAAAACACCCGGCTACGGTTGGAACAGGAAAACCTCGGCATGAGAATCTCGCAATTGGAATCCGAGAGCGAGAATTTAAAGAACTTGCTTTCCAATCAGAAAGAGTTGCCCAAACCTATCACCGAAGCCATTCGGATTCGGTTTGAAATGCTGAATGGTTTGGTGGCAGCACAGATTACCGACAACGAATCGTATGCCAAGCCATACGATGTATGGATAGACGAAGTATTGAAGGACAAGGATGCTTTCATGGATTCCACCCGACTGGCCTTCAAGGCATCGCATCCTCAGTTCATCAATCATTTGGAAGAGCATGGACTCACCGAATGGGAAATCAACTATTGCTGTCTTTATGCCATGGGGCTGAAAGGAAGAGAAGTGGGCACGTATATCAAGATGCGGAGCCACTACAATGTGAGCAGCGACATCCGTGAAAAACTTGGAATCAACGAACACGACACCAACTTGGGTATTTATATCCGCAAATTGTTGGCCCATTCGTAGGAATCTGAAACTTTTGTACCCCTTGCGTCAGTTTTTCTTTTCTTCTGATTTTATAAATCGCTGATTATTAGCAACTCATTCATTTCTATTCATCCCCGAATCTGAAACTTTTTATTTGGGGATGAAACTTTATATCCCTAACTTTGGGTATAAAAACTAACTCTAATAATGAAATGAAACAGACATTTTTAATCTTGATTGGGCTACTGATATCAGCTATTTCATCCTATGCCCAAACCCAGACTGGAAAAGTTATTGATACAAATAATCGCGGAATTCCTTATGTAACAATTAGAATTTTAAAGAATGATTCAACTTTTGTACAAGGAACAATCACTGATAGTGTTGGTGTTTTTACATTCAAGACTCCTCCAATGGAGAGATTCTTATTATATGTTACATCCATTGGATATGAATCATCTTGTATCAGTTTGTCATCACAACAAAAGAATATATCTCCTATTATTTTGAAAGAAAACAATGTCGTATTAGGAGAAATAGAAATTAAAGGACAAGCCTTTATCCGTAAGAATGATCACATACAAATCACTCCTAACAGCCAACAGGTAAAACATGCCGGTACAGGATATGACCTATTATATAATCTAATGATTCCTAACATTGAGGTTGACCGACAAAAAGGAACAGTCAGTACTTTCGGAGGTAGTGTCAGCCTATATATCGACGGACGAAAAGCGGAATATCGAGAAATACAGAATCTACGCCCCAAAGACATTGAGAAAGTGGAATATTACGATGCACCAAGCGGTAAATATGCCTCAGACATCGCAGCTGTCAATTACATCACCAAACAATATCAATCAGGTGGTTATACTTCCTTGGATGCCAGACAGTATATCGGTTATCTAAATGGTGACTACAACATGGCCACCAAACTGACTCATGGCAACACCAACTACACATTGTTTGCAGGATATAACATTATCGAACATGACGGTTCTGAGAAAGAAAGTACAGAAAGTTTCTACTTCCCTGATTACCAAGTGAATAGAGTATATAAAACATTAGACGGGAAAAGTAAAAACAGCCAATTGTACGGACAACTAAACATCTTGAACCGCAATGACAAACGGACCTTGTCGGGAAAGTTAACATTCGTCCGTAAAAATGCACCTGACAACTTTACTTCCAATTTAATGGATTATACCCAATATCACGAAATGAACCAAATTAGTCTCAATCAGACTGACGAATCGGGTATCATGCCTACGTTGGAACTATATGGTAACTTCAAACTGAAAAACAAACAATACATAGAAACTACCTTGAAAGGCTCTTACTCTAGAAACAACTATGAGCGAAACTATCAAGAAAACGAATACACGAACTACATGGATAGTCAAGAAGACTTCTATGAAGGAATGGTAGGTATCAATTACGGACTACCTTTAAAGCATCAGAATCAACTGACTTTCCAACTGCGGAGTTTCTATCAAAATACAGCAACAAATTATACAGGCAATAATCCTTTATGGCAACATCTGTGGAACTCCACTTCTTTATTTTATGTGGAATACACTCAAAATATAGGTTCTAAACTGAATTATCAGATTATGCCCGGAATCTCTGCCATGTACTACCGTCTGCATGGAAATGAATTGGTAAAACAGTTCAGTCCACGTTTGCAGGGAAGAATTTCCTACCGTTTGACCAAAAACCAGCAACTGTTTGCTACGGCATTACTGGCCAATTCATTCCCTAACATTAACGTATTGAACAATGTGGATCAAGTTATTGACTTTATGCAAATCCGACGAGGTAATCCAGACTTGGAAAACTCCATGTTCTATCAGACCACATTAAATTACAGCCTCCAACTGGGTAAGGTTAATGCTAACCTTATTGGGTTCTATCTTTACAAGCAAAGACCCATTCTTTCAAATTATTACATAGAAAATGACAAACTAATCAGTAGTTATGAAGATAATGCTCATTCTAATACAGCAAATATTGTTCTATCTTTATCTTGGAAGGTTACTCCTAACTTACAATTTAAAGTAGACGGGAATTATACTCATCTGAGTTATGTAGGTACTATCCAGCAGGCCATCAATGACTGGACAGGAAGTTTACAAGTCAATTATTATTGGAAAAACTTTTCATTGAGCGCATATGGAAAGACTACAAGCAAAGTCCTGGGTACGGATTTGGGATATAGCCAGCAACCCGGGAACTATGGTTTTTCTGGTAGTTGGAACTACAATAACTGGAGAATAGAGGCTGGGGCCAATAGCCCGTTTACAAAACATGTCTACTTTAAATATAACTTGGATACAGATGTGTATAATATCAGCCAACGTTATCATAGCCGTGTTTACCAACAAAACGGATATATTAAAGTTGCTTATACATTTGATTATGGCAAGAAAATTTCCCGTGAATGGAAAAATGTTAATACCAACATCAATAGTGCTATTTTAAAAGCAGAATAAATATTCAGGAAGAATTGGCTTAATAAAAGAAAAATCTGGCATAAAAATCAAAAAAACAAGATTCTAAGTACATTTGAATACGTTTTTATATTATCTTTGTCCAAACAACTAAATAGTACTATTTATGATGACAACTCAAGTTACATTAGACAAGATGATTGTAGATAAGGCTACAGTGTATGCAGCTCAAAAAGGTGAAAGCTTATCTCTCATTATAGAAAAGTACTTGTTGCGATTAATCCAACAAGACACTCCCAAGGTAAAGGAAGAAAAAGTGCCTGAAATTGTTTTAAGTTTGTTAGGCGCAGGAAGTTCCGTTGCGGAGGATGATTTAAATGGTCGTGAAGCATATCATAAATACATCGAAGAAAAATACAAATGATGAAAGTATTCTTAGATACCAATATCGTAATTGATTTATTGGACAAAAGAGAACCTTTTTATATTGATGCTGTAGAATTATTTACACTGGCTTACAAAAAGGAAATAACATTGTTTGTATCACCGATGACATACGCAACAGCATCCTATCTCTTACGAAAACATGGGAAAGAAGGTATGAGAAAGTTGTTGGGTAATTTCAGACAACTTTCCCAAATAACGACTGCCGATGAAAAGGTCGTTGATGCAGCTTTAGCATCTTCTTTTGAGGATTATGAAGATGCCTTGCAATACTACTCAGCCTTGACCAGGAATGTAGATGTAATCGTAACAAGAAATAAAAAAGATTTTACTTCTGCCAATATTCCCATTTTATTGCCGAAAGAACTGTTGAAACAATTATAATCCCTATTAGTGAAATTAACAAACTATCAAGATGCGGAGTCACTACAACGTGAGCAGCGACATCCGTGAGAAACTTGGCATCAGCGAACACGATACCAACTTGGGCATCTATCTCCGTAAATTGTTGGCCCATTCATAGGAATCTGAAACTTTCCTACCCCTTGCGCCAATTTTTCTTTCCTTCTGATTTTATAAATCACTGATTATTAGCAGCTCATTCATTTCTATTCATCCCCAAATCTGAAACTTTTTATTTGGGGATGAAACTTTATATCCCTAACTTTGGGTATAAAAACTAACTCTAATAATGAAATGAAACAGACATTTTTAATCATCATCGGACTGCTGATGGCAGTCCTTTCATCCAATGCACAGACATTGAGAGGAACGCTGATAGACGAAAACAAGCAACCTTTGGCATATGCCAATGTGGTACTGCAAACGGCAGATTCCGTTTATGTGACGGGAACCGTCAGCAAGGCTAACGGACAGTTTGAAATAGCCATGCACGAAAACGCCAGACTTGTCAACATATCGTTTGTAGGCTACAATACCATTATCCAAAAAATTGACCAATATGACTTAGGAGTTATCCAACTTTTGCCCGATGCGCAAGTGCTGGGAGAAGTAACCGTAAAAGGAAACTTGCCGAAAACCCAAGTGAAGGGTGATGCAATGGTAACAACCGTAAGCGGTACCCTGTTGGAAAAAGTCGGTACGGCAGAGAATCTTCTGGACAAGATACCCAACGTTACCGCTCAAGACGGAGCTGTAACCGTATTCGGCAGAGGTACACCCGAAATCTACATCAATGGTCGCAAAGTAAGAAGTTCCCAAGAACTGGACCAATTGTCTTCCGACCACATCAAATCCATAGAAGTGGTTTCCAATCCCGGTGCCCGATATGATACATCGGTCAAGGCCGTTATCCGTATCATCACGAAAAAGATGACAGGCGAAGGGATAGGCATTGACAACAGAACGGTAGCACGTCACAAGAAAGATTACGGATGGTCGGTTTACGACCAACTGAATCTGAATTACAGAAAGAACGGTTTGGACGTATCCGGTATGTTGTATGCAGGTGATTTCAAAAGCGGGAATGACCAGACTTTCATGATAGATACCTATCTGGACAAGCATTGGCAACAAGACCTGGACTTGACAGACCAACGGTTCAAAAGCCAGAGTTTGGAAAGCACATTGTCAGTTAATTATCAGTTCAATGAAAACCATACAATGGGTGCCCGATACAACTTTGAGCGGACTCCGAAAGATTACGACTATATCAACCAATATGCCCAAACCTATTGTGAGGGGATGTTGTATGAAGATTTGTATAGTATGATTACAGCCAATAATCCAGAGACCTATCATAGAAGCAACTTCTATTACAATGGTAAAGTCAAGCAATGGAGCATAGACTTCAATGCAGACGGTCTTTGGAGTGATTCGAAAATCACGCAATTTACAGAAGAAGACATCAGAGAAGGGAGCCAAACCAATGAAGACCGTCATGTAACTACCAAGAGCACGGAATCGAATGAACTCTATGCTTCCAAACTGGTTGTTTCACATCCCATAGGAAAAGGTGAGTTATCATTCGGAGGCGAATATTCGCATAACAAACGCAATACTACATACTTCAATGAGGAAGGTATTTTGGAAAATGACCTAGCGATGATTAAAGAAGACGCAACTTCCGCATTCATCGAATATAGCCGGGCATTCAACAAACTACAGGTTCAAGCCGGATTGAGATACGAACATACCGGTTTCGATTATTATGACAATGGCGAATACATGGCTCAGCAAAGCAAGAATTATAACCATGTGTTCCCGTCCGTGACTTTGGGCTTCCCCCTAAAGGAGGCCCAGATGCAATTGAGTTATTCCAGTGATATCTCCCGCCCTGCTTATTGGGATTTGAGAAGCAATACCACCTACGTGAACAGATACATGTACAGCAAGGGAAATCCATTCCTGATGCCTTCCATTACGCATAACATTGCCTTGAACGCTTCCTATAAATGGATGAACCTCTATTTAGGATATTCGCATATAAAGGATGCTATTACCAGTCAAACCATAGCCTATTCAGAAGATGATCCCACCATTGGAGTATTAACCTCACTCAATGTTCCGACATACGATCGATTCTTGGCTTCAGTCAACTTCAGTCCGACCGTCGGATGGTGGAGACCACAAATAGGGTTAGGATTACGGAAACAATGGTATGAAGGGGAAACTCCTCAAGGGAAAGAACGGTTTAACAAACCCATGGGAAGCATCACATTCAATAACAACTTCAAGCTACCCAAAGGTTTTCTGCTGGACTTGAATGGAAGTTGGCTTACCAAAGGACATTCCGAAAACATTTATGTGGAAGAAGACATGATAGACCTAAGTGCATCCCTGTATAAGAGCTTCTTAAAAGACAACCTCATCATACAGCTTCGTGCGAACAATCTGCTTGAATCCAAACAAGTAGCAACTGTATATAGTGGCATAAGAGTGATGCACAATGCACTGGCCTCACATCGTCAAATAACTTGCACCCTCCGGTACAAGTTCAACAGCACCAAGAGTAAGTATAAGGGAACCGGTGCCGGTGAAAGCCAAAAGAGCCGAATGTAAATTCAATCAATAATTTAATGGTCTATGATGAAAATATTAAAGAACATCCGCTATATATTGCTAGGCATCTTGATCATGCTAGTATTTCAATTCGTTTTAGTATTAATTATGTGTATGGTAATCTAAACACACTGCTTATGAAAAATATATTCTTATTACTTGCAACCGCAATCATGCTATTATCTTCATGTTCTAAAGACGAAGATATAAACGTCACAAACTTAGTCGGTACATGGGATGAATGTTATGACAATCCCCATTTCATCATGGACGGAACCGTGGAATATACTTTCTATGAAAATGGAACGTACCAAGTGTATTCATACAATGCATTCTCGCATATGGAACACACCAGAACCAACACCTATGCCTTGCAAGATGATTTGCTCATTCTGAATACGGAGCATTCAGAGAACGCATTACGCTATCACATTGTCGAGTTCAAGAAAAATGAAATGGCCTGGCAAATGGAAGGAACTGAATATTCAGGAGGTACATGGGGAAGTGAGTATAAACATTTTAAGAGGAAGAAAGGAAAATGATTAAAGTATAAAGAGCCTATGATATAACAATTCGCACAAATGAATGTTAAAAGCATTGCTTTTCTTAATACAATGTATTACATTTGCATACACTAAAGTAAAAGCAATATGGAAACAGCAGCTAAAGTATCGACCTCTTTCCGTCTGAATGCAGAACTTGTTGAAAAGATGAAGGCAGCAGCCAAGGCCAGCAATAGAAGTCTGAATAATTTTGTTGAAAGCATTCTTCTTAACGTGATGTATTGCGACAACCCTGAAGATGTAACCATGGCTTCTATAGAAGAAGCACGGAAACAACAGGCTGCATACAAGAATGGTACACTGGACGTAAAGCCGATAGATCTTTCCAACGTAGATAATATGCTTAAATCAATGGGATTATGAAACAAATAATCCCCACTACCCAATATAAGAAAGACTTGAAACGATATGCTAACCAACGTAAGAAAATGGAAGCCTTGCTTGATATTCTCCGTTGCTTGGCAAACGAAGAGCCTATCCCAGAAA
>JBGVGD010000060.1:0-11877 GCA_045121515.1 Phocaeicola sp. | reverse complement strand
GAAGTGATCTTTCTTTTTTCTTTTGTGCGCACAAAAGAAAAAAGAAACAAAAAACAAAAAGCGCCGGCTCCCGTTCCGAAGCTAAAAATCCCCTTCATTTCCTAAACGAAAAGAACTCGCTTCGCTCAAACAGCTTTTCGTTCTTCACGGAAATGAAGGGGATTTTCTTCACGCTTCTCCACTAAATGCCGGACCTTGCAAGGTTTGTAAGGCTGGGGAGGATAAACTTAAAAAAATAATTGAAAAAAACTTCAAAAACGATGTAACGTTTTCCCCCACTTCCGTGTCATATAAGTGAAAATGGAACAACATAAATTTGAAATAGAGGCAAAACGGATGCGACCTGCCATATTGAGAATGGCAACGCACTACACGGAAGACACGGACGAAGCAGAGGATGTGGTACAGGAAGTATTACTTAAACTTTGGTTCCTTCGCGAAAGGCTCTCCCAATACCGGAACATCGATGCACTGGCTATGGTCATCACCAAACACCTTTGCATCAATCGGAAAAGAGGAGAACACCTGGATATCGTCCCACTGGAGCAAGGTTGGATGATTGAAGGAGAAGCTAGTCCCGAAAAAAGGCTAGTGGACGATGAACGGATGAAGGAACTATTAGAATTGATTGCTAACCTACCCGACCTTCAACAAGCCATCCTACGGATGAAACACATAGACGGTTTCGAAGTGGAGGAAATCGCCCGTCTCACGGGAAGCACGGCTATCGCCGTGCGAACCAATCTGTCGAGAGCAAGAAAAAAAGTACGTGAACAATTCATGAAAAGAAACAAGGAATGGAAGTGACAAAAAACAACATCGAGGAATACATCCGCCGTTTCATGGAAGGTGAGACGACGAATGCGGAGGAACAGGCTATCTATCGCTTTTTCCGCACCGAAGAAGTTCCAGAGCATCTGAAACCTTATACGGAAATGTTTACTTGGTATGAGGAAGGGATGCCGGAAGAAGAATTATCGAAGCCGAAAACCCAACCACTATGGAAACGTATCCCCCTAGAAATTTGGAGCACGGGTATTGCAGCCATGCTAGTCATCGGCATAGGATTGGGTATCGTACTTTCGTTTGACAATGACCCATGTGAAGAATGGGCCTGCTACGAAGGAAGTTATGTGGAAGTGAATGGTAAGCGTATCACCGATATAGAAACAATTCTCCCCATCATCCTCGAAACCTTAGCCGATGCGGAGGAGATAGAAAAGGACGTGGAGAATCGCTTGGCAGAAGCCCAACGGACAGAAGAAGAAATGGCGAAACAAGAAGAAATAAGTATAATAAACGATTAAAACCTAAGAACCATGAGAGTTAATAATTTCCTGAAATGTATGATGATTGCCTTATTCATTGGTATCGGTACGGCACCGGTCATGGCACAAAAGAACATCGACAAAATCATCCAAGAACTGGAAAAACGTTCGGACGTTTCCATCAATTCTGTTACCAAGCGAGACCCGAAAACACGCAAAATAGTCAGTATGGTAAAAACATTTACAGTAAAAGACCCGACCTCTAGATTTATCAGAGCTTTCGAAAAAGATGAAGAAGATGCCATTACTGCCATCAAGAATCTGCCCAAAGGCCGTTTGAATACCAAAGATGCACAACTGACATTTATCTTCCACCCAACCAAAGACGAGAAGAGAACCTATAGTCTGACAACCGATAGAAATGGTATAGTAACACTTAGTGTTGTTATCAAATTAGGGAAAAATCATGGATCCGACTTATCATTCTATTTCGATTTCAACTCCATGTCGGATAAAATAGAAATCCTACATGACGAATTAGGATGTAAACTATAGACACACTACAAACACAAAATAAAGAATCCCGTTTTGACCAATTGGCCGAAACGGGATTTCATTTCCAAAGAACTGTCCTCTGTCATTTGTCATAGTTCAAACACCACCAACACTGGGTCAGGCAAATCAGCAATCGCATAGATTTTCCGGTTATCCTTGCTTACGGCCATCTGCTTGACATCGATATCCAACTGGAGTTTCTTGACCAATTTTCCTTCCCAATCATATACATGGATAAGATTGCTTTGGAAAGCCCTGTCCTTATCATCCTTGTAGTTTCGCCCTGAATAAAGGGTATAAACGTATTCATCGGTTGCACAAGCCTTCAAATGATGCATAGGAGCACCCTTACTCATAGCACCGCTGTCATATCTATAATCGGGATAAGATTTTATTTGTTCAGAAATCAAAGCCAAGTCTCCATTATCGGATATGTTATAACAATAAATCATGTCTCCTTTTATCAGAACATGCGCCATCTTCTTCCCAGAAGGACTTATCGCCAACATCCCTTGATAGGCTTCCGAACGTATCATAGCATCCACCTTCCGTTCCTCTTCATCCCGAAAAGGAATCTCACCATATCCCTTTTGGAATATTCCTTGTTCGTCCAACAAAACGAGGCGATGTTTTTGGTACATTCCTATCGCAAGATATTGACTATCCCCGATAGGTTTGACCATAATATGCGCCATTGAATCCGACTTGAAATGATGCTCCACTTTCCAGGAATCATCATCCATATTCAAATGGATTGTAGAATATCTGCGTCGATTTAGATCATAGAATGAGAATGTATTTTCTTTTTCAGTCAATAAACCGAAAGGCATTAAAAAATCATCCGGCCCTTGTCCCACTTGCCCTAATTCTATGACCTTCTTTCGAGAATGGTTCAATATTTGAAATACATTTTCTGATTTGGAATTAACCACCACTGGAAGAGAATCATTTATCAATATCAAATCCCTAGTCTTACCAATCAAATACTCATCCCCCATCAATACTTCGTGCGTCAACGACTGGACGATGACTTCTTCCTGTTCTTTCTTAGTAGAGCAAGAGAATAAGAGTGCGAGCAAGCAAGTTGCTAGAAATACGTGTTTTCTCATTTTATAACGAATCAATAAATGAATCCGAACATCCAAAGCGGAATGACATTCTGAAAAGCATATTCCACATCATCCTTCACTACGTATCCCTCCGTAGCATCCTTTATCTGCGCTTTCGTCTTGTTCTTTCCTCCCACCTCAAACGTCTTTCCTTCAATTTCAAAATCAGCCATAGACGATGCAGTAACCCAATGCTTCACCCTCATCCAAGCAAAGAAAATAGTTTCTCTAATAGTACCGATATCAGGCATAGTATCAGCCAGCACGTACGCCACATTCGGATTGTTCAGATAGATTTTTTCAACTTTCTCCAATACCTTCAGTCCTTGCGCTTTCTCAGGCAAGAGATTCAACAGACCTGCTTTCTCCAAATAGGCAATATAATCCGGCAAGGTATTCCGACTGATTCCCAAATCACGCTCCAACTTGGCATAGTTCGGTTTGAAAGGAACACTTTGTGCCAAAGCATACATCAGTTTCTTCAACTTGACGGTAGAAGCGATATTCATTTCGGCAAACATCGGGATGTCCGACTCCACCATCTGCTTGATAATACCCTGCAAGCGAAGTGAATATTCCGTATCGCTAAAGAAAGGATAATATCCACCGGACAGATACTCCTTGAAGCATTTGACGGGGCGTTCCTCCTTGTACGGGAAATCGACCTTTCCCGAAAGAATTTCATCCAATGTATAAGAAGGCAGATTCCATCCTTTCGAAATATTCAGATACTCACGAAAGGACAAGCCCGGCAAATGATATTCCACTTTCCGACGACTCAAATCGGCTCCTCCTTTTTCCAAATCGAGAATAGACGAACCGGTATATACCACCTGCAAGGTAGGTATCTGGTCATAAATGTTCTTGATTTCGGTAGACCATCCCTTGTATTTATGCACTTCATCAATGTAGAGACGTTTACCTCCAGCATTATAAAACGACAAAGCCAAGTCAAAAAGCCGATGTGTACTGAAATAGAAATCGTCTGCCGTAACAAACAAAGTTTCTTCCACCTTGTCGTATAACTTGATGTGTTGAAGCAACAAAGTAGTCTTTCCAACCCCTCTCGCTCCCAATATGGCAATTAAACGACTCTCCCACACGATACGGTCATGCAAGAAACGTACAAAGTCTGTGGAAGTATTTTCCAATTGCAATCGAAATGTCCGATAAAGTGTTTCCATATTTTACTCCTTTCTTTATGCAAAGATAGCAAATTGCATGATTCGCCGTGCACTTTTCAAGAAAAATTGCATACTCCAACGTGCACTTTCCCCTATAATCTGCACAATAAAGTATGCAATTCCTATTTATCTACCTTCAATTAAAGTTCAAACACCACCAAGACCGGGTCAGGCAAATCTGCAATCGCATAGATTTTCCGGTTATCCTTGCTTACGGCCATCTGCTGGATATCTATATCCAACTGGAGTTTCTTGACCAACTTTCCTTCCCAATCATATACATGGATAAGATTGCCTTGGAAACACTTCAGCCCATACTCTTTCAGGCTTCGGCCGGAGTAAAGGGTATACACATAATCTTCCGTTGTACAAGCATCTATATAATGATGAGGAGCAGTACCATAATGTGCTCCACTCAAATGGTCATAGTGGGCATAAGCATTCTCCTTTTTAGAGACCAATTCTAAATCTCCATCAGGCAAGACACGATAGAAATATAGCATATCTCCCGATGCAACGGCAAACACCAATTTATCTTTTGAAGGGCTGACTTCCAACTTCCCTTGATAAACACTTGCCCGTATCTTTCCTGGCACTTTCTTTTCTTGTTCATCCTGATAAGGCCATTCACCGAATCCTTTGAGAGGCGTACCCTTCTCGTCCAACAACATCAAGTGGCAATCGTCATAGATACCTGTTGCAACATACCGGTTATTCACGATAGGCTTAATATAAATATGCTCTATCGAATCAAATTTAAGATGATGCTCCACCCGCCAGGAATCATCTTCCGGATTCAAATGAACGGTAGAGAACCGACGTCGATTCACATCGTTAGCTGAAAAGGTATTTTCCATTCCGGACGATAAGCCGAAAGACAACAAGAAATCGTCCGGTCCTTGTCCCACATATCCCACTTCAAGAACCTTTTTCCGAGAATGGTCCAATACTTGAAACATCTTATCCGAACCAACATTAATCACCACCGGAATGGAATCGTTCATCAAAGCCATATCATTGATTTTACCAATCAAATACTCATCACCCATCAATACTTCGTGCGTCAACGACTGGACGATGACTTCTTCCTGCTCTTTATTGGTAGAGCAAGAGAATAAGAGTGCAAGCAAGCAAGTTGCTAAAAATAAGTGTATTCTCATTTTTGTTTTTTCATGTCCTTATTGAGTTTCATTTTCAAATAACTGTAATCTGTCATCACCATGAATATTTCCCTCGAAGTTCCATACAGACTTCATCGGCTACATACTCATCACTGAAAGTATACAGTTGCTCTTTAGGGTCATGGATACGCTCACAGACCTTTGAGGAATAAAATACGTCCAATGCACGAAGAGGAGTAATCTCCAATCTTCTGGCAAGAATCAGAACAATACGTCCAATCTTATGCCACATTAATAGAGGTGATAACATATTATTTCAGATTTACAGTTTCGACACTTACAAAATGGAGACATTCGTCTATCAATGCTTGGTTTATCAAACAAAGTTGATTGTTTGGACGATGTTTGGCCAATTCACCAAGAGCCATTTCCAAAGTCATATTTCCAATCATATAGGCCTCAATCGTATCAATTACCCGGTCATTGGCAACTCCACCTTCCACCATATCATAATTCATCCAAGAAGTCTTCCCACTACGGCTTGCTACGATAAAATCCAACCATTCCTTATCATAGTCCTTGAACTTCAACACCCGATATTTAGAACAAGCCAACTCCATATCCAATTCATAAACATTAATCATTGGAGTCTCTGCCATACGCAACCCAATGCGTTCCGCCCACTCCTCCGCTTGTCTACGAATGTCGGTTACATAAAACCCTCGTCCGAAATCCAGATTCGGCCGACCGGCTTTTGCCAAAGGAAAACGAATTTCCTGAATGCTTCCGTGATATACTTTCATAGCGATCCCCCCTTTTTCTTTTCCCAAACGTCCAATGCTTCCAACACATCATCCGTCACATATTCACGGCTCTGCGTATGAAGCGTATCATAACATCGCCAGATATAGTTTTCAATCAACCCCACCCGTTGCATCCTTCTGTACATTTCACCAGCAGATACCCCTATGGCATTGGCTGCCGATTCGATACACGAAGCGACAAAAGTGGTTTTCAATTCTTCTTCTGTTTGAGGCCTGAAATTCATAATACAATCATTTTACTACAAATGTAATAAATAGAACCATTTGTTGTTCTGGTTTCATGGAAAAGATCTGATTCATTTTCAAATAACTGTAATCTGAGATACAGAAATTGCATACTCCACCATGCCTTTTTGCCAAAATCTGCACAATGGAGTATGCAATTTTCTTATTTCTCGTCCAATACCTTCACTAACTCTTCCTTCATCTTCGCTACACCAGGGAAGCCTACGGACTTATACTTGATATCACCTTCACGGTCAATTACGAAATAAGTAGGCACACCTTCTATACCCATGGCGTTGCCCAAATAAGCCCATTGCTTGTCAGTTACACGGAAATGCTCACCATGAATGTCCGGAATCATGTTTTCCCAAGTACCCTTCGGCGATGTTTCACCAGTAATGTACACATAAACGATGTCCTTGTCCTTCAGTTCTTCCTTCATCGGAGCCATTGCCTTATTTGCATTGCGACAAGGACCGCACCAAGTCGCCCAAAAATCAACCAACAATACCTTGCCACGGAACTGGCTGATGATAGAAGCAAACAAATCTTCATTGGCCACTTCACCGGTTTCGTTCACACGGAAACCTGTTTTTTTCTTATTGGCTTCGATCGTTGCCAAAAGTTGGTCATTGGCTGCAGAGAGGTATTGCTGACATGCTTCGGGCAATGATTTCATTTCTTCTTTCTGAACATCGGTAAGTGGAACGAAATCCTTGATGCTTCGATAAAGTTTGCCCGTTTCAGCCATTTGAACAAACAAGCCTTCCTTCATTTCGCATTTCTTTCGAATCATATCCGCCTGTATCACCATTTCACCATAGGTTCCATCCAACAGAGCAATCGTATTATTCAGTACCGAATACCAATCCTTGTCAATATACTCATCTGTCAATACTTTAGCTAAATCCATATAATATGCGGAATAAACTTCCCTGTCTAGATTTCTTTCAACCATCATATATTGACCGGTAAGAACACCTGGTGCAAGTTGCAAGCCAGAAATCAATTGCATGGAAATATGTGCTTCCAAATAATCCTTCGAGGCTTGACTCAATGAAGATTGAACTAGTGCCTCTCTCCGTTTTTCCACCTTATCAAGTTCCTTATTCTTGTATTCTTCCAACAAAGTTTCCGGCTTTTGAGTGAAATCATACGTTGTTGTTTCCCCTCCTTGAGCCAACATCAACTGACTGATTTCCAACTTTTCACGGACAACATTTGCCATCGGACCGTTATAATAATACAACTTACCATACGGAGAATCATCAGCATGGAATTTCGATCGATTACGAGAAGCCTCGCGGATATTAAGGAAAACCTCACTAATTTGTCCTGGAGCTACAAAAATTTCGATATTGGCACCCATTTCACCATAATAAACGACTGCATTCGAGACACCCAATACATTTAGTTGATGTTCAAATGTTCCATCAGGTTCCACATTCACATCAATCTCGCCATCATAACCAACCAACGGATTATAAACAATGATCTTCAATGTAGCAGGCATACCCGGCTGGTAATCCAAGACTTTCCCCTTAACAAAGGCCTCTCCGTACTTCAGATCGGGCATGGATAACGGTGCATCCTTATCCACTTTCTGAGTCAATACTTCTTCCGGCAATTGCAACTCAGGCAATTCGTTGCTCTTCAACTGGACTCCCCAAATGCTGAATCCGCCTTCCACTTCCGGTCCTTCGGAAAAATTGAAATACTTGGCTCCGTTTCTCAAACGAGGGAATACTAGTTGGAACTCAGCCTCACCCGATTCAGGCATCCAGAACTCCTTGTCCAGTTCGATACCGATTCCCGATTGTACCGGATAGGTGTTTCCTTTATCATCAGTCAGACAACTGCTTCCAGCAATCCGAATCCAATACTTCGGTTGATAGCGTGCAAAGATGTCGAGCACGGTAGTAGAGTCTGTCAAGGTTACTTTACTCACTTCGATAGAAGTCGTGTTACTAGCCAGGAATACAGGCTTATCAATCACTCGGTTGTCCAACGAACAACTAACCAACAGCATCAGGCCGACCAGCATCAGCCAACTGCTTCTTACTAAATTCATGTGTTTTGTCTTCATATAGTTTTTATTAGAAATAATTATCATCCTTCATACACAAAGAAAACGATTTCTCCCTGAACCTACAAATAACTAATCTTAATCTTTCTGAATCATCCCAGTATTTGCATTAAAACCTACTAAAACCCCTACTATTTCGCCAAACTACCTGCACATCCAGCACCAGGCACTCAAGTAACTGAATATTAATGCAAAACGGTTGGTGGTAGAAGTTGCACCATACCATTTTCGTCCTACACCAAAAAGACCACCGCGTTTTTTAAAAACATGACCGCGTTTTGACTCAAACGCCTTGACGTTTTTAAAAAAGACCATGGTCTTTCAGTAACCGCAAGTTTATTCAACAAAACGTATAAACTTGCACCATAAGTTTTGTGTAGGATAAAAGGTGCGATGTAGGATTTTCCTACACCACTATAACCTTGCAAGACAAGAGTTTAACACCCCGATGTAGGAAATGTATACAACATCAGCCAAAGACAGGTTCTGTACGCTATTTTTCAGGAATCAGACGAACCACAAAGTTCGAATCCAGTTCGGCAATATCCAAATGATCTTCCAAATGCTTCAAGAACCTACTGGCATTGCGATGCCCTTGTTCTTTTGCCAAACCATACCACATGGCGGCCTTATCCAAGTCCCGCTCTACCCCTTTGCCCAAGTAATACATGTTTCCCAAATTGAATTGAGCCGTAGCCTCGCCCAGTAGAGCTGCTTTCGTCAGCCATTCGGCACACTTCCCCAAATCACGTTCCACACCTCTACCTTCAGCATAAAGTGCTCCAATATTATACATAGCCTTCGGATGATTCTTGGCAGCTGCCTTTCGGTACCAATAGAGAGCCGATTCGGCACTCATCATCCTACCAAAACCGGAAGCATACATATAGCCGAGATTGTTCATGCCATCCACATTGCCACGGTTTGCCGCCTTGCGATACCAATCAAAGGCCGTAGACGAATTACGGGCAGTTCCCCATCCGTGACGATACATCGTTCCCAAGCCCACTTGTGCCTGTGCATTTCCATTGGCCGCACCATATTGGAAATGACGGAATGCCTTGGAATAATCGGCTTGAACGCCATGACCAGACAAATACATCACGCCCAAATTGTTATGGGCATCTGTATTGTTTTGCTCTGCCGATTCAAGAAACAGTTCAAGCGCCTTTTTATGATTCGCGCCATCCATTCCCAAACCACGATAATACATATCGCCCAACAAGAACTTGGCATAGGCAGCAGAATCAATGCCTGCCAACTTTTCGAATAGTGGCAAGGCCTCCTGATATTCACGTGCCTTGTAATGGTTCACGGCTTTTGCATACAAGGCTGGTACATCGCCCAATGTCCATACATAAATACGATTCCGACAAATGAAAAGAGCAATTAAGCCAGCAATGGCCACACAAGCAAGTAAACCAAGCAAATAGGATTGGATTTTCGTCATAAGGCTATTTCTTTTTGTTTATTTCCACTCCTATTACAAAATAGTGAGGTGTACTTTCTATATATTCCTTTCCCATATCCGCACCTATTTCGTTGGCTCCACAGAAACGGAGGAAGCCATATTTTTCGTCTATCCAATAAGAACCGAAGAATACCAATGGAATGAATTTCCCTTCTTCAAACGTATCAACCACGAAAGGACGACTTTCGTAACTATAGAATAGTTTGTTTTCATTGGGAAGCTTCAATCCTTTCAATTTCAAAGGTGTACCCATTTCACCCATACCAACCAAACTTATCCGAACATTTTGAACAGAATCTACATTCGAAGGAAAAAATCCGATTGCCAACTTCGTAGCCTGGCTATAAATACCCTTTTCCGGATCAACAGCACTTCCTTTTTCCAAAATTCTCTTTTGCGATTCTTCCGGAAACTCAGCGATCATCATCCTATTGGAGAAAACCGAAGAATGACCATCTCTCTGTACTTCTTCCCGATTTACGTACTCCTTTATCTTGAAGGAAAAGTGATAGGTATCATCCAAAAATTCGGAAATATCGAATGAATATACTTGGTAGCCGGATGCTTGGAGCAACGGCAAATAATCTTCCATAGTCGCTTCCTGCTTCTTTAAAGACTGAGCAGAAACAGATGTCGCCATCCATAGCGACAACAAACTAAATAAACAAACTAGCTTTTTCATATTTTTCATGTATTACAATATTACAAATTACAGTTATTTCAGATCTCAATTTTTATCGTTCAGGAATCAGACGAACCACAAAGTTCGAATCCTATTCGGCAATATCCGAATGGCTCTCTCCAACTAGCCAACTACCAATCACCCACTTTACAACTTCATCGTAGCAAAACGTAAATGAGTATCGTCATGATTCTCCAACAATACATACACACATCCATCCACTACAAAGAATCGGGAAGAGAAATACTCCGGCAACTCATACTCTGTCGCCTCACCCGTCTTGCAACGATAAACCATCAAATACAATTTCTGTTCACTAAACATTTCACTCCTTGCACTGAAATGCATACGGACATAAGAATCGGATACCTTGTCATAATACACTTCACCGAAGCGTAAGGTCATTCTTTGATATTCTGCATTTTTCCTGATATCCCGACTCTTAATATTGGCATCCTTCGGTGCTGCCCGATTGGGAATAGCATTGCTATTCATGGCAAATGTCTGCACCTCCCCCGTTTCCGGCACAAACACATACACTTGGGAAGAATACGGGAAATTATACACTATCCTATCCTCGCTAACGGTAAAGAACGGACACGTCAAACTACCATATCTGCCTAAATCATCCTTTATAGCATCAGGATATGCCAGAGGCAATCTTTCTACTTCAGAAGTACGAAGATTGACCGAAACGGCCAAGGCGTCATCCATCTTCTGACCATTCTTGGCGAAAATTGGCATCACGACATTCTCTCCCTTCCAGCGCATCCCGAAACCGTCTGCATAAGTTCCATCCAAGGTACCCCGGAAAATCAATTGATAAGCGTCTTCAGCAGAGAAAGGAGTAATAGTATTACGTAATTTTCCATCCTTCCAAGAAAGTACCTTTATGCCAAGATGATAAGTATTGAACACGAACAAACTATCATTCACGGCAAAGTTTGAAATCATGTTCCGTGCAATACCATTCGGGCCTTCCGGTTCCAGTTCAAACGTCTGGACGGTACGACGATTGGTCAAATCGAACACCTCAATAGAATGAAGCATATGGTTATATCCAGCCCAATAGAGCGTATTTCCACTCTTATAGTGAGCCGTCTGATAATAAAATCCTAAATATGGATAATCTATAGGAATGGAAAGACTATCGTATTCCAATACCCCGGCAGATACCGTCTGCTTCTGATTGCTCTCTGATGTACAAGCCATCAACAGGCTTGTACAAAAAGCGCCCAACCAAATATGTTTTTTCATAATATATTACAATCTTACAAATTACAGTTATTTCAACCCATCACCTACTTACCTTGGCCGGTATATACCGCAGTTGCAAATACTGTTCACCCGGT
>JBGVGD010000059.1:0-20631 GCA_045121515.1 Phocaeicola sp. | reverse complement strand
GACACGGCTGAAATTGAAGTCCTACCAAGATACCTATGCCGAAGCGATGGCAAAATACGGGCTGCAAAGGGGTATAGACGGCTCGAAGGCTCGCCACAAGTCCACGCAGCAGTATTATCGGGATATACAGAAACTCTCCGATGACCTCAAAGCGGAAGTGGTGGATTTGCAACAGCAGAAAGAAACGGCACGGGAAGAACTAAGACGGGCTAAAAAAGAAATACAGACCGAGAAGCTGAAAGGGGCGGCAACCACCGCAGCCACCAACATCGCCGAGAGTGTCGGTTCTCTTTTCGGCAGCAACAAGGTCAAGACATTGGAAAAAGAGAACACCGCCCTGCATAGGGAGGTAGCCGACCACGAGGAAACCATCGAAGCCCTGCAAGATAGAATACAGACCATGCAGGCAGACCACAGCCGACAGATGGCGGAAGTAGAACGGAAGCACCGCAGGGAGATAGCGGACAAGGAAACGAAGCACAAAGAGGAAATATCTTTCTTGAAAACGGTAATCGCAAAGGCTGCGGCATGGTTTCCCTATTTCCGTGAAATACTCCGTATCGAAAACCTCTGCCGCCTTGTCGGGTTCGATGAAAGGCAGACCGTAACGCTCGTCAAGGGAAAGCCGTTGGAGTATGCAGGGGAACTCTACTCGGAGGAACACGGACGGAAATTCACGACCGAAAAGGCTGGGTTTCAAGTCGTGAAAGACCCCACGGACGGGACGAGATTAGTTCTTGCCATCGACCGAAAGCCCATTGCCGAGTGGTTCAAGGAATAGTTCGAGAAGTTAAGGCAGAACATACGCCGACCTATACAACCGCAAAGGAAAGGCAAGGGAATGAAGATATAACCGTTTTATCTTGCTGGAAAACAATAAAAAAGTGCCGTTCATGATGCCTTATGAATGGCACTTTTTTGTATATTTGCACAGAAAAGTACATCGGGAACTATGCTGAGTGCGTGATGAGCAAAAGACTTTCGGGAAGATTAAAGTAAATACAGATTTTTTAAAAACATGATATGATACGTAAATTAACACAAGAAGAATATAATAATGCTGCTGACTTGTCCTATCAAGTATGTATGGAATGTGGCAGGAATGATTTCACCCAAGAAGGTATTGAAACCTTTAAAAGTTTCGTGTATGACACATCGTTGATGAATACGCTTGACATATATGGCGCTTTTGACAATCATTTATTAATAGGAATAATCGGTGTACATCGGGAAAGGCAACATATATCCCTCTTCTTTGTCTTGTCACACTATCATCGGCAAGGAATAGGGAAATCGCTATTTGACTATATGATGAGCAATTGTAATTTTTCTTATATAACAGTTAATTCTTCAACTTATGCAGAAACTTTTTATGCATCTTTAGGTTTCAAAAAAGTGGGTAAAAAAGAGCTTAATAAAGGTATTGTTAGTATCCCTATGGAGAGAAATATATAATTATTGCCAATCATTTAAAAGAGATAAGATGAAAAAGAAATTTACCCTGCACACCCTGCTTGCGGTAATCATCGCCTGCACCCTCCTTAGCCTCACCTCCTGCGAAAAGCATGACGGCATCAACTACCTCAAATCCAAATGTACGGCCGAGCTGAACGGGCAGGAGTACATTGACCAACAACCTTACACACATATATTTGGTCCGACGTACCCCACGCCTTTTTTGGAATATAGCCAATATGAAGCTACGTTTGAAACCTATCTAAGTACAGAGAGAGGGGGCAAAATCGCCTATATTGTAAGAATCAATCTGTTTGTGGATACGCCGGAAGAATTTTTCCACCAGCCGCAAACGATAGAAAAGATAGAAATAGCAGATACAGATACCACGATGTCCGATAGGGATTACCGCCAGTATTGCAAGGACAACAAAGTGTCATACGCCACAGTGAATGGCGAAGCGATAGACAGGGGCACTTTCCAAATCACTTCCTACGACAAGACCGAAGGACAAATCTACTGCACCAACTGCAATGGTACATTTACTTTGCAGTTCAGCGAAGGAACGCTCAATGGAACTTTTGGGATTAAGTAAATAATCTCCAAAAAACATAGAAATAATTCGTTAGGGGCTTCGTGCATCTGCACATATAAAAAACAAAAAGAAAGCGATATCGGAGTGTTACACTCCCCCCTGCCGACTGTTACATAATGGAATGACATACTTGGCTGCTCGGTGCGGATCTCCCACCGCGCGAACAAATCCCGGTAACAAAATGACAAAACGGACAATGTTCCTAACATACCAACTTATAAATGGAATGAATGATTTTCTTTTTTTTCGCAAATTGATTTTATAAAATTGCTGCCAACAGTTCGTACTTTCAGAAAAAGATGTTATATTTGCAAATGAAAGAGTTATTTGACAGCATGGCAACGTAAAACGGAGAAATTCGCACGGTTGCCAACTCGTTACCCCTACTTCTCAAATAATTCGCTAAGAGTTTATTCTTCAATCGGTTAAATCAAACCGAGAAAAATCTAAAATAATAAAGTATTACTTTTATGAAGAACCTTTGTTTTGTTTACAAACGTTCAATTACTAATAATGACTGTAATTGCTTCGACATTGGATGAAGAAGATAATCCTGTGATTATGTTGATGAAGCAGAAAAGAAATTAGAAAATGGAAGAAGGCGGAGAACCCAACAGTTTTCCGCCTTCTTCTATATACTGCACTAACTTTGCTTCACTCTTACACTTGCGTCATATCCACTTGTTTTCAAGTAGTTGAAGTGCCGAATCCATGTTCATGTAGTGACAATCTTCCACTCACCAATGGTACGGGTAGCACTGTCGAAATTCACACCAATCTTTACAATTCTTCGTCCGTCCGGTTGGTAAGGGATGGCATATTGTTTGCTGTCTATTTGTGCCAAAGCCTCATCGGGAGTACCGTCGTATTTGAATTCGAACACATAAATGGCATCCGACAGTTTCAACACCACATCCGCACGACCGATGGCACTCTTCACTTCCACATCCACATACTGCCCCATCAGGCGGAACAGCAGGTAGAAGATGGTTTGGTAATGCTTCTCGGTCTTGTTCTCCAAATCGTGAGGGATGGAGGCAAAGAACGAACGGGTGCGCTCCAAGCAACTTTCAATGTCACCTTTTCGCAAATCACGAATGAAAGAAACCACATAGAACGTATTGTTTTCTCTTGCTCGATGGACATAAGTTGGCAACAACGACTCGATGAATCCTTTCCGTACCTCCTTGTTGGGATAGGCCAACTTGTATACCTGAAACTCAGGATCGAACTCCTTGATGGTGAGATAACCGCTCTGGTATAATACCGGAATGGGGCTTTGTATCTGTTCAGTAGGTGCATCGAACTCCTCATCCGTAGCTTCGAGGCCTTCCAAATCCAATACATTGAAATCAGCTTCCTGCAACAATTCTATCAAGAATGTGGGCGTACCAGTAGAGAACCAATAATTCTTGTATTCTCTGGCATTTAATGCATTGAATAGACTGAACGGATTATAGATGTCTTCGCATTTCTTGCTGAAATGATAGCCATCATATTGTTTCTTCAAATGAGCACAAGCTTCCTCATAGGTTTCGTTATTGGCTTCAGCCATTCGTTGGATATCAGGTTGCAAGTCGGTGAGCAGTTCCTTTTCCGTAATGCCACAAAGTGCCGAGTATTCATCACGCATGCTGATGTTCTGCAAGTTATTCAACTCGCTGAAGATACTTAACTGACTGAACTTACTGATGCCCGTGAGCAAGAGGAAACGCAGATATTGTCCTGAACTTTTCAGTGGGCTGAAAAAATCGCGTACAATATTTCGGAGCTTCTGCTGCAACTCCGGATTACAGTTGGTATCTAGCAAAGGAGAGTCGTATTCATCGACCAAGACCACCACCTGTTTACCGGTCTTTTCATAAGCACGACGGATAACCCCTTCAAAGCGTCCGCTGAAAGAGCATTCTTTCTCATCGGAACCATAAAGCTGTTCCCAATGCGAAATCTGGATATTCAGCAACTCGTTCAATTTGTCCTCATCCGTGTATTTTCTTCTGCTGAAGTCCATGTGCAGCACCGGATATTCCGTCCATTCGGTTTCTAGACGTTCCATCGCCAGTCCTTCGAACAAATGCTTCTTCCCTTGGAAATAGGCTTCAAGCGTAGCGACCAACAAGCTCTTCCCGAAGCGTCGGGGACGGCTCAGGAAATATACCGAATCGGAGTGAGTCAGCTTATAAATCAACTCCGTCTTGTCTATATATACGCAATTGTTGTTACGCAATTGTTCAAAGTTCTGAATCCCGATGGGATAGCGTCTGTAGTCGGTTTCCATAATCTGCATATTTGTTTTGCAAATATAATCATTTTACGAGAGTCTGAATTAAATCTAACTGAAATAATAAAGTATTACTTCTATAAAAAGCCTTTGTTTTGTTTACAAACATACGAAGAAGGCGGAGAGTAACTGGAAAGCTTTAGGACGTTTATAAAAGGGGGCTTGGTAATGGACGAGAAGGCAGGAGAAATTTTTGCTTGGTCTATCTTCGACTGGATGTTCTTGTCAAGCATCGAAATGGCTTACGATTTCAGCAAGAATGAAGGAATGCATCGGACAGATTATGGTGTGGAGAAAGCAAGCGGACAGATTTTCGAACTCTGAATAGTTATTACTATCCTGCTGACAGGCTAATTACGGCCTTGGAAGAAAATAAGTTAAAAGGCAAGTTGAAGGAGATTGTACAACATTTGGACGAAGAAGACAACGGAGTTGTAATGATATTAAGACGGAAAGAATGATTCTTTCCGCTTTTCTTTTATGTATCAAGCAAAAGTTGTCGGAAATACTGATTGTGGTGCTATCACAAACTCTTTCACCTCTTGAAGAAAACCCATTTTCGTCTGCATCCATTCTCCAATCATCAGTGTGAATCCACAAAACCACGATGCAGATTCACGAAATTACATCGTTAATCGACGAAACCACACTGATAATTTGGATATGGACGCTTTTCTTTGTATCTTTACATACAGAAAGAAACAAGTATTCATTTAATAGATTCAGCGTTTATGGCAAAGTACATCAAGCAAGAAATGGTAGACCTCAGCGGAAAGGGCGAGGAAAAGATTTATTACCGACTTCAGACTGAACGGAACATAGACTTCACCGAACTGGCTCAACAAATAGAACAGCATCATGGGTTGATGAACAGGGGATTAGTTATGAACGTAATGAGTCATATCGTAGATGAAATGGCAGAACTGTTGGGCAAAGGATATTCCGTATCCATCGACGGGCTGGGTACATTCAGAGCCTCTATCGGTTTGGAAAAAGACAAAGAAATGGATACTTTCGATGAAGATGATACCAAACGAAATGCCCGAAGCCTCCGATTGACGGGTATCAACTATCGGGCAGACAAAGATTTGATAAAGAAAGCCAACCGTCATTGCAAATTGGAGCGTGCCGGAGAATCGCGTCTGCATCATACGCCATACTCCAAGGAGGAGCGCCTGAAATTGGCTCAACAATACCTGGATGAACACGGGGCAATGCGTGTGGTGGAATATATGGAACTGACCGGACTTTCGCGCACTAAAGCGACCTTGGAACTGAAGGAGTTCCGACAGGATGCATCCACCGGAATTACCTTCTTGGGGCGGGGGAGTACCAAGGTGTATGTTAAGGCTTCGGAAGAGAAACTGTAATGGCACTCTAAGACCTTGTTTATCAATGCGTATGAATTAAGTGAGGCTTAAAATTGAGTTGATGTTATAGTTTGAAAAGAGGTGTTTAAAAATAAAGGAAGGATGCCATTAGACATCCTTCCTTTATTTTATTTAATGCGAATATTATTTCTTCGCTGCATCCGCTGCTTTCAGCATTTCCTTCACGGCAGTTGCCAATTGCGTATCGATACCCTTCAATGATTCTTCCGGCTTGTTGTAAACTTCAATGTCCGGTTGGAGTTGATTGTTTTCAGCATATTGGCCACGCATGTCTACACATCCCACTTGAGGAATACCGAAGACGATGCTTGGGTCAATCTGAGTTTCCCACCAAACGGCAGTCATGGTTCCCGGTACTGGTGCACCGATGAGTTTACCAATGCCCAATTCCTTGTACACCCATGGGAAGCCATGAGCATTGCTGTAATTGTCTTCGCAAACCAAGACGCAAGAAGGCTTCAACCACTTATTGAATGGGTCGCTGCCGATGTACTGGCCTTGAGGAACGAAACGTTGGTATTCCTTACCGCTGAGTAAAGTTGCCAAGTCGTCGTGCAACCAGCCACCACCATTGTGACGGGTATCCACAATCACTGCTTCACGGTTGCGGTTCTTGTCGCTCAAGAGTTCGCTATAAACGGTGCGGAAACTTGGGCTGTCCATGCCCTTTACATGGACATAAGCAATGCGTCCACCGGAGAGTTTATCCACCATTTTGCGGTTGCGGTCTACCCAACGCTTATATAATAAGTTGTTCTGATCACCGCTGCTGATAGCCTTGATGTTGATGTTGAAACGCTTGCCGTTGGCTGGATTGTAGATCGCAACCAATACGTTCTTGCCGGCCTTTCCTTCGAGAAGTGGGAAGTAGTCCATGCCCGCTTCAATTGTCTTGCCGTCGATTTGTTCGATGATGCAACCTGGAGTGACATCGCACTTCTTGTTAGCAAATGGACTCTTGGCCATGATTTCTTGAATCTTCAAACCGTTTCCAGTGTAAGTATCATCATAGAAAACGCCGAAGTTGGCAGTAGAGAGGGTAGGACCGTTCGGGTAGAAACGGGCACCGGTATGCGAACCGTTCAATTCGCCCAACATTTCGCTCAACAATTCCTGGAAGTCGTAGTTGTTGTTGATGCTTGGCAAGAAACGACGATATGTATCGCGATAGCCTTCCCAATCGATGCCATGGATATCTTCCTTGTAGAACTTGTCCTTCACTTGTTGCCATGCATGGTCGAAGATGTATTCACGTTCCTTGGCCGGTTGGTAATCGAAGATAGCATCGAAGGCTACTGGTTTGCTCTTACCGTCCTTGATAGTCACTTGCTTGATGCCACCACGAGTACAGAGGTAGAAGTTTTCGCCCTTCTTGTCCGGAATCATCATGCCATAGCCGATGTCCTTCAAAATAAGTTTCGTACTGTTTTCTTTCAAATCCTGGCACCAGAGGTCTGAACCCTTTTCGAAAGAAGCTTGGTAATAAAGCTTGTCGCCCTTCTTGCTCAAAACGGCATCGCCGAGTGAAGAAGAATGCTTGGTAAGGCGTACGATGCGGTCGCGACAATTTTCCAAATCGAAAGTCAAAGGCTTCACTTCGTCCTTCTTCTTGTCGTCTGCTTTCTTGACATCTTTCTTGCCCTTCTTGTCTGTTTCGTCTTTCTTTTCATCCTTCTTTTCCTTTTCGGCTTCTTCTACCAAGGCCAATTCTTCCTTGGTCATCAAGAAGCGTTCGTAAGCCTCAAGATCGAAGAACATGATGTACATGTCGCCATGAGCACCCCAACTACCGTGGCTACGATAACCGGCACGGTCGCTTTCCCAAATCATTGCCTTACCGTCAAGTACCCACTTGGCACCACTGTCGTTGTAGCCGCTTTGGGTGAGGTTATGGATTTCGCCATTGCCTGATGCGTTCACCAAGGCCACATCCAAGTTGTTCCAACCACCTGTTCCAATGTAGTTGGTCAAGATCCAACGGCTATCCGGACTCCATTGGTACCATTGGTCGCCGTCGCTATAAGAATATTGATATTTGCCATCCATGACAGTGCGCACTTGCTTGGTTGCCAAATTGATGACACGAATCGTGCTGCGGTCTTCCAGGAAGGCTACTTCCTTACCGTCAGGACTGTATTGAGGTTGGAAAGAAGTTACTTGGGAGTTGGTCAGTTTTTCTTCCTGAATGTTGGTCGCATAAGTAAACAACTTTTCATCCTTGTTGGCAATCTTTGCTTGGTAGAGTTGCCACAATCCGTCGCGTTCCGAAGCATAAACCAAACTGCGGCCATTCGGGGCAAAATCTACATTACGTTCCTGCTGAGGAGTATTGGTAATTTGTTTGGTGGTCTTGTATTCAGTAGAGGTTACATAGACATCGCCACGAAGGATGAATGCCACTTCCTTACCTTCCGGTGAAACGGCGATTTGAGTAGCACCATTATTTTTGATTTGGCGGATGATGTCACGGTCAATCTTGTCGGTCACTACATTGATGTTTACCTTTTGAGGTTGTCCACCTTCCTTCAAGGTGTAGATGCCACCGTCATAACCATAACACAAGGTACCATTATTGGCACGGCTCAAGAAGCGTACCGGATGTTTCTCGTGCTTGGTAATTTGAGTCGGATTTCCTCCATTGATGTTGGCCTTGAAAACATTGAATGTACCGTTCTGTTCACTCAGATAATAATAGGTATCTGCACTGGCCCAAACCGGATTACGGTCTTCGCCATTGAAGGTGGATAGTTTCTTGTAACCTCGTTCTTCATCTAGCGTGCACATCCATATATCACGGGTAATGGAAGAGGTATGGTGTTTACGCCAAGCATCTTCGTATCCTTTCTTGTCATGATAAAGCAATGTCTTTCCATTGGCAGAGAAACTGATGTCTTCCATAGACATGGAAGAGAACATGATAGGACGACCGCCCGATGTGCTGACTTCATACACTTGTGGGAATTGAGCAGAAGCAAATTGCATGTCGTCGGCTGCCGGAAGAATGTTGGCTTGGAACAGAATATGGTCGTTGTCTTTAAAAGTCAATGGCGTTTCGTTACCGGAATGCGTAGTCAATCGGGTAGGGACACCACCTTCTTTATCGACGATGTAGATATCCATACTTCCCAAACGGTCACTGGCAAAGGCGATTTGCTGGCCGTTCGGACTCCAAACAGGGCGAGTGTCGTGTGCCGGATTGGTTGTTATTTGATTAGCGCGTCCACCATTCACTCCCACGGTATAAATATCGCCTTTGTAAGAAAATGCGATTTGTTGTCCGTCGGGAGAGATTGCAGAATAACGCATCCATGCTGCATCGTTTTCAGCATGTGCGTTTAGCGACAGGACCAGTGCTGTCGCACATAGTAGTTTCTTTTTCATATCAGTAGATTTTAAATTGTTATATTCTATCGGAACAAGTTTCGGATTCGTTTGATTATCTTGAAACCGGTCATGATTCCATTAAAGATAGCAATGCCGGAACTGAAATTATTCATTAAATGATGTGTGTTCCCGCTATCCTCGGAAGGGCGGAACAATTCCTTTGCCTGCTGGGTAATCCGTTGCTTGGAAGCTTGGATTTCAGCTAGTTTTTCAGTTTTTTGTTGGCTAATCATAGCCAATGTTATTTTGTTTAAAGAAGTCGCTTTCTGGGTATCCATGTTATTTGTCATTAAGAAGCAGATTGGCCAAAAAGTTGGTCAACGGTTGGATGATTAGTTTTTGTCGGAAAGCATAAATCAGTATGCCTATCAGTAAAATGCCACCGGTGATGATTGCATAACTGTTTGTGAGTCCGCCAACATACGGCTCAAGTACATAGGCTAGTGTGAAAGAAAGGTAAAAGAGAGCAATCATGCCCAATACCACTAATATAAAAATCAATATAAGGGTAGAAAGCAAGATGGTCAATTTATGGGTAATGTCCAGTTTGACGTAGTCCTTTTGTAAATCTACGTAATGTTTTACTTCCGTAAATAAAGCTTGTAGGCTATCGATGGTTCTATCTGTTGCAAACATAATGATTGGGGAATAAAAGCACGGCTCTGAATCATCCGTGCTTTATGGTTAATCAGTCTACTGCATCCTTAACTTCAGCCGCAATTTTATCCACCAGTTCGTCCATTTCCGAACGGTTCAGATGGATGCCTTTTTCGCGAAGGATGTCCTTTATTTTCTTACGAGTGTCTTCTCCTTTTTCTGGAGCAAATAAAATACCCAATGCCGCACCAATAGCAGCTCCGCCAATAAATGCAGCTAAAATATTCAAACCTTTCATGATATAAATAACATTAATGTTTCTACAAATCTAACAAGAAAAAAGGAAAAAAGTTGTGGTTTGGGAAAGAATGTGCTGTATAATATATTTCCGGATACTGTATTAACTATATTTAACTCGTTGAAAAGTATGAAAGCTGTGTATATATTGCTATTTTTGCACCATAATTTTTTTTAGGAAATAATATTAATTAATAAAGACTGATAAAAATGAAGAAATTGGTTGTATTGGGCATGGGTTTGTGTATGGCCCTTGCATTTACTTCTTGTAAATCTAGCGAAAGTGCTTATAAGAAGGCTTATGAAAAAGCTAAGCAACAAGAATTGGCAGAAGCTCCAGTAGCAGAAGAAGCTCCGGCAGCAGCTCCAGTAGTAGCGGCACCTGTAGCTGCAGCACCGACTACTCCGGTTGCAGTAGGAACAGTTCGTGAAGAAAAGGTACAGTTGGTATCAGGTGAAGGTTTGAAGGCTTATAGTGTAGTATGCGGTAGCTTTGGTGTAAAGGCTAATGCAGATGGTTTGAAGGCTAAATTGGATGATGCAGGATATAGTGCTAAGGTTGTTTTCAACGCTAGCAATAATATGTATCGTGTGATTGTAGCTTCTTACGATGACCGTGTACAAGCTGCTCAAGCTAGAGACAACTTCAAGGCTAAGTATTCTAATAATCCTGAATTCCAGAAGTCTTGGTTGCTTTACGCAAGATAATATTTATATAAAAATGTATAATAAAAGCGGTTGCATAGTAGCAACCGCTTTTTATTTTGTACTTTTGCACCTTGTATGAGTAGAATATTGGCTATAGATTATGGGAAGAAGCGCACGGGTATTGCCGTGACAGATGTTTTGCAGATTATTGCGAACGGATTGACAACTGTTCCTACTGGAGAATTAATGGATTTTATCCTGAAATATGTGGAGAAGGAACCGGTAGAACGCATCGTTGTGGGACATCCCAAGCAGATGAATAATGAAGATTCTGAAAATATGAAGCGTATTGTCCCGTTTGTCAACCAATTGAAGAAGAAACTTCCTCAGATTCCGGTTGAAATGGTAGACGAACGTTTTACTTCGGTCTTGGCACATCAAGCCATGTTGGACGGAGGGCTGAAGAAAAAGGCTCGTCAAGACAAAGCTTTGGTAGACGAAATCAGTGCAACCATTATTCTGCAATCTTATTTGGAATCAAAGAAATATCAATTTTAATAGATAGAGAAAAAAGATGATTTTACCAGTTTATATTTACGGACAACCTGTCTTGCGCAAAGAAGCGGAAGACATTACATCAGATTATCCCAACTTGAAAGAGTTGATTGAAAACATGTTTGAAACAATGGACCGTGCTGATGGTTGTGGATTGGCTGCTCCACAAATAGGTTTGCCTATCCGTGTGGTGGTGATTGACCTTGACATCATGTCGGATGATTATCCGGAATATAAGGGATACCGCAAGGCATTTATCAATCCACATATCATTGAGACCAATGACGAAACAGATACTATGGATGAAGGATGCTTGAGTTTGCCAGGTATTCACGAACCAGTGAAGCGTCCGACCAAGATTCGTGTAAAGTATATGGATGCTGATTTCCAGGAACATGATGAATGGGTAGATGGTTTTCAGGCTCGCTGTATGCAGCATGAATTCGATCATTTGGAAGGAAAGATGTTTATTGATCATCTTTCAGCTTTACGCAAGCAGATGATTCGAGGCAAATTGAACAATATGTTGAAGGGCAATGTCCGTTGTTCTTATAAAACTAAGGTAGTAAAATAAATGAAACGCCATTTCACATATCTTTTGTTGTTGGTGATGTGTCCGTTGGTGGGATGGGCGCAAATCAATACAGACCGCGTGATGGCAATTGGGCGTAATGCGCTTTATTTTGAAGATTATGTGTTGTCCATTCAATATTTCAACCAGGTCATCAATGCCAAGCCTTATTTGGCGGATCCCTATTTTTTCCGTGGACTGGCCAAGATAAATTTGGATGACTTCCCAGGTGCGGAAAGTGATTGTTCGGAAGCGATTGAACGTAATCCTTTTGTCGTAAATGCATATCAGGTACGTGGGTTGGCACGCATCCAGCAAGATAAATTGTCCGATGCCGTAGCCGATTATTTGAAGGCCTTGGAAATGGATCCTGAAAATATCGTTTTGTGGCATAACTTGGCATTGTGCCGTATCCGTCAGAAAGACTATGATGCTGCCAAGAATGATTTGGACCGTCTGATTGTGGTGTCGCCTCGATATACCAAGGCTTACTTGATGCGTGGTGAGGTGGACTTGAAGCAAAAAGATACGTTGATGGCAGAAAAGGATTTCAATCGGGCCATTGAGATTGACCGATATGATCCGGACACATGGGCTTCACGTGCCATGCTTTATTTGATGCAGGAAAAGTATCAGGATGCAGAAAAGGATTTGGATAAGTCCATTCATCTTTCTGTACGTAATTCGGGTTTGTATATCAATCGTGCTTTGGCCCGTTATCATCAGAATAACCTCCGGGGTGCCATGGCCGATTATGATTTGGCGCTTGATATGGAACCCAATAACTTTATCGGACATTATAACCGTGGTTTGCTCCGTGCGCAGGTAGGAGATGACAATCGCGCCATTGAGGATTTCAATTTTGTGATTGAAATGGAACCTGACAATATGATGGCTATATTCAATCGTGGCTTGTTGCTCGACCAAACGGGGGATTTGAGAGGAGCAATCAAGGATTATTCGAAAGTTCTTGAAGAATATCCAAACTTCTTGGCCGGATATCAGTACCGCGCGGCAGCCCGTAGAAAAATAGGCGATAGAAGAGGGGCGGAGGCTGATGAACTTGTCGTGTTGAAGGCTCATCTTGATATGCAGAATGGAGTGAAAAAACAGACGGCAGACAATCAGGAGAAAACTCGTAAGAAGTCCGATAAGAACATGAACAACTATCGCAAGATTGTGGTAGCGGATAATGACGGGGCCGAAGAAAAGTATAAGAACGACTACCGTGGACGTGTACAGGACCGCAATGTTACCATTGTTCCGCAACCGATGTTTGTGCTGACGTATTATGAGAAACCGAATGATGTCAAGAGACAAGTCTATTATTATAAGTATATAGACGAACTGAATAGTAGCCATACTTATCCGGAAAACATTTTGATAACGAATGATGAGGCTGCTTTGACAGAAGAACAAGCCAACAAGCATTTTGCTTCTATCGATGAACAGACTAGTGCGATTGTGGCCAATCCGAATGATGTGCATAAGCGTTTTGCCCGTGCTCTTGATTTCTATTTGGTTCAGGACTTGGACAATGCCTTGACGGATTTGAATGAAGCGATAAAGTGTGAACCTCATTTCTTCTTGCCTTATTTCAATCGTGCCGTTGTCCGATACAAACAGATGGAGTATCAGAAGGTAGTTCAGGATTTGGAAAAGAAGGATAAGGGCGTTGATTCCAGACCGGCCATGAGAGGTGCAGACCATGAATTGGTAAAGCGTGACTTGGACAAGGTCATCGAGTTGGCTCCGGACTTTGTTTATGCTTATTATAATAGAGGTAATATATTAGCGGCATTGAAGGATTATCGGGCAGCCATTGTGGATTACGACCGTGCATTGGAATTGGATCCAAATTTGGCCGAAGCCTATTATAATCGTGGTTTGACGCATATTTTCTTGGGCAATAACCGACAGGGTGTCCAGGATTTGAGTAAGGCGGGTGAGTTGGGATTATACTCGGCATACAATATCATCAAACGCTTTACGGAAAGAAACGAATAACATTTTTAGATAAAAGAGGCTGTTTTACAAAAGATTTAACTATTTTTGCAGCTTCGAAAAAGAATATAAAATAAGAATTATGATAAAGATAACATTCCCCGACGGCTCTGTTCGTGAATATAACGAAGGAGTAACAGGTCTGCAAATTGCAGAAAGTATCAGTTCACGTTTGGCACAAGACGTGTTGGCTTGTGGCGTGAATGGTGAAACAATGGATTTGTCTCGTCCTATCAATGAAGATGCTAGTATTGTACTTTATAAGTGGGATGATGCAGAAGGTAAGCATGCTTTTTGGCACACAAGTGCTCACTTGTTGGCAGAAGCTTTGCAGGAACTCTATCCGGGTATCCAATTCGGTATCGGTCCTGCTATCGAAAGCGGTTTCTACTATGATGTAGATCCAGGTGAAACAACTATCAAGGAAGGCGATTTGGCTGCTATCGAAAAGAAGATGGCTGAATTGGCTGCCAAGAAGGAAACACTCGTTCGTCAGGAAATCTCTAAGGCAGATGCTTTGAAGATGTTCGGCGACCGTGGCGAAACTTACAAGTGTGAGTTGATTTCTGAATTGGAAGACGGTACTATCACTACTTATACACAGGGTGCGTTTACAGACCTTTGCCGTGGTCCGCACTTGATCAGTACAGCACCTATCAAGGCTATCAAGTTGACAGCTGTAGCCGGTGCCTATTGGAGAGGTCAGGAAGACCGCAAGCAGTTGACTCGTATCTATGGTATTTCTTTCCCGAAGAAGAAGATGCTTGATGAGTATTTGGCATTGATGGAAGAAGCCAAGAAGCGTGACCACCGTAAGATTGGTAAGGAAATGGAACTCTTCATGTTCTCTGAAACAGTAGGTAAGGGTTTGCCGATGTGGTTGCCTAAGGGTACAGCACTCCGTCTCCGTTTGGAAGACTTCTTGAAGCGCATCCAGAAGCGTTTCGGTTACCAGCAGGTAATGACTCCGCATATTGGTAACAAGGAATTGTGGGTAACTTCAGGACACTATGCAAAGTATGGTAAGGACTCATTCCAACCTATTCATACACCGGAAGAAAACGAAGAATACTTGTTGAAGCCGATGAACTGTCCTCATCACTGTGAAATCTACAAGCACAAGCCACGTTCTTATAAGGATCTTCCTGTTCGTTTGGCTGAATTCGGTACAGTATACCGTTACGAACAGAGTGGTGAATTGCACGGTTTGACTCGTGTACGTAGCTTTACTCAGGACGATGCGCACATCTTCTGTCGTCCGGATCAGGTGAAGGATGAATTCTTGCGTGTAATGGATATCATCTTCATCATCTTCCGTGCATTGAACTTCGAAAACTTCGAAGCTCAGATTTCTCTTCGTGACAAGGAAAACCGTACCAAGTACATCGGTAGCGATGAAAACTGGGAACGTGCAGAACGTGCTATCGTAGAAGCATGTGAAGAAAAGGGATTGAAGGCGAAGGTAGAATATGGTGAAGCAGCATTCTATGGTCCTAAGCTCGACTTTATGGTGAAGGATGCTATCGGTCGTCGTTGGCAGTTGGGTACAATCCAGGTAGACTATAACTTGCCTGAACGTTTCGAACTCGAATACATGGGTTCTGACAACTTGAAGCACCGTCCGGTAATGATTCACCGTGCACCGTTCGGCTCTATGGAACGTTTCTGTGCTGTGTTGATTGAACACACAGGTGGTAAGTTCCCATTGTGGTTGACTCCAGACCAGGCTGTTATCCTCCCAATCTCTGAAAAGTACAATGCTTATGCAGAAGAAGTGAGAGCATATCTTGACAGCATGGATATCCGCGCTATCGTGGACGACCGTAACGAAAAGATTGGCCGTAAGATTCGTGACAACGAGTTGAAGCACATCCCATATTTGCTTGTCGTAGGTGAAAAAGAAGCCGAAAATGGTGAAGTTTCTGTACGTAAGCAGGGTCAAGGCGACCAAGGTAGTATGAAAATTGCTGATTTTGCAAAAAATATTGCCGAAGAAGTTTCAGAAATGATAAATAAATGGTAACTTTGCGGCCGTTTGCGGAAGAACCCTTTAGGAACTTTTGCGTTATATAAAGAAATCAATAATAACATTAAGAAAAAACAAACAGGAAAACCTAATTAAGTCTTTGAATGAAGAATGACAATTTAAAAGGGCAACACCGAATCAATGAACAGATTCGTGCCAAAGAAGTCCGCATCGTGGGCGATGATATTGAATCAGCAGTATATCCGATTGCACAAGCCTTGAGATTGGCTGAAGAGCATGAGGCTGACTTGGTAGAAATTTCACCCAATGCCGTTCCTCCCGTTTGTAGAATTATTGATTATTCTAAATTTCTTTATCAGTTAAAGAAGCGTCAAAAGGAACAAAAGGCGAAGCAAGTTAAGGTAAACGTAAAGGAAATCCGTTTCGGTCCTCAGACAGACGATCATGACTATAACTTCAAGTTGAAGCATGCTATCGGTTTCTTGCAGGACGGTGATAAGGTAAAGGCTTACGTATTCTTCAAAGGCCGTTCTATTCTTTTCAAGGAACAAGGCGAAGTTTTGTTGCTCCGTTTTGCCAACGATTTGGAAGAATATGCCAAGGTAGAACAGATGCCGATTTTGGAAGGTAAGAGAATGACTATCTCCCTCGCTCCGAAGAAGGCTGCGGCTCCAAAGAAGGAAAAGCCGGCTCCAGCACCTAAGAAGGCGGAAGAATCAGCAGAATAAGAAAAAAAGTGCGTAACGCGCCGGTATAGTGCGTTACCACCATTAATAATAATTATTTTTAAATTTTAAAAAGATGCCAAAGGTAAAGACTAACTCCGGTGCCAAAAAAAGATTCGCTCTTACCGGAACAGGTAAAATCAAGAGAAAGCACGCTTTTCACAGTCACATTTTGACTAAGAAGACTAAGAAGCAAAAGAGAAACCTTGTACACTCTGCATTGGTACACAGTGCTAATGAAGGTTCAGTAAAGGAATTGCTTTGCATGAAGTAATCTTATTAAAAGCGTAAAGTATCATTTAAAAGTATTAACCGAATGTTTTAGCTTTAAGTTCACTGTGCGAAACAGCGGCGCTAACATTCAAAAAGAATTAAAACTATGCCAAGATCAGTAAATCACGTTGCTTCTAGAGCAAGAAGAAAGAAAATTTTAGGTCTCACTAGAGGTTACTTTGGTGCAAGAAAGAACGTATGGACCGTAGCAAAGAACACTTGGGAAAAGGGTTTGACCTACGCATACCGTGACCGTAAGAACAAAAAGCGCAATTTCCGTGCATTGTGGATTCAGCGTATCAACGCAGCAGCTCGCTTGGAAGGTATGTCATACTCTAAGTTGATGGGTGCTTTGCACAAGGCAGGTATCGAAATTAACCGTAAGGTTTTGGCCGATTTGGCTATGAACCACCCAGAAGCATTCAAGGCTATCGTAGCTAAGGTAAAGTAATAAGCTTCAAACGGTATTTATAAAAAAGTATTTCAAACGGAAGAAGGCAATCCATTTTGGGTTGCCTTTCTTTTTTTAACAAACAATTTCCGGTCTAGGCTTGTTTATTTCAGAAAAACAACGTATATTTGTCATACGGAAAGAGAATTAAGAGCTAGCCGCATTAGTTAGATTGGGAAACTCATCAAACTAATTAGAAATACCGAGACAAAGCTTCATCTTCCAATGGCGGGCCACGCCTTCGGGTAGCATTTATGCCGGTGGATTACAAAGGGGGAGAGCACTCAAAACCTGTCATTCGGAGTTTCATCGCATCACTGGTGCGGCTTTATTATAAAGGCGATGCTATTTGGTTAGCATCGCCTTCTTATTTAAATATTGACGATATGATTTTTTATTTTTCAGGTGTAGGAAATTCGAAATGGGTAGCACACAAGTTGGCAGATGCTCTCCATGACAAAGTCTTGCCGATAGCGGAAGAGATACGGAAAGAGGCAGTATATACTCCTATGAACGGAGAACGAATAGGATTCGTATTCCCCGTTTATGGTTGGGAGCCTCCTAAGATTGTGCTCGACTTTATCCGCAAGATGCAGATGCAGGCATCGGATTACTTATACTTTGTTTGTACCTGTGGCGACGATACGGGCAAGACCAACCGCATCTTTACGCAAGCCATAGAGAAGAAGGGTTGGCATTGTCAGGCCGGCTTTTCAGTAACCATGCCCGATACCTATGTTTGTTTGCCAGGCTTCGACATTGACGGAGAAGATGAATTGAAGCGGAAGATAGAGAATGCAAGGGCACGTGTAGATTTCATTGCTGGTGAATTGAAGCAACGGGTAGTACACGATAAGTATAATTGCTTGGAAGGTGCTTTCCCGAATGTAAAGACTTACGTATTAGGAGGCCTTTTCCGCCAGTTTCTGATGTCTCCCAAGCCTTTCCATGCTACGGATGCTTGCGTGTCTTGTGGTTTGTGTGAAAAGCGTTGTCCGGTACATAATATAAAGGTAGAGGGCAAACCACAATGGGGAGAAGATTGTACCATGTGTTTGGCTTGTTATCATGCTTGTCCTCAGCATGCCATTCAGTATGGCAATCGTACCAAGAATAAAGGGCAATATAAACTCTCTTCCGAATAATTTCCCGAAACTACCTACATATTCAGCATCAAGGATGTAACTAGTAGATTATCAATAGAAAATGGTGTATCTTGTCGTGTAATTTAATGTTTCATTTTTGTTAGATAATGAAAATAAAATAATAGAGAAAGGTAACCCTGCGTATAATCCGAATTATCAAGAAATACATCTAAATGTATTAACAAATAAAAAACAACAAAGATTATGAAAAAGAAAATAATGAATGTAGCGCTTGTGTGTGCTGTTGTAACATTTGCTGGAGTTAATGTTTTAAAGTCTCAGAACTTCGATATTGTGCATGATTTGTTTTTGGATGAAGTAGAGGCGGAAGCTTATATTAATCCTGAAATAGAGATTTTTGACCAATTTGATTTGGTAAGATACACTAATGGATGCGCAATTTGTGAATTTGTAAATCATTCAAAATGTAATATTCATGATCAAATTCCTTGTTAATTAATTGGTTTGAGAAATTAAAATACTGAATGGGATTGTATAAATCCTGTTCGGTGTTTATATATGATGAGAAACGTATGAATAAATTACTCGGTAGTTTTTTTATTTGTTGTTTACTTGCAGCATGTAGTAGCGGTAGTTCTTCTTCTGAAATGTTGGTTTCCGATGAAGGAGTAACGATCATTCCTATGGATGCCAAACCTGGTGATGTGTTGAATCTTTCGGAGTTTGCAGAGTCTATCGAACTGATACCTCTCGAAACGACCGATGATTGCTTGATAGGCTGGATGCCGGAAATCATAGCGACGGAGAAATATTATTATATGATTTCTGCGGTAGGGTATGATTTTCAGAAACTCTATGTATTCGACAAGCAAGGGAAGTTTGTCCGACAAATTTCCAGTCGTGGTCAGGGTGGTGGAGAGTTTATTGAAGTTCGTGACTTTGATGTGATAGGCGATTCCATTATTAAAATGGGGGATGTGTTGGCTATCCGTTCATTCAATTTGGAAGGGAAACAATTGTCCAGTAGGATGATTAATGAAAAAGGTGTTTCCACGCGTGAAATTATTTCGATGAAAGGAAAGACGATATTGTTCAATATGAGCAAATCTTATTCTAGAAGTGCAGAAAATTTGTTGTATCAGTTGGACGAGAAAGATAGTGTTCGGACTGGCTTTTTCGAAGTTCCTTTTTTGGCCAATCAAATCAGTTCCTTTTTCTGTGATGCGGCGGCTTTGACAAAGGATGACGAATATGTTTATTTTCATTTCCCTTATGATAATTATATTTATCGGATAGATGCGGAAACGTTGGACTATAGTCCTTTGTATAAGGTGGATTATGGTAATAAGAACTTCACCTGGGATATGTTTGATGAGAATGGAGATAAGAAAGTTTGGTCAAAACAGGCCGATGAGGCGACGAAAACGTCAATGACTGAAATTTTGTCTCTGAATGATTATTTTTTGTTTGCTTCTGTTGATAATGAGTATAGGGGCTATATAAGTTTATATTCCGCTAAGACAGGCAAGGTGTTGAATGGAAATCGTATAAAGGATGATATGTATTTTAAGGGAAATATAATAGATTTGAGCCCTAAACCGGGAGCGACTTTGAATCGTCATTGTAATGATGGAGGTGATTTGATTTGGCCAGTACAGCCTAGTGTGTTGTTGAAAGGGGTTAAGGCCTATTATGATGTACTGACACCGGAAAGGTGGAACTTGTTCTGCAAGAAGTATCCTCGATTGATTGAGGTATTTGAGCAGTTGAAGGAGGATGACAATCCTGTGTTGTTGAAAATTAAGTTGAAGGAATTTTGATTTTATTATGAGATATTTCCCTTGTATATTGTTTTTTTTTTCTTATTTTTTGCTCGTGTGGAAAGAGTAAAGAATCAAAGGAAGAGTGCAGAGAAAAGTTGAAACAACAAGAAGTCCAATTAGAAAATCTAAGAATATTGTCTAAACTTCAACATTATGGTGAGGGGAAGAGAATTAATAATGTATTTTTATATTTAGGGAAAGAGGATAGCATATCACTAGAAAAAACATAGGATGTGATGAGAAGACAAAACGCCACGGCGTTTTTTTTAAACGCGGTCGCGTTTTTAAAAAAGGCGGTCATGTTTTAAAAAAAGATGGTCATGTTTTTTAAAAAGACGATGATCTTTTTGTCTTTTCCTGATTTCAGTAGACGCTTTTTTTCTTCATTAGCTAGAAAGGTTGACACCTTTCTTTTTTTCATACTGGATAGGTTTACGCTTTCCCATTTCCATGCTGTTTTCATTGACATCATCATGATATGGAACAGC
>JBGVGD010000058.1:0-35429 GCA_045121515.1 Phocaeicola sp. | reverse complement strand
AACCTTATTGAAAATCTCAACGGGAAGATTAGAAAGTACACTAAATCAAAGCTTTCCTTCCCTTCTGATGATGCGGTCAAGAAGACTGTTTACCTATCGTTGATGGAAATTGAGAAGAAATGGACACAACCTATTCATAATTGGGGCTTGATTATGAACCAATTTATTCTTATATTTGAAAACAGAATCCAGATATAGGAGATTATAGCTGAATCCTGTTTTCTCATTTACACAATATTTTGGACACTGCCTTTAAATAATGCCTTCTAGATTCAGATAACCGAATTGGATTTCATCATCGAATACCATGAAGAGGCGGTGATGAGTTTTGTCATAGCAACAACTTGAAATGGCGTATCCAATGTCCAATGTCTTTTGATAATTTCCTTTTAAGTCGAATACGTGGATTTTCTTACCCTTGGCAGTTGCCCATTTTTCGCCAGAATATCCCACTAGTATATGATTAGGGGTAATCATTACATCACCGAAGGTTTCCAGTCCTTTCGTTTCCCAATCAGGACCATAAATATAACATTGGATGTTACCATCTAAATCTGAAATATTCATAAGGTCATAGTTGTAATATGCTTCGACTATCATTTTCTTTTCCATGGATACGGCGATTTTGCTTCGCTTCTGATGGGTATCCGGATGTTTTTCACCTATAGTTTTAATCTCTCCTGTTAACATATTCCATTTTCCTATCATTTGGTCGAAAGTTTGGGAACTAGTTGGTACGATTATTGTGCAATAGCTTAAAGTATCATTGATATAAATGGCTTGGTTAGGAAATTGAGAACCATTGATACGTGTTTTGAGTTGATGACGATAAACGTCGGGCATGGCAATGATGCTGTCGATGTCGTAACTGAATATCTTATTTTTACCGTTGTCGGCTATATATATTTTCTTTCGGGCTTCATCTACATATAGATTTCCTACAATAGTTAGTTCATCTGGGCCTTCTCCTTTATTTCCTGCACTGGTGATGTAGTGGAAATCTGTTTTGTCAAACAGATGAATTACACCATTCCATGCTTGATGATCTCTTATTATTAGGTAGTCATTGGTATAGGTCGCACGAGAATGATTGCCAATTAAAACCTCGTTTTCTGTGTCGATTTCTTTAATCTGATTCTTTACATTTATAACATTGTTACGGCTGCTCTGATGTTTCTCTTTTTCATTTTGAGGACTACATGCACCTATCAGTGCCATGAGTACGATTAAGATTCCATATCTTTTCATATTCTTTCTTGTTATGTTTTGATGCAAATGTATGGCCTTAATCTTCTTGAAACAACTTTTTCTTCTGAACTTATTCTGAAATTTATTCTGAAATCTTTCTGAAATCTGCTTTTAGGGCTGTTTTTGATGGAACTATTTCATTACTTTTGCGGAGAAAAACTGGGAAACACATGGAATATAGAAACTTTATCCGATTGGTGGGAGCGATGATATTGCTCAGTGTGGTGATGACGGCTTTTCATGGAAGTCAGCAGCGGATTGAGAGTACCATTGATGATGCTTTCAAATATGCTGTAGACAAAGACTACCAAAATCGTCAGTTGTATCTCATACGTAACCAAGCTATCCGTTATGGTGTACGCGACTATGCTTTATCGCCTTCTCTTGACCAAAAGATTAAGAGTTACTCGCTCCGTACTCAGAAAGGGATTCATACCTATCAGTTCAAAGATAGTATTCCAGAAGAAACGGCCAAGCGTTTTCTTACTCAACATCTGTTGGAAAAGGTTCATCGGCTTAATCCGAATCAGGTGAAAAAAATATTCCAAGATCGTTTGAAGGAGAAGGATATTGAGGCTAAGGTAGGGGTGTTGTGTCTTCGTGATACGGTTCGGTATTGGAGTGAAGCGGATTCTATAGTGCCTAAAGAAGCTTATTCCACTCCTCGGCAAGTATTGGATATTACCGGTAAAATGAAGGTACAGGCATGGGCGGATTATAGTGTAGGAACTATTTTTGCTCATCTAGATCCGGTAATGTATGTTTTCCTTTTATTATTGATAGGTGTCTTGATGTGGATATGGCCGACTAAAGCGAAGAAATCAGCATCAACAGAGGAGGACAGTCCGGCGGAAGGTATTCTGATTGATCTAGAGAAGCAAGAACTTTCCATTGATGGTGCGTCTTGTGTGATAACCAAATTGGACTTGGCGATTTTGGCTTTGCTATACGAACGGAAAGGGGAGTGTGTGACTCGTGAAGAAATCAAGCAACAATTTTGGCCGCTGGATGATAATGCTGGTGAGAAAATAGATACTCATATCAAGACTATCCGAAAGATACTGAAAGAATTTCCGCAATATCAAATCGTGACAGTCCGTGGAAAAGGGTATTATTGGGAAAGTGTGTAGAATTGGAATAGGAAAGGCTGCCGATTGGCAGCCTTTCTTTATCTTAACTTCTTGAATCCATAAGTGGCTTTATTGCCTAATTCTTCTTCAATTCGGAGCAATTGGTTGTACTTAGCCATACGGTCGCTTCGACTGAGAGAACCAGTTTTGATTTGACCGCTATTGGTTGCTACAGCTAAGTCTGCAATGGTAGCGTCTTCTGTTTCACCGGAACGGTGGCTGACGATAGCAGTATAACCATGTCGGTGTGCCAAGTCAATAGCATCCAGTGTTTCGCTTAGTGTGCCAATCTGGTTTACTTTAATGAGAATGGAGTTTCCACAACCTTCCATGATACCTCTGCTGAGGAACTTTACATTGGTTACAAACAAGTCATCGCCTACCAATTGGCATCGGTGGCCAATGCGTTCAGTTAGCATCTTCCAACCTTCCCAGTCGTTTTCTGCCATACCGTCTTCAATGGAGTCGATAGGGTATTTCTTACACAATTCTTCCAGGTAGTTCACTTGTTCGTAAGAAGTCCGGATGGATGCATTCAGTCCTTCGAACTTGGTATAGTCGTATAGCCCGTCGAGGTAAAATTCCGATGAGGCACAGTCCAATCCGATTGTAATATCTTTTTGTGGTTCGTACCCCGCTGCTTTAATAGCCAAGAGAATGCATTCCAATGCATCTTCTGTTCCATTCAGTGAAGGGGCGAAACCGCCTTCATCTCCTACGGCTGTACTAAGATTGCGGGCTCTCAACACGTTCTTCAGCTCATGGAAAACTTCTGCCCCCATACGTAACCCTTCGTGGAAACTTTTGGCACCTATCGGACGAATCATGAACTCCTGAAAAGCGATAGGAGCGTCCGAGTGGGAACCACCATTGATGATATTCATCATCGGTACTGGAAGTACATAAGTATTCATACCTCCGATGTATCGGTAGAGAGGAATATTCAAGGCTTTTGCTGCCGCTTTGGCTACGGCCATGGATATGCCCAGAATAGCATTGGCACCAAACTTGCTTTTAGTAGATGTGCCGTCTAAATCAATCATGGTTTGGTCGATGCCTCGCTGGTCGAATACATCTTTACCGATCAAGGCTGGTGCCAAATGTTGGTGGATGTGCTTTACTGCTTTTTGTACGCCTTTGCCATTATAACGGGTGCGGTCGTGGTCGCGGAGTTCCAGTGCTTCGTTCTCACCGGTTGAGGCTCCCGAAGGAACGGAGGCACGTCCCATGATTCCGTTTTCTAAAATAACATCTACTTCGATGGTTGGATTACCACGTGAATCCAATATTTCTCTTCCTTTGATATTTTCAATTCTCATAATTCTATCTTTTGATTTTCGATATGCAAAGGAACAAAAAAAGCCCGAGATTTGTTCGTCCCGGGCGATTGAATTACTCTATGACTTGATAGATGTGAGGCAGGTTCCGACCTTCGTGATCATAGTCCAGACCGTATCCTACGATGAAGTCATCTTCGATATCGAAGCATCGATAGTCGATTTTCAAATCTACCTTCAGACATCCTGGTTTCACGAAAAGAGAGGTGATGAATACTTCTTTCGGTTGCTTTTCACCCAACATGCGAAGAAGGGCTTTCATAGTGGTACCCGATTCGATGATGTCTTCTACGATGACTACGGTGCGTCCGACTACGTTTTCATTCAATCCAATGAGTTGTTTCACCTCGCCAGTACTGCTGGTTCCTTCGTACGATGACATTTTCACAAAACTGATTTCGCAAGGGAAATTGATGTCACGCAACAAGTCGGCTGCAAAAACGAACGAGCCGTTCAAGAGGACGAGGAACAATGGATTCTTTTTTCTCAAGTCTTCGTCAATCTGAGTGGCAACTTCCTTTACTCTTGCCTTGATCTTGTCTTCGTGGATATATAGGGCAAATTTTTTGTCCTTGACTTGTACAACTGTATTCATAAATAATATGTTTTTTAAATAGGATATGTTATTCATTTAAAACTGCCACTTTACAGCCAATGTAGGGATGGCATAGAACTTATTGTTGATGCCTTCTGCCGGCCATACCAGATTCTTGGAAAGTTCCAGTTCGGTACCTAAACTAAGTTTGAAGTCATCGTCCACGCTATCGAGCGCATAGAGGTTGAACCAGAACTGAGGTTCGCTACTTAATATCAAGTTGCCTGATACACTATTGTCGTGCCACAAATCGGCATAACCGCTGAATGTATAGAAACCCTTGGCGAAATGGATACCCCAAACGGTAGTTACCTGCCAACTGTGCTTACTTCCTACTTGTTGGTTGGCCAGATACTTGTACAGCAATTGCAATGAGAAAGTCTTGCTGAAATCCTTGTTAGCCCAGTTCCATGCACCACCGGCAAGGTAAGCATCGTTGTAACTGCCGCCTCCCGAAAGTCCACCATTATATTCTATATGAGCAGCTATCGGTGATTTTCCAAGATTAAACTCACGTGAGAATTCTGCATATACACTTTTCATGGTATTATCTCCAAAATCCAAATCGACGAAGAAGTATGTGCTTCCCCATTTGTCGGCCTTGAAGTTCTCTACAGTAGCCGTAAAGTGAGGACGGTTAGATAGTTTGTCACCATAAAAGGCATCGCCGAAATCGTAGTGCAATTGTACGTTCAATTGGGCAAATATCGGCAGGGATACAATGAATAGAAGTGCGGATAATAATGTCTTTTTCATAATCGTAGTTTACTGAAGGATGAATTTTAAAAGGAAGATAGCTGCAAGCACATACATGCCTGTTGTCAAGTTCTTGCGATTTCCGCTTAGCAGATTGACAATGACATAACTGAGGTGCCCCAACAAGATACCATCGGAAATGCTATATGCTAATGGCATGAAGATCATGCAGATGAATGCTGGAATGGATTCTTTATAATCAAAGAAGTCAATCTTCCAAATGTTGCTCATCATCATCAAGCCTACCAATACAAGTACAGGAGCGGTTGCTGCAGCAGGAATGGCCAAAAAGAATGGGGCGAAGAACAATGCCAATAGAAAGCAGATACCGGTAGTAAATGCGGTTAAACCACTGCGTCCGCCTTCATTTACACCCGCAGCACTTTCTACATATACCGCTACGGTACTGGTTCCCATGGCTGCACCGGCAGCAGTGGACAATGAGTCCACCATAAATACTTTCTTTAAATTAGGGATTTTACCGTCTTCGCCAATCATATTTGCACGAGTGGTTACTCCTATGACAGTACCAATACAGTCAAATAAGTCGACGAACAATAATGTGAAGACAATGGTTGCCATTTCTGCTGTAAAGATATTGCTCCATTCGAATTTCATGAAAATAGGTTCGATGGAAGGTGGGATGCTGAAGATACCATCGATGTTGGTAATGCCCATAGGGATACCGATTAAAGTAGTTGCTAGAATTCCGATGAGAAGCGCTCCTTTGACATTTCGAACCAATAGAATGGAAGTAAGTCCAATACCGATGACACCCAACAAGCCGGAGCCGGAAGTCAACTTACCTAAACTAACGAGGGTAGCTGGATTGTCTACGATAACTTCTGCATTTTTCAGACCGATAAAAGCGATGTAAAGTCCGATACCGGCACTGATGGCTGTTTTTAAAGCAGGAGGGATAACCTCCACAATCTTTTCACGAAGATTGGTTATAGTCAAAAGAATGAAGGCAAGTCCTTCCAAAAATACGGCAGTTAAGGCAAACTGCCAGGAGTAACCCATAATAAGACATACGGTATAAGCAAAAAATGCATTCAAACCCATACCCGGTGCCAAGGCCAGTGGAAGTTTGGCATAAAGAGCCATGAATATGGTAGGCAAAGCCGACATGAGTACTGTAGTGGTAAACAAGGCGCCTTTGTCCATTCCTGTTTCCCCTAAAATATTTGGATTGACGGCCAGAATGTAGGCCATGGTAAGGAAGGTAGTGATACCTGCCATGATTTCGGTTCGAACCGTGGTCTCTTTCGGATTGAAACCAAATAGTTTTTCAAGCATGATTTTTTATACATTAATAATTAAAGTTACAAAGTTAACATGTTTTTCTAATTATTATAGAATTAGAAGCCAAAAAAGTAAGTGAATCATAAAACATTATGAAGCGCTGTTTTTTTTGCCTTTACTTATCCGTCTTTTCAGCAATTATTCCTATATTTGCACCCTAAAATCGAATATACATATAAATATATGGGTGGTTTTTTTGGTACAGTCTCAAAGGCTGCGTGTGTTGCCGACTTGTTCTACGGCACCGACTATAATTCACATATGGGAACAAAAAGAGCCGGTATGGTAACTTATGCCGAAGGTATGGGATTCATGCGCTCTATCCATAATCTCGAAAGTTCCTATTTCCGTACGAAGTTTGAAGATGAACTCCCGAAGTTCAAAGGAAATGCTGGTATTGGTGTTATCAGTGATACGGATCCCCAACCAATTCTTATCAATTCTCATTTAGGAAAGTTTGCAATCGTTACAGTAGCGAAAGTCAATAATATGTCTGAATTGGAAAAGGACTTGTTGGAAAAGAATATGCATTTTTCCGAGATGAGCCTTTCGAAGACGAATCAGACAGAGTTGATAGCATTGCTTATTATACAAGGTAAGGACTTTGTGGATGGCATTGAAAATGTGTTCCGTAAAATAAAGGGCTCTTGCTCGATGTTGATTCTTACCGAAGACGGTATCATCGCGGCTCGTGACCAATGGGGACGTACTCCGATTGTGATTGGTAAGAAAGATGGTGCTTATGCGGCAACCAGCGAAACAAATAGTTTCCCGAACTTGGGATATGAAATAGAACATTATGTAGGTCCCGGTGAAATAATCCGTCTCCGTGCCGATGGTATGGAACAGATGAGAAAACCGAATGAAAAGATGCAGATTTGTTCGTTCTTGTGGGTTTATTATGGTTTCCCGGTTTCTTGTTATGAAAACAGAAATGTAGAAGAAGTACGCTTCTTGAGTGGTTATAAGATGGGACAGCAGGATACGAATGAAGTGGATTGCGCTTGTGGTATTCCTGACTCGGGTATCGGTATGGCGATGGGGTATGCCGAAGGAAAGGGAGTGCCTTATCATCGTGCCATTTCTAAATATACACCGACTTGGCCTAGAAGTTTTACACCGGCCAATCAGGAAATGCGTTCGTTGGTAGCCAAGATGAAGTTGATTCCTAATCGTGCTATGTTGAACGGAAAACGTGTGCTTTTCTGCGATGACTCGATAGTGCGGGGTACACAACTTCAAGACAATGTCGATGAACTGTTCAATTATGGCGCAAAGGAAGTACACATGCGAATTGCTTGTCCTCCGTTGATTTATAGTTGTCCATTCTTGGGATTCAGTTCTTCCAAAAGTGATTTGGAACTGATGTCACGCCGTATCATCAAAGAGTTGGAAGGGGATGAGAACAAGGATCTTGACAAATATGCAACCACCGGTTCTCCTCAGTATGAAAGCATGGTAGAGGAAATCCGTAAACGTTTCGGATTGACCTCGTTGAAGTTCAATACACTTGAGATTTTGATAGAATCCATAGGCTTGCCAAAGTGTAAGGTTTGTACCCATTGCTTTGATGGAAGCAGTCATTTCTGATAAAACCTCTCGGCGTTTTTTTAAAAACGTTTGGATCTTTATAAAAAAGAGCGTTGAATTGTTTGGCAGTTCAACGCTCTTTTCCTATTTTTACCTCGTAGAATTAAAACATGAGAAAAATGAATATTGTAGAAAGATTTTTAAGATATGTAAGTTTCGATACTCAGTCGGATGAAAATGGTGGAGTAACTCCAAGTACACCGAAACAAATGGTGTTTGCCCAATATTTGAAGAATGAATTGGAAGCATTGGGATTGGAGGAAATCGAATTGGATGAATACGGTTATTTGTATGCCACTCTTCCTGCCAATACGGATAAGGAGGTGCCGACCATTGGTTTCATTGCTCACATAGATACCAGTCCTGATATGAGTGGAGCTGGTGTTACTCCTCGTATTGTTCATAATTATGACGGATCGGACATTGTTCTTTGTGAGGAAGAAAATATTGTTCTGGCTCCGGCTCAATTCCCTGAATTGCTCGACCATAAGGGAGAAGACTTGATTGTAACTAATGGCAAGACTTTGTTGGGTGCAGATGACAAGGCGGGTATCGCTGAAATTGTATCTGCTATCGTATACTTGCAGAATCATCCGGAAATCAAGCATGGAAAGATTCGTATTGGTTTCAATCCTGATGAAGAAATCGGTCTAGGTGCGCATAAGTTCAATGTAGAGAAATTCGGTTGTCGATGGGCGTATACCATGGATGGTGGCGAAGTAGGAGAGTTGGAATTTGAAAACTTCAATGCTGCTGCTGCTAAGGTTATCGTGAAGGGACGAAACGTACATCCAGGTTATGCTAAGAACAAGATGGTAAACGCTATCCGTGTGGCCCATGAATTTATGGCTTTGTTGCCTGGAAATGAAACTCCGGAAAGCACAGAAGGTTATGAAGGTTTCTATCACGTGGTAGGTGTCGAAGGCTCAGTAGAAGAAGCTACTATTAGCTATATTATCCGTGATCATGATCGTACTAAGTTCGAGGCTCGTAAGGAATGTATGCAGGCATGGGGTGAAGCGATCAATGCCAAGTATGGTGCTGGCACTGTTACCGTAGAATTGAAAGACCAATACTATAATATGCGTATGCAGATTGAACTGGTAATGCACATCATTGACATTGCTTTTAAGGCAATGGAAGAAGCCGGTGTCACTCCGAAAGTGAAGGCAATCCGTGGTGGTACAGACGGAGCACAACTCTCATTCAAGGGCTTGCCGTGTCCGAATATCTTTGCCGGTGGATTGAACTTCCACGGACGCTATGAGTTCGTGCCTGTTCAGTCTATGGAAAAGGCCATGATGGTGGTAGTGAAGATTGCCGAATTAACTGCTAGATAAAATAATAACCTTAAATAATACAAGAAAATGAAAACTACTCCGTTTACCGAAACACACATTGCTCTTGGAGCAAAGATGCATGAATTTGCAGGTTATAACATGCCGATTGAATACTCAGGCATTATCGATGAACACATGACCGTATGTAATGGCGTGGGTGTATTCGATGTTTCACACATGGGTGAATTTTGGGTGAAAGGTCCGAATGCATTGGAGTTCTTGCAGCAAGTGACTTCCAACAATGTGGCTATCCTTCCTATAGGAAAGGCTCAATATACTTGTTTCCCGAATGAAGAAGGAGGTATTGTAGATGACTTGTTGGTTTATCATTATGAAGACGAAAAGTATTTGTTGGTAGTGAATGCTGCTAATATTGAAAAAGACTGGAATTGGTGTGTTAATCACAATACAGTAGGTGCTGAACTGGAAAACTCTTCAGACCGCATGGCTCAGCTTGCTATCCAAGGTCCGAAGGCTACAGAGGTGTTACAGCGTCTTACTCCGGTAAATTTGTCTGAAATTCCTTATTATGCTTTCGCTACTGGTGAATTTGCTGGTTGTAAGAATGTGATTATTTCGAATACTGGATATACAGGTGCAGGTGGCTTTGAACTTTATTTCTATCCGGAAGATGGAAAGAAGATTTGGGATGCTATCTTTGAAGCAGGTGCTCCTGAAGGTATCAAGCCGATTGGTTTGGGTGCTCGTGATACATTGCGTTTGGAAATGGGCTTCTGTCTCTATGGTAACGATTTGAGTGATACTACTTCACCTTTGGAAGCTGGTTTGGGCTGGATTACTAAGTTTGTAGAAGGTAAGAATTTCACAGCTCGTGCTATCCTTGAAAAACAGAAGGCTGAAGGTGTAACTCGTAAGTTAGTCGCTTTTGAGATGATTGACCGTGGTATCCCTCGTCATGGATATAAGTTGGTGAATGCTGAAGGTGAAGAAATCGGTGAAGTAACCAGTGGTACTATGTCGCCTACTCGTAAGATTGGTATTGGTATGGCTTATGTAGCTAAGGCTTATACAGCTCTCGATACAGAAATATTTATCGATGTTCGTGGCCGTAAATTGAAAGTAAAGGTGGTTAAGGCACCGTTTAGAAAGTAATGATATAAATTTTCTAGGAAGGAAGCCCCGTGTAAACGGTGGCTTCCTTTTTTATATGTGATTTATCCTTCTTATAGATTTGGAGCCGGATTAAATTGTTATCTTTGTGCATAAAATAAAGAAAATATGTCAGAATTAGCTCCTCTTATCAGTGATTTGGCACTTATCTTGATTTGTGCCGGTGTAATGACGCTTATCTTTAAGCGCCTGAAACAACCCTTGGTGTTAGGTTATATTGTAGCAGGTTTCTTAGCAAGTCCTCACTTTGCGCTTACGCCTTCGGTCATTGATACGGCAAGTATCCATACGTGGTCAGAGATCGGGGTTATCTTTTTGCTTTTTGCTTTGGGTCTGGAGTTCAGTTTTAAAAAGCTGATGAAGGTAGGAGGAACGGCAATCATCGCGGCTTGCTCCATCATTTTTTGTATGATTGTGATAGGAATGACCGTGGGATGGTCGTTCGGGTGGAAGTCGATGGATTGTCTATATTTAGGAGGGATGCTGGCGATGTCTTCTACTACCATTATTTATAAAGCATTTGATGATTTGGGTTTGCGCCAACAACGTTTTGCGGGTTTGGTGCTGAGTATTCTGATTATCGAGGATATCCTTGCCATTGTTTTGATGGTGTTGCTCAGTACAGTAGCTGTCAGCCAGAACTTCGAGGGTGGAGAAATGGTGTTTAGCATCGGTAAGTTGGTGTTCTTCCTCATCCTTTGGTTTGTAGTGGGTATTTATCTGATTCCTATATTCTTAAAGCGTTCGAAGAAATGGGTGAGCAATGAAACAATGCTGATTCTTTCGTTAGCCATGTGTTTCGGTATGGTGGTATTAGCTGCAAAAGTAGGGTTCTCCCCAGCATTTGGAGCATTTATCATGGGATCTATTTTAGCTGAAACGGTAGAAGCGGAAACTATCGAGAAGTTGGTCGCTCCTGTAAAAGATTTGTTTGGCGCTATCTTTTTTGTATCAGTAGGGATGATGGTGGATCCAGCAATGATTGTAGAGTATATGGGGCCAATTATTACCATAACTTTAGCTATTCTTTTAGGACAAACCATTTTTGGTACAGCTGGTGTCGTTCTTTCTGGCCAACCATTAAAGGTAGCAATGCAATGCGGGTTCAGCTTAACACAGATTGGGGAGTTTGCCTTTATTATTGCTGCATTAGGGGTAAGTCTGAATGTAACCAGTAGTTTCCTTTATCCAATTGTTGTGGCTGTATCGGTTATTACCACTTTTTTGACACCTTATATGATACGTTTAGCCGTGCCTGCTTACAACATTGTTGAGAAGAAGATGCCAGAGAAATGGAAACATATATTGGAACGTTATGCTTCTGGTTCGCAGACGGTGAATAATGAGAATAATTGGAAGAAACTGTTGGTGGATATTACTCGTATCGTAGCTATTTATACAGTACTTTGTATTGCGGTTATTCTTTTGTCTTTCCAATTCGTAATGCCATTTTTTCATTTGGTATTACCAGAGTTTTGGGCTAAATTGGTAGGTGCTGCGTTTATGATTGTTTGTATTTCGCCGTTCCTACGGGCTATTGTGATGAAGAAAAATCATAGTATTGAGTTTCAGGCTTTGTGGCAAGATAGCCGTTTTAATCGAGCTCCCTTAGTTGCTACCATTGTATTCCGCATGATTATAGCAGTTGGTTTTATTCTCTTTATTATCAAGAATCTGTTCGAGGCTTCAACGATGTTGGTCATTGCGATAGCTATTGCTTTGGTTGTACTGATGATGCTTTCACGTCGATTGAAGAAACATTCGATTATCATGGAGAGGACATTTATACAGAACCTTAATTTTCGTGATACTCATGCCGAATTCAGGGGACAGAAACGACCGAAATACGAAGGAAATCTTTTGTCTCGTGATTTGCACTTGTCGGATTTCGATATTCCGGCCGATTCGCTTTGGGCAGGCTATACTTTGCAGGAGTTGAATTTGGGAAATAAGTATGGCGTACATGTAGCTTCCATTATCCGTGGCTTGCATCGTATCAATATTCCTGGGGCAAATGTGCGTCTTTATCCTGGAGATACTATCCAAGTGATTGGTACCGATGAGCAATTGGCTGCTTTTTCTAAGCAGGTAGAGCGTGTGGCTACCGCTGCAGAGGAGAATGAAATAGAGAAACGTGAAATGTTTATGAAGCAGTTCGTTGTGGATAACCAATCGCCTTTCTTGAACGCAACGATAAAGGATAGTGGTATCCGAAACTTATACCGATGCTTGGTCGTTGGGGTGGAAAAAGAAAATGGTAATTTGGTAAGTCCTGAGGCTAATATAGTGTTGGAAGAAGGAGATGTAGTTTGGGTCGTAGGTGAAAAGGAGGATCTCTATCATTTGGTAAATAACGACGGTTCTGTACTGTGAAGATGAAAACTAATGGAAATGTTTTCTCTTTGTTTATTTATTATTAATTTTGTTGCGAATAGTTAGAGGAGAATGATTTATATATGACTTTAGGAATATCTATGTTATGGTTGAAAGACTGGGAACAACAAATTTATAGAAATTTTTTGACCGATGATGCATTACATCTTTTATTGATTGGTTTTCAGAATACGTTGGTTATCTTTTTCTTTGGAGCTATTTGGGCTTTTGTTTTAGCTACGTTCTTGACTTATCTGAATATCAGTAAAAAATGGCAATGGTTGTATCGTCCTCTACAATGGTTTGTAGCTACGATACACGATGTACCAGCTGTGGTCTTGATGATGTTCTTTAATTATGTGGTCTTTTCTGGTTTTATGAATGGTATAGTCGTATCCATCGTTGCTTTGGGAGTTTATATATCAGGAACATTGACTGGAATTTTCAAAACTCACATTAACCATGTAGGAAAAGAACAATACGAGGCTGGGCGTATGTTAGGATTCACTGTGTTTCAAATTTATCGCTTAATTATTTTGCCTCAGGCTGTCAAAGGAATGTTACCTTCGATATCTGGTCAAATGAAATTATTGTTACGTGCCACCTCTTATGTCGGATACATTGGTCAGAAAGATTTGGTCAAAACGGTAGATAGTATTCGTGCCCAAACTGGAGATGTTTTCTTACCGTTGCTTTTCGTTTCTTTACTTTATCTATTCCTTTCATGGCTAATAGTTAAGTTGTTCCAATTGTTGTACGTAAAGTTCTTCTGTTATGATTGAAGTTTCTCATATTAGCAAGTTTTTTAATGGAAAGAAAGTGTTAGACGATGTTTCGCTTTCTGTAGGTAAATGTGAGACGCTATGTATCATCGGTTCAATAGGGAGTGGAAAAAGTACATTGTTGCGCTGTATTGCTGGGTTGGAACGTCCAGAGTGTGGAACTATTTGTTTTGATGGTCGTCCCTTGATGTGTAAGAATGCGGGTGGATATAATCATATAGGGATGGTTTTTCAGAACTTCAATCTTTTTCCTCATTTTAATGTATTGCGTAATTTGACTTTAGCTCCAATTAAAGTTTTGGGAATGTCGCAAAAGGAGGCGGAAGAACAGGCTTTTCAGCAATTGAAAAAAGTTGGTTTGGGTGAAAAGGCTTTATTGTTTCCGCATGAACTTTCTGCAGGGCAAAGACAGCGTGTAGCAATAGCCCGATGTTTGATGATGAAACCTCGGTTAATGTTGTTTGATGAACCAACTTCAGCATTGGATCCTATTGCTGAAGCAGAGGTAATGGATGTTTTGCGGAAGTTGAAAAAAGAGATACCTCAGGTTATTATTACGCATAAAATGGCGTTGGTGAAAGAAATAGCTGATAAGGTAATTTTTATGTATGATGGCAGAGTTTGTGAAGAAGGTACACCTGTTGATTTGCTTAATAATCCAAAACAAACTGTAACTCGAAGTTTTTTGAGTTATCAGAAGAACATGATATATCGGATTGAGCATGTTTTATTCGACCGTCCTGAATTAAATGCTCGTATTGAGTGTTATTGTAACCGTTTTGGATTAGGTAGCCAAGCCTTCCATTTTGTACAGTTGGTAGTAGAGGAATTGTTGAATTTACTTCCGCTGGAAAAGGGATTGGATTTAGTGCTTTCCAAATCGGATACCGAGGTGAGAATGTCACTGGATGTCACGTTACCATTTTCAGATACGATGTATTTGGACCCGATGCAGGCTAAAGACGATTTGAGTTTGAACATTATAAGTGGATTATGCGAAGTAATGTTGGAAACTACCAATGAAGAAGGATGTAAACTTATACATTTGGAATTGAATAAGGAGCGTTTGTTGATTAGTTAATTGGATAATAATGTAGTAATAGAATTCATAGTATAATATTTAATATAAGAATAACCTAAATGAATAAAAAACTATCATTGATTTTTGTCATATTGGTGTTTATTGCCCCGTCTGCATGGGGACAGAAAAAGTCGGATATTGAAAAGGGTCTAGAGAAAATTGGTTTACAGAATGTGACCGAAGAAATACCAAGTATTAACTACCAGTTATCAAATAATAAATAAATACTAAGATGCTTCAATCTATTGCTAATAAATTGGAATCGCAAATGTTCCAACATCTGAATCAATGCGGATTAATGTTCCGTCTGTTTGCTCGTGTTAAGACCATTGGTTCATTACATCATAAAATGCAGATTAAAGGTGAAAATTATAGATCCGGAAAATCATTGATTCAGGATATGATAGGTCTACGCATTGTTCTTTATTTTCAAGACGATGTAGATGCCTTGGCCTTTTTTTGTAGTTGTGGAGAGGTAGTTAATACTTCTATAGATGAATTTGATACTTCTACTTTTCGTCCTCAACGTCTGAATTTGACTTGTAATTTACCTGCTGAATTCATAGACGATTTCAGAAAAGCGCTTCCTGAAGAATTTGCTGCATATATTGATTCTACATACGAAATCCAAATTCGTACAATTTTTTCTGAGGGATGGCATGAAGTAGAACATGATCTCCGTTACAAATGTAAGGAGGATTGGGAAGGTTGTGAATCTTATTCACGTGTGTTGAATGGAGTTATTGCTACCTTGGAAACGGCAGAGTGGAACATGAAGTCTTTGTTCGACCAAATGGCGCGAACTAATTTCATGAATAAGAATTATCGGGCCATGATACGAAACAAGATGCATCTACGCATTAAAGGAGAAGGCTTGTCTACACACGTTCATGAATTCCTTCTCCAAAATCCTGATGTAGCAGAAAGTGTTTTGAATGCTGACCGTTTTGTCATTATCCTGACATTACTAAATCATCAAAAACCAATTGAACTAACATACGATAGTTTACTCTTTCTTATCAATCGAATTGAAATGGGTAATCAGGACTTGAGAAATATGGAACCAGAAAACATTCGAATAATGTTGGATGAATTTTTCTCATAATACACTATTGTAAGAACTGATTTGAATTTTAAAAAGTAAAGAATGAACAAATTTCTATTTATAGTTTTGATGCTGCTTCCTTCTTTTATCATGAAGGCACAGATAGTCTTTACACCTCAGTGGACACCGCAAGCACAATTTGCGGGGTATTATGCGGCTTATGATAAAGGATTTTATGATGAGGCAGGTGTAAAGGTAGATATTCAACATCCATCGGTATCTTATTCGGCTTTTAATTTACTTTGGGAAGGCAGTAGTGATATCATTACCCTACAACTAGTGCAAGCCATGATTGAAATAGATCGTGGAATGTCTTTGATTAATATTCTTCAAACTTCACAACAGAATGGATTGATGTTGGTGAGTCGTTCGGATAGTCTTCGCACATTAGATGATTTTAAAGGTAAGAAAATTGGAGTATGGAAAGTGGGATCTGGTGAATTGGCCTATATGATGGATGTGGAAAATGAAATGAATATCAAATGGGTTCCTTTTCTGCAAGGAATGAATCTTTATATCAGTGGGGCAGTTGATGCTACGCTTGCCATGAGTTATAGTGAATACCTTCAAATTAAGGTCTCAGGACATGAGGATAAACCTTATATCCGTCTTAGTGATACAAAATATGATTTCCCGGAAGATGGTGTGTATGTAACTGCGGATTTCTATCAGAAGAATAAAGAAAAGGTAAATGCTTTTGTTGAAGCATCCAGAAAAGGATGGGAATGGGTACATGAGCATCAGGAAGAAGCATTGGATATTGTTATGAGATGGGCAGAAAAGGAAAGGGTACATACTAATAGACAGCATCAGAAATGGATGTTGGAAGAAATCCTTCGTTTGCAATGTGAAAAAGGAAAGGATAAGCCTAGTTTTAATTTGGATGCTCGGACGGTGGAAAAATTGAGTAATTTGTTAATGGAACATCGACGTATACATACACCGATAACTTTAGAAAAATTGAAAGGAGGTAGACCGTGAAACATTTTGTTCGGGTAATAAAGAAATCTTTCTCACTGAGGCTAAGCTTGTATATCTTGTTGGTGACTTCTACGATCTTCTTGTTGGCCTTCTGGATCTATTTCGGGCAAGCACGTCGCTCTGTAAGAGAGGAAGCGGTAGAACGTGCACAGGTAAAATTGGATAATACCATTTTACAAATCGATAAGGTGCTGGGTGAGGTAGAAATAGCAGTGAAAAACATGTCATGGCTAGTTGCTGATAAGCTGGACTATCCTGATTATATGTATGCACTCACTCAACAAATTCTCCGGAGTAATCCGCATGTGGTAGGTAGTGCCATTGCATTTGAACCTGGCTATTATCCTGAAAAAGGGGTGTTGTATTCACCATATTCTTATCGCACGGAAAAAGGTATTCGCAGCAAGCAATTGGGATCGGAAGATTATGAATACCATTACATGGACTGGTATTTGGTACCGAAGTTGTTGGGAACGCCTTATTGGAGTGAACCTTATTTCGATGAAGGTGGAGCAGATATGGTGATGACCACTTATTCATTGCCTCTTTATGATAGTGATGGAAATATGTATGCTGTGTTTACGGCAGACATTTCATTGGAATGGTTTGCAGATAAGGTTAATAATATCAAGCCTTATACCAATTCCTATAATTATATGATAGGCCGTGGAGGTACATTCTTGGTAAGCAACCGCAAGGAGGCTATATTAAATGAGAGCTTCTTTGCAGAACCATTGGCAGAAGGTGATAAGAACATGATGGAAATTGGCCATCAAATGGTTAATGGAGAGAGGGGAATGACCAAATTCGGACGTGATGGCAAAAACTATTATTTGTTTTTTGCTCCTGTCAAAGCAACAGGATGGAGTGTGAGTGTAATTTGCCGTCATGATGATGTATTTGCTGGTGTGGACTCATTACGCAACCGGGTTTTGGCTATATTGGTATTGGGTTTGTTGTTTCTCACGGGTTTTTGTTATCTCACCATCCGTCGGTTGACAGATCCTATGGTGCGTTTTGCCGGTTCGGCTAATGAGATTGCAAAAGGAAATTTTAATGTAGGTTTGCCTGTCATCAAAAGTAAAGATGAAATGAAAACGTTGCATGATTCCTTTAGGAAGATGCAGATTTCGTTAGTGGACTATATCGACAAATTGAAGAAAACTACAGCTAGCAAGGAACGTATTGAGAGCGAATTACGAATTGCCCGAAATATCCAGATGGGAATGGTTCCCAAGATATTCCCTCCATTTCCGGAGAGAGAGGATGTGGATTTGTATGCCAAGTTGATTCCTGCTAAGGAAGTGGGAGGTGACTTGTATGATTTCTTTATTGAAAATGATAAACTTTATTTCATTGTTGGTGATGTTTCTGGTAAGGGGGTTCCAGCATCGTTGGTGATGGCTGTAACTTGTCGTTTGTTCCGAACTATAGCCGCTCATTTTCATATGCCAGCTGAAATTATGATGGCTTTGAATGCTACTTTAGCTGAAAATAATGAATCAAATATGTTCTGTACGGCCTTCTTGGGTGTGCTTGACTTGAACACAGGTAACCTTCAATATTGTAATGCAGGTCATAATGCTCCGGTGATAATTGAGCCTACTGGAGAAGTTAAGTTCATGGAAGTAGTACCCAATTTACCATTTGGTTTGTTTGGTGATTTCCCGTATGAGGGACAGGAATGTGATTTAGTTCAAGGAACGTCTTTGTTGCTTTATACGGATGGAGTGACCGAAGCAGAGAATAAGAAAAACTCCTTGTATTCGGATGAACGTTTGTTGGATTTGTTAAGCAAACAACGTTGTCATATGCCTTGTACAATGGTCGATGTTGTATTGGATGATGTCAACAAGCATGTGAATGGTGCTGAACAAAGTGATGACATAACCATTATGAGTATTATTATAAATAATCTTAAGCATAAATGATATGGAAAAGAAATTAGTGATAAAAAACGAGATTTCTGAGATCAATAAACTTACTGTTTTCATTGAAGAGTTGAGCAAGGAGTTGGTTTTGACTCCTGAGATAACGTTTAATTTGAATTTAGTTTTGGAAGAGGCTGTTTCGAATGTGATATATTATGCTTATGGCGAAGAAAAGCAAAAAGAAATTTCTCTAACTGCCAAGATGTCTGAAAATAATCTTATTTTTGTATTGACTGATTCTGGAAAGGAATTTGATCCTACTAAAGTTCCTGATGCCGACATAACTTTATCGGCTGAAGAAAGAGAAATAGGCGGTTTGGGAATTTTTCTTATTCGTCAAATTATGAATTTGGTAGAGTATCAACGCATTGATGGAAAGAATGTGTTGACTATGGGAAAACAATTGAAATGAAAGAGAATAACATTTATGAACAAATATTATGGAAGTAAAGATTTTAGAACAAAATGGTGAAAAAGTTGTGTCTATAGAAGGTAGAGTAGATACTGTAACTGTTCCTGATCTGGAAATGAAGGTTAGTCCTATTTGGGATATACCTGCTATTACATTGGTTTTTGATTGTGAAAAAATGGAATACATCAGTAGTTCTGGATTGCGTATAATTTTGACTGCTCATAAGAAGGTTACTGCTAAAGGTGGTAAATTTATTGTGCGTAATCTTACTCGTGAAGTAAGTTCTGTGATTGACTTGACAGGATTCTCACGTATCTTGACTATTGAGTAATTGATAATATAAGAGGATGCTCAAAGCATCCTCTTATATTAATCTTCCTCTTCAAAGTCGAAGTCAAAATCAAAATCGTCATCATCCGAGAAATATTCAGGAGTGATAAACTCTTCCATGCTTCGTCGGTCTTTCTTGGTGGGACGACCTGTTCCTCTCGCTCTGTCCACGAATCCACTGATACGGTTCATTTCCAACAATTCGTACTGCTCCTTCGGGGTGACGTTTTCCATCATCTCTGGTACTAATTTTGCACCCACACGTTTTTCAATGGCTTGAAGCACTTTGAAGGAGTAGGTGATAGGTGGTTTTCGTACACTTACCACATCGCCAGGTTTTACCATACGGGCAGGCTTGGCTTGTGCTCCATTGATGCTGATGCGACCTTTTTTACAGGCTTCTGAGGCAATGGTGCGTGTCTTGAAGATACGAACAGCCCACATCCATTTGTCTATTCTTGCTTCGGCCATATCATTTTTTGTTGAATTGATTCATGGTAATATTGATACCTGCCAAGCAGAAACTCTTTATGATTTGTCCGGCTGTTTCCAAGCGTTCGTCCATGGTTTTCATGTCTTCTTCGGTGAAATTACCTAGTACATAATCTACCTGATGTCCTTTGGGAAAATCATTTCCGATGCCAAAACGGAGGCGTGCATAATTTTGTGTACCAAGGATTTCGGCAATATGCTTCAATCCGTTGTGTCCGGCATCACTTCCTTTACCTTTCAAGCGAAGGGTTCCAAAAGGAAGGGCAAGGTCATCGACAACAATCAACACGTTTTCCAATGGCATCTTCTCTTGCTGCATCCAGTAGCGCACTGCATTTCCACTGAGATTCATGTAAGTAGATGGCTTGAGCAATATCAATTGGCGACCCTTTACCGAGAGAGTGGCTGTGGCTCCATATCGTCCGTCGGCAAAAACAAGATTGGACGCCTTTGCAAGGGCGTCCAATACCATGAATCCTATGTTGTGACGGGTATTTCGGTATTCTGCACCGATATTTCCCAGTCCTACAATCAAATATTTCATTGACAAGGATTAAAAATTTGTTAGGTTGGATTATTTCTTACCTGCAGCTGCAGCAGCCTGAGCACCACGAGCAGCACGAGTCAACTTAACTGCACAAACTACAGCATCCTTAGCGTTGATCAATTCCAAACCTTCGTAGCTCAATTCGCCAACCTTGATAGTCTTACCAAGACCCAACGGAGTTACGTCGATAACAAGACGTTCAGGGATTGCATTGTAAGTAGCCTTCACTTTGAGCTTGCGGATTTGCAAAGCCAACTTACCACCGGCACGTACACCTTCTGCCAAACCTTCCAACTGTACAGGAACTTCCATTACGATAGCCTTGTTTTCTTCTACTTGCAAGAAGTCTACGTGGAGGATAGCGTCAGTTACAGGGTGGAATTGGATATCCTTCATGATAGCAGTTACTACTGTACCATCGATGTCCAAGTTTACCAAGTAGATGTTCGGAGTGTATACCAACTTGCGAAGACCATCAACTGTTACTGTGAAGTGTGTTGCTACAGGAAGACCGTTTTCGCCCTTGTTTACACCATACAATACACATGGAACACCATTGTTCTTGCGCAATTCACGAGTACCTTTCTTACCAAGGTCAGTTCTCAAAGAACCTTTAATTTCAATTGATTTCATTGTTTTGAAAATTTTTTGTGTTACTCTAAATTAAGTTTTAAATCTCTATTTTTGCTTAATTCGCCATCACACGATGTGGTATATCACACGATGAGCTTAAAAAAGCGGTGCAAAGGTACGCTTTATTCTTGAATTGGCAAAGGAAACTTGAGGGAATTTTATGCGAAACACCGTCGTATTTCACGTGAAATGCGGCGGTGTTTTAAAAAAGGTTTAAAAATCGATGTCTATCTTGATTTCATTCTCGCTGAGGCTTTCGCTTTCTTCCTCAATTGCAGTCTCTTTTTCTTCTGGACGAGGTTCTGGGAGTCCTTGCTCGTCGGCTATGAATTGGATGGCTTGCTGCAAACCAGCAATGAATTTTGCGAAATCTTCCTTGTAAAGGAATATCTTGTGCTTTTCGAAACTAACTTGTGAATCGTCGCCTTCACCCGATACGATTTTCTTGCTTTCAGTGATGGCTAGGAACATTTCGTCCTTCCGATTTTTCTTTACATCCAGATAATAGATACGTTTTCCTGCCTTGATGGCTTTTGAGAAAACGATTTCCTTATCTCCATCAGCAGCACTTTTCTTCTTGAATTCTTCCATGTTTTTGAGGTTTCATAGTTTAATGTGCCCCAAAATTGGACATTTTTTTCTAATGCGCAAAATTTTCATTTAAAAAATGTATTAATATTAGGTTAAATTCGTGGAAATTTGTATTTTTGCAACTCATAAATAATTTATTGTGAATTATGATTAATAGAGTTCTTATTCGTCTTAAAATTGTTCAGATAGTCTATGCTTACTACCAAAATGGTGGTAAGAATTTGGATACTGCAGAAAAAGAGTTGTTCTTCAGTCTTTCCAAAGCGTATGATTTGTACAACTATCTGTTGCTCTTAATGGTAGAAATTACCAGACAAGCTGAAAGAAAGCAGAGTGCTGCTAAAAACAAGTTGTTGCCTACGGAAGAAGAAATGAATCCCAACACGAAGTTTGTTGACAATCGTTTCATCGCTCAATTGGAGGTGAACAAGCAGTTGTTGGAATTCTCAGAAACCCAAAAGAAGACTTGGGAAAACGAAAGTGAATTTGTGAAGAGGCTGTGTGATAAAATCATGGACAGCGATTTTTATAAAGAATATATGGAGTGCGAAACTTCTTCTTATGAGGAAGACCGCGAATTATGGCGTAAGATTTACAAGCGTATTATTTTCAACAATCAGGAACTTGACCAAGTGTTGGAAGACCAAAGTTTGTATTGGAATGACGACAAGGAAATCGTGGATACTTTCGTGTTGAAGACTATCAAGCGCTTTGAAGAAGCAAATGGTGCAGAACAGCAATTGCTTCCGGAATTTAAGGATGATGAAGATAAGGAATTTGCTCGCCGATTGTTCCGTCGTACCATATTGAATGCCGAATATTATCGTCATCTCATTAGTGAAAATACCCGTAACTGGGATTTGGAACGTGTAGCATTGATGGATATCATCATCATGCAGATTGCTTTGGCTGAAATTCTCAGTTTCCCGAACATTCCGGTAAGTGTGACGTTTAATGAGTACTTGGAAATAGCGAAATTGTATAGTACTCCGAAGAGTGCAAGTTTTGTCAATGGTACGTTGGATGCTATCGTCAATGCCTTGATGGATGAAAATAAGTTGTTAAAAAATGAATTACCAATAAAAATAAAGTAAAATTATGAATTTAGCATTTGTATACTTGCAAGCACAGGGCGGTTTCGACGGATCGTTCATGATTATGATGATTGCTATCTTTGCTATCATGTACTTCTTCATGATTCGTCCACAGAACAAGAAGCAGAAAGAAATTCAAAATTTCCGTAACAACCTCCAAATGGGTCAGGATGTGATTACCGCAGGTGGCATCTATGGCAAGGTGAAGTCTATTGAAGGTAATGTTGTGACATTGGAAATTGCTTCTGGCGTTAAAATCCGTATCGATAAGAATTCTATCTACGCGGATGCTGCTGCTACCCAACAACAAGCAAAGTAAAATAGAATAGAGGACTATGTTCGAAAAGAAGAACATACGTGTACAATATTTAAGGACTTTGGAAAAAATCAGAAGTTTCCTGCTCTCCAAGAAGAGTCGGGAATTTCTGATTTTTCTGTTCTTTGTATTTGTTTCTTTCAGTTTCTGGTTGCTCCAGGTACTGAATGATGATTACGAAACGGAGTTTTCCATTCCTTTGCGGATGAAGAATGTACCGGAAAATGTGGTGCTTACTTCCGAACTTCCTAAGGAATTGAGGGTAGGAGTGAAAGATAGAGGGACGGTGTTGGTCAATTATCTGTTAGGACAAACGCTGTATCCCATAACTCTTGATTTCAATGACTATACGGATAAGGGTAGCCAAGTCCGTATTCCTGCATCGACATTGACAAAACGTGTAATCAGTCAATTGAATCAATCAACTAAACTTTCTACAATTAAGCCGGATACGTTGGAGTTGATTTATACGAGAGGTGAAGGAAAGAAAGTTCCTGTTCAATTGAGAGGAGAGGTAAAGGCAGAACGTCAATTCTATATTTCTGATATTCTCTATTCACCGGACTCGGTCATGGTGTATGCTCCACAGGAGTTGCTGGATACTATTCAAGCTGCTTATACGGAAGCATTGTATGTCGAACAAATAACCGATACCACCCGCCATCGGGTGAATATGATGCCAGTCAAAGGAGCCCGTTTTACTCCTTCTTACAGTGATGTCACTTTTTTGGTGGACATGTATTCGGAGAAAACTGTGGAAGTTCCCGTTCTAGGTGTTGGTTTTCCGGATGATGAAGTCCTTCGCACTTTTCCTTCAAAAGTTCATGTGACTTTTCAAGTAGGATTGAGCCAATTCAAGCATGTGACATCAGATGACTTTGAAGTCGTTGTGGATTATCAGACATTACAGGAAGAGAAAAGGGAAAAATGTAGTCCTACACTAGTCAAGTCTCCTTCCAATGTGAATCATGTCCGAATAAGTCCGTTGGAGATTGATTATATTATCGAACAAAAAGTAATATTCAATGATTAGTATTGCGATAACCGGCGGAATAGGTAGTGGAAAATCTTACATTTCCAATATCTTGCAGGAATATGGTATTCCTATTTACAATACCGATGACGAGGCAAAACGTTTGATGGTTTCTGATGAAGGAATTCGTCATGATTTGGTGACCTTGTTGGGTGAGGAGGTTTATGTAGGAGGGACATTGAATAAGGCTTTATTGGCTTCTTATTTATTTGCAGATGCTCAAAATGCATCGCGAATAAATGGAATTGTACACCCTAGAGTAAAGAAGGATTTCTGCCGTTGGTTGGAGCAACATGCGAATGAAGAAATCGTAGGAATGGAATGTGCGATTCTTTTCGAAGCGGGATTCGATGATGCAGTGGATGCTGTTGTTATGGTGTATGCTCCGGAATCTTTGCGTATAGAGCGTGCCATGAAGCGTGACAATGCTACCGAGGCTCAGATTCGAGCTAGGATAGCAGCTCAGATGAATGACGACGAAAAGTGTAAACGTGCTGATTATATCATATACACTGATGGGTCAATATCATTGGATTCTCAATTATCAGCATTGATTGCACAATTAAAACTAGAAAATAAGTGAATAAATTTGGGAGTTTCACACATGAATTGTACATTTGCTCCCCGAAAAAATTAATTAAACTAAAGAAAACACATTATGTTAAGAACAATTTTATCTGTTTCTGGAAAACCAGGCTTGTATAAGCTGATTTCACAAGGTAAGAACATGTTGATTCTTGAAACTTTGGATGCAACAAAGAAAAGATTCCCGGCATACGGTCATGATAAGGTTATTTCATTGGGTGACATTGCTATGTACACTGACGATGAAGAAGTTGCTTTGGCTGAAGTGTTGGAATCGGTAAAGACTAAGGAAAATGGTGCGGTAGCTTCTATTGATTATAAGAAGGCATCACAGTCAGAACTCCATGCTTATATGGCAGAAGTACTTCCTACATACGACCGTGACCGTGTACACACTAGCGATATCAAGAAGTTGATTCAGTGGTACAATATTTTGGTAAGCAATGGTGTTACTGAATTTGTTGCGGCAGAAGAAGAGGAAACTGCTGAATAATTAATTCATTGTCAAAGAAAAATAAAAAGCTCTCATCAGGAAGAATCCTGAATGAGAGCTTTTTCAATATATAGTAGTCTAGTTTCTGAACTTTAATCCTTCACTATCCCTTTCAACGATAATCGGCTTGCTTCTGTCTACAGCCATAGACAATAACTTTTTCGATAAGTCGTTTAACAAGTAGCGTTGGATGGCTCGCTTTACAGGTCGGGCACCGAATTCAGGATCGTAGCCAGCCGTTGCAAGGAAGTCGATAGCCATATCACTCAATTGCAAGTTCACACCATTGTCTTCCAACATTCGTTGGATGCCCTTGATCTGCAAGCGGACAATCTGTTCGATTTGTGGCTTGTTGAGCGGCAAGAACATGATGGTTTCATCGATACGGTTCAAGAATTCCGGACGGATGGTCCTCTTCAACATGTTCATCACTTCATTCTTGGTTTCTTCTACAATCAGTTCGTGATTGTTGTCGTTCATCTTTTCGAACTGACTTTGGATGTAGGCACTTCCCAAGTTCGATGTCATGATGATGATGGTATTCTTGAAATTTACCGTACGCCCCTTGTTATCTGTCAATCGTCCGTCGTCCAATACTTGAAGCAAGACATTGAACACATCCGGATGAGCCTTTTCTATTTCGTCGAATAAAACCACTGAATAAGGCTTGCGACGAACGGCTTCTGTCAATTGTCCGCCTTCATCGTAACCTACATATCCCGGAGGCGCACCGATAAGTCGGCTTACCGTATGCTTTTCCTGATACTCACTCATGTCGATACGTGTCATCAGACTTTCATCATCGAACAAGTACTCTGCCAATGCTTTGGCCAATTCTGTCTTACCTACACCGGTTGTGCCGAGGAAGATGAAAGAACCAATCGGTCGTTTCTGGTCTTGTAATCCGGCACGACTACGACGGACAGCATCGGCTACTGCTTGGATGGCTTCGTCTTGACCAACTACACGTTTGTGCAATTCGTCTTCCAGGAACAGCAATTTCTCACGTTCGCTTTGCATCATCTTGCTTACAGGGATACCTGTCCAGCGGGAAACTACATCGGCAATGTCTTCGGCAGTCACTTCCTCCTTAATCATAGCACTGTCACCTTGCTGATGTTTCAAGTCTTCCTGAATTTGCTTGATTTCATCTTCCAAGGCTTTCAACTTGCCATAGCGGATTTCGGCTACTTTTCCATAGTCACCTTCTCGTTCTGCTTTATCAGCTTCGAACTTGAGTTGCTCGATTTCCTGCTTATTTTGCTGGATTTTGTTTACCAGTCCCTTTTCGCTTTGCCACTTAGCTTTATAGGATTTTTCCTGCTCACGAAGTTCTTCTATTTCTTTATTCAATATGGCAAGTTTGGTTTCGTCCTTTTCGCGCTTGATGGCTTCACGTTCGATTTCCAATTGTTTCAATCGACGTTCGATTTCATCCAATTCTTCCGGCAATGAATCACGTTCCATACGGAGTTTGGCTGCTGCTTCGTCCATTAAGTCGATAGCCTTGTCCGGGAGGAAACGTTCGGTGATATAGCGATTACTCAACTCTACGGCTGCGATGATAGCTTCGTCCTTGATGCGCACTTGGTGGTGGTTTTCGTAACGTTCCTTCAAACCTCTCAAAATGGAGATGGAACTGGCTGTATCTGGTTCATCCACCATGACGGTTTGGAAACGACGTTCCAATGCCTTATCCTTTTCGAAATACTTTTGGTATTCATCCAGGGTGGTGGCACCTATGCTTCTCAATTCGCCACGAGCTAAAGCTGGTTTCAGAATGTTAGCCGCATCCATAGCCCCTTCACCTTTTCCTGCACCCACAAGCGTATGAATCTCATCGATGAAGAGAATGATGTTGCCGTCGGATTTGGTTACTTCATTGATAACCGACTTCAAGCGTTCTTCGAATTCACCTTTGTATTTAGCGCCTGCTACCAATGCTCCCATATCCAGTGAGAAGAGTTGCTTATTCTTCAAATTTTCCGGTACGTCGCCACGGAGGATACGTTGGGCAAGCCCTTCTACAATGGCTGTCTTACCTGTACCCGGTTCACCTATCAATATAGGGTTATTTTTGGTACGGCGGCTGAGGATTTGGAGTACCCGGCGGATTTCATCGTCACGTCCAATAACAGGATCGAGTTTGCCTGTACGCGCTGCTTCTATCAAATTGATGGCGTACTTGCTCAATGATTGGTAAGTATCTTCACTCGATTGGGAAGTTACGTTCTGTCCTTGGCGCAGTTCGCCTATAGCAGTGCGTAAATCCTTTTCATTCATGCCTGCATCTTTCAGAATTGTAGATGCGTTGCCTTTTACATTAAGGATAGCCAGAAGCATGGCTTCCAAGGAAACATACTCGTCACCTAATCCTTTGCTATATTCTACGGCCTTTTGAAGCACTTCATTGGCACCTCTGCTCAAATAAGGTTCTCCGCCCGATACCTTCGGGAGGGAAGCAATTTGTCGGTCGAGTACCATGGCGACTTGTTGGCCGTTCATTCCTAACTTTTGGAAAATGAAGTTGGTAACGTTTTCACCCACCTTCAATACTCCTGCCAACAAGTGTTCTGGCTCGATTACTTGTTGGCCGCGGTTCTGTACCAATTGAATGGCTTGCTGAACCGCTTCTTGTGATTTGATCGTAAAGTTGTTGAAATTCATATTTATTTCTCCTTTCTTTATAATTTAAATGTTTTATCCTTTTAATCTTTCTACCTTAAATTCTAATACCTATTTGAAACACTTAAATACAACAAATAGTTTGCCAGACGATAAATTCAGACAAAAAGACAGTGCGAAGGATGTTTTGAGTGACGAAAAGGCAGAAGGTGTGTTTTATGCTTGTCATTTCAAAAGAATTCCTTATCTTCGCATCCATAAAACCAATGAATTATGATTATCAATAATAACGAACTGAAATTTGCAGAAAAAGTAATCTTGATAGATGCTGCATATATAAATAAGGTAACAAAGGATTTAAGTCAGCACTTCGGACAAGTTATCGGACGTGAACTACCGAAAGCCGATTTGGCCATTTTCTTGGAATGTGTAGCCATGGATGCGGCTATCCAACCGGGGGATAACGTATTGCAGGTTCTCTTTGTTTATGACAAGGATGAGAACAAGATGGATACATTCAATCCAAGCGATTTGAAGAAAGAATTGAATGATGTAGCTTTCAAAAGTCAGTTGGGCGAGTTCCAACTGAATGCTTTTGAACCGTCGGATATGGCGGATAGAGAAAGTTTTTTCCTCGAAGCGGTGAAGTTGGTGGCCGATGCCAAGGAAGTAAAACATTTGGTGGTTGTTCCTTCTGAAAGTGAATATGGCGACAAGTTGCCTGAAATCTTTGATAAAGTAGACGGAAAAGAATCTATCCATGTGTTGGGTATGAATCCTCCGGTTTCATCGGATAAGTACCAATGGGAAATGTTAGGTTATGCTGTTTTACAAGCCTTGGGTATTCGTTCGGATGAGATTTAAATGAAATCTTTCAAGATATCCCATACCGCCAGAATGTGACATACGGAACCTCCTAAAACAAAGAAGTGGAAAACGGAATGCATATAGGGGCGTTTGTTTAACGAATAGAACAACGCTCCTATAATGTAACAAGCGCCTTCGCCAATTATCCAACCTACAGCATGAGGGCTGACTGCATCCAACAGAGGTTTGAAGGCAACAAGTACCACCAATCCCATTAATACATAACAGATGGTTTCCAAATTGCTATGTTCTTGTAGTTTACGGAAACTCATGATAGTCCCTACAATGGCACAGAGCCAAACGAAACAGAAAAGAGTCCATCCCCAATACCCTTGTTCGCGGAGAGCCACGAGAGTGATAGGAGAGTAACTGCCTGCAATATGCCAATAAATAGCAGCATGGTCCCATTTGCGAAGTCTTTCTCTCCACTTGCTTTGTGCCGGACAAGCATGATAAATGGTTGAGGTTACATAAGACCCCAACATCCCAAACATATATAGCCATACTCCCCATTGCATCCATACATTTTCATGACGGTAGCAATAGATAAGGAAGCAAATCCCTACTACGATGCCCAGTACAATTCCCCCGGCATGCGAGAGATAGTTGGTGCGTTCTTCTCCTTTGGAATAATGAATGGCCATAATTCGTTTGATAAATTATGGCCACAAAGGTAATTAAAATATTTTTTTATTCTTCCACCAATTCAAAATCTTCTTTGGTTACCCCACAAAGTGGACAAGCCCAATCATCTGGAATTGCTTCGAATGGAGTTCCTGGAGCGATACCGCTATCTGGATCACCTACTGCTGGGTCATAAATCCAATTACAAACTGTGCATACATATTTCTTCATAATCTTATCTGTTTAATGGTTATTCAATTCTTTTTGTTTTTCTCTGATGCAAAGGTAAGGGTCTTGTCTTTAGTTTCCAACTGATGAAATCTATCGACTGATAAATGAAATCTATTTCTTATCTTTGTACCCATTAAAAAATGAAATCTATTTCTTATCTTTGTACCCATTAAAAAATGAAATATCATGATGGAATTTTTGAGAACTAACAACAAAACTATTTATTCTGGTATCTTGGTGATACTATCCGTATGTCTCTTGCTTGGTTATGTTCCGGGTTTGTCTGGTTTTTCTTCTTGGGTAACTCCTCCGGTGGCTTTATTCTTGGGCTTGGCATTTGCTCTCTTATGTGGACAGGCCTATCCGAAGTTTAACAAGAAAGTGTCCAAGAAACTCCTTCAATACTCTGTGGTGGGATTAGGTTTCGGCATGAATCTTCATGCTTCGTTGGCTTCAGGTAAAGAAGGGATGATGTTTACCATTATTTCGGTTATCGGAACAATGATTATCGGTATGTTCATTGGTCGGAAGATTCTGAAGGTAAATCGTGATACTTCCTATCTCATCAGTTCGGGTACGGCTATCTGCGGTGGTAGTGCCATTGCGGCGGTTGGTCCGGTTATCAAGGCGAAGGATAGTGATATGTCGGTTGCATTGGCCACTATCTTTGTACTCAATGCCATTGCCTTGTTCATTTTCCCAGTACTTGGTGAATGGTTGGGATTGAGCCAACAGGAATTCGGAACTTGGGCAGCCATTGCCATTCACGATACCAGTTCGGTGGTAGGTGCCGGTGCGGCATACGGAGAAGAGGCTCTTCAGGTAGCAACCACCATTAAACTTACTCGCGCTTTGTGGATTATTCCATTGGCCTTGGCTACTTCGGTTATCTTCAAGAGCGGAGGAAAGAAAATCAGTATTCCATGGTTCATCCTTTGGTTCATTGTCGCCATTTTGCTGAATACGTATGTGCTCGATATTGTACCCGAAGTAGGGAAAGCCATCTCGGGTTTGGCTCGAAAAGGATTGATTATTACCATGTTTTTTATCGGTGCTTCCCTTTCTACCGATGTGTTGAAAGCGGTAGGAGTGAAGCCATTGGTTCAAGGGGTGTTGCTTTGGTTGGTAATTAGCATCGGTTCGTTGGCATATATTCTATGGGGATAATTGTTTGCGGATAGTTAATCCGCAAACGGTTCAAACATAGATGTACTGAGGTACTTCTCCGCCCGGTCGGGGAAGACCACTACGATGTTTCCCTTTTCCATTTTTTCAGCCGTCCGTAGGGCGGCAATTATGGCGGCTCCACTGCTCATGCCGGCAAAGATACCTTCTTTTGCTATAATCTGGCGAGCCATGTTGATGGCTTCTTCACTTTCAATCATTTCCTGTATATCGATAAGGTCCGGATTATAAATTTGTGGAACAATTGCTTCTTCCATATTTTTCAATCCTTGAATGTAGTGTCCTTTGATAGGATGGGCACAAACTACCTTAATGTCCGGTTTCATGGTTCGTAAGAAACGGGACAGTCCCATGAGGGTTCCCGATGTCCCTACGGCGCAAACCAGATAGTCAATCTGTCCGTCGGTCTGTTGCCAGATTTCGATGGCTGTTTTTTCATAATGAGCCAAGTAGTTGGCTGCATTGGCAAATTGGTCGGGCATGAAATATTTGTCGGGATTTTCTGCCACCATTTTTCGGGCAAGTCGGATAGCGCCGTCCGTACCTTCATCAGCCGGAGTCAGGATCACTTTGGCTCCATACGAACGGATAATCTTCCTTCGTTCGATAGAGACGGCAGAACTCATGACGATTTCCACCGGGTATCCTTTGACGATACCTGCAATTGCCAGTCCGATACCGGTATTTCCGGATGTCGGTTCGATGATGGTGTGACCTTTCCGGAGTCTGCCTTCCCGTTCAGCAGTTTCTACCATTCGCAGGGCGATACGGTCCTTGATGCTTCCTGTTGGATTAAAACCTTCCAGTTTGGCGTAAATGTTAACGTTCGGGTTGGAATTTAATCGGTTGATGCGTACCATCGGTGTGGAACCGATGGTACCTAATATATTATCTTTTACCATAATCCTTACTATTTACTATTGAAAGGGGCAAAGATAATGAATTTCTGTTTGGAACAAAGAATTATTTCACCGCTTTTAATGCTGCATCGTAATTCGGTTCTCGTGTTACTTCATTCACAAGTTCCGAGTAAATTACTTTTCCTTCCGGATCGATGACCACTACGGCTCGTGCGAGCAATCCTTGCATGGAACCATTAGTGATAAGTACTCCATATTCTTCGCCGAAGCGTGAGGTATAGCGGAAGTCGGAGAGAGGGATGATGTTTTTGATACCTTCGGTGGTACAGAAGCGGTGTTGTGCAAATGGCAAGTCCTTTGAAATGCATAGTACCATTGCACGTGGTAGCGAGGCTGCCAATTGGTTGAACCGTCGTACGGTGGTGGCGCATACTCCTGTGTCCAGGCTTGGAAAAATGTTCAAAATCAAATAATTTCCTTTCCCGTCTTTCAGACTGAATTCACTCAAATCATTTTGGGTTAGATAAAAGTCAGGAGCATTGTCTCCTGCTTTAGGGAATTGCCCTGCTATCATGATAGGGGTTCCTTTGAATGTTATTGTCATACGTTTTGGAATTTAGGTTTCTTTGTCAACGTATGGAAGGTGTGGAAGGTTTATTCTATGCACATAATTAACTAAAATAAACACATAGCGAAACAGCAAATTTGGGCAAAGCGTAGCGAATTAGCTGATAGAGCGTTCGTTACGCTTTGTTTTTCTATGGGGCAGAGCCAACGAAATACCACCTCGAAGCCAAACGGTGCAGAAGTTCAGTTACCACCTCGTTACTCCCGTAACGGATGCAGATTTCTTGCTAAAAGGTTCTTTTTCTGCGTTTTGCGTCGATTTATATGGCTGTCGGTAACTCACTAAGAACTTTTTTTGTAACCAAAAAAAAGGAGTGAGTTATGCGTAGTACATTCAAGGTATTATTTTACGTGAAGAAAGGCAGCGAGAAGCCGAACGGCAACCTGCCTTTAATGTGCCGTATCACGGTGGACGGCGAGATTAAACAGTTCAGTTGCAAGATGGACGTTCCCCCACGCTTGTGGGACGTGAAGAACAACCGTGCTTCGGGCAAGAGCATCGAAGCGCAGAGAATCAATCTTGCGGTAGATAAAATCCGTGTGGAGGTAAACCGCCGCTACCAAGAACTGATGCAGACGGACGGTTATGTTACCACCGCCAAACTCAAAGACGCCTATCTCGGTATCGGCATCAAGCAGGAAACTTTGCTGAAGCTGTTCGAGCAGCACAACGCCGAATTTGAGAAGAAAGTCGGGCACAGCAGGGCGCAGGGTACATTTACCCGTTATCGGACGGTCTGCAACCATATTCGGGAGTTTTTGCCTCATACCTACAAACGTGAGGATATTCCGTTAAAGGAACTTAACCTCACGTTCATCAACGATTTCGAGTATTTTTTGCGCACGGAGAAGAAATGCCGCACCAATACCGTGTGGGGCTACATGATTGTGTTGAAACACATCGTTTCCATTGCGAGGAACGACGGGCGTTTGCCGTTCAATCCCTTTGCAGGATATATCAACTCTCCCGAAAGCGTGGACAGGGGCTACCTCACCCAAACGGAAATACAGACGCTCATGGACGCACCCATGAAGAACGCCACCCATGAACTTGTACGGGACTTGTTCGTCTTTTCTGTGTTCACGGGTTTGGCGTATTCAGACGTGAAGAACCTCACCACCGACCGCCTGCAAACATTCTTCGACGGCAATCTTTGGATAATCACCCGAAGAAAGAAGACCAACACCGAATCGAACATCCGTCTTTTAGACGTTCCCAAACGTATCATAGAGAAATACAAGGGGCTGGCTCGGAACGGTCATGTTTTCCCCGTTCCGAGTAACGGCAGTTGTAACAAAATACTCAAAGATATAGGCAGACAATGCGGCTTCAAGGTGCGTTTGACCTATCACGTTGCACGCCACACGAACGCCACGACCGTACTTTTGTCGCACGGCGTACCCATCGAAACGGTGAGCCGTCTTTTGGGACACACGAACATAAAAACCACCCAAATTTACGCTAAAATTACCGCCCAAAAGATAAGCCAAGACATGGAAACCCTGTCGCACAAGTTGGAGGATATGGAGAAGAATATCTGCCGAGCCATCTAATTAAAAACAGAATACCGATGAAAGAAGAAAGGAATATTATCACGATGGACGGGCAGGGCAATATCTTCCTGCCGAGCGATATAGGTGCAACCGCCATGACCGAGTGGGAAATCTGCGAACTGTTCGGGGTTATCGCCCCGACGGTTCGAGCAGGGATAAAGGCACTCTGCAAAAGCGGAGTTTTGAGTATATATGATATAAAGCGCATTATCCGCATATCGGATAGATACAGCGCGGAGGTTTACAACCTCAAAACGATAGCCGCCCTTGCTTTCCGTGTCGAATCGTTCGGGGCGGCGAAAGTCCGCAGGGCATTATTGGAAAGGATTATACACGGGCGAAAAGAGAAAACGACGGTATTCGTGTCGGTTGTTTCGGACGGCAAGCCCAACAGCCGTTGGAAAGCATGATGATATATCAACATATCAACATGCAAACATGCAAACATGCAAATCTATCACTATGGTGATATATATTGCAGGTTCTATTCCTCTTTTCAGAGGAAAGCGGAGCAATCATTTCCGTTTACAAAGGCAAAGCAAGCACGGGGCTTTATGTCGGCTAAAAGGTCAGGCGGCTGCGCCGTTTCCCGATAAATCTTCCTCTCGCTTCGCTGCGAGCGTATTTATCGGGAAAACCTTGTATCCGACCGCCCCATGCAAAAGAGCCTTTGAAAACGGAAACGACCGCCCCGCCACCCACCGACCGAAAGGGAAAAAATAAGGTGGGGTTATATGGGTAAGCAGACGGCAGGGACAACCACCGCCGAAAGGCAGACGGGCAGACGGACGGCACGCCGCAGGGTATTTACGTAGAAAATACCGTAGCTTGTTAGGGAATTTTCCGAGCCGCAATACTACGTATCGCTGAAAATTCCCCAATAAGGCAAGGGGCAAGCCCCTCTGCACACCCCATCGGGGACGGCATTTGCCGCCCCCGAAGATACAAAAAATCATTGTTTCACAAGCAAAAAAAGAAAGGAAGAATATATGGGTTTCGTAGTTTTACACATGGAAAAGGCGCACGGCAGCGACAGCGGAACGACCGCACATATCGAGCGTTTCATCATACCGAAAAACGCCGACCCCACACGCACGCACCTAAACCGCAGGCTCATCGAATACCCCGACGGGGTGAAAGACCGTTCGGCGGCTATACAGCGGAGATTGGAAGAAGCGGGGCTGACACGCAAAATCGGAAGTAACCAAGTACGGGCAATCCGCATCAACGTGTCGGGAACGCACGAGGACATGAAGCGGATAGAGGAAGAGGGGCGTTTGGACGAGTGGTGCGCCGACAATCTGAAATACTTCGCCGATACGTTCGGAAAGGAGAACATCGTGGCGGCTCACCTGCACAGGGACGAGGAAACGCCGCATATACACGTTACGCTCGTTCCCATCGTCAAGGGAGAGCGAAAGCGCAGGAAAAGGGAGGAACAGACAAAGAAGCGATACCGCAAGAAGCCGACCGACACCGTGAGGCTGTGCGCAGACGATATTATGACACGGCTGAAATTGAAGTCCTACCAAGATACCTATGCCGAAGCGATGGCAAAATACGGGCTGCAAAGGGGTATAGACGGCTCGAAGGCTCGCCACAAGTCCACGCAGCAGTATTATCGGGATATACAGAAACTCTCCGA
>JBGVGD010000057.1:0-65807 GCA_045121515.1 Phocaeicola sp. | reverse complement strand
AGAGGGCTTGCGACTGGTCTTCGTAATACCACAAGGAATGTCGCTAGCCGAAGCGCAAGCATGGATGTCTTCACAATTGGGCGATGCGCAGTACGATGCTTGTGTGAAGGATTTTGCACGGTGTTCGTTTGCGGTGCCGAGAGAATACATTTTGTATTTGAATGAAGAAGGATTGTTCGCAGAGAATCTCCCCTCTAGAGAGGGGGAGGAAAACATCAACCGGAATATTTCATCTTATCTCCCCTCTAGAGAGGGGGAAGGGGGTGTGTTAGAATACACTCACGCGAGCAACAAGGTGGATGACGTGGATGGATATCACACACCCCCAACCCCCTCTCTAGAGGGGAGTTATCCTGATACTTTCGAGGATATACCCTATGAAACAATCGTAGAAGTCCTGGAAGAACAAATGGGCGGAGAACCCGAACATGGAAGCAGAAACAATTTCATCTTCTCCATGGCTTGTCATTTACGTTATGTCTGCAATGATGATGCAACTTGGATTTCGCAAATCCTCCCCACTTACGGCGAAGCGAAGGACAAATGGCTGGCAAGCATCCGCAGTGCCTGCAACCGCAACCAGACGAAGCGCATGCCACGCATCATGAAGCGTACACTTGCCATTTGCAAAGAACGTAAAGAAGAGGAACTTATAACTCATAACTCAGAACTCAATCAACCGCCGCAAATGCCGAGACGATTGCCGCCGCTCATCAAACTGTTGGTAAGCCGTACACCGAAGATTTACCGACCAGCCGTGGCGCATGCCGTCTTCCCGGCACTAGGCGCACACCTGTGGAAAACGTACTTCCGCTACATAGACAATGTAGAGCATGAAGCGACTCTGATGTGTTGCCTCATGGCCGGAACGGGAGCAGGGAAAAATTGTATCAGCGAGCCGATCAATCATATCTTGAAGGACATCCGCCAACGGGATAGGGACAATTTGGAACGTGAAAAGGAATGGAAAAAAGAAATGCAGAGTAAAGGTGCGAACAAGGACAAGCGTCAGCGTCCGGAAGGACTGGTCATTCAGGAAATAGATCCAGATATGACTAACGCGGCTTTCGTACAGCGACTGGCCGATGCCGAAGAAAGATTCCTCTATACGAAGATGAACGAAATAGACCAGTTCGATGCGCTCAAAACATCGGCACGGAGTAAGGCGCATTTCCAAATCATGTGCCTGGCATTCGACCCGGGGAATGTGTACGGACAGACGCGTGTGGGTACGGGGAGTGTGAGTGAACGGGTGTGTATCCGCTTTAACTGGAATGCATCGACTACCATTCATAAGGGGCAGGCGTATTTCCGTAGTGTGCTCACGGACGGCCCTATCAGCCGAATCAACTTCTGCACTATACCGGAGCAGCCCATCGGCGCGGACATGCCTATCTACGGTACATACGATGCCGGGTTCGACGAGGAGCTCCGCCCGTACATCGAACGGCTCTCGAAAGCTCGTGGATTGGTGGAATGCAAGAATGCCAAGATTCTCGCCAGAAAACTGATGGAGGAAAATGCCGAGTTTGCGCAATTGTCGCAAAGCCGTGTCTATGAGAATCTTTCCTTCCGTGCCAATGTCATAGCCTACTTGAAAGCCATGGTTCTTTTTGTGGCGCATGGTGGCGTTTGGGACAAGACGATGGAGGATTTCATCCGTTGGTCGTTGAAGTATGACATGTGGTGCAAGATGCAGTTCTTCGGCGAGGCTATCGAGGACGTGGAAAATGGATGGCTGGGTGGCAAACACCGTGGACCTAGAAATTTGCTCGACTTGTTGCCCGAAGCATTTACTTACGAAGAGGCTGGAATGATGCGCAACAGACAGGGTATCCGACGGGGAACATTGGCTAAGATGATTTATAACTGGAAGGAAAGGGGGTATATAGAGTCGTGCGAAGATTCGCCGGAAGAAGGAGCCATGCGGAAATTCCGCAAGACGGCGGCTTATCTGAAAAAGCATCCTCAATCCTCAGAACTCAATTAATTTAAAACGCTATGACTATACCTAGAGGACTAAGAAACAATAACCCGCTTAATATCCGCCATTCTGCCGACAAGTGGGAAGGTGCACGGATAGAGCAGACAGACAAGAGTTTTGTGCAGTTCGCATCGCTGGCGTATGGCTATCGGGCAGCATGGAAGGTGCTGGACACGTATTGCCTCGCTTTCCGCAGGGAACGGAAACCCTACACGTTGAGAAACATCATTGCCCGGTGGGCACCTCCTTCGGAGAACGATATCGATGCTTATGTACGCTCGGTGGTCGGGCTCAGCGGACTGGGTGGAAACGAGAGTATGGCCCGCCCGTTGCGGGGGAGGGAGTTGGACCGGACCGCCCGACTGATAGCCGCCATGACATGTGTGGAGAACGGTATCGCTTATAAGAACGTGGATTGGGAAGCCATTTGGGAGGGATATGATTTGGCTTTTCCTGGTAAACGGTTGGAGAAGCAGCAGGTCTTGAAGGGTGGAAATCCTATCGTAGAACAACCTTTCCAGCTTCCTGATTTGAAATCGGAAGGTCTGTGCGACTGGGATGAATATGCGGATTGGTCTTCCTTGTAACTTGGATTGCCTTCGTATAATAATCAAAAAAGGGTGTGCCTTAACATTAGACACACCCTTTGGGATAATCAAAATATCATATCAATTACATTGCTTGCTTGTCATGATATCAAGCACCAGTCTGTCTGTTTCGTTCATACCTTGCGAGCCGATGCGGGTAAGGTTGCGGATACTGCGGTCCACATCGTCGTCGATGATACCCTCTACCGATGTCACGCACTTGCCTTCCATAGCGAGGATAGCAGAGAGCACGGCAGTAGATACACCGCTAGTGAGTTTCAACGCACAACTAGGCTTCGCACCGTCGCAAATCATACCGGTGATGTTGGCAATCATGTTCTTCACTGCATAGGTAATCTGCTCATAATTACCGCCCATGAGGTAGGTGATACCACAGCTGGAACCGGTTGCTGCTACCACACAACCGCAGAGTGCCGACAGACGGCCGAGGCTTTGTTTTATGTAGATCACAGTGAGGTGGCTCATGGCCAATGCACGGATGAGTTCTTCTTCGCTCTTGTGGTTGTCTTCGGCATATACTACTACCGGAAGGGTAGCGGTGATACCTTGGTTGCCACTACCCGAGTTACTCATGACCGGAATCATGGCACCAGCCATACGGGCATCGCATGCAGCCGAAGTATAGGAGAGGATGTGAGTGAAAGTGTTGTCGCCCAACATCAGGTTTTCGTTCTTCTTGCTGTTCAGTGTCTTGCCCAACTGGTGGCCGTAGTTGCCCTTGAAAGAGCGTTCGGCTGCCTTCTTGTTCAAGTTGCGTGTCTCGAGGATGAACTTCAGTTCTTCGATAGGCGAAGTGGTAGCGAAATCGTATACCTTACGGAGAGTGAGTTCCACATCGTCTGCTGCTGCTTCGGCCGATGCACTGGTCTGCTTGTTTACCAACACTTCTTCGTCGCGGGCTACATATACGAAGTTGGTATGACCACCGCTGATGATAGCCGTAGCCTTCTTGCCTTCGGCTTCGCAGATGATTTCGATATAGAGTTTTTCTTCGATGCCATACTTCAAGGCGATGTTGATAGCTTGCGAGTCAATCAGCTTCTTGCCTTCTTCCACCGCTTCCGGAGTGCTGTCCTTCAAGACTTCCAACTGGTATTCGCTCTTACCGATGAGGGCACCGAGGGCGATAGCGATAGGAAGACCAATCATGCCTGTACCCGGGATACCTACACCCATGGCGTTCTTCAGGATATTGGCACTCAACAATGCTTGGATCTTTTCCGGACGGCAACCTAATGTTTCAGTAGCCTTGGCTACACAAAGTGCCACGGCAATCGGTTCTGTACAACCAATGGCTGGAACCACTTCGCGGTTAATCAGAGCGATGATTTGCTCTCTTTCTGATTTGCTAATCATAATATGATAATTAAGGTTTGTCATTCAGACGACCGAAGGGAGGAAGAATCTCGGAAGCATATACTTTGTGTTACCGAGATTCTTCGCTTCGCTCTGAATGACAATTAGAATGTTTTTATTTCTTATAGTTCTTCAAACCTGTTTCCAAGAAGTCAACGTAGTTGGCTACATTTTCATCGAATGAATAAGACTTGTTCAAAGGATTACCTTCGTTGTCAATCAATACGTAGAACGGTTGGGCATTAGCACCGAACTTCACGCGTTGCAAGTAGCTCCACTTGTCGCCGAGTGTGCGGAGAGTACGTTCCTTGCCGTTTTCCATTACCTTGATGTGTTCTGGAAGCGGAGTCTTGTTGTCTACGTAGAGAGTAATCAATACATAGTCATCCTGGATAAGCTTGCTTACCTTAGAGTCAGTCCATACAGACAATTCCATTTTACGGCAGTTCACACAACCATAACCTGTAAAGTCGAGCATTACCGGCTTGCCGTTTCTCTTGGCATATTCCATACCGGCATCGAAATCGTCGAACTGAGCGTGTACTTCGTTCTTATAGAGGTTGAAGTCCTGAGTGTTCATAGGAGGAGCAAATGCACTGACTGCCTTCAAAGGAGCACCCCACAAACCTGGAACCATGTATACGGCGAATGCCAATGAGCAGAGAGCCATGAAGAAGCGTGGTACGCTTACTGTATTGTCATCGTCATCGTGCGGGAACTTGATCTTGCCCAACAAGTAGAAGCCGAGCAAACCGAAGATAACAATCCACAAAGCGAGGAATGTTTCGCGGTCGAGGATGCGCCAGCCGTAAGCCAAGTCGGCTACCGACAAGAACTTCAAGGCAAATGCCAATTCCAAGAAACCGAGAGTAACCTTGATTACGTTCATCCAACCACCCGACTTAGGCATCTGCTTCAACCAAGATGGGAACATAGCGAACAAAGTGAATGGCAATGCCAAAGCCAAGGCAAAGCCCAACATACCGATAGCAGGAGCTACCACACTACCTGTAGTAGAAACTTCTACCAACAAGAAACCGATGATAGGACCAGTACAAGAGAATGATACCAATGAGAGGGTAAATGCCATTAAGAAGATGCTCAACAAACCGCTGGTCTGTTCTGCCTTGCTGTCTACGGCGTTACTCCACTTGGAAGGAAGGGTGATTTCGAATGCACCGAAGAAAGAAGCAGCAAATACTACCAACATCAAGAAGAACAAGATGTTGAATACCGCATTGGTAGAAAGGGCGTTCAAGGCACTTGCACCGAAAATCAAGGTGATAGCCAAGCCCAATGTTACATAGATTACTACGATAGAAGCACCGTATGTCCAAGCATCGCGGATACCTTTCTTCTTATCCTTGCTGCGCTTCAAGAAGAAACTTACAGTCATCGGGATGATAGGCCATACACATGGAGTGAACAAGGCGAGCAAACCGCCGATGAAGCCTGCGAAGAAGATATAGAACCAAGACTGGTCTGTAGTCTGAGCAGTTTCTTCACCGAATGCATTCAACTTGTCTACTACCGGAGTCCAGTAGTCTGCAGTAGATACGGCCGATGAAACATTGCTTGCTGGTTCCTCTGCTTTCTTTTCTTCTGCTGGAGCAGCAGCTGGAGCACCAGCAGCGCCCTGACCAGAGAATGTGAAAGGAACTTCAGTAGGAGGCAAGCAATTTTCATCGTTGCAAGAGCCATATTCCAAATATCCTTCTATAAAATAGTTGGCAGCTGTAATTTTCAACTTCTGTACGAAAGTGGCTTTTTCTTCGAAATAACGGAGCTTCATTTCGAAGACCTTGTCGAAAGCTTCGATTTCTTTACCTTCAGGCATCAACTTGCCGTCGAGTTCCACACCTTCCATTTTGTCTGTGTTGAAGGTTGCAGAGATAGGACCGCCTTCCGGGAGGTCGGTAGAATATACGTGCCAACCTTCGTCGATATTACCGGTAAAAACAATCTGAGCTTCAGTGTCAGAGATTTTCTTCCATTCAGTCTTGAATTGGACTGGGTCTTGAATCTGTGCAAAGGCTGTTGTCAAGCCCAACACCATCAAGAGACAACTTAAAAAGAATGTCTTTTTCATACAGTGATTATTAAATGATTAAATTTCTTTGTTGCAAAGAAACAGAGAATTTTCTAATAATCGTAATTCTTTCCTTAATAAATAACGGCAATTTCCGTTTCGGGAAAAGAAAATTCAGTATTGAAAAGTTCTGAAAAAGGAGGGGAAATTGCAAAAATGCCCCATTTCATCGAAGTTTTTCCAATTCGTGTACCTTGGAACGGTATTGAGCCGGAGTCATTCCCACAGTAGACTGGAAGAGATTGTAGAACGTGGAAATGGAATTGAAACCAAGTTCGGAAGCCAATGCTTTCAGTGGAATGTCGTTGGCTGGGTCGGACAAGGTTCGGATGGCTTCATCGATGCGGAAGCGGTTCACGTAATGCGTAAAACTGGTTTGTGCATGTTCGTTGATGATGCGCGAAAGGTAGGTGCGGTTTGTTCCTAAGAGCTCGGCCATTTTGTCTTTGTTCAGCGTCTTGTCTTGATAAATTTTGTCTTCTCTCATCGCCTTTTCTAATTGGCGGAAAAGTTCCAGACTCTTTTCATCGCTAAGTGAGGAGGAAGCATACTTCGCCGATGCGCTTTCCTGATTCTCCAGTTCCTCGATGCGTCGGTTCAGTTCGCTCTCCCGCTTGATAGCCTCCTGATGCTGCATGACGATGCGCAAGTACAACTTGTTCTTCCGGTTGTACAAGTAGTAGAGCAGGACCAGTACGATGACAATGATAGCCAATATGAAGGTGAGTTGTTGTAGGCGTTGCTCCTTTTCCAGCATCTCCAGTTTGCCTTGCTTGATGAGGTTCTCTTGCCTTTCCGTATCATACTGATAGCGCATTTCACTTAAATCACGTTCCTTATATTCGTTGAAAAGACTGTCGTTGGCTAAACGGAAATGCTTGTAAGCGGTCAGAGCATCCTGGTATTGGTGCAGATGTTCGTAGCAAAGGGAGAGCGTTTCGTATAGTTCGTTGCGGTGGACGGCATTGGTTCGTGCTTGCGAGATAGCTATTCCTTGTTTGAGAAGGGTAGTCGCTTCCTGGTAGTTGTTCTGTTTCATCAAGACACGGGCATATCCCAAATAAGCGTAGATGACAGACGATGTCTGGGAGGCTTGTTTGTCTTTCATCGCTTTCCGGTAATATTCGATAGATTGTGGGTAATTCCCTAATTCATAAAGCAACTGTCCAAGCAGGTTGAATGTATGAGCCTGATCATAGAAATTGTTTTTCTTCATCAATGTTTCGGCTTCTTGAACGTATGCCATGGCTTGGGTATGCTGTTTGTTCAGGAAATACATGTAGGCGCTTTGGATAGCACCGGAATAAATAAGGTATGAATCATTCAATTCACATCCCAATTCATAACTTTCTAGGGCATACTTCAGTCCGCCTCCGTCTCTTTTCAAATAGTAAGTGTTAGCTAGTTGGCTTAGCATGAGACCATATTGGCGTCTGTTCCGTTTTTGTTGGGCCAGTTCGATACCTTTATATAGATAGCGGATAGCTTGGTAATAATCAGCGTCGATGTTGGCTGCATATTCGCCCATGGCTCCATACAAAATACAAAGCAGGGAATCGTTTTTCTGTTTGTTGGCCATTTCGAATGCTTTGTCCAGATTCTTGCGTGCTGCTTTTTCTCGTCCGCTCATCATTTGTGCTTTTCCCAAATAAAGATGAGCACTGAGTAGGGCAGTTGGACTTTGCTGACCGTCCGTCATGTTCTTGAGATATTCGGCGTAAGTAATGGTCTTCGAATGGTTGCCTTGCTGCAAGTAATGTTCGCAGAGGAAGAGTAAGGCATCGTGGTTGTCCGGGTTGTTCTTTACTTCCTCCAATTGCTTTTCAAGCATTTCAGACCTTCTTTGAGCCTGTATGGCTAAAGAAGGAAGCAAAAATAGTATAATCAGTAAATGCTTGAATTTCATACTCTTGTTTGTTTTGTTGTTGCAAAAGTAAAAAATAATCTTGAAATTTTCAAGCGAAACACTTGCAGATTCAAAAAATAGTCGTACCTTTGCATCGCTTTTGAAAACAAGCACTCTTGAAAAAGAGGTTTGGAGAGATGGCAGAGTGGTCGATTGCGGCGGTCTTGAAAACCGTTGTACTGCGAGGTACCGGGGGTTCGAATCCCTCTCTCTCCGCAGTAAAGGGTGTAAATCAAGTAGTTATGAGATTTACACCCATTTTTACACCCAAAAAACAAACTTGGACGTATTTTTTGAAACTTTAAGATTTGCTCCAATCAAGTTACCCTGCAACTATTTTCTTTATTTTAGTGACTATAGACAAAGATTGGTGCATATTCTTTGTTACAAAATCCTCAATTATATAAAATGAGGTTTTATTTATTCATTTAACATGATTTATTTCGTACTTTTGCAAGGCTTTTGAATAAATCAATTTGGTTATGACAGATAATATTATAAAAAAATATGTTCCATACTTTAGAAAATGGTTGAATAGATGTTTTCTATGTCTTAAATGGTTATTTGTTTTAAGTTTGTTATGGCCTATTTTACAAATCACAACCTTTGCTCATTTTACAGTGCCGACTGGTTCTATGTTGCCAACCTTATTACCCGGAGACCATATTTTGGTAAACAAATGGATTATGGGAGGACGAATCTTTAATCTTCATGATGCCATAGAGGGGAAAGAAGTGGAAATCTTTCGTCTGCCGGGTTTGGGAAAAATAACGAGAAATGATGTGCTTGTTTTCAATTATCCTTATAATCATTCTCAGGATAGTATCAGCATGGATATAATGTCGTACTATGTAAAGCGATGCGTGGCTCTCCCTGGAGATACTTTTGAGATTAAAAAAGGGCATAACAAAATATATGGTATGGAGAAAGGAGTTTTAGGAAATCTGTATGGTCAAAATCAATTGGAGCAACTCGCAAAAACAAAAGGGATGGATTGTCTAAAAATGTATGGTAGCTGTTTTCCTAATGATAGTATTTTAAATTGGGATATTGCAAATTTCGGACCGATTTTTCTGCCAAGCAAAGAAAGTAACGTTGTGATGAACAAATGGAATGCAACAATTTATCGCAATATAATAGAATGGGAACAAAAGGGACGTTTACTTATACAAGGAGATAATGTCTATTTAAGGGACAGTTTGATTAACGAATATAGATTTCAGAAGAATTATTATTTTGTAATGGGGGATAATGTGTTGGATTCCCAGGATTCTCGCTTCTGGGGATTACTCCCGGAGGAATATATTGTGGGTAAAGCCACTCGAATATGGAAATCCATAGATAAAACTACCGGTAGAATCCGAAAGGAACGGATGTTCAAAAAAATTCACTAAGACGATTCCCATTCTCATTTATAACCCATTCTTTTGCCGAATCAGTTATTATTTATACTTTTGTGTCGTAAAAAATTTAATCGTATGAATAAAATATATCCTTTTTTATTTATCCTTCTTTTTCTAACATCCTGTAAAGAAAATAAAGGGGAACGAATCGCACAGTTAATACAAACATGGGAGAATCGGGAAATAAAATTCCCCGATAATTCCGTATTTACCATTCAAGGCAAAGACACGGTAGATTTTGAGATAAAAGATTCAGACTTTAAAATAGTTACATATATTGATTCTACAGGATGTACCGGATGTAAATTGCAGTTGTTGGAATGGTTGGATTTCATGCAAGAGGTCGATTCTTTGAGTAACAAAAAAGTTTCGTTTATCTTCTATTTTCATCCCAAAAGCAAAAAAGAATTACGTCGGCTATTACGTCTTAATGAATTTACACATCCTGTGTGTCTTGATGATAAAGATGAGTTTAACAATTTAAATAATTTTCCAAAAGAAAAGGAGTTGCAAACTTTTTTATTGAGCAAAGACAATATGGTTATAGCAGTAGGAAATCCACATTATACCCGTGCTATTAAAGATATATATTTAAAAAGGATTACCCAAGTTATAGAAAATGACAGGAAATAACCATAAATTTTGTATATGTAAACACTTATACCTATATTTGCGGTGATTTAAATAATTTGATTTTAAACTAAAAAAGGGAAAGTCATGAAAAAGATTTTGAACACAATTGGGTTTAGCTTTTGTAGCTTTTACAGGCTATAATGTTTATTGTTCGCAGTCTAAAGCAACAGTATCTGATGTGTTGTTAGAAAATGTGGAAGCGTTCGGGTATATCAATCCGGAAATTGAAGATTTCCAAAATTTTTATCTGAAAGAGTACTCTTCAATTTGTAAGATTTGCGAAAATGGTTCAGGCACTTGTAATGTCCACTCTCAATTGCCTTGTTATTGAAATAAATTATGTATAATAAAAATAGGATTGTTTCAAGTTGTTTTCTTGATACAATCCTATTATTAATTTTATTTTCTTCCTCCCTAAAAAATGAAAAATTTGATTTTGTTCTTAGGATTATCTATTTTGTTTTTTTCATGTAATAATAAAAAAGAAAAAAATCATTTAGAGGAACAACTGATAAGAATACCTCTATCATGCGCAAAGGATCAAGTGCTCAATTTATCGGAATTTGCCGATTCCATAGATGTCATCCCATTAGAGACAAAGGATGAATGTTTGATAGGGTGGATTCCTCGTATTATTGCAACAGACGATAGATATTATATATCGTCTGCCATTGGCTATAAACATCGAAAATTATTGGTATTTGACAAGCAAGGGAGATTTATCCGGCAAATTGGGAAAGAAGGACAAGGTCCCAAAGAATACATTGAGTTGAAAGACTTTTCTGTGTTCAACGATTCAATTATCAAAATCACTGAAGTTTACAACATGATTTCCTATGACAAGGATGGGAATTTTATTCGTAAAGTCAAACAAAAAGAAACTCCTTTAGCCATGTTGTCATTGAAAGGGAAGACTTTTGTTCCGACATTCAGACCTACGTTATGCAATGATAAATTGCTTGCTGTATTGGATAGCGAAGACAAGTTTGTCAGTCATCAGATAACTGTATCTTCTGTGGCAGCTAAGGTTGCAGACTATTATGTCATGGATGCAGGGTTTACTAATGATGAAAATAACATCTATTATACATATCCATTCAGCCATATTGTTTATAAGCTTGATGTAGAAACTTTGGAAAATGTTCCTTATTTTTATCTTGATTATGGAAAACGTGAAGCCTCTTGGAGTATTTTTGAAGAAAATGATGATAACCAGACATGGACTGAGAAGCAGCAACGGAATAACGAATACATGAAAATCAACGAAATTCTGAATGTAGGGAATAAATTTGTCTTCAATTCCGTAGATGATGAAGTTCTTTGTTATTTTGCGATTTATTCAAAGAAGACGGGAAAGATTCTTTCAGGACAGAAAATCAAGGATGATATGTTCTTCAAGGGTAATTTGGTGAAATTAAGGAATCACATGACACCACACAATTGTGAAGGCGAATATCTATTATGGGCGATTCAACCTGAAATTCTATTAAATGGTTATCACGCTTACCGCAAGGCATTGGGCGAAACCAAGTGGAAGCTGTTTCGCCAGAAATTCCCTCGCTTAGTGGAAGTGTGCGAGCAGTTGGACGAAGACTCCAATCCAGTCCTTCTGAAAATTAAACTGAAAGAGTTTTGATTTTTCAATGTAGAATGCTTGAAATCGAGTTATCTATTACATTACATTTTGAAAAAGCAGTATCGGCTTTTGTATTTTCGCCGATTCTTTTCCATACATTTGCAACGAATTATAGGAAAATCATGAAATAGATTGACGAATTACGGTATATTAATTAAAAAAAGAGAAAGTTATGAAAAAGATTTTGAACACAATTTTGGGCTTAGCTTTTGTAGCTTTTACAGGCTATAATGTTTATTGTTCGCAGTCTAAAGCAACAGTATCTGATGTGTTGTTAGAAAATGTGGAAGCGTTCGGGTATATCAATCCGGAAATTGAAGACTTTGGTGGGTTTTATCTGCAAAGTTATGATAGTGGTTGTGAAATATGTCAAAGAGGGGGAATAAGTTGTAATGTACACGACCAGGTTCCTTGTTGATTTTATTGAATTTGTATTACGCTGAATGGAAAAATTAAGGAGGAATATTTTATTAAACAGATTCCTCCTTTTTATTATATAAAAGTTGGTCTGAAATGAAATATCTTTTAGTATTTATCATTACTTTATTTTTTTTATCTTGTGGAGATAAAAATGCCCAAGAGTTATTTGAACAAAGCGTAAAGACTATTAGTGTGTCATGCGAAAAAAATCAAGTACTCAATCTCTCCGAATTTGCCGATTCCATAGAAATCATCCCTCTTGAAACCAAGGATGAATGTTTGATAGGCTGGGTACGTCGTATCGTTTCAACTGACGAACATTATTATATATCATCAGCGGTCAGTTACTATACGCAAAAGTTATTTGTATTTAATAAAGACGGAAAGTTTGTCCGGCAGATAGGACGGGAGGGTGAATCTCCCCAAACTTATTTGGGAATGAACGACTTTGTTCTCACCGATGATTCCATTGTCAAAATATCGGAGAATTACAAATTGGCTTGTTACGACATAAATGGTAATTTCCTTTATAAAAAGAAACAGAGGGATTGTCCTAAGGAAATCATTGTATTCGACAATCAGATTTACGGATTAAGTGTCAATCCTCATTTGTTTGACAACCAATTGTTGTTTAGGCTTGACAGAAACGATAGCTTGCGGACGGACTTCTTCAAAGTGTCGCCATTGGAAGCGAAAGTCGCAGACTTTTATGTAAGAACCGCCATGATGACAACAAGTGAAGATGCAATCATTTTCAGTCATCCGTATAGTAATACAATCTTTCGGTTGAATCCTGATAGTTTGAAAACGGCTCCTTTGTATAGAGTGGATTTCGGAGATAAAAATGTTTCATGGAAGATATTTGAAGAAAATGAGAATCATCGGAAATGGAATGAGAAACTGAAAAATGGAAATCCTTATTGGGGTATAAATGAGCTGCTTGATTTGAATGGTCATTTTATTGTGAATGCCGTCGATGAAACATTCCATAGTTCTTTTTCAATCTATTCGAAGAAAACGGGAAAGACCATGAGCGGACAACGCATAAAGGATGATATATACTTTAAAGGCAATCAGATAAATCTGAAACCTCGCTATACACCTCATTATAAAGACGGTGATTATCTTTTATGGGTTGTAAATGCGGAAGTAATTGCTGATGGTTATAACGCTTATCGTAAAGCATTGGGAGAAACCAAGTGGAAGCTGTTCTGCAAGAAATTCCCTCGTTTGGTTGAAGTGTGCGGACAATTGGACGAAGAATCCAATCCGGTGTTGTTGAAGATTAAGTTGAAGGATTTTTAGAGTTGTAGTTATGAAAAATCTATTGCCATATTATTGGATAGTTCTATCCATTGTGATATTCTCTTTTTCATCCTGTAACAAAAAAGAAAATGCTCAATATATATCATTGTTACAGAGACAAAACACTCGATTGGAAAATTTGAAAACATTGTCCAAGCTCCAACATGCGGGAGAAGGGGAGGTTTTGAAAGATATATATGTATATGACGGAGATGGAGACAGTATTCATTTCAGCCGATTATTGGATGATACGAAAAAAATTGTCTTTTTTTTCTCAGAATATAGTTGTTCTTCCTGCTATACTCCATTTATGAAGAAGATGACAGAAATGTATGAAGAACTGAAAGATAAAGTTATTATAGTAGCAGGGGTTGAGAGTAAAAGGGATTTCAAAATTTACATGGAAGACAAAAAGATTCCATTTGCCGTATATCGAACAAGTAAGAATTTTAATATCTTTCCTGAATTTAATGACTATTCTTTGGTTTTCTTGATAAGTAGAAATATGGTGATAGACAATCTGATGATTATAGACCAGTCCAATAAAGAATATATCGACAATTATTTATTGATAATGAATAAAAAAACTGTACAGAATCAGAAATGACAAAATGTGTTCTGAATGTTATTGCATGGGTGTTTATATTCGCAGGGGTCGTTGAAGCGGTGTGGGGATTGTGTCAGATGTATGGGTTGGCACAATCCTATCATTCGCTTTTTGCATTGACAGGCTCATTTTATAACCCCGGTCCTTATTCCGGTTTTCTATCCATGACTTTTCCCGTTTGTCTGCACAAATGTTTGGAATCGAGAGCGAATAAAAAAAGTGTGGCATATTGTCTGACTTTGATTGCCATGTTGTTAATCATATCTGTTTTACCGGCAGGTATGAGCCGTTCTGCATGGATTGCAGGGATTTTGGCTTCTGTTTATGTAGTCATATTATTCAGAGGAACATATCCAAAAGAACTGATGCTTTCTAAAAAAAGGATTTCCCTGTTTTTAATATTGACGATTGTTTTTTTTATTGGAATTTATTTCTTGAAAAAAGATTCCGCAAACGGTCGCATATTGATGTGGAAAATTGCAACAGAAGCAGTGATCGAACAGCCTTGGAACGGTTATGGATGGGATTATGTTGCAGGAGTATATGGACAGGCACAGGAAAAATACTTTTCCGAGGGAAACTATACGAAATTAGAAGAATATGTAGCAGATTCACCTTCATACGTATTTAATGAATATCTGCAAGTTGCGTTAGCGTGGGGTATTCCTGTTCTTTGTCTTCTCTTATTGGTCATCAGTATTTCCGCATATGGACTTCATAGAAAGAGAAACTATGGTTTGTGTGGAGCCTTATTGTCTCTATGTATATTTTCATTTGCTTCATATCCCTTTCAATTTTGGTTGTTTATCGCATCATTGGGAGTCTTGTTAATCGCAGGAATTTCGTGCATACTACCTTCCAATAAAATGAATATCGTATTCTTATCTACAACTATATCTTGTGGGGGATTATGGTTGGTTTCGTATGTGCAGAAAGAGGAAATGAGAAACGAAATAGGTGAGAAAATTCATTTGTTATACCAAACTGGGCAGAATGAAGAAGTCGTGAAAGAAAGTAAATCCTTTTATGAACAAATGCAGAAAGATTCTCGCTTCATGTTTGAATATGGTTGCGCTCTCCACAAACAGCAAAGACATGAAGAATCAAACGAAGTGTTAGAGGAGGCATTAAATTTGACAAGCGTTCCGACTGTCCAATATGTCATTGGCTTGAACTATCAGAAGATGCAACAATATCATGAGGCAGAAACATGGTTGCTCCGTTCCACAAAGCGTTTGCCCGGAAGAATCTATCCATATTATCTTCTTGCAAAGCTCTACAACGAAACGGATTGTTTTCCTGAAGAAAAATTGAAGTGGGCAGTTCGTATGGTTTTAGAGAAAGAGCCTAAGGTATATTCAACCGCCATAAAACAAATGAGAGAAGAAGTTAAGGTGTTTGTTTCACCCAAAGAAAACAATGAATGATGAAAAAAACGATTTACTTGTCATTGTTGCTGATTTTTTATTCTTGTAATCAAAGTTCAAAATTGGAACTGGTTTTACAGGAAGCGGGAGAAAACCGTGCAGAATTAGAATTTGTTCTTGAACATTACAAGGGCGATTCACTTAAATACAAAGCGGCATGTTTTTTAATTGAAAATATGCCGGATAAATTCAGTATCATTCCAGAAAATTCCAACGATGAATATAAAAAATTCCTCAGTAACATACCGAAAGAAGACCACATCAGTTGGGAATGGGAATATTCTGTAATTGCACAAAAATTAGATTCCATATCAATTTATCAACCGCCAATGGAAAGGAAAGAAAAAGATATTTTGAATATAAGTTCAGAATATCTTATTGATAATATCGAAGAGGCATTTAAAGTATGGAATCCTGAGTATTATTCTTTTGAGGATTTCTGCAACTACATACTTCCATATCGTGCAGGGAATGAACCATTATCCTATTGGAGAAAAGACGCAAAGAAAATATATGGGTATTTAATGGACTCCGTTTTTACTCCCAAAGAATTGGCTTTTCGCATCATGCAAAGCAAAAAAGTTCTGTATAATGTTGGAATGACCAAATATCCTTATCCAAGAACATACCAAGAAATGCTGGACTCCCAATGGGGTACATGTGAAGACATGGCAGATTTTATGATTTTGACTTTGCGTGCTATCGGAATCCCCTGTACAATGGATTATGTTCCTGCATGGGCAAACAGAAACAGTAGCCATTGTTGGAATGTAGTGAAAAATATAAATGGCAAATGGGAAGATGTAGGCTATAACATGGACGGAGCAAACAGTGTAGTTTATAAGGTGTCTAAAATTTACCGTCGTAAATTCAACCGATACATCAACAATGATGTTACCGGAGAATATAATATGCCCCAAAGTACTCTACAGATTCCGTTATCAGAAGTTCAACAAGGAGAATATGCAATGCTTGCAACATTCAATAATAAAGGATGGGTTCCCGTAGCCTATGCCAAAATGGATAAAAATGGAGTTACTTTCAGAAATTTAGGAAGGGGTATCTTATGGGATGGTAATGAAACCAAAAGTTGTATGAATGAAGGAAAAGGCATTGTATATTTACCATTATCCAAAGAGAAGACACCATTGTCATACCCTGTCATTATATATGAAGATGGTACAGAAGAATATTTGGACATAGACATGGAAAAAACAGAAACGGTTATAATACATCAAAAGTTACCTGTATATGGTATTGATACACATTCCGACAATGGTATTGTAGAAGGTCATAAATATGAATTGTTGTATTGGAATAATAAATGGGAATCTTTAAGTCGTCAAGTCGCAGAAGCAGATTCTTTGATATTCCAGAATGTACCCGAAGGAGCATTATTGCTGTTGCATGATTACAATCAGAAAGGGGCAGGACGTATTTTTACATATGATGCCGGAACACAAATTTGGTGGTAAATTTATTGAAGAGAACTATTTTGTGTGAAAGTTTGTATATTAAAGAATACGTGAAGACAAATGTCTCTTCTTGATAAAAATCAAAGTACATGACAGCATCTTTAACGATTTTGACATGAGAGTGTGCATCCTATTTGCATGAAAACATGAATGCACACTCTCATGGTGCTTATCTATCTCATTGAAATTCCCCTCTTTATGGAATGGTCATAATGCCCATCCACAACATTATCAATTTCTCGTTGGGCTTTAATTTGTTCTCTGCTGTCAAAATTTCCTTTTTGCTTGGCGGTGAAATAAAGGAAATCGCCAGCTGCCTGACGAGATTGTTTGTCGTCACCAAATAGGTTTAAGGCATTCTTAATCTCAATTACTTGTTCAGCATCGAAGCGTTGTTGCCAATAATCCTTAGCCAAGTGTATGATACCATTAACCGCTTTTCGGAAAATATCATTTGTTTTAAGCAAAAGATAACCGAGGCAACCGATGATATGATTTTGCCATGAGATACGGCTCTTCAATCTGTCTATTTCCTCATTTTTCTGTGAGGTAATTTTACGCACAGCCGCATCCAGTTGCTTTACACCTTGTACCTTATAGTCTTCTAACTTGTCAACCATTGTTTGTGTTCGCTTACGTTCTTCGGCTATCGCTTCGTGTGCCTCGGCTAATTCAAACTTCAAGTCCTCAATGTCGCCTTTCAAAGCTTTGGACTTGCCAGTAGCCCAATCTGCCACAGCACCGAGCAGTTGGCTTCCTTTCTCCTTGTTCAGTTTGGAGCGTTTATCGCTGATGGCCCTGTCAAGGTCTTTACTCTGTTTCTCTTTTTCTTGGGCTTCATCACGCAGTGCTTGTGTCCTGCTCTCTGCATCCTGAACCTGTTGCTCGGCAAGTTCTACCTGATACTCTTTGTATTTCCTAACAGCATCTATGCGTTGCAGTTCGGATTTCTGCTTCTCAATGATGTAGTCGTTACGTTCCAGATGTTCCTTTCCTGTGTCCGCTTTGGACTGCCCACGCTGCATGGAAAGAATATCGGACAGCAGGGTCTGCATTTGGGTCATATCCTCGTCATTGAGTTTCCGGCTCTTGCCTGTCTCGTGATTCATCCAGTCAAAGACGATATGGGCATGATAGTTCGGCTTGAACCATCTGTCACCCACCCGGAAACTCTCCCTGTCATCGGCATCAGGCTTGCCACTCAGCCAGTGTCCTTCGTCCTTGTGCATGAAAATCTGAAGCGGAGTGATGCCCCAACGCCTCTGACACTCTTCGCCAAAATTGCGGACATCCTCCAGCGCAGTGTCCGACTTGATGAGCAGCACTCCCTCCCTGATGGGTGAGCATCCTGCCACTTTGATGATTTTACCGTTCCTGCCTTTGCGCTCACGCTCCTTCTCCTGCATGGCACGCCCGGTCTTCTCCTTGACCATACGCCTGATGTTGTCATAGTGTATCCGCAAGTCATCGTGTCCGAAATCGGGATTTATCCATTGTTCATTGTCGGAAGACAGTTCGGGAACGATGTAGATTCTGGACTCTCCGATATTACGCAGGTATTCGGGAGTTCTACGGTTATGAGCCTCGCTTGATGCGATGTTGCAAGGCTTGATATGTATGCTACTTATAGTTGCCATTTTCTTACATTTTGTTTTAGGTTATTGATTGTTTTCTATTGTAGTTTCCGCTCATAACCGCAAAGGGTTATTAGGGGATATTCCCCTAAGCGGAGATTGCAAAGAGAGGGTCACTCTTTGCTCTGGGTTCTCAGGGGAGAAACGCCCTGAGTGGGTCAAGGGCAAAGCCTTGTGGGTTATTAGGGCAAAGTCCTAATCCTCTCGGGAGAGCCCACAACTACGTAAGCGAAGCGTGTAGTTATAGTGGGCTATAACCGGAAGCCTCCTTTCCTTTCCGGCTGTGGTTTCTGCATCCGCTTTGAGGATTGGTCTTGTTCCTTTTTCCCTACCTTTTCCTGTCGGTTTCTGTGGCACAGGTAATCGTTCAAATCCTTATGTCCGGCATAATGTGGCGACATATCCCGAAGCCGTTCTCCGAATGTCCTTTTCAGGCTCTCATACGTTGCTCTCCCTGCCCGGTCGTTGTCAAGGAAACATCCAATTCGGGTATATGAATGTAACAGATGTTCTGCTTTGGCAAGATTGGAAACCGAATTGAGTATCACATAATCCTTTTCTTCGATTCGGGGATGTTCGGGATAATCATTCACCCGGATACTTAGAAACGAAAGGTAATCCATAAAGCCCTCGAAAAGATAACACGTTGCCCGTGGCTCACCCGCCTGTCTGACAAGAGAGATATTTTTCGGAGCGATACAGCCTTTAAAATATCGGTTCCGGACTTCATAACCTCCTGCCATATTCGGAAATCCAATGGCAAAATATTTCTTCCCGTCATGCTCATAGCGAAGTTCCTTACACTCTGCCCGGGCTATTCTGACATCAATACCTCTTTCCTTCAGATAGGAAAACAAAGCAGGAGATTCTAAGGGCTGTATCTTCAATTCCTGAAAGCTTGGCTCTGAAATTTTCTGCTGGCCAAAAGAGAAATCAGCCGGGCGGATATGAGGAATTTTCTCCGCAATACAACCCATCAGATGACGGATGTCAGTTGACTTATAAAGCTGTTCCGCCAATGCTATAATATTGCCACCTTTGCCAATGCCGAAATCATACCAAAGATTGATTTCTGTATTAACCTTGAATGAGGATTCTTTCTCTTCACGGAATGGTGATTTATACCAAAGGGAATTTCCTTTCTTTCTTACAGGCGAATATCCCATACATTGAAGATAGTCTGCCAGATTTATTTTCTTTATTTCTTCAATATTCATCGTTGTAGAATTTGGATTGTTTCCTTTTTCGCCAGTCCTTATATATAGGCATGGCGAAACATATACACATACCTTTACTTTATTATTCGTATATATATGTACGGTAAAAAAGTAAAGGGAATCCGAGAGTACCGGAAGTGCTTTCGCTTTTTCCTTATATATAGACATCCGGAATAAAGTAAAGCACTTCCAATATAACCTTTAATAGCGGAAGTCGGGCATAAAGCTGTATTTTTTCCCTTTATCCTGCACGACCATACGCTTGTTCCGGAGCATCACAATCAAACTGACCGCCTTGTTGTGGTTGAGCCTAACCCCCACCTTGTTGTAATTCTCAATCAAGGAAGTCTTCAAGTCCTCATATCCATACTCCGTTTGCAACCCGAATACGGCTTCCAGAGCGATGCGATGTTGTTGCTCGGTTATGTCCTTGTAAGGATCGAACTTTTCTTTGGCTGGTCTTCCCGGTTGTTTCTTTTCCAACTGGTAGCCTTTCACAAGCTCAGGCAAGGCCTCCTGATTGATACGAAAAGCAAAAGGAACAAAGTCCATTGCCCGAATATGCATTGCTTCAACCCTGCTGATATTCTCCTCCGACTTGTCTTTTTCCACCAGTAATACGGTTTCAGCCTTATTGTTCAATTCCGTACCGATATGACCTCTGGCATTTTCATCCCCCTTGTTCTGATGCAGGATAGTATGAATATGAATCTGTCTTTCATCCGTCCATTGCATCAATTTGGATATGATGTTAGTAGCCTCACTGGGGCTATTAATGTCATATACCATATCACGGATTCCGTCAATGATGACCAATCCCAAATTGTCCGTATTGTAAATAGCCTGTTCTGCTATCAGGATACGCTGTGCCGGAGTGTATTTACGTAAGGCAAGAAATTCCAGAAGTTCATTGTCTTTGTCGGTGGGCAGTCCTGCCATCCGCAAGATGCGTTTCATCACTTTCAAGCAATGATATGGGCTTTGTTCCGTATCTATGTACAGAATCTTTCGTTTGTCTTCGGGAAGCATTGCCACATATTGCAATACCGTTCCATTCTTTAATGCAGCAGCGACAATGGCTGAGACGTTGAAAGTTTTCTTACTTTTGGCTTTGCCGATTGACGCACTGAAATTTCCTAACGTACCGATTACAGAGCCCTGCACCTTCAAAATCTCCGGAGCCTTCTCATAACTTTTTGAGAGGCTCAAACGTGAAGCTTGCCAAAGGACGATGATTTCATCTTTGGTCATTTCCTTCTTATCCTTTTTATATTCCATACCGATAACTATTTGCGCCCTCCAGTCTTGCGTCCTGCAAGCTCAAGAGCGAGTTCCACATCAACTATGATTTTACGACCAATCTGCGTAATGGCCTTGTCTATCTTTCCGCTTTTCTTGATACGGTTAGCGGTTGGAAGACTACACCCGAAAATCTGGGATATGCCATGTATGCCGTACACATATTTGCGTTCTGTGTCCGTTACGGTCTGCGGTTTTGCTTCTTCCTTCGGGGAAGCATGTCGGTGAAGATACAGAAATTCCTCTCCAGTCATTTGCCACACGGGCTTCAATAAGAGTTCGTCAATTTTCATGATTACCTAATTTTTCGTTTGACTTGTAGCCCTGCGCACAGGCTGTTTCTTTGTTCGAACGATGCAAAATTAGGTAGGAGTATGAGTGGTGTGGAGGTGGATAGCGTAATTTTCAACATTACGCTATCTGTCTAAATATCAACAAGTAACAAAGAGTGGTAAAATATTTTTTGAGTGGTATAAGTGGTAATATCGTAAAATCTCACGGAATATCATCTGTAATCAGAATATATTTGCCATTTCCTCGGCAAACTTTTGGTTGCTGTCACTTGGGAAATCAGATACGGGTTCCTTGTATTTGGACTTGTAATAGGAGGTGTCAATTTCCAGTTGCTGTAGAATAGCATCCTTCCATTCTTCCCGTTGGTCTTTGGACAGACGTTCCCCAAGCAGATAGATAAGGTAGCATACACGGATTTTTTCTTTGGCTCTTACTCTCAGTTGTTTTTCACACGGATGCAAGTTCAAATTGGCATGGAAATAGATTTCGGAAATTTCCTCAAATTGTTCTCCATTGCATATTTTATATAGAGAGGATGTAAGTCTTTCCGGGAAATAGGTTACAAGACTCGGAGTCTCTGTCTCTTCCTGTATTTCAACTGTTTCTTCCTGAATCAGATATTTTTCTATAATTAAAGATATCTTCTCATTCAAGTCATTAATGGAAGAAAAAAGGTTGGTTACACACTTGAGAGCTTCCTCTGCCGCTTTTTTCTGTAAGGTATACCAATTATTCAGCTTGGCTCTTTGTTCTTCATATTCTTTTTTGTACTGGTCATATTTCCTTTGCAGCAGGTCTTCTTCATCTTGGGTATGTTCCTTATATGCCATTGCTTCCAAGGAATTGTTTACCTCCCGTAAATCCTTGCTATATTCTCTTACAACCGTCATTTGGTTGTCAATTTGTCTGTCAAAACGTTTGGCATAGGCAAAACATACTTTTTCCGTATTCAAATTGTCAAGAAATACACGGTTGGCAAGATAAAGCAAACGATTGGCTTCAATTTCCTTTTTCAGACTTTTCAATAAAACAGAACTGATACTTTTGTCGGCCGAAATCATCAACTCAACTACGGACAATTCAAGTTCACCCACGTCTTTAGCACCTCTGTAGAAATTGGTAATGGATTCCTGTTCGTCAAAATAAAGAAATCCACGTTCAATAATTGTCTTATATAACCTGTTCAATTCTCCATATTTAGGAATGATTGTCGCAATTCTTCTGTCTTTCATCGGATTCCTTTTATTATTTTCTGTCAAGTAACAAGTTAAGTTCTTCCTCCATTTCTTCGATAGTAGGCAAGGTGGATTTCAAGTCTTCCGGTACTGCCTTACTCAATTGATAATCGCTGACACCGATAGGTTGGTCATAACCTCTCAACGCATATTGGGCTACAACCTCATCCTTTCCTTTGCAAAGCAAAAGACCGATAGTCTTGTTGTCCTTTTCACCTCTCATCTGGTCATCCACCACATTGATGTAAAAATTGAGCTGTCCTGCGTATTCCGGCTTGAACGGGGTAGCTTTCAACTCAACGACTATATAGGCATGAAGCTTTATATTATATAAGATAAGGTCGGCATAGAAATCACTGTTCCCAACCTGGAAGTGCTTCTGCTTGGCTACAAAGGCAAATCCATTTCCCATTTCTAACAGATATTTGGTGATGTGTCCGACAAGCTGCTTTTCTATGTCACGTTCATCAGCCGCTTCTTTTGCACCTGCCATATCAAATATATAGGGATCTTTCAACAGATAGTTTGCCAAATCACTCTGTGGAGAAGGCAGTATAGCTGCAAAGTTGCTGACCTTACGGGCTTCTATCTGACGCTTGAACAGATTGCTTTCAATTTGCATCTTCAGGATTGTACTGCTCCAGCCCATTTCAACGGATTGCTTCATGTACCAATATCTGACACCCAACGAAAGTGAAGCATTCATAAGAATCACATGACTTGCCCAATTGGTGCCGCATAAGGGTGAATGAAGGAAAAGGGATTCCAGCTCATCCATATCCGTATTTTGGATTAGGGATATTACTTGATCCATATTCTCAAATTGTGCAAGAGGTTCTTGCATAATTGTACCGCATTGTGACGAAGTATGAGTTTGTGCAAGAGGTTCTTGCACAAATTCAATGCCATCCAAATTCTCCATTACATGAAGGACTTTATCCAATGTAGGCTCTTTCAAATCCGATTCACATTCCTTCATGGTCTGTAAGACACTGATAGGATACAGTCGTGCAAACTGACACATATAGGACAAGTTACGGTATGAATATCCCTTCTTTTCGGGGTATTTCGTCCGTATAGTCTGCGCCAACCGAGAAATTACCTTTCCTCCCCAGCCCAATCGGTTCTGATGGTTTCTGATAAACGTACCGAGTTTCCAGTAATGGAACAACATTTGTGCGTTGGCTGCAACAACCAGCTTCACTTGTGCATGTTCTATCTCAAAACCAATAGCATGTACAAGTGCTTCAAAATCCTTTCGTTCTATATCATCCATAATTCTATTTGTTAATCAACTTACAAAGATAATCAGAAAATATCATAACTGGTCAAATTTACTCATGGCATTTGCTTTAATGTCATCAGCAATGTCGATATAAGGCTTCATAGCCTTGTAATCGCTATGACCGGTCCATTTCATTACAACCTGTGCAGGAATACCGAGTGCCAACGCATTACAGATGAACGTCCTTCTTCCTGCATGTGTTCCAAGCAAAGCGTATTTGGGAGTAACCTCATCGACACGTTGGTTCCCTCTGTAATATGTTTCCCGTACAGGTTCGTTGATTCCTGCCAGTTCCGCCAATTCTTTCAAATACTCATTCATTCTTTGGTTGCTGATAACGGGCAGAACTTTGTTGCCCTCAAAATGTATATCCCTGTATTTTTCAAGAATGGCCTTGCTGTGCTTATTCAATTCAATAATCAAGCTGTCAGCGGTTTTGACGGTTGTAATTTCTATACGGTCTGTTTTGACATCACTTGTACGCAAATTATACACATCGGAATACCGTAATCCGGTAAAACAACAAAACAGAAACACATCACGTACCCTTTCGAGATATTGCTTGTTCTGCGGTATGCTGTATTCTCTCAGTCTGTTAAGTTCGTCCCATGTAAGGAATATGACTTTCTTCGGAGTGTTCTTCAATTTGGGCTTGAATGTGTCATAAGCTATATTCTGATGGTAACCCTTCTTATGCGCCCATCGGATAAACTATTTCAAAAATCCTATCTGCTTGCCAATGGTACTGTTTCGCATGTCTTTTCTCACTCTTAGGAAATCCACGTAATCATTCAAGCCGTCCTCATTGAACAAGGCAAAAGTCGGCTCCTTGCAAAAATCAACGATATGATTCCTGACTGCGGCAAACTTCTCATAAGTTGAATTTGTCCAGTTGTTCTGTTTCCCGCAGTCTTCCGTAAATTCATCGTATATTCCCCAAAAAGTTTTTTGTTTTTCATCCTGTTCGCTTCCTTCTTCCGGTTTCAACTTAGCATTAAATGCGTTCTTGACCTCCTGCATTGTAGGTCTGATGTCCTGTACTTCATACTCCTTGAATACTTCTTGCAGTATGGTATAATAACGTAACAAGTCGGCATTGATGTCTGCTGCACTTTGCTTCAGTTTATTGGTACAGCCGTTTTTTACCCGTTGTTTGTTTGCATCCCATTTGGCTGCATCGATTCTGTAACCTGTAGTAAATTCGATTCGTTGACTTGCGAATACAACTCTCATCCTGATAGGGACATTATCAACGATAGGAACACCGTTCTTTTTCCGGCTTTCCAAAGCAAAAATAATGTTTCTTTTAATATTCATAATTGGGTACGTTTAAAAATTACACCCAAAATTACACCCAATTTTTTATATAGCCAAATAGTCTTTATGATACTCCAAGAAATTAACAATTTTATAAATAGTTGATATTTAGAGTTTTGAGATTCTATGATTTTCACCGACTCTATAAGTTCTGGAGCCTCTCTCTCCGCTGATGAGGTTATAAATCATTGATTTATGACCTCTTTTTTTTATTCTGCTTAGAACTTTCTAGACTTTATTTTGTTCTTTTATTAAAAGGAAACAAAATGAATAGATATGAATGGAAAGTAAAATGGGAATGGGTGACTATCATTTTGTTGCTCATTTTGCTGATGGCTCGATGCATGCACGGTTAAAAAAATCCGACAAATTCAGTGTTTTTTCAGAATTATACCTTTTCTTTGTAAGAAGAAAAGGTTTTTTTATGAAGATACTGATTGTAGAAGACGAACCGTCATTGCGCGAACTGATCCAGCGTTCGTTGGAAAAGGAACGATATGTGACGGAAATTGCACCCGATTTGGAAACGGCTCTAGAGAAAATAGAGTTGTATGATTATGACTGCATTTTGCTGGATATCATGCTTCCGGATGGAAGTGGGCTTGATTTGTTGGAGCATCTGAAAGAACTCCGGAAAAAGGAGAATGTGATTATCATCTCTGCCAAGGATTCGTTGGAAGATAAGATTCAGGGGTTAGAATTGGGTGCCGATGATTATTTGCCCAAACCTTTCCATTTGGCGGAACTGACTGCCAGGGTGAAAAGTGTGCTTCGACGTAAGCATCGGGATGGAGAACATAGCGTGCAGGTGGGAAATGTGCGTTTGTTTCCGGATACCTTTCAGGTGAAGGTGGAGGAGAAACAATTGGATTTGAGCCGCAAGGAATATGATATCCTGCATTATTTCCTCAATAGACCTAACCGCATGGTCAACAAGAACATGTTGGCGGAATCGGTATGGGGAGACCACATCGACCAAGTGGATAATTTCGATTTCATTTATGCGCAGATCAAGAACTTGCGGAAGAAATTGAAGGAGGCCAAGGCGAATATTGAGATTAAGGCTGTGTATGGATTCGGTTATAAACTGGTGGTGGAATAGATAAGGAGGAAATGGTATGAAGTTGTTTTATAGAGTGTTAATTCATCTGCTGGTGGGGATTCTGATTGTGTTGTCCGGCTGGGCGGTGGTTTTCTATCAGGGAATTATGGGAGAAATCACAGATGAAGTGGACGATTCGTTGGAAGACTATTCGGAACTGATTATCATGCGTTCGTTGGCAGGAAAAGAACTCCCCGTACATGATAGTGGTTCGAACAACCAATACTTCTTGCAGGAAGTGGATGCTTCCTATGCCCAATCAAGAGAACAGATTTGTTATCGGGATTCCATGATCTATATTGATGAGAAGAAGGAGACGGAACCGGCACGTATCTTAAAAACAATCTTCAAAGACAAGGATGAACGCTATTATGAACTCTCCGTTTATACACCTACCATTGAGAAGGCGGATTTACGTGAACATATCTTCTACCTGTTGATTGCTCTTTTGGCATCGTTGTTGGTAGCCATTCTCCTTATTAATATATGGGTGTTTCATCGGAGTATGAAACCTTTTTATCAATTGTTGAGGTGGTTGGAAAACTATCGGTTGGGGAAGAAGAATGAGAAACTCAGCATCGAGACGGATACCACGGAGTTTCGGAAACTGAATGATGCAGTGTCCCGTTATGCCACTCATAGTGAAGAGGTGTTCGAGCAGCAGAAGCAGTTCATTGGCAATGCTTCTCACGAGATTCAGACTCCTCTTGCCGTTTGTCAGAACCGTTTGGAGATGCTGATGGAAGACGAAACTTTGGGTGAAGAACAAATGGAGGAAATCGTAAAAACCTATCAGACGTTGGAGTATGTGAGCAAGTTGAACAAGTCGTTGTTGTTGCTTTCCAGAATAGACAATCATCAGTTTGTAGAAGAAAAGGACGTATGTCTGAATGAGGTGCTTCACCGGTATATGGAAGATTATCAGGAGGTATATGCCTACCGTGATATCCGCTTGACGGTAGAAGAGAAGGGCGAGTTTCATTGGAAGATGAACGAAACCTTGGCGGTGGTGCTTGTCACGAATCTGCTGAAGAATGCTTTTGTACATAATGTCGATGAGGGAAAGATTATTGTTGAGATACATTCGGCTGGTATCCGTTTCGGCAATACGGGAATGGATTCCGCTTTGGACGCTTCGCATATCTTCGAGCGTTTCTATCAAGGCTCCCAAAAGAAAGAAGGTTCTACTGGATTGGGATTGGCGATAGTGGATGCCATTTGCAGGCAGTCCCGTCTCCGCATCCGTTATCAGTTTGAGGGAGGCATGCATTGGTTTAGCCTCTATCGTTAATAATTTTTTCTCCAAGAACAAAAAAACTTCTGAATTTGTCTTCTTTTTCAGATTCTTTTCAGAATCACTACTCATCTTTGCAGTAGAAAAAGAAAATAATAAAGTATAAACCAATAAAAAAGAAGAATATGAAGAAGCTGTTATTTTTGTTCGTGAGTTTGTTCGTGATGAATTTGGCTGTGTTTGCAGACAATGACAAACCAATTCAAGTTACTGAAATGCCGAAGGCTGCCCAGCAGTTTATTAATAGTCATTTTGCTAATCAGTCTGTAGCATTGGCCAAGATAGAAACCGAGTTTTTGGATAAGACTTATGATGTTATTTTCACCAATGGAGATCAGGTGGAATTCGATAAGAAGGGAAAATGGATTAAGGTAGATTGCAAGCATACTCAGGTACCTTCGGAAATTGTTCCTGTTGCTATTCAGCAGTATGTTGCCAAGAATTATCCGGATGCTAAGGTTTTGAAGATTGAATTGACAGACCGCAAGGGTTACGATGTGGACTTGAACAATGGATTCGATCTTGAATTCGACAAGAAGTTCAGAGTGGTAGAGATTGATAGATAAATAAAGAAAGAAAATAGCTGAATCTTAGGATTCAGCTATTTTCTTTTCGTAAGTATCCGTAATCAGTGTCAAGGCACCGTCGCCTGCCACATTACAAGCGGTACCGAAACTGTCTTGCAAAGCGAAGATAGTAAGTAGCAAGGCTGTTCCGGCTTCATCAAACTGAAGGACGGAGATAATCAAACCAAGCGATGCCAAAACAGTTCCTCCTGGAACACCCGGCGCACCGATAGCAAACAATCCTAATAACAGGATAAACAAAACCAATGTAAACGGATCGGGCATGGTACCATAAAGCAATTTCGATACGGTCATCACAAATACTGTTTCTGTCAAAATAGAGCCGCATAGATGGATGTTGGCGAACAAAGGTACGGTTACATCGCTGATTTCCTTGCGGAGAATCGGACTCTTGTGAGCACAGTTCAAGGCTACTCCCAATGTGGCAGCCGATGACATGGTACCTAAGGCGGTGAGATAAGCCGGACCATAGAACTTCAATACTTGCCAACCATTCTTGCGTGAATAAATGGAAGCGATACCATAAAGCAAGGCTAACCAGATGTAATGACAGACAATTACTACCAACAAGATAGAAATGAAAATCGGCAACTGCTTGGTTACAGCACCTTGGTAACTCAAAATACAGAAATTAGAGAAAATGAATACAGGAAGTACTGGGAGAAGGACTTTCTTGACCAGTTCCAATACCATTTTCTGGAAGGTGTCGAGTAAACGGACAAACTCGTCAGACTTTACCCAAGCGGTAGCCAAACCTATCATGGCAGCCAAGACGAGAGCTGTCATCACATTCATTACCGGTGGAATGTCTATTTTCAGCATATTTTCTGGCAGAGCTTTCAATGCATTGGCATCCGAAGCGATGTCCAGATGAGGAATCACCTGATAACCTACGGCTGCTCCGAAGAAAGAAGCACCAATGGAAGAAAGGTAAGCGATGCCGAAAGCAAACAATAACATCTTCGAGGCATTGCTGCGCAAATGGGCAATGGAAGGTGCAATGAATCCTAAGATAATCAGTGGAACTAAGAAAAAGATAACCTGTCCACTTACATGCTTGAGGCTGACAATGGCACTTAATGCAGTACCTTCTACATAAAATCCCACTACAATACCCAGAATTACGGCAATCAGTAGCTGTACAATCGTATTGTTAAAAAACTTTTTCATTTTATAAGAATTAAATTGGTGGGTGCAAATATAATGATTATTTTTGATGCCAAAATAGAAACAACAGAATTATGGGAAAGTTTGCAAATGTATTGGTAGGCGCATTGGCTGTGTTGGCCTTTTCGTCTTGTGCAGAAGAAAAGAAGGGTTATGTGATTGATGGTCAAGTAACCGATGTGAAAGATGGTATGATGTACTTGAAGAAGTATGTAGGAAAGAGTTTTGTAGATGTAGATTCTACTGCGATTGTGGATGGTAAGTTCAAGTTCGAAGGTGTGGCTTCGGAAGCCTTGGCGCATGGATTGACTACCCGTAAGGAAAGCAGCCGTCCGATGGTGTTTTTCTTGGAAAACAATGCCATGAATATCACCATGAACGAATCGGGTAAGGAAATGAGCATTACAGGTTCGGAAGCGAATGACATTTATCTTCGTAATGCCAAGATTACCCGTTCGAAAGGTTATAGTTTGGATAGTTTGTTGGCGGCTCATCCGGCTTCTCCGGTTGCTGCCTACTTCGTGGTGAAGGATTTTGCCTATAAGTTGGATTTGGAAGGTATGAAGGCGGTTCGTGCCCAATTGGATGCGTCGTTGGCTGGTTCTGAATATGTCAATCAGATTGAAAGCATGATTAGCCGTATGGAAAAGGTACAGGTAGGTTCGGTTGCTCCTGATTTTACATTGCCTGATGTGGACGGTAATCCTGTAAGCCTTTCTTCATTCCGTGGTAAGTACGTATTGGTAGACTTCTGGGCTGCTTGGTGTCCGGACTGCCGTAAGGAAAACCCGAATATCGTAGCTGCATGGGAAAAGTATCAGAACAAGAACTTTGCTGTACTCGGTGTATCGCTCGACCGCAAGCGTGACCAATGGTTGGCTGCTATCGAAAAAGACAATCTCACTTGGACACAGGTATCCGATTTGAAGTATTGGGATTCGGAAGCGGCTGTACTTTATTGTATCCGTTGGATTCCGATGAGTTTCTTGATTGATCCGGAAGGAAAGATTGTCGCTATCGGTTTGGAAGGTGAAGAATTGCACAATAAGTTGGAAGAATTGCTGAAGTAATCTAAAAAATCAGTAATTTTGCACCACGTTTTAAAATAATAAAGAGTGATGAAGAAAATTACATTGTCTTTAATGGCTGCGCTCGTTGCTGTAAGCGGTATGGCGCAGATTAAGTTGGGTAAGGATGTGAGCCTTAAAATCTATGGTCATGTCCGTACAGACATCTACTACAACAGCCGTGATAACGTTCAGTCGGTAGACGGTTTGTTCTATTCGTATCCGAAGGATGAAGTGTTGGATCATAATGGCAATGACATCAATGGTTCGGACAATAGCAACATGTATGCTGTCTATTCCCGTATGGGTTTTGACTTTGCTGGTCCGATGATTGGTAAAGCAAAGACATCTGCTAAGATTGAATTCGACTTCCGTGGTAATGGTAACGATAACCTCTCGGCTCTCCGTTTGCGTCATGCTTACTTTAACTTCGATTGGGGTAAGAACAAGGTATTGGTAGGTCAGACATCACACCCGTTCTTCGGTGAAGTGTCTCCACAGATCTTGAACTTAAATACAGGTTCTCCGTTCCAACCGTTCGGTCGTGCTCCGCAGATCCGTTACCGTCACAATAACGGTGCGCTCCAGTTGCAGGCAGCAGCCGTATGGCAATCTCAGTTCAAGTCACACGGTCCTACAGCCGATGACGGTACAGGTAAGGGTAATGCCCGCAACCAGTATCCTCATAAGAATTCTAACATTCCAGAATTGGCATTGGGTATTGACTACAAGGCTAATGGATGGATTGTTGGTGTAGGCATTGATATGCTTTCGATTGCTCCGCGTACAAAGTCTACTGTGCCAGATGCAACTTCAAGTTATTGGGATCCGGAAAAAGGAACTCCTACTACAACTTATAAGGTAGATGAACGTCTCACAACCGTATCATACGAAGCACACATTAAGTACCAGAAGGACAAGTTGTTCTTCGCTGCTAAGAGTGTATTGGGTTCTAACTTCACTCATACTTCTATGTTGGGCGGTTATGGTATCAAGGCAGAAGATAAGATAACTGGCGAAAGAGAATATACTCCGTTCCGCAACAGCAGCAACTGGATCAACATTGTTTATGGTAAGAAGTGGAAACCAGGTGTATTCTTCGGTTATATCAAGAACTTGGGTACTGCCGATGATATGATCAGTTCTACTGTTTATGGTACAGGTACAAACATCGACCAATTGTGGACCGCTACTTTCGAATTGACTTACAACGTTCCTCATTGGAAGATTGGTGCAGAATATAACTACACTTCTGCAGATTATGGTAAGACTCAGAAGAATGGTAAGGTAACAGATACTCATGCGGTAGGTAACAACCGCCTTGTGTTGAGTGCTACTTATTCGTTCTAACAAATGATGATAAAAAAGAAAAAGGATGTGCGACGCACATCCTTTTTTCTTTTATGATAATTCCAAACCAAATACTTCCTTCAGTTTCATCAGTTTCGGATTCTTCTTGCTCATTAACTGGAAGCGTTCTACCGGGCTATAGGCACGAACCACTTCCTTGGCTTCGAATACACGTACCTTCATGGTAATCTTCCGGTTATGCAGACTCTCGCGCAAGTGGGCTTGGATAGCAGGTAGCAGTTGGTTCATGTATTTTTCTACCATGCCATTGTCTACACCTACTTCGAATGTGGTATCGTCCAGCAATTTGGGCGACATGTTCATCATACGGGCTGCATTGGCCTTTTCTTCTATCGGTAATTTCTGTTGGGCAAACTCTCTCCAGTAATAGTTCAAGTCTTTTTCGTTGAACATATAGTCTTCGTAGTCGCTTTGTTGGCTAACCGTTTCTGTATTTTTAGGAGTGATAGCCGTTTTCTTTTCTTCTGGAGTCTGATAGTTCCGAATGGAAATACCAGTGCCTAACTTCATGACCGGAATCTTCCGCTTTTCTATCTTTATTTCAGGTAACGGATTCTTGCGTGCAGCAACTTCTCCTATTGGCTGTTGAGGCTGGGAAGGAGAAGTGATCACCGGTTGCTGCGTAAACAGGGGTTTTAATCTTTTTCTAGGGCTACGCCCACCAATCAAGTCGTCCGCATCGGGCAAGGTGAGTTGGGCACACTGTATCAATGTCAGTTCCACCAACAGACGCTTGTTCTTGCTGGTCCGATAGTTCAAGTCGCAATCGTTGCACAACTTCATGGCACGATACAGAAACTTCTGTTCACATTTCTGGGCTTGTTGTTGGTATCGCTCGCGGATGCTGGCACCAACTTCCAGCAATGGAAGGGTAATAGGATCCTTGCTTACCAACAAATCGCGGAAATGCGAAGCAAGACCAGTAATGAAATGGTGTGCGTCGAAACCTTTACGGAGTACCTCGTTCAACATAAGCATGGTGTCCGAAGCCTTGTTTTCCAAGAAGAAGTCTGTCAATCGGAAGTAATATTCGTAATCCAGCACATTCAGATTCTGGATGACACCTTGGTAAGTGATGTTTCCGCCTGTAAAACTAGCCACCTGGTCGAATATGGAAAGAGCGTCACGCATACCGCCGTCTGCTTTCTGTGCGATAACGTTCAAGGCTTCCGGTTCTGCCTGGATTCCCTCCTTGCTGGCTACATATTGCAGATGTCCTACCGTGTCCTGTACATTCATGCGGTTGAAATCATAGATCTGGCAACGGCTGAGGATAGTCGGTAGAATCTTATGCTTTTCGGTGGTAGCCAAGATGAAGATAGCATGATGAGGCGGTTCTTCCAGTGTTTTCAAGAACGCATTGAAAGCCGCTTGCGAGAGCATGTGCACCTCGTCGATGATATATACCTTATATTTTCCGATTTGAGGCGGAATACGTACTTGGTCTATCAAGGTGCGGATATCTTCTACAGAGTTATTTGAGGCCGCATCCAGTTCGTGGATGTTGTACGAACGTTGTTCATTGAAGGCCATACAGGATTCGCATTGGTTGCAAGCCTCTCCGTCTGTACCCGGTGACAGGCAGTTGATAGTCTTGGCAAAGATGCGGGCACAAGTGGTTTTCCCCACTCCGCGCGGCCCGCAGAACAGATAGGCATGAGCCAACTTTCCCGTTGCGATAGCATTTTTCAAGGTAGTCGTCAATGCACGTTGCCCTACCACCGAATCGAAGGTAGAAGGGCGGTATTTTCGTGCCGATACGATATAGTTTTCCATAAACGGATGCTTTTTATTGATGATTGTATCTGCAAATGTACGTAATTATTCCTATCTTTGCACCAAAAGCAATCAATTTTTTCTATGAGCAAGTTAATGACCGTTTGGACGTATATTCGTAAACACAAGTATTTGATTACGATTGTGGCATTTTTGGTGATTATTGTTTTCCTGGACGAAAACAGTCTGATTCAGCGTGCCCAGCATCAGCAGGAAATCAATACCTTGAATGCTGAGATTGAGAAGTACCGCAAGCAGTATGAGGAAGATACCGAGAAACTGAAGGAACTGACCAACAATCCGGAGGCAATGGAGAAGATTGCTCGTGAAAAGTATTTGATGAAGAAACCGAATGAAGACATTTTTATTTTTGAAGAATGAGTAAAATTTATCAGATAGTTCAAGGGGTGGGAGCCGTGTTGCTGCTCGTGGGTGCCATGTTGCAGATTACCCGTTGGGAACTCTCGCCGATTCTCTATACGATAGGTGCAGTGATGTTTGCCTATGTGCAGGTCATGAGTAGATACGAAGGAAAGAATTTGATTGTCCGTCGTCTTCGTCGTCAACAGATTTTGGGTGCAGTATTGTTGGTGTTTGCCGGTGTCCTGATGTTTGTGACCAAGCACAACGAATGGGTGCTATGCTTGACTGTTGCTGCTATTTTGGAACTATATACGGCTTTTCGTATTCCGTCGGAATTGGAAAAGGAAAAATGATGAACAAATCATAAATCTATTTTTATATGAAAAAACTTTTATTCTTAGTTGCTTTGATTTTGGCGGGAGCATCACAAGTACGTGCCGATGAAGGTATGTGGCTTCCTTCAGAAATCTTGAAGAAGATCAAGGATATCCAGAGCCAGGGTTTCAAACTCTCTGCAGAAGATATCTACAGTGTGAACAAGTCATCTTTGAAGGATGCAGTTGTACGTTTCGGCGGTGGTTGTACCGGTGAATTGATTTCAGGCGAAGGCTTGTTGATTACCAATCACCATTGCGGTTTCGGACAGATCCAGTCGCATAGTTCGGTAGAACATGACTACTTGAAGGACGGTTTCTGGGCCATGTCCAGAGCAGAAGAATTGCCGAATCCGGGCTTGTCGGTTTCTTTCTTGGAATACATGACCGATGTGACCGATGAGGTATTGAAAGGCTACAAGCCAAAGATGACCGAAGAAAAGCGTAATGAAATCATTGCCAAGAATACCAAGAAGATTGAAGAAAAGGCTATCAACGGCAATCCTAACTTGCGTGCCAATGTACGTCCGCTTTATTATGGCAACCAATACTTCTTGTTTGTTTATAAGGTATATACCGACGTTCGTTTGGTAGGTGCTCCTCCTAGTTCAATTGGTAAGTTTGGTGGCGATACAGACAACTGGATGTGGCCTCGCCATACCGGTGACTTCTCTATCTTCCGTGTTTATGCTGGCGAAGACAATGAACCGGCTGCTTACTCGGAAAAGAACGTGCCTTTCCGTCCGAAGAAGTTCTTCAAGATCAATGCCAGAGGTATCAAGGAAGGCGATTTCACCATGGTATACGGTTTCCCGGGTTCAACTCGCGAATACCTCTTCTCTGATGCTGTAAAGTACACTGCTTATACATCCAATCCTCATAAGATTGCCTTGCGTACGCTCCGTTTGAACATCCAGAAGGAAGAAATGAATAAGGATCAGGCTGTCCGTATCAAGTATGCATCAAAGCAAGCCGGTGTAGCCAATGCATGGAAGAAGTGGCAAGGTGAAGCCAAGGGTATCATCAAGAACCATGCCGTAGAAAACAAGCAGGCTTTCGAAGCGAAGTTTGCAGAATGGGCAAAGGGTAAGCCTGAGTACGAAGGTTTGGTAGAACGTTTCAAGGAACTTTATGGCTCTATCGAAGAACTTTCATTGGTACAGGATTATCAGAATGAAGCCTTGAATGCGGTAGAACTCATCGGTTTCGCCGGTCGTGGTCAGAGAGGTGCTGAAAAGTTCTACAAGGACTACTACATGCCGATTGACAAGGCTTGTTTCATTGCCCTTTACAATGCATACAACAAGAACATTGCCGACAATTACAAGTCTCCGTATTTCAAGGAACAACTTCAGAAGTTCGGTAGCGTAGAAGCATGGGCAGAAGCCTTGTTCACTGAAACTCCAAACATGGAAATGGCTGCTGAAATCTACAAGAACACCAATGATTGGTTCAAGGAAAACATCGCACCGACTTTGACCAACGTAAACAAGGAAATCAACTTGCTCTACCGTGCTTACATGAAGGGTCAGATGGAATACAACGATGCAACCAATGGTGGTAAGGTATTCTATCCGGATGCTAACTCTACTCTCCGTGTAACATACGGTAAGGTGAAGGGTTACAAGCCGGCCGATGCTATCTACTATACTCCGGTATCTTCTTTGGACGGTATCATCGAAAAGGACAATCCGGAAATTTACGACTATAATATTCCTCAGAAGTTGCGTGACATCCATGCTGTTAAGGATTATGGTCAGTGGGAAGTGGACGGTTCAGTTCCTGTAGCGTTCATTGCCATGAATCATACCAGTGGTGGTAACTCCGGTTCACCGGTGCTCGATGCGGAAGGTAACTTGATCGGTGTGAACTTCGACCGCGTATGGGAAGGTACCATGAGTGATGTGGTTTATGACCCGGAAATCTGTCGTAACATCTCTATCGATATCCGTTACGCCTTGTTCATCATTGACAAGTTGGCTGGAGCCAACCATTTGTTGAATGAAATGGAAATCTTGAAATAATAGGAAAGGGGGTTGAAAAACCCCCTTTGTTTGATTAATTTGTTAGATGTTTTTTATTTCTTCTTCAGGCAATCCGGTGATTTGGCAGATTGTTTCTATGGGAAGATGCAATTCTTTCATTTTTCTTGCATTTTCTAATTTTTCTCTGGCTATTCCTTCCATGATTCCTTCTGCGCGACCTTCTGCGCGACCTTCTGCACGACCTTCTGCACGTCCCTCTATACGTCCTTCCAAATGTCCTTCGCCTCGTGCTGTTATAATATTGTCGCGGAGAATCACCACATTGTCCAGATGTCTGTAATAGGCGGCGAGTTCCGATTTGCTCATTCTGTCCAATTCTAATTTTTCCCGTGCTTCTTTCAGACCGGGAGCATCTGCTTCTTCGGGTATTTCACCAGTATTCAGGAAGTAAATCCATTGTTCCAGAGGTACTTTGGACCAGCGGTCGAAATCATTTACTTTCAAAATGTAGTATTCAGGGTAAAGTTCGCTCACTTCGCTTACTTCAAATTTCTGTTGCTGGAAAGGCGATAGGCTTAGCAACTCGTTGTTATGAATACCACGGAACTCTGTTTTTCCATGGTAAACCACATCTGTTCCGTTACCTAAATTAAAATAGACAATGTTAATGCTATAAATCTTGCGAATCTTGTCATATCCTTGACCACGATTGATGTATTCGGTTACTAATTTGGATGTACCGAACAACATTCTTTGGAAATAAGCATATTCATTGTTGTTCTGAATCTCGATGATAAAGATTTCACCCTTATCGTTTTCGGCCAAAATGTCTACGCGGTTGTACTTGTCATCCTCATCTTCTTGGTTGCTTTCACTTTCCAGCAATTTCTGGATAGTCATTTTTTCACCAAGAAGTGTTGTAATTAACCCTTCCAATACCGCAAAATTGGCTTTGTCTCTTAGGAGGCGTTTCATCGCCCAGTCGAATCTAATGTAGCTCTTTTTCATTGTTTCTATTTTTTTATTGGTATACAAATCTATTGGTTTTACAAAAATAAAGTATTTTATGTTCATAATCAAACTCTCAATGAGTTTTTCGTCATTTCTTCAGTATTTTCCCCGAAACTACCTACATATCCAGCACCAGGACTCTAACTCGTAGGTTTACAAAAGAAAATGGTGTATCTTGTGGTGTAATCTACATGCATTTCCTACACCTAGGCGTTTTTTAAAAACGTCAAGGCGTTTGAGTCAAAACACGACCGCGTTTTAAAAAAACGCGGTCATCTTTTTTTTAAAGATGGTCATGTTTTAAAAAAAGATGGTCATCCGTCATCTCCCCTCTTGAGAGGGGGGAGGGGGTGTGTCAGTGGTTGATGTAGGATTATTTATCAGGTGCATGATGTTCCACCATACGGTAGAAATTGTAACACAAACAGTTAAGTGCCGGTGACGGTAGTGTAGGCACTTTAGGGCAAATTCCTAGGATTCACTATCTTTATTCTATTGAACCTTAATAGAAACGATATGAAAGGAAAACACTGCATATTTTTGTTGCTTATTCTAGTGGCTTTGATGTCTTGTAACGATCCGAAGCCCATAACCGATACTCTTCACCGTGCCGAGGCACTGATGAACGAATACCCCGATTCTGCCTGGACAATCCTGAATACGATTTCTCCCGATGAAATGGGGCAAAATCGCAATCGTGCTTTTATGCCTTGCTCTATACACAGGCACAAGACAAGACCTATCGGGATGAAACCGACGATTCGCTGATAAGCATTGCGGTGGATTACTACCGCAATACCGATGATGTGCGCCACAAGTTCCTGTCCTTATTTTTCTGAAATCCTAATTGTATTCATTTTTTCTAGTTAATAACCTGGAAACTACAAGTAGAGGAGCGAATTTCGCTCCTCTAAAACTTTTTATTCTACAATAGTCATTTCATCAATCAAGTGACCGCAATCACCCAACTTGTCGATAATGAAGAGAACGTAGCGGATATCTACTGCGATACAACGTTGGAGGTTGTTGTCGAAGTTGATGTCACCACTCAATGATTCCCAGTTGCCGTCGAATGCACAACCAATCAATTCACCCTTACCGTTGATAACTGGAGAACCAGAGTTACCACCAGTGATATCGTTGGTTGTCAAGAAACATGCCGGCATTTCACCGTTGGCCATAGCGTAGCGACCGAAATCCTTGGCTTCGTACAATTCCTTCAACTTGGTCGGAACAACGAATTCCGGATTAGTTGGATCTTCTTTTTCCATTACACCCTTCAAAGTAGTGTAGAACTTGTAGTGAACACCGTCCTTCGGGTCGTATGGCTTCACGCTACCATAAGTGAAACGCATAGTGAAGTTAGCATCCGGTGCTTTTGGTTCTGGAGAGTACATTTCGCACAAACCGCGAACGTAAGTCTTATGGAGGAGGTCCATACCTACTGTCGATTCAGCACGTGCCTTCATCAACTTGTCACCCAATTCGAACTTCGCTTCTACGAACTGCTTCATCAAGTCAGCATCGATAGCCTTTACAGATGGCTTGTTGATGAACTTGTTGAAGTTTGCTTCATTCGCAAAGATAGTGTTATCGTACAAGTGGTCAACGTATGCATTGTAGTCGCCCTTGAACTGACCGTTGATAGTTGCATAGAAAGCAGGGAGGTTTTCGGCTTCTACCATTTCTGCATAGAGAGGGAGCAATACCTTGGCTACCTTGCGGTCTACTTCGTGGTCATAGTTCTTGTTGTGGATACGGGCATATTGCTTCTTCAATTGTTCAGAGAACTTGCTGATGCCAGCCTTGTCCTTCTTCTGGATAGCGTTCTTCAAACTGTCCAAAACTACGTTAGGAGTATTGTACTCGATACCTTGACGCAAAATTTCGTTGTAGCAAGTGAACTGATAGAGGATAGGATTGCTCTTTTCAATCATTTCGTCAATCTGGCTTACTACCTTCGCATAGTCTGCGTTGTTCTTTTCCTGAGCGAACTTCGCAAAGCGTGCTTCTTGTTCTGCCTTTGTTTCCAATACCTTGTTGTCTACGATAGCCTTGTTCATACCGATAGAGTTCTTCCAGTAGTTGCTGCTGCTTGCATACTTGCTTGCATACTGGATACGGATTTGGTCGCTAGCATACATTTCTGCCTTTAACACTTCCTGACGAGCACCACGGATAGTGATACGAGGAGCATTGGTTGCATTCATGCGTTGCTTGATTTCGCTCTGAGTGAGGTAGCGGTTAGTGCTGCCTGGGAAACCCATAATCATAGCATAGTCGCCTTCTTCGATACCCTTCAAAGAGATAGCCAAGTGCTTCTTAGCCTTCAAAGGAACATTGTTCGGACTGTATTCAGCCGGTTCGCCATTGGCATCGGCATATACACGGAATACTGAGAAGTCGCAAGTATGACGTGGCCACATCCAGTTGTCTGTTTCACCACCGAACTTACCGATAGAACTAGGAGGAGCGGCTACCATACGGATATCGCGGTATACCTTGAGGTAGAACATGTAGTACTTGTTACCAGCAAAGAAAGGAAGAGCCTGTACGCGGATACCCGGTTTTCCCTTCAAGTCGCTTGCTTCGAATTCAGCATCGGCGAGTTTCTTCAAGAATGGTTGACCGAATGATTCTTCTTCCTTGATTTCGCCTGACTTGATTTTTGCCATTACCTTGTCGGTTACATCCACGATGCGTTCCACGAAAGTGAAAGCCAATCCCGGAGTAGCCAATTCTTCGCTACGGTTCTTTGCCCAGAAACCATACTTCAAGTAGTCATGTTCTACTGAACTGTGTTGCTGGATAGCACCATAACCACAGTGGTGGTTAGTCAGAATCAAACCGTCCGGAGAGATAATTTCACCGGTACAGCCCCCGCCGAAGATACCTACAGCATCCTTCAAGGAGATTTTGTTCGGGCTATACACATCGTCGGCTTCAAGCAACAAGCCTTGAGCCTTCAAGCGGTCTGCCAGATGCTTTTCTTGCATCATCTGCAACAACCACATACCTTCATCGGCTTTCGATGGAAGGGAAATTGCACATAAAAGTGCAAGCATTAAGAGTTTTAATGTTTTCATGTTACGTTGATATTTTTGTTAGTATTCTCAGATTTTGTCGCAAAAATAGAAAATAGTTTTAAATAATGATAAAATTTTTCGGAGTTATATATATACCTTGTATTTTTGTGGCGTGAAAAAAGGAATGTATCGAATGAGCGTAGCAAGAACCCTATATTCAGTATTTGCCCTATTGTTCTTTGCCTCTTGTGCCAGTGAATATCGGATTCAGGGCAATTCATCTGTCTCCAGGCTGGATGGCAAGATGCTTTTCGTTAAGGTACCTCAAGCCGGCGAATTGGTCAATGTGGATTCTGCAGAAGTAGTGCATGGATTGTTCCAAATGGAAGGTGAAATTGATTCTGCGATGATTGCTTCCCTTTATATGGACGAGCAAAGCATTCTGCCTTTAGTAGTCGAGAAAGGGAATATTCAGATTCAGATAGACAACGGACGTTTGACGGTAAGCGGAACACCTTTGAATGATAAACTTTATGATTTTGTCGCCCAAAAGAATTCCTTGGATGACCGTGCTTACGAAGTGGAAAGATTGGAGAGCCGGATGATTATGGATGGCAAATCCATGGAAGAAGTGGAAACGGAGATTACAAGAGAGCGGGAGAAATTGTCTAAGGAGATGGATGATTTGGTAAAGACTTTCATTCAGACGAATTACGAAAACGTGTTGGGGCCTGGCATTTTTCTGATGCTTTGTAATGGTTTCCCTTATCCGTTGATGACTCCGCTACTGGAGGAGATTGTGGACAATGCTCCGGATACTTTCAAGAACCACGATTTGATTAAGGAATACATAGAAGCGGCCCGAGCCAATTTGGAAAGACTGAATGCAGAACGTTAAAAAATAAAAGTATACCTTCTCGTTTTAGGACGGGAAGGTATATTTCTTTTATGGACGTTCGTTCAACTTGAAATCCATGAACAAGAGTCCAGCATCGCCGGTTCGTTTGAGTTTGTCTACAATGGCGAGGGTAGAGGCTTCTTCTTCTACTTGCTCACGGACAAATCTCCATAGAAAATCTTGTGTTGCGTTATCTTTTTCTTCAGAAGCGACTTTGACCAACAAATCGATGAGTTTGGACACATGGCATTCATGCTTGTATGCATCTTCGAATGCTTCACGGGCACTTCCCCAGTTTTGAGGTACGACATCAATCTTGTCAATCCGAGGAATAGCCTGACGGTTGACCATGTATTCGGCTATTTCATTGGCATGCTTGATCTCTTCTGCCGATTGCTTTTTCATCCAGTGGGAAAAACCCTCATATCCTTCCCTCAAAAGGAAGAATGACATCGACAAATAAAGATTGGCTGACCATAACTCGGCTGTGATTTGTTCATTGAGCGCTTTCTGTAATCTTTCTGTCATCATAATCTACGTTTTTTAATATGTTATATGCATAGAACACTTACGAACGTAGATTGGTTCAAAAAGAAATGCCATTCGGATGAGGAATGGCATTCTAAAAATTTTATTGATCTGGGTTTTCTACCTTACCTTGATATTTTTCCGGTAGACCGCTCATGATGATTCTATGTGATTCTTCCATCATGCGGTTCACGTTTTCTTCTCCCTTGCATTGCGGATAGATAGGATCATGAATAGTCATGGTCAACGGATGCCAAGATGGCCACTTGGCTGTACGTGAAAGTACATCGAATGGGCCGTTCAGCGTGATAGGAACGATCGGGAGTTGCAATTGGTCGGCCAATTGGAAAGCACCACGCTTGAATTCTCCCATGTGTCCAGTGAAACTTCTTGAACCTTCAGCAAAGATAACGAGTGACATACCGTCCTTCAATACCTTACGCGCATGCATAATGGTTGCCAAAATTTTTCTAGGTCCTGACTTGTCTACAAAGATATGACCGGCTGCTTCACTTGCCTTTCCGATGAGTGGCAGTTTGCGGAGACCGACTTTCATCAACCATTTGAAATGGTGTCCCAAGAAACCATAAATCAAGAAGATGTCGAAGGCGCCTTGGTGGTTGGCTACAAATACATACGAGGTGTCTTTCTTGACATTCGGATTACGCTTCACTTTAACTGGGAGTAGAAGCGAATAACAGATGATATACGACCAAATCTTGCCTGGCCAATAACTCCAGAAATGGGCATTGCCGATGCTACATCCGATGATGATGGTAGTACATACGAGCACTGTGGATACCAAAAAAATAGGTAACGCAATAAACACTTGGTAAAGGAAGTACAGTAGTTTCATAATTCTTTATGTTAATTTGATTTTTTCTTTAAAGTAAGTAAGGTGATTTCCGGCCAGGCTCCCAGACGCATCGGGTAAAGGAGATGTCCCAAACCGATGTTCACATAGAGCATTTGTTCACCTTCCTGATAGAGTCCGTCATTTTCCGGATAAATGAGTTGTGACGGAGTGAAGCCGAATATCTTCGTCTGCATGGCATGGGTATGTCCAGCCAGCATCAGTTGGATGTCTGTTTCTGGAAGCACTTCACGTCTCCAATGGGTAGGGTCGTGGCTCAGGAGGATTTGGAAAGTACCTTCCGTTCCTTGCATGGCTTCGGACAGTTTGGCATGGTCAGGAAATGGAGGACGACCGCTGTTTTCTACCCCAATCAAGGAGATGCTGTCTTTGTCCTGGTATAATTTTACATGTCGATTATTTAACATGATCCACCCCATTTCCGCTTGTTTCTGTTTCAAACGCACCAGTTCTTCCTTCTGGTCTTCCGGATTTTCCCAACGGATATAGGTAGAATAGTCATGGTTGCCAAGTACGGAATAAACCCCGTCTTTGGCTTTCAGTTGGGCAAAGACAGGAATAAAGTGGTCCAATTCACTGGCAAGGTTGTTGACCAAGTCGCCTGTAAAGACGATAAGATCTGGTTGCAAGTCATTGATCATGCTTACTGCCTTTTCCATGGCTTGGGTATTCCCGTTCCAACTGCCTACATGCATATCAGACAAATGGACGATACGATATCCGTCGAAACCTTGGGGAACATCTTTCGATTCAATGGCTACCTCTTTGACTTGAAAATATCGTTTCCCTTCTGTGGCACCGAAAATCAGGTAAGCCATGGTGAAAAGGGAGATTCCCAATCCGATAGACGTTCCATAACAATGATGATGAGTGATGCGTTGCAATCCCTTGAATAAAGCCGTGATAATGGTAAATAGGGCTTTAGGCACATTGATACAAAGGAAGACTACAAGAAACATGCCTAGTTTACCCAAAGTAAATTCGGGATTGAATCCTAGAAAGAGGATACACATGCTGATGAGTAAGCCAACACTGGGAACCCAATATAGCCAACGCATCCATCTTTTTTTCCATTGCTTGATGTAATGGCGATAAATATACCAGTCTGGTAATGCCATTAATAGAATGAAAAAGAAAAAAAGTTCTAAGAGGTGTCTCATGTTCTTTATTTATTTATTTATAAGTTAGCGGCCAAGAATTTTCTCATCATTGTGATGGGAATTTTTCGGCGTGACGCATAGTCCTGTAATTGTTCTTCATCTATCTTTCCGATACTGAAATATCGGCTTGCCGGGTGAGCAAACATCAGTCCGCTGACGGAGGCATGGGGTTGCATCATGCCGTTTTCTGTCAGGTGGATACCGATTTGCTGCATGTCCAGTAATTCATCCAACAGGAAGTTGACGGATTGATCGGGTAGGGAAGGATAGCCTACAGCCGGTCGAATACCTTGGAACTCCTCATTGTGTAATTGTTCAATTGTCAATTGCTCGTCGGGAGCATATCCCCATATCGTTTTCCGAATGGTCTCGTGAAGTTTTTCAGCAGTAGCCTCTGCCAATCGGTCGGACAGTGTTTTCACTAGGAGGTGTTGATAATGGTCCTCCGGATAAATTTGCTCCATTTCTGCGTCTACTGTTGTGGCAAAAAGTCCGATACGATCTTTGATGCCTTGCGATTTGGGTCGGATGAAATCACTCAGGCAAAGATAGGGTTTTCTTTCCTTGGCCGTTTGTTGGCGAAGGAAAGGAAACCGGGTATTTTCTATCCAAACATCATTGTCCTCGCTATTGGCTTCTGCCAACTTGAATAGGGCATGAGTCTGGAAGTTTTCATTCAAAAGGGTTAGCATTTGTTCGGCTTCCTTGAGTAACTGCGTGGCTTCTGGAGATTGCATGTCACGAGGCTGGAATCCCCATGCATGGAAAAAGTAACTCCAGTTGATGTACCTGCTTACTTCATGGATGCCATAATGCTTTATCATCGGTCGAATCTCAATGCTTGTCCACGGTGCTGAGTGTCTACTTGACAATTGTCGTATACCAGATTACCGTTGACAAAAGTCTTTTCTACTTTGGAATGGAAAGTTTCTCCTTCCATTGGGCTCCAACCACACTTGCTCAAGATACAATTGTTAGTAACCGTCCATTCTTTTGAAGGGTTAAGCAAAACTATATCGGCCTTGTATCCCGGGCGGATGAAACCACGTTTCTCGATTTGATAGAGGGTGGCTGGTGCATGACACATTTTCTGTACCAATTGTTCGATACTTAACAAACCTTCATGTACCAGTTCCATGACAGCGGTCAGAGAGAACTGCAAGGTAGGCATACCGGATACGGCTTTCAAGGCACCACCTTGCTTTTCGCTCAAAAGGTGAGGGGCATGGTCTGTACCGATGACATCAATCAGGTTACAGGTCAATGCTTTTCTCAAGGCGTCACGGTCTTGCTTGGATTTGATAGCCGGATTACACTTGATGCGTGCACCGAATGTTTCATAATCTTCATCGCAGAAGAACAAGTGAGAAACACAAGCCTCGGCTGTAATGTTCTTTTCAGCGATTGGTTTGTCTTCGAGCAATTCCAATTCCTTGGCTGTACTGATGTGCATGATATGCAGACGTGCACCTGTTTCTTTAGCCAACTGTACAGCAAGAGCAGAAGATTGGTAGCAGGCTTCTTCGTTACGGATTTCCGGATGATATTTTACATCAGGATCATCACCGTACTTTTCTTTGTATGCCGCTGTATTGGCACTGATGATATGCTGGTCTTCGCAATGGGTAGCAATCAGCATTCCGGCATTCGCAAAGATGTTTTTCAATGTTTCCATTTGGTCTACCAGCATGTTACCAGTGCTGGAACCCATGAATAGTTTAACACCACAAACATGCTTCTTGTCCAATTGGGCTATTTCTTCTCCATTGTTGTTGGTAGCACCAAAATAGAATGAATAGTTCACGATGCTTTTGGTCTCGGCATCCTTGAACTTATTTTCCAATGCTTCCAATGTGGTAGTTTGCGGATTGGTGTTAGGCATGTCCATGTAACTGGTCACACCACCAGCCGCTGCTGCCATACTTTCGGTATGCATATCGGCTTTGTGGGTCAAGCCCGGATCGCGGAAATGAACATGGTCGTCAATGACACCTGGAAGGAGATAGCAACCTTGGGCATCGATTGTTTCTTCACAAGGAGAAGAGGGAATTTCGTCCGCTTTCAGAATCTCTGCAATGATTTCATTTTCGATGACTAACGAACCTTCGAAGGTTTGTCCTTCGTTGACGATCCGTGCATTTTTAATCCATGTTCTTTTCATCGTTCTTTATGCTTTTTGTGGATATTTTCTAAACCAACTGTTTATCTTTAATTGCATCACACCGAAGAAGGCTTCTCCGAAGATGCTGGAATTCATTTTTGATGTACCCAATTCACGGTTGACGAAGATGACTGGTACTTCGGCAATCTTGAAACCGCATTGATAAGCGGTGAACTTCATTTCAATCTGGAAGGCATAACCCTTGAACTTGATTTTATCCAGTTCGATTGTTTCCAATACCTGACGGCGGTAGCATTTGAATCCGGCGGTAGTGTCGTGGATAGGCAATCCGGTAACGATACGTACATATTTCGATGCAAAATATGACATGAGCACACGTCCCATAGGCCAGTTCACTACATTCACTCCGCTTACATAGCGGGAACCAATGGCTACATCATATCCTTCGTTGGCACATTTTTCGTACAAACGTGGCAAGTCGGATGGTGCATGGCTAAAGTCGGCATCCATTTCGAATACATAGTCATATTGATGCTCAATGGCCCATTTGAATCCTGCGATATAGGCTGTTCCCAATCCTAATTTCCCTTTGCGCTCCACCATGAAGAGGCGGTCAGGAAATTCCTGTTGCATTCTTCTTACGATGTCGGCAGTACCGTCGGGTGAGTTGTCTTCAATAATCAGGATGTGGAAATACTTTTCCAGTCCGAAGACGGCTCGGATGATGTTCTCTATGTTTTCCTTTTCGTTATAGGTCGGTATGATAATAATACTATCGGATTTCATGGTGTTTGGATTTAATTTAGGTTTAATTTCGATTTATTGGATACGTATTCCTTTATAACTGATAGAACTACGGATAGTTCTAGACTCTTCGTTTTCTGTTGTCGATTCGTCAGATAGTGTTCCTGTCGTAATCAAGGAAAGTGTATTCTTTAACAAATATTCTTCTGGATTTCCTAGTGGATACCAAATGTTGATGCTGTTTTCATCCAACTGATAGGTTGGCTGGAATCCTTCGCTGTAATCTCCTTCGTTGTTGGCATTGGAAACGTATGCGATAACCGGCCATAAAGTAAGTCCGTGCGTTTCGTTCTTGAACGATGTCATGGCTACGTTCTTGCCTTCGGTCTTTGTTCCGATGAGGATTACGTTTTCTGCTCCCATGTAAGGGATAAGTCCATTGATGACCGCTTCCGATGCTGAGGCGGTATGTTCCCCTGTCAGAATATAGATTTTATTCAGATTCAAGTTGGCGTCCGCATATTGGGTGTCGAAAGAGTATCGGATGATTTGCGGGTCGGCTTTATCATTGAATGTTAAATTCACGAAATCCTTTCCTAAGGCGGTGGAAGGAGCCAATAGACTTCCGAGTGCTTGAGCACATTGTAGAAAACCACCATTATTGTAACGCAAGTCCAGAATGAATGCATCCGGTGACTGGGACTTGAATTGTGCAAATATCTGCTTCATCTGTTCATCGTAAACAGATTCGGTTCCTTCGTTATTAGGGCCGGTTGCAAATTCATTGTATAGCAGATAAGCGATTTTCTTTCCGTCCACTTCCAAAACTTTGTTGACGAGGAACGGATTGATTTCCATGGCTACGGAAGCACTTACATTGAGTACGTCTTTGCTGATTTGCCAACCTGTTCCCTCTTCTAATGGAGTGAATCGGTTACGGGTTAACGATACGTTACCCCCTTGTGTCAATTGCTTATAATTGTCTGTGGTAATACGTTCTTCATTGATAGCCGAAATCCAGTCTCCTCGTTCGATGCCCGCTTTTTGAGCCGGAGATTCCGGAAGGACATAGAGCACTCTGGCAAAGGTATGTGCAGTAGTTCCGGTTGGGTCGCTAGTCAATATAAATTCCATGCCATACGTAGAAGTACGGTCGAGTGTCAGGCTTCTGGCTTCCTTGTCACTTTTCACAGTGATTTCCTCCATATAGGAATATTTGTCTCCTTTCCCATTCAAGGCATTCTTTGAAAGCATGTTCTTGAAGAAAGTGGCAGGTGCCTGAAAATAGTCATCTTCCTTTTCAATGACGGGCATGTCTTCTGCCCATAAATAGTTTTCTCTCATCACTTCTTCTATCCACATGCGGTCTTCAATGAGCGCATAAAATTCTCCGGTACGGTCTTCCCCGCATGAGGTAGAGGCTATCAGAAGCAATGTCAATAATGTATATTGTAAAGATTTCATCTTTTCTGTTTTGGTTCAATGTGCAAATCTAATCATTTTTTCTTATAACAACAAATCCAGCATGATCCGAATATCTTCTTCAGTCAAACCTTGTGCTAACAACGCATTCTGATCCTTTTCGAACTTTTTGATAAACGCCGTATGGTTTTCCTCAAAAGACCGTGCTCTTTGGTAGTGAACAATAGCTTGTTTGATTTGATGCATGGAAAAATAGACATGTCCCATATTCATCCAATCGTGTGCCTTGGGCGAAGGTTGTTCCAAAAGCATCTGATAGTACTTCTTGGCTTCCTCGTATTTCCCACTGATGAATGAACACCAGGCTATGGCACGGCGGGCATTGTCAGGGTTCTTTTCCAGGTATTCTACTTTATAGAAATAGGCCAAGGCTTCAGCATAATTCTCCATGCGTGCCAGGCATTGTCCTATTTGTAGGGCAATGTTCAGGTTGTCCGGTTGGACGGCTTCCACTTTTCGGTAATACTCCAAGGCTTTAGGCAAGTCGCCATTCAGTTTGTGGCATTGGGCGAGATGCTTGTTGGTCCAGATGTTGTCTGCCAAGAGGAGGTCAGCATGTTCATAGTGCCGGATAGCCTCAGCATATCGTTTCTGCTTTTGCATGATATATCCGGCTTTCTGATATACTTCTGAAATCTCACTATGCGAATTCATCAGTTTCTGATAGAGAGAATAGGCTTCTTCCAAATATTCTTTTTCTAATAGGTAATCAGCCAATTCTTTGGTTATCATTTCTCCTTGGAATGCATCGCCCAACAATGAGTTTTCCCATAAATTGAATTTCCAACGGAAGATATCTTCTTCCTCCTGATGTCGTTTCCAAAGTTTGAAGAAGCGGTATAAGTCTTGTATGTATTGTCGGCTGATGCCTTTGGCTTCCTTCTTCTTTTGCATGAGGGCTTCCAACTTGTCCCGATGCTCTTCGTTCATGCGCGCTTGCTCCTCCATTTGCTGCATGGACATGTCTCTCATGGATTGGGGCATTCCCAAGATAGCCAGGGCAAAGGAATACTTGTCCGAGTTACAGAAATAGTCGGAATGGACAATCAACTTGAGTGGCGAGAAAGCCGAGCCGTCGAAATCTTTCTTGAGTGGAGAAAGAATCGGGAGGTTCAAATTGAACGGATAGAACCAATGCGAAATCTGGTGGAAGAACGGGTATTGCTTGAGTTGGGCAAACGAACTCATGTACACGTCGGCACCTGCCATTTGCCATTCACCCATTTCCTTGATTTTGTCGTTCATGCCGCTTTTGTCCATCCATTCTTCCCATTCCGGATTGCGTTCTTCCGAATCTTCCGATTCGTCGAAACGGAATTTGGGATCATTCAGTTGCTTGGCATTCTTCATCATTTCAGGGATGATTTCTTCACGCATCTTCTTATCAATCTTGGTAGTCTCGCGGGTGATGAGTAGTTGCATTTGGATAGTATACAGATTCTTTCGGAAATTTTCTTCTTCGCTTAGCAACGTGAGACGTGAGACGGTATCTGGATAGAGTGTTATCCGCTTCTCGTGTTTGGAGATAGCGATGACAATTCCTACAAGAGCACGTTGACTGATGAGTAATTCTTCGTGCTTGTAGGCTTCCAATAAGAAATTGAATTTCTTGTTGTCGAACACACGTAGCAGACTGAGGGTTACGGCACTCACCATGACGGCCAGGTCTTGAGGGCTGACAAGCATGGATTGTAATATCTCCATGGCTTCTTTCGCTTCGTGTTCTGCCCAGAAAGGAGTGGCCCAAGTCTTGTCGAACAATTCATTCAAGACCGATTCATGAACCTGGTATATCTTTTCAAGTTCCGCTTTCAGCCGTTTTTCTTCATGGTAGAGAAGGGGAGCGGTTGATACATCTTCCGTAAAGGTTTCCAATTGCATCTGAAGTTCGGAATAAGCTTTGGCTGGTTGTAGGGCGAAAGTACGGATACGGTCGTAGTACATGGCACTTGTCTTTAGAGAAAGCAAGGCGATGTTGGTCGCATCCGTCAGTTCGTAAGCGGTACGAAGGGTTTGCTGATAGAAACTTTTCCGGTTAGGGTCGTCCATGCCCTCGCCGGCATATTGTAGCATATAGCCATACGCTGTAAGTGTATTTTCTATTTGGTTACGGAGTTTCCAATCGTTGGTTTGCATCCCGATGCCTTGCAGTTGGATCAATGCCTCTTTCAGACGTCCGGCATCGAGCAACTGGTATATGTCTTCTATTCCTTCGTACATAAATATTTTGTTTGATGAGTATGCAAATGTAATGAAAATCCGAAATACTTCCACTTATTTTAACGAACTAATCAGAATATTCTGTATTTTTGCCGATCGACTAAACAAAATTTATGGATATAACAGAATTGCAACATATCTATGCCACCCATCCGAATGTAAAAGGGCTGGCGAAACAATTGGAAAATTCCTCGGTGAGGACGTTTTTCCTAGGAGGACTACATGCCTCCGCTTCCCCGCTTTTATTCTCATCTCTTTGGCAACACGTGTCACAAACCCTTGTTTTCATCTTGAACGATATGGAGGAGGCGGGTTATTTCTACCATGACCTGACGCAAATCAATGGCGAGGAAAATGTCTTGTTCTTTCCTTCGTCGTATCGCCGTGCGATTAAGTACGGGCAGAAGGATGCGGGAAATGAAATACTTCGTACCGAGGTACTGAGCCGTATACAGAAGGGAGATAACTTATGCATTGTGACTTGTCCTGAAGCCGTGGCGGAGAAGGTCGTGTCTAGCCGGGAACTCTCTAGCCGTACATTGAAACTGGAAGTGGGTGAACATACCGAAGTCGATACCATTATGGATATTTTGGCGGACTTTGGCTTCGAACGGGTGGACTATGTGTATGAACCGGGGCAGTATGCCTTGCGTGGTAGTATTGTCGATGTGTTCTCTTATGCATCTGAATATCCGTACCGTATCGACTTTTTTGGCGATGAGATAGACAGTATCCGTACCTTTGAGGTAGATACCCAATTGTCGAAGGAAAAGAAACAGAGCATTGCCATTGTGCCCGAGTTGAACGTGTCGGGCAGTGGGGAGTTCGTGTCGTTCTTCGAGTTTATCCCTAAGGATAGTATTCTGGCCATGAAGGATTTCTTCTGGGTTAGGGAACATGTTGACAAGATTCACGAAGAAGCCATTTCGCCGTTGGCATTGGCTGCTGATGAGGAGAATAAGAGGGAATTGTTGCGTGTTGCCAAGAACCTGATTGACGGAAGCGATTTCATGATGCAGTCCTTGAATTTCCGCCGTATCGAGTTTGGCAACAAGCCGACGGGTACACCGCAGGCTACCCTTACTTTCGATACTCAGGCTCAGCCTATTTTTCATAAGAATTTCGAGTTGGTGAGCAGTTGTTTCCGTGAATTCATGGCGAAAGGATATACTCTCTATATCTGTACCGATAGCGAGAAGCAAGCCAAGCGTTTGAAGGACATTTTCGAGGAACGTGGAGACAATATCTCCTTTACTTATGTGAACAAGACTTTGCACGAGGGATTCACTGACCATACTTTGAAAGGATGTTTCTTCACTGATCATCAGATATTTGACCGATTCCATAAATATAATCTTCGGAGTGAGCGGGCGAGAAGCGGTAAGGTGGCCCTTACGTTGAAAGAACTCAGCCAATTCGAACCGGGTGACTATGTGGTGCACATCGACCATGGTATCGGGAAGTTTGCCGGATTGGTACGTCTGCCCAATGGCGATTCCACACAGGAGGTTATCAAACTGATTTATCAGAATGATGATGTGGTGTTTGTATCCATTCACTCGTTGCACAAGGTCTCTAAATACAAGGGCAAGGAAGGCGAACCTCCTCGTATCAATAAACTAGGTACGGGTGCTTGGGAGAAAATCAAGGAAAAGACCAAGACGAAAATCAAGGACATTGCCCGTGACCTTATCAGACTTTATTCGCAACGAAAGCAGGAACAAGGATATGCTTATAATCCGGATAGTTTCTTGCAGCATGAGTTGGAGGCTAGTTTCATTTATGAAGATACACCGGATCAGTTGAAGGCTACCAACGATGTGAAGGCAGATATGGAAAGCAACCGCCCGATGGACCGACTTGTATGTGGTGATGTGGGCTTCGGTAAGACGGAAGTAGCCGTTCGTGCGGCTTTTAAGGCGGCAACAGACAATAAGCAGGTGGCCGTACTTGTGCCTACTACGGTGTTGGCTTACCAGCATTATCAGACATTCAGTGAACGTTTGAAGGAATTCCCTTGTAAGGTGGAATACCTCAGTCGTGCCCGTTCGGCGAAGGATACTTCCCGTATCTTGAAGGAATTGGCGAATGGTGAAATCCAAATCTTGATAGGTACACACAAACTCATCGGCAAGAGCGTGAAGTTCAAGGATCTTGGTTTGCTTATCATCGACGAAGAGCAGAAGTTCGGTGTGGGGGTAAAGGAAAAACTTCGCCAACTGAAAGTGAACGTCGATACGCTCACTATGACGGCTACTCCGATACCTCGTACTTTGCAATTCTCACTTATGGGAGCGAGAGACTTGTCGGTCATCCAGACACCGCCACCCAATCGTTATCCTATTCAGACAGAAGTACATACATTCAATGAAGAAATCATTACCGAGGCAATCAATTTCGAGATGAGCCGAAACGGACAAGTATTCTTCGTGAACAACCGTATACAGAACCTGCTGGAGTTGAAGGCGCTTATTCAACGAAATATCCCTGATTGTCGTGTATGCATCGGTCATGGACAAATGAAACCGGAAGAATTGGAAAAGATTATTTACGATTTCGTGAACTATGATTACGATGTGCTTTTAGCGACTACCATTATCGAGAGTGGTATCGACATCCCGAATGCCAATACCATTATCATCAATGCTGCGCAGAATTTCGGCTTGAGCGACTTGCATCAGATGCGTGGACGTGTAGGACGTAGCAACCGCAAAGCTTTCTGTTACCTATTGGCACCACCGCTTACTTCGCTTACTCCTGAAGCCAAGCGACGCTTGCAAGCCATTGAAAATTTCAGCGACTTGGGTAGTGGTATTCATATCGCTATGCAAGACCTTGATATCCGTGGAGCGGGTAATATGTTGGGAGCTGAACAGAGCGGTTTCATTGCCGATTTGGGATACGAAACCTATCAGAAGATTTTGGCTGAAGCCGTGAAAGAATTGAAGGAAGACGAGTTTAGCGAACTCTATCAGGAAGAATTACAGGCTGCTGGGGAAGAGAAAATCAGTGGGGAAGATTTCGTGAGTGAATGTCAGGTGGAAAGCGACTTGGAATTACTCTTCCCGAATGAATACATTCCGAGCAGTAGTGAACGTATGTTGCTCTATCGCGAACTCGACGGATTGGAATTGGACAAGGATTTAAATGATTTCAAGTCGAGATTGGAAGACCGTTTTGGTAAGGTGCCGCCTGAAGGACAGGAGTTGCTTCGCATTGTTCCTCTCCGTCGCCTCGCCAAGCGTCTCGGTGCTGAAAAGATATTCTTGAAAGCCGGTCGCATGACACTTTTCTTTGTGAGCAATCCGGACAGTCCATACTATCAGAGTGCTGCATTCGGTAAGGTGATTGGTTATATGGGTCGTAACCCTCGCTATTGCAACCTTCGTGAGCAGAATGGTAAGCGAAGCATGGTAGTGAAGAATGTGGATAGTGTGGAAATGGCGGTCGGTATTTTGCAGGAGATTGTGAGTATGGAAGGGTAAGCCTTATTAGTGTCATCCAGAACGAAGTGAAGGATCTCGATAACATCCACGTGGTGTCTTCGAGATCCTTCGTCGCTTTGCTCCTCTGGATGACAGGATAGGAGATTATTTAATTAATTCATACTCACGCGTTCCAATTCCAATCTTCTCTGCATGTTCCAGACAAGATTTCCATTCACTTTCCGGAGTAGAATTCTTGAAATGGTCATGATGATCGTGGAAATCAGGACTATGCATGCGGTCGTAAAGTTGGCTGCCCGGCATTGGAGTAGCAGCTAGACAAGCATCCACGCATGCTTGGTCGAGTGCCAATGGATCCTTCGATACAAACATACCGATGTTCGGGAGGATAGGTGCATCGTTTTCCGGGTGGCAGTCGCAGTTTGGAGAGATATCCAATACCAGGGAGATATGGAAATGAGGACGTCCGTCGATGACTGCCTTGGCATATTCTGCCATTTTATAGTTCAACAACTGAGGTGCGTGATAATCGGCAGAGTAGATAGCATCGAAGTTGCAAGCAGCGATGCATCGGCCACAACCCACACAGTTCTCAGTATTTACCTTCATCTTCATGGTTTCCTTATCGAATACCAAGCCACCGTTGGCACATTGGAACATACAGCGTTTGCATCCACGGCACTTCGATTGACTGATTTTAATTTTTCCACTGACGTGTTGGTCGCACTTGCCGGCACGTGAACCACATCCCATTCCGATATTCTTGATAGCACCGCCGAAGCCAGTCATTTCATGTCCCTTGAAGTGGTTGAGGCTGATGAACACATCGGCATCCATGATAGCACGGCCAATCTTGGCTTTCTCTACATACTCACCACCAGCGACTGGCACTTCCACTTCGTCAGTACCTTTCAAACCGTCACCAATCAGAATCGGACAACCGACAGTGAGGGGAGTGAATCCGTTTTCCCATGCACAATAGAGATGTTCGAGGGCATTCTTTCTGCTACCCGGATAGAGGGTGTTACAGTCGGTCAAGAACGGGCGACCACCCAATTCCTTCACTACGTCTACCACTGCACGGGCATAGTTCGGGCGAAGGTAGGAGATGTTGCCCAATTCGCCGAAGTGCATCTTGATGGCTACAAACTTGCCTTCTAGGTCGAGATCTGCCAATCCGGCTTTCTTAATCAGATTTTTCAACTTGGTAGGAAGACCGTCACCATTGGCTTTGGTACGGAAATCCGTGAAATATACTTTTGCTTTTTCCATGACGCTTGTTATTAGTTTTTTGCAAAGTAAGCGAAAAAAATGAATAAATTGTTTGATTTTGTAGATAATTACTATCTTTGCGCTTCTTAATTAAGGTAAAATGATATGAAAATTACGATTCTTCAACGAAATATTGAATGGGCGAATCCCGCCGTGAACGTACAGAGAGCCGATGAAGCGATTAATCGCAATCCCGGAAGCGACCTCTACGTGTTGCCGGAAATGTTCTCGACAGGCTTCTGTACCCACCCTGAAGGTATTGCAGAAAGCACCGAAAGCGATTCCCTCGAATGGATGAAGCGTAAGGCTGCTGAAACGGGAGCTGCTATCGCTGGAAGCATCGCCGTGACCAAGGAAGGTAAGTATTACAACCGTTTCTACTTCGTAAAGCCGGACGGTTCCGTAGCGCAGTACGACAAGAAACACTTGTTTACTTACGGAGGCGAACATCTTCGTTTCACTCCGGGTGAAGAGAGAGTAGTGGTAGAATGGAAGGGTGTACGCATCCTCCTCGAAATCTGCTACGACCTTCGTTTCCCGGTATGGGCACGCAATCGTGGCGATTACGATATGATTCTTTACGTGGCTAGTTGGCCGACACCGAGAGTGGCCGCATGGAGTGCCTTGTTGGTAGCTCGTGCTATCGAAAACCAATGCTATGTGGCTGGTGTGAACCGTGTGGGTACTGACCCTACTTGCGAATATTGTGGAGGCAGTGTCATCATCGACCCGTATGGAAAGACGATAGCTGCTTGTGCTACAGGCGAAGAATGTGAAGCGTCGGCTGAAGTCGATATGGAAGCATTGACGGCATTTAGAGAGAAGTTCCCTGTGCTGAGTGATGCTGATGAGTTTGAAAGAAAGTAAGAAATTGTTTGATTTTATCAAATCCCCTCTTGAGAGGGGTAGGGGTGTGTGATAATCGCACACGTGTATGTATTCTAACACACCCCCTTCCCCCTCTCAAGAGGGGAGCAGATCATTTCGAAATAAATAAGAGAGAATACTATGATAGAAAGAAAATTACTTTTGGGCGATGAAGCGATTGCTTTGGGAGCCGTACATGCCGGTATCAGTGGTGTGTATGCTTACCCTGGAACGCCCTCGACAGAAATAACTGAATATATCCAAGGTCATGCACCGGAAGTGCGCAGCCGTTGGTGTACGAATGAAAAAACAGCCATGGAAGCTGCTCTTGGTATGTCTTATGCCGGAAAGCGTGCGTTGGTTTGTATGAAGCATGTGGGTATGAACGTAGCAGCCGATGCGTTTGTAAACTCGGCTATTACAGGTGTGAACGGTGGTTTGGTGGTATTGGCTGCGGATGACCCGTCGATGCACTCTTCCCAGAATGAACAGGATTCTCGTTTCTATGGTAAGTTTGCCATGATTCCTATCCTCGAACCCTCTACCCAACAAGAGGCTTACGATATGATGAAGTATGCATACGCCTTGTCGGAAGAAAAGAAGTTGCCGGTATTGTTGCGTGTGGTGACTCGTTTGGCTCACTCACGTGCGGGTGTGGTAGTGAACGACCTCATGCCTCAGAATGCCTTGAATCCGGATAAGGAACGTACATGGGTATTGCTTCCAGCCATTGCCCGTCGTCAGTATGCTTCGTTGGTGGCTAAGCAACCGGACTTGGTGGAATCTTCTGAACACTCACCATATAATGGCATAACTCAGAACTCAGAGCTCATAACTCATAAACTCGGTGTGATTGCTTGTGGTATCGCTTACAACTATGTCATGGAAAACGATCCTCAATCATTGGGTATTCCCGTGTTGAAGGTTTCTCAATATCCATTGCCGGAAGCGTCTATCAAGGCGTTGGCTGCACAATGCGAATCCTTGCTTGTTGCCGAAGACGGTCAGCCGTTGGTAGAAGAACAAGTGAAGGCTATCCTTGATGCGGATTATGCCTTGAAGGGACGTTTGACAGGCGATTTGCCTCGCATGGGTGAATTGACTCCGGATTGCGTGGGTGCTGCTCTCGGTGTGAACATCGAACAACCTTATACTGAAGCACAGAATGTGATGCCTCGTCCACCTGCACTTTGTCAGGGATGTGGTCATCGTGATGTGTACGATGCTTTGAATAAGGTGGCTGCTGAGTATGAAGGTGCACGCATCTTCGGCGATATCGGTTGCTATACGCTCGGTGCATTGCCTCCATTCCGTGCGATTGATAGTTGTGTGGATATGGGTGCTTCTATCACCATGGCGAAGGGTGCTGCCGATGCCGGTGTATTCCCAGCCATTGCTGTGATTGGCGACTCTACCTTTACTCACTCGGGTATGACCGGTTTGCTCGATGCTATCAATGACAATGCCAACATTACTGTCATTCTTTCGGACAACTTGACTACTGCGATGACCGGTGGTCAGGATTCGGCTGGTACCAACAAGTTTGAGGCTATCTGCCTCGGTTTGGGCTTGGCTCCTGAACATGTACGTGTAGTGGTTCCATTGCCAAAGAACATGGAAGAAATTACTCGTACTATCCGTGAAGAAATCGAATACAAGGGTGTATCTGTGATCATCCCTCGTCGTGAATGTATGCAGACACTCCAACGCAAACTTAGAAACAAGAAGAAATGAAAAAGGATATTATCTTAGCAGGCGTGGGAGGTCAAGGTATCCTCACCATTGCTACCATTATAGGCGATGCAGCCACTCATGCAGGTTTGAACTTGAAGCAGGCCGAAGTACACGGGATGAGCCAACGTGGGGGAGACGTGCAGTCTAATCTCCGTCTTTCTACCGACCTTATCCACTCGGATTTGATTAAGCAGGGTGCTGCCGATTTGATTATCTCCATGGAGCCTATGGAAGCCCTCCGTTATTTACCTTATTTAAATAAGGAAGCATGGGTAGTGACTTCTTCTCATCCGTTCAAGAATATTCCGAACTATCCGGAAGAAGAAGCCTTGATGCAGGAATTGAACTCTTTGCCTCAGGTAGCTGCTCTCCCGATTGAGGATGTAGCCAAGGAAAACAACCTCCCGAAGAGTGCGAATGTGGTACTTCTCGGTATGGCTGCCAAGTTCATCGAAATCCTTACTCCGGAGCAGTTGCGTGAAAGTATTGCACGAGTATTTGCTGCAAAGGGTGAGAAGATTGTAGAGGCTAATCAACAAGCATTTGATTTGGGATTGAATGCAGTGAAATGATTTTCTCTTTGTCATTCAGACGACCGTAGGGAGGAAGACGAGTTGTTGAGGACTCTGTCCGAAAAATCTCGTATACATATACGTGGATGTCTTCGAGATTCTTCGCTACACTTTGTTCCGCTCTGAATGACAATACTTAATGAGTATGATATCATGAAAATATTCAGTGAAGAATTAGTAGAAAAGGCGGCTGCTGTCTGTAAGGTGGCCGACCTTTCTAGAGCAACCATTGGCGAAGTGCTCTTGGTGGCTCAATATTTGGAAAAGGAAACAGGTATTCCTTTCATCCGTATGGATCAAGGTTCTCCGGGCTTGCCGGTGAATCAGGCGGGTGTAGAAGCCGAAAAGGCTGCCCTTGATAGAGGCGTGGGTTCACAATATCCGGCTGCAGCGGGTGTGCCTGAATTGAAGAACGAAGCTTCCCGTTTCGTGAAGGCATTCCTTAATGTGGATATCTCTCCACGTTCTTGTGTGCCTACTGTGGGTAGTGTGGCGGGCTCGTATGGCTCGTTCATCGCTTGTACCCAGCGCACACCGGGTAAGAACAAGGTCTTGTTCATCGACCCAGGTTTCCCTATTCAGAAGTCCCAGCTTCGCATCATCGGTGCAGAGTGGGAAGAATTCGATATCTATCATCACAGAGGCAAGGCCCTTCGTGAAAAGTTGGAATCGTTCTTGGGAAAGGGTGACATTGCCGCTATCGTATATTCGAATCCGAACAATCCGGCATGGATTTGCTTGGAAGAAGAAGAATTGGCTATCATTGGCGAACTCGCTACGAAGTACGATGTCATTGTCATGGAAGACTTGGCTTACTTCTGCATGGACTTCCGTCGCGATATGGGACATCCGTTCGAGGCTCCTTATCCACCGACCGTGGCTAAGTATACCGACAACTATATCCTCATGCTCTCGTCATCGAAGATATTCAGCTATGCCGGTCAGCGTATGGCCTTGACTTGCATCAGCGACAAGTTGTTCGACCGTCATTTCCCTGCTTTGGCAGAGAGATACAAGGATGCGGGTGTGTTCGGTCAGACACTCATCGCTTCCATTCTTTATATGATTACTTCGGGTTGTACGGCTTCTACCCAGTATGCGTATGCCGAGATGCTCCGTCTTTCTACCGAAGGCAAGATCAACTTCGTGGAAGATACCCGTGAGTATGCCCGCAGAGCCGAAAAGATGAAGAAGATTTTCACCGACAATGGTTTCCGCATTGTGTATGATTACGATGCTACCCAAGTGGTAGGCGACGGCTTCTTCTTTACCATTGGCTATGGCGATATGAGTGGGGGAGACTTGTTGAAGGAATTGCTTTACTATGGGGTGAGCAGCATTTCGCTTTCTACTACCGGAAGCGAGCAGCAGGGTGTCCGTGCTTGTACATCGCGCATGAGAGACGAACTTTATGAAGTCATGGAAGAACGCATGAAGGCGTTCCATGAAGACCATCAATAAAGAAATTTTCCCCTCTTGAGAGGGGTAGGGGTGTGTGAGACACGCATGCTTAATGAATTTTAATATGCCTGGTTGATGTATTCTAACATGCCCGGTTTATGTATTCTAACATACCCGGTTTATGTATTCTAACATGCCCGGTTTATGTATTCTAACATGCCCAGTTGATGTATTCTAACACACCCCCTTCCCCCTCTCAAGAGGGGAGATGGGAATAACTAGAAATTAAAAATTGAAACTATGATTTGGAATCCCAATAAGGAATGTATGAGTCGCGAAGAGATGCGTGCATTGCAAGGCAAGCGACTCCAGAAATTGGTAAATTACGTTTACCACAACGTACCTTTCTATCGAAATAAGATGCAGGCTATGGATATTTCTCCGGAAGACATCCAAAGCATCGACGATATTGTAAAACTCCCTTTCACTACCAAGCAGGATTTGCGTGACAACTATCCGTATGGCTTGCAGGCAGCTCCTCCTTCAGAAATTGTCCGTGTACACGCTTCATCGGGTACTACGGGTAATCCGACTATCGTGGGCTATACCCGCAAGGACTTGTCCGTATGGAGCGAAGTCATGGCACGATGCTTGACTGCCTTCGGTGTGACTCGCGACGATACCTTCTCTGTGGCATACGGCTATGGCTTGTTCACCGGTGGTCTTGGCGCTCACTATGGCGTGGAAAACCTCGGCGCAACCGTTATTCCGACTTCTACGGGTAATACTGAAAAGCATATCCGCCTCATTCGTGACTTGAAGATTTCGGGTATCGCTTGTACACCTTCGTATGCGCTCTATTTGGCCGAAACTCTCGAAAAAATGGGCTTGAGCAAGGAAGACATCGGCTTGCGTATCGGTGCGTTCGGTGCTGAACCTTGGACAGACAATATGCGTAAGGAAATCGAAGAACGCCTTGGCTTGAAGGGTTACAACATCTATGGCTTGAGCGAAATCATGGGTCCGGGTGTATCGTATGAATGTCAGGAACAGAATGGTTCGCACATCAACGAAGACCATTTCTATCCGGAAATCATCAATCCTGAAACCCTCGAACAATTGCCATACGGCACTCAGGGCGAACTCGTGTTCACTACCCTTACCAAGGAAGGTATGCCGGTGCTCCGCTATCGTACCAAGGACCTCTGTACCCTTTACGATGAGCCATGTGCTTGTGGACGTACATCGGTGAAGATGGGACGCATCATGGGACGCAGCGACGATATGCTCATTATCCGTGGTATCAACGTCTTCCCTTCGCAGGTGGAAAGCGTGATCCTCACCATGCCGGAATTCGAACCGCAATACATGCTTGTGGTGGACCGCAAGAACAATCTCGATACGCTCCAGGTTCAGGTGGAAGTACGCCGCGACTTCTTCAGCGACGACCTCGGACGTATGCTCGCCATGAAGAAGGCATTGGCAGACAAGTTGAAGAGCGTTCTCTCTATCAGCGCCGATGTGAAGCTCATGGAACCGAACAGCATCGAGCGTAGTCAGGGCAAGAGCAAGCACGTGATAGATAACCGTAAATTAGTGTAATTGGATGAAGAAGTAAGAATTGTTTGGATTATATATTCCCCTCTTGAGAGGGGTTAGGGGTGTGTGAGACACACTAAGCAATGTATATTGGCATGCCCTGTTGATGTATTCTAACATGCCCGGTTGATGTATTCTAACACACCCCCTTCCCCCTCTCAAGAGGGGAGATGATTCAATCTTCATCATAACTCAAAAATATTATGACAATCAAGCAATTATCTGTTTTCTTGGAAAACAAGACTGGTAGAATCAATGAAGTGACTAAGATTTTGGGTAAGAATGGCATCAACATGCATGCCTTCAGTATGGCGGAAACTACCGACTTCGGTATCCTCCGACTCATCGTCTCGGAAGTGGACAAGGCAGTGGAAATCCTTCGTAATGCAGACTTTGCCGTGATGCTGACCGATGTCGTGTGCATTTCGTGCCCGAATGTGGCCGGCTCGCTCTCGGCTATCCTTGAGGAGTTGGCAGAAAAGGAAATCTTCATCGAATACATGTATGCTTTTGCCGATGGCGACAAGGCGAATGTCGTGATTCGTCCGAATGATATCGACAAGTGTGTGGAAGCATTGGAAGGTTGTAATTGTGAATTGAGAAAGTTTTAACATTCTATGTTCCCCTCTTGAGAGGGGTTAGGGGTGTGTGAGACACACAAAGCAATGTATATCGGTTGATGTATTCTAACACACCCCCTTCCCCCTCTCAAGAGGGGAGATAAGATGAAATATAATTGTTATACTATGAAAAAAATATTTTTATTGGCTGTTTTGATGCTATCTCTTACCAGCATCAGAGCGCAACAAGTCTCGGAAATATACGAGGAACTTCCTAATCCGGTAGCGACGGATGCTTCCAAGTGGACAAAAGTTACCAACCCGATTATCGCATGGGGCAGCACCGATGTGCGCTATAACAAGGAATTGCCAGCGCCGATAGCATCGGCAGGCATATTAAACCTCACCGGATGGATGGGCGAAAAACTCTCTGCCCAGTTCGTGATTTCTACTAATCGTGATTTGAAGAACGTGAGCGTGGAAGTGAGCGACCTCGTGGCGAAGAACTATAAGATCTCGAAGTGGAATATCGAGAGAGGCTTCTTGCGCTATGTCATGACCGACGAACTGAACAAAGACGGCAAGGGTGCTTGTGGTCATCGTCCGAACAAGGCCGAATGGGATTCTACCCTCGTGGCCGATGTCATCGACCATATCACTCCGACACTCGATATCAAGAAGCATACCACCCAACCGGTTTGGGTGAGCGTGAATGTGCCTCGTGAGAATATCATCAAGGGTATGTACCGCGGTACCGTGACCGTGAAGGAAGACGGCAAGGTCTTGGCACAACTCCCGTTGGTAGTGACCGTAAAGGACCGCGTATTGCCGGAACCGAAGGACTGGGCCTTCCACCTCGACTTGTGGCAGAACCCGTATTCGGTAGCCCGTTATTACAACGTAGAGCCGTTCTCGCAAGAACACTTCGACCTGATGCGCCCGATCATGACTCGCTATGCCGAGGCTGGTGGTAAGGTCATTACTACCTCTATCATGCACAAGCCTTGGAACGGTCAGACATACGACCCGTTCGAAAGCATGGTGACATGGATGAAGAAGGCCGACGGCACTTGGTGGTTCGACTATACCGTGTTCGACAAGTGGGTGGAATTCATGATGTCTTGTGGCGTGAAGAAGGAAATCAACTGCTACTCCATGGTACCTTGGCGCTTGAGTTTCCAGTACTTCGACCAAGCCAGCAACCAGTTCAAGTTCTTCAACGGCCGTCCGGGCGAACCTGCATACGAAGAATTCTGGATGCGTATGCTCCAATCGTTTGCTCAGCACTTGAAGGAAAAGGGTTGGTTCAACATCACCCACATTGCCATGGACGAACGTCCGCTGAAGGACATGCTTGCTACCATCAAGGTCGTTTATAAGGCCGATCCTGACTTCAAACTCTCGTTGGCAGGTACATATCACAAGGAATTGCTTGAAGACCTCGACGACTATTGCATTACCTTGGCCGAAAAGTTCACTCCGGAAGAAATTGCGAAGCGCAGAGCCGAAGGCAAGGTTACTACCTACTATACCTGCTGTACCGAAGCACGTCCGAATACCTTCACTTTCTCTCCGTTGGCCGAATCTGAATGGTTAGGCTGGTGGGCTGCCAAGATCAATGTAGACGGTTACTTGCGTTGGGCATTGAACAGTTGGGTGAAGGACCCGTTGCTCGATACCCGCTTCATTTCATGGGCGGCTGGCGATTGTTACCTCCTCTATCCGGGTGGACGCACATCGGCTCGTTTCGAACGCTTGATAGAAGGTATCCAGGCATACGAGAAGATTTGCATCCTTCGTGCCGAAAAGGACAAGAAGGGTCGCAGCAAGAACTATGGCAAGCAAATCGACAAGATTCTTGAGCCGTTCAATGAGTTCAATCTTCAGGAAGTGCCGGCTGCTAAGGTGGTGAACCAGGCAAAGGCTGCATTGAATAAATTTTAACTGAATACTGAATACCTGAATACCCTTATAATATGAAAGGATTGAAAAAATACGTATGGCTGTTCTTGGCAGTGCTCTTGCCTAGTGGGTTTGTGGCTTGCTCGGACAATAATGACGAGCCGGAGAAGCCTGTCGTGAATCCGAACCCGAATCCGAATCAAGGAGGAAACAATAACCAATCAGTTGCTTTTACAGATTCTAAAGCGTACGCCAATTTCTTTGCCTTCAATGTCATGAGCGATGTCTATCTTTGGAAGCAGGACATTACCAGTGCCTTGAATGCATGGAAGGTTATGGCCGATCCCGTAGAGGCTGTCAAGGCTGCCCGTTATAAGAAACCTACGGGCGAGGATATCGACAAATGGACGCAGATGACCGATGCGTATTCCGAAATGGTAGGAGGCACCGACGGTGTTTCTACGGGTACATACGGCTTCGGCATCAAACTCTACCTGAAGCAGCAGGGTTCCAGTGCGGTGGTGGGATTCATCACCTATACCTATCCGGGCAGTCCGGCAGAAAAGGCTGGTCTGAAGCGCGGTGACGTGATTCTGGAAGTGGACGGGGTAGAAATGAACGAGTCCAACTATTACGATGCCTTGTTTGCCAGCAAATCGGTCAAGGTAGGTGTAGGATATTTCACCGGCAAGGCCTATTCGGCGGTAGAGAAGACCGTCTCAATGGAGTCGTCAGCCATGTACGAAGACCCTATCATTGCGACCAAGATATTCGATTGCGGTAGCAAGAAAGTAGGTTATCTGGCCTATACCAGCTTCACCTTCGAGTCTTGTCTCGGCTTGTATGATGTGTGCAAGGAGTTCAAGAAAGAAGGCATCAGCGAACTGATTCTCGACTTGCGCTATAACGGTGGCGGATACGTGTTTACCGAAGAAGTCCTGGCTTCCATGCTCGCTCCGGAGGCTGAAGTAAAAGCCAAAAGCGTGTTCGAGACCGAGATTTGGAACGACGACTACATGGCCTATTACAAGGAGAAGGGAACCGACTTGAATACCTACTTCAGAACCAAATATAGCCAGGAACACAATGGCAAGAAGTACGAATTGGATACTTCCGATGCCAATATCGGCTTGACCAAGATCTATGCCTTGGTAACCGAAAGTTCGGCCTCGGCTTCCGAATCCATTCTTGTGGGCTTGATGCCTTATTATAAGGATAATTTAAAAATAATCGGTGAAAAAAAGACACACGGCAAGTATTGCTCGGGTATCATGTGGAAGGGTGAAGAATGGTATCAGGACATTGTGGATAACCTTAAGGCCAACAACAAGGACTTTGCCAAACTTTATCCGGAGTATGCCGACTGGAAAAAGTACATTGATGATTGGGGTATCTATGTCATGATTAATATGTATGCCGACAAGGATGGAAAGAACCCATGTATGCCGGATGGATTGAAACCTGATTTCGATGCTAAGGACATGTTTGAAGAAGCCTACCCTTTGGGCGATGAACGTGAGGCGATGTTGAACCTTGCCTTGCAGAAAGCCGGTAAGACCGATTTGGCGAGCCGTGTGGCATCCCGTTCGGCTGTTGCCCTTCCGGTGGGTAAGGAAATCCCGATGAAGCAGCATCCGCTCGATGGCAAGCGCATTTATACAGGCGACTTGATCCGACCGAGATTGGTAGAAATGAATTGATTTTCGTGATAATAAACAGAAACGGGTGTGTCTCCAGCGGCACACCCGTTTTGTTTTCTACACGCCTATGCAGCTTGACACCCCGAAGGTGGTTGCGATAGCGGTGAGTACGGTGATTACGATGTTCAGGATTTTACTCCAGATGTTTTTGTTTTCCATGATATTTTGAGTTATGATTGAAGAATGATGATGTAGGGACGCTGCGTGCAGCGTCCAGAATACATCCACACAAATACATTCACGAGGGTGTTCCAAGAGGGTGTTTTCACGCAGCACGCTGCGTCTCTACAAGGAATTTGTTTTACTCTTCCAGCCCTTCGTTGCTCTCTTCTTTTTCTTCCTTCACATACTTGATAGGCACCTTGGTGAACTTGAGGGAAGTCAATGCACCCGCCAATACGGGACCCGGACGGAAGTTGATTCGGGCTTTCTTGATGAGGGTGTCCTCGTATTCTTCCTCGGTGAGGGTACCC
>JBGVGD010000056.1:0-4294 GCA_045121515.1 Phocaeicola sp. | reverse complement strand
CCGTAAGATGGCGTTGGATATGCGTATGATTGATGAAAACAAGTACGAAGACCATCCCGACAACAAGGCAAGCCATTGTGCCAAAGTGATAGCGGAATACTACAACAAGTACGATGCACAGAAGGGAACGCAGTTCGTCTTTTCCGACTTGGGAACCTATCTGCCCGGTAACGGGTGGAATGTCTATTCCGAAATCAAGCGCAAGCTGACGGAGGATTACGGCATACCCGCTTCTGAAATCCGCTTCATTCAGGAGTACAAAAACGAGAAGGCACGCAAGGCGGTGATAGCCGCCATGAACGAAGGCACGGTGCGTGTGCTGTTCGGCTCTACAAGTATGCTCGGAACAGGAGTCAATGCCCAGAAACGATGTGTCGCCATTCATCATTTGGATACACCCTGGCGACCGTCTGACCTTGCACAGCGTGACGGTCGTGGCGTACGTGCAGGCAACGAGATTGCCAAGCACTTTGCCGGGAATAATGTGGATGTAATCATCTACGCGGTGGAAAAGTCATTGGACAGTTACAAGTTCAACCTGCTCCATTGCAAGCAGACCTTCATCACACAGCTTAAAAGCGGTGCTATGGGTGCAAGAACCATTGACGAGGGTGCTATGGACGAGAAATCGGGCATGAACTTCTCGGAGTATATGGCTATCCTGTCAGGCAATACCGACCTGCTTGAAAAGGCGAAGTTGGAAAAGCGTATAGCCTCTTTGGAGGGTTAACGCAAGTCGTTCAACAAGGGCAAGACAAATGCGGAGTTTACCTTGAATAGCATTCAGAAGGAGTATGAAAACTACCATGTAATCATTGAAGGTATGACAGCGGACTACAACAAGTTCCTTTCTCTTGCCAAGACTGATAAGAATGGGAACCGACTGAACCTGATAAAGCTGGACGATTTCCCATCTACTGATGAGAAAGCCATCGGAAAGAAGTTGCAGGAGATAGCCAAGAATGCCACTACGGGCGGTCAGTATGTTCGTGTTGGCGAATTGTATGGATTCCCTATCAAGGTAATCAGCGAAACATCGCTTGCAAGTGGGTTGGCTACCATTGAGAACCGTTTTGTGATTGAAGGTCATTACAAATATACCTTCAACAACGGACATCTTGCAATGGCTGATCCGAAAGCCGCTGCTACCAACTTCCTCAATGCGTTGGAGAAGATACCCGGTATCATCTCCCAACGGAAAGAGAAAAACGAAGCATTGGCAAAGGATATTCCGCAACTGCAAGAACTGGCCGGAAAAGTCTGGAAGAAGGAAGATGAACTGAAACAGTTGAAATCGGAACTATCTGCACTCGACCGTAAGATTCAGTTGGAGCTTGCTCCGCCTACTCCGGTGAGCGAGGAAAAGGAAAAGAAACAGGATCTCGATACTTTTAAACTTGAAACAATCCATACAGTAAATCCTAATAAGGATTTTATTTGTATAAGACCAGAAAATGGGTATAATAAAGGAAGAAAAATTTAGAAGAATGGCGGCTACTCAAATGAGTGGTCGCCATAAATATTTTAGTTCTTCTTATTTCGGAAGTATTGTCAGTTGTTTATTATACACAACCTTAAATGAAATTATAATTTTTGACTGAGATAATCCGAGAGGTTTTAACTGTGTTTGAATCAATGCTAGCAAATGCTCGTTGTTCCTTGCATAAATTTTTACAAACAAGTCATAAGCTTCATTCGTGCAATGAACCTCGACAATTTCAGGAATGGACTTTAAGGCTTCGATAACACACTCAAAACGAGAATCATCTTTAAGCGTAAGCCCAATATAAGCACAGGTATCATAACCGATTTTTGTAGGATTGATGATATATTTTGAACCTTGAACAACTCCTAATGAAGTAAGTCGTTTTACTCGTGTATGAATGGTTGTACCGGAAACTCCACAGGATCGGGCGACTTCTTGAAAAGGAATATTGCCATCCTTCGCTAACATTTGAAGGATTTTTTCATCTATTTCATCAAATTGATTATTCTCCATATGAAAATCATTAGTTTGATGCAAAATTACATATATTTCTCCGATATTCGATGTTTGTAGCTTTTTTATATTTTATCTAACCATAATTTACTACATGCATCGCTTGGCATTCGCCAGTCGCCACGGGGACTGAGTGAGACACTGCCAACCTTAGGTCCATCGGGCATACAAGAACGCTTGAACTGTTGGGCAAAGAATCTGCTGATGAAGACGGAAAGCCAATGCTTGATGATGGTTTCATCGTAGGAATCTGCAAAAGCAATGATAGCCAAGTCCAAAATTCTTTGGGGAGTTGCTCCATTGCGTATGAAGTGGTACAGGAAGAAATCGTGCAGTTCGTACGGACCTACGACTTCTTCGGTACATTGTTTTATTTCCTCATTTTCGCCTGCTGGTAGCAATTCCGGACTTACTGGGGTTGAAATTATATCCAACAGAAGCGTTCGAAGCATAGAGTCCGGATTGTTGTCAGCCATCCATTGAACCAAGTATTTGACCAATGTCTTCGGCACACCGCAATTCACTCCATACATCGATATATGGTCGCCATTGTATGTGGACCAACCAAGGGCGATTTCGGACAAGTCTCCGGTTCCTATGACAATTCCATTGTATTGGTTGGCAATATCCATCAGGATTTGGGTCCGTTCACGTGCTTGGGCGTTTTCATAGACAGTGTTATGAACTTCTTCTTGATGCCCTATATCCTTGAAATGAATCCTGCAAGCCTCCTTTATGTCAATCTCCTTGAAACTGCATCCCAATTCCTTAATCAAATTTACGGCATTGAGATAAGTACGGCCTGTCGTTCCGAATCCAGGCATTGTTATCGCAAGAATGTCTTTCCTGTCCTTGCCAAGCAGGTCGAAGGTACGGACGCATATCAATAAGGCCAAAGTAGAATCCAGTCCTCCCGATATGCCTATTACCGCGCTTCTTGCGTGGGTATGCGTGAGCCGTTTGGCCAGTCCTGCACATTGTATTGATATGATTTCGTGGCAGACCTCGTCATAATCTCTGCCGTTGGGGATAAACGGGTGTGACAGGATGGTTCTATGAAGTGGTTTTCTTTCTTTAGCCAAAGGCTTAGCCATAATCATACGGAGGGAGGACAGGACTATATGATTCCGGCAGGCTTTGAAAGTGGTATTTGTCAACCGTTCGTTTCTCAAACAATCCACATCTATATCACCAATTAGTAGCTGAGGTTCATAATCAAACCTTTTTCCTTCGCATAGAAAACTTCCGTTCTCGCATATAAACGCATTTCCGCTGAAAACGACATCCGTGGAAGATTCACCGAATCCGCACGAACTATATACATATCCGGCAATCAGCCGACCCGATTGTTGGGAAATCAAGTTGCGGAGATACTTATGTTTACCGACACATTCGTTGGATGCCGAAAGATTGAATATAATTTCGGCGCCTTGCATCGCAAGATACGAACTGGGAGGAATGGGAGCCCACAAGTCTTCGCATATATCTATACCAAACGTTACTTCAGGTGTGGAGAACAACAAATCATTCCCAACAGGAATTTGTATTCCTTGAATATCACACGTTTGCAGAGGATTATCGAAGGCGGAAGTAAACCATCGCTGTTCATAAAATTCCTTATAATTAGGCAAGTAGCTTTTGGGAACCAAGCCTAAGATATGGCCTTTCTGTATAACTGCGGCTACATTCAACAATTGTTGTCCTACGACAACGGGAAGCCCGACAATGGAAAGGATGTCCAGATGTGCTGTATGTGTTGCAATCTCTAACACCCCCGACAACGCCTCTTCCTGAAGTGTCTGTTGAAGAAACAAGTCTCCACAAGTATAACCGGTGATGGAGAGTTCCGGGAAAACTACAATTTGTACACCAGAAGCAGCCGCCTTGCCAATCAGATGAACTATCTCGGCAACATTATGTCTGCAATCGTCTACCTTCACTTTTGGAATTGCAGATGCTACCTTTATAAAACCTTTCATAAACGTATGCTTTTCAATTCATCCATTGTTTGATACGTTTCATGGCTTCTTCACAATCCTCTCTATGTCCGAAAGCTGTCAAACGGACATATCCCTCACCGCTTGGGCCAAAACCGAGGCCGGGTGTCACCACGACATTCGCTTCGTAGAGCATTTGGTCGAAAAAATTCCAGGAGGAAATCCCAACCGGAGTCTTCATCCATAGATAAGGTGCGTTTTCTCCTCCATAAACATGTACGCCAAGTTCCTCGAATCCGTTTCTCATCAACATCGCATTGGTCATATAATAGTTTATGGTATTTCTGACCTGCTCTTT
>JBGVGD010000055.1:0-106075 GCA_045121515.1 Phocaeicola sp. | reverse complement strand
TTTTGACGAACCTTGCATATAAGTTGTGCATAATATGATTGGATATTAATAGTTTGGTCACTACTAATATATTAAAAATCAACCATATGCACAACTTTTTTTGTTTTCAAAAGGTTAAAACTTTAATTCCGCCAACGGGTTTGCATATTTCTTTCCTTGCCATGCATCCCTTTCACGCATCCGTTTCTTCACTTTATCCGTAAACTCATGATTCTTCAATCCCCAATCAGGAGCAATCAACAATTCTTTCGGTGATTGTGAAACAAAACGTTCCAATACGATATCCGGACGAAGATGCTCTACATAATCGATGACCAAATCGATATACTCATCAGCAGAATAGAGATGAAAATCTTCCGGCTGCATTTCGAATTCATGAGCCATGCGTGTACCTTTTATCAGTTGCAACTGATGAAGTTTCAAGGTCGTCAATGGAAGTGCAGACAAAACACCGGCCTGTTTTATCAGTTGATCGTTCGTCTCTCCCGGAAGTCCCAAGATGATGTGCGCTCCAACCCGAATTCCTCTAGCAGCCGTTTTTCGTATCGCTTCTTCTGCCACCTCAAACGTATGTCCCCGATTGATGCGTTTCAACGTATCGTTATCCGTACTTTCTACCCCATACTCCACAATCAAGAAAGTCTGTTGGTTTAATTCTTCCAAGTAATCCAACAAAGTGTCTGGCATACAGTCAGGTCGGGTTCCTATCACAATACCGACCACATCCTTCACCTGCAAAGCCTCCTCATACTTCCGTTTCAGTTCCTCCAATTCGGCATACGTATTGGTATAGGCTTGAAAGTAAGCCAGGAACTTCATTTCAGGATATTTGCGGGCAAAGAATTGCTTGCCTTCTACCAACTGTTCCGTTACCGTCTTTTCCGTTTTGCAATAGGCAGGATTGAAGGTTTGGTTATTGCAATAGGTACAACCGCCATGGCCCACTGTCCCGTCACGGTTGGGACAAGTGAATCCGGCATTCAAAGAAATCTTCTGCACCTTGAACGGAAAATGTGCCGACAAGTAGGCAGAAAGGTCATTGTATCTTATCTCATTCATTTTCATAACGCAAAGATAGACAAATCCGAACAAATTTTCTATCTTTGTCCACAGTTAAAATTTTAAAGACCTTTTAATCCATGAAAAAGTTAAGTATACTGATGATGCTCTGCTTCTGCGTATTGCTAGGCAGTGCCCAACATGTGACTCTTCAAGAAGTAGCCACCAGTGCTTACCGTACGGAAGGCATCTATGGCATCAAGCCCATGCTCGACGGTGAACATTACACCCAAATCAGCCGCGACGGGAAAAAGATTGTAAAGTATTCGTTCAAGACAGGCAAAGAAGTGGCAACAATCTTCGATGTGGAAACTGCCCGCGATTGCAACTTGAAGCGTTTCGACGACTACATCATGTCACCAGACGAAACCAAGATCTTGATTCAAACAGAAACCAAGGCTATCTATCGTCGTTCATTTACTGCCGTATATTATATATTTAATGTACGCAACAACACCCTCGAACCACTTTCTGACGGCGGTCCTCAACAAGTTCCTTTGTTCTCTCCGGACGGAAACCAAATTGCTTTCGTTCGCGAGAATAACCTTTACCTCGTGAAACTCCTCTTCGGGAACAGCGAATCGCAAGTGACCAAGGACGGTAAGTTCAATGAAGTTTTGAATGGAATTCCAGACTGGGTATACGAAGAAGAATTCGGTTTCAACCGCGCCTTCGACTTCAGCGCCGACGGAACCATGCTTGCTTACATCCGTTTCGATGAAAGCCAAGTTCCCATGTATTCTTTCCCATGGTACAAGGGTTTGAAACCTTCACTCGACGAATACACCGTTTATCCAGGCGCATACGAATACAAGTATCCGATGCCAGGAGTAGACAACTCAAAAGTCACTGTTCATACCTTTGACATCAAGAGCAAAGTGACCCGTCAAATGGATTTGCCTTTGGACGTAGATGGATACATCCCACGCATCCAGTTTACCAACAATCCGGACGTATTGGCTATCATGACCTTGAACCGTCACCAAAACCGCTTCGACTTGTATTTCGCCAATCCTCGCAGCACTCTCTGCAAACTCGTAGTGCGCGATGAAGCCGACCAATACATCAAGGAAGAGGCGTATGGCAATATGACTTTCTATCCGGAAAACTTCGTGATGATGAGCGAACGTGACGGTTACAACCACCTCTATCTTTACTCTGCAGGCGGCAACCTCATCAAGCAAATCACCAAAGGACAATTCGAAGTGAAGGACTTCCTCGGCTGGGACAAGAAGACCAATACGTATTATTATACCAGCAACGAAGGAAGCCCGCTCCGTAGTGCTGTCTATAAAATCGACGCCAAGGGACGCAAGACCAAACTTTCGACTAAGGAAGGTACTAACCGCGCTATTTTCAGCAAGAGCATGAAGTATTACATCAATACATTCACCAATATCACAACGCCTCCAGTCATTACTATCAATGACAATACAGGTAAGACATTGACTACGCTTGTGGACAACAAGCGATTGGCAGAAAAAGTAGCCAACCTCCACATGCCTAGCAAGGAGTTCTTCACTTTCACTACTAGCGACGGTGTAGAACTGAACGGTTGGATGATGAAACCTGCTAACTTTGATGCCAATAAGAAATATCCGGTCATCATGCACCAATACAGCGGCCCGGGTTCTCAACGAGTGCTCGACCAATGGAACATCGGTTCACGTAGTGACGGTGGTATGTTCGAGGCTTATATGGCTGACCATGGCTTTATCTCTGTCTGTGTAGACGGACGAGGTACAGGTGGACGTGGTACTGAATTTGAAAAATGTACTTACATGAACCTCGGTGTGAAGGAAGCCCGCGACCAAGTGGAAACCGCTCTTTACCTCGGCACACTTCCTTATGTGGACGCTAAGAACATCGGTATTTGGGGTTGGAGTTTCGGCGGATATACCACATTGATGTCTATGAGTGAAGGCACTCCAGTATTTAAGGCGGGTGTAGCCGTAGCCGCTCCTACAGACTGGCGTTTCTACGACACTGTTTACACTGAACGTTTCATGCGTACTCCGAAAGAAAACATGGAAGGTTACGAAGCCTCATCGGCCATGAACCGTGTAGACAAACTTCATGGTGAACTTCTCTTGATGCATGGTACTGCCGATGACAATGTACACCTTCGCAACGCTTCTGAATATAGCGAAGCCCTTGTACAGGCCGACAAACAGTTCGACATGCATATCTACACCAACCGTAACCACAGTATCCGTGGCGGAAACACCACCAAGCATTTGCTGACCCGCGTTACCAACTTCTTCATCGAACATTTGAAGTAAATACATAAAAAAGTGCCTTTCGAGGCACTTTTTTTATATCCCTATCGAACAATTCCATTCTCTTCTTTGTTACACCAATAGATTCTAGTTAAAAAGATAGAGAAGAGACTATGAAACATTCGAACTTATTACCTGAGAATAACAAAATGATAATCATACGGATTGCTCCAGTCTGCAACGGAAAAATTTATGTGAATCCCCGTTCTGATACGGACAAAAACAACCCCCGTATGGATCTTCCTATGGAAGAATGTGTAAGACATGTATCCGTCAATTCGGACAAAGAAGCACGTAAAATAAAGGAGAAATACCAACAGCATCTCCAGACTGACGCTTCGCCACGTTTTTGCGTGAAACATCGTTCTTGTACGGAAAAAGGTACGACTATCTACCTTTATGTACTTCCACTCAAAAGCGAAGATGAAATTCGTTTCCGTGAAGGAGAATTTGTAACGAGCGAAGACATTTCCAAGAATCCCGGAGTTTATAGTCCGGACTTGCAGACGGAAAGCGAATTACTTGGTATGGCTGCGGAATTGTGGGATGATTTCTACAGCCTATAAAAAAGGGGCACCCGCAAAAGGATGCCCCAACAAATTATTTATAAATCAAGAAAATGCAAGGAATCTTCGAGAGATCCGGAAGTTTCCCTTGCCATTCCTTAATCGTTTTCGTCTTGATATATTCGCCCTCGCAAGTGATATTGGCAGCGATACAAAGTTTGGTTTGCGGACGGCAGTTCTTCACGATATCCTCCATCATTTTGTTGTTACGATAAGGAGTTTCAATGAAAAGTTGCGTTTGGTCCTCCGCATAAATGCGTTGTTCCAAAGTCTTGATGCGCTTAGTACGTTCACCCGGTTCGATAGGCAAATAACCATGGAAAGCAAAACTCTGCCCATTGAAGCCTGAACCCATGACCGAAAGAATGATGGATGAAGGACCTACCAATGGTACGACCTTCAAATTCTTGCGTTGGGCAATGGCTACCACATCAGCACCCGGATCGGCTACAGCAGGACAGCCCGCTTCGGAGATGACTCCCATCGACTCACCTGCTTGCAAAGGTTTCAAATAGCCAGAAATGTCTTCTGGAGATGTATGTTTATTGAGCGGATAGAACGTGAGTTCATCGATATTGATGCTTCGTTCCACCTTTTTCAAGAAACGGCGTGCCGAACGTACATCCTCCACAATGAAATGTTTGATGCCGAGAATGATTTCCTTGTTGTGAACCGGCAACACCTTTTCAATGGCGGTATCACCCAAAGTCACTGGGATGAGATATAATGCTACTTCCATTTTTTAAAGTTATGAGTTATGAGTTATAAGTTATGAGTTATTATAGTCCGAATGGTCAACTCAGGACTCATAACTCAGAACTCATAACTCTATTTTATCCGTAAATGATATTACCGTTTTCGTCCATATATTCTTCCAAGCCCTTTTCGTATGCAGTCATGGCACGGAGTGACATACCCATGCTAGAGAAACCACCATCATGGTAGAGGTTCTGCATAGTTACCTTACGAGTGAGGTCAGAGAACATCACGATACAATAATCAGCACATTCTTCGGCCGATGCATTACCAAGTGGAGACATGCGGTTTGCAAAGTCGAACAACTTGTCCATACCCTTCACACCTGAACCTGCAGTAGTCATAGTAGGCGATTGAGAAATGGTATTTACACGTACATGATGTTCACGACCATAAATGTAACCAAAACTACGAGCAATAGACTCAAGCAACGCTTTGGCATCTGCCATATCATTGTAACCAAAGAAAGTACGTTGAGCCGCTACATAACTCAAAGCTACGATACTACCATAATCAGCAATCGCATCCAACTTCTTGGCAGCCTGAATCATCTTATGGAAAGATACTGCAGAAATATCCAATGTCTTACCCAACATATCATAATCAAGGTCATCGTAAGTACGGCGCTTGCGTACGTTCGGTGACATACCAATAGAGTGCAAAACAAAATCAATTTGTCCGCCTAACACCTCCATGGAACGCTTGAATACGTTTTCCAAATCGGCTACACTGGTAGCATCTGCTGCAATGACTTCGCAGTTCAACTTTTCTGCCAACGCATTGGTTTCACCCATACGAACGGCAACCGGAGTGTTAGACAATGTGATGATTGCACCATTTTCTACGGCCTTTTCTGCTACTTTCCAAGCAATGGACTGTTCATTCAATGCACCGAAGATGATGCCTCTTTTACCTTTCAACAAATTATAATTCATACCTATTCGTTTTTAATTTGGTTGCAAAGGTACGAAGAATAAATGAAACAGAAACAAAAATTGCACACTATTTAGCAAAAGTGTGCAATTTTAAGATTCCAATAATTGATTAGAATAAGATATCTTCCAGAGTTTTACGATTCTTCTCCTTACATTCATCCAGTGGATAACCGATTGGAACGAGTACCACCGGCTCCATATTTTCAGGAAGTTGAAGCACTTCACGGCACTTTTCGGCATTGAAATTACATACCCAACAAGTAGCTAGTCCTTGTTCTGTAGCAGCCAAGCAAATGTGCTCTACAGCAATGGCCACATCAATATCGGCATGGTCCTTGTTGTCGGCACGACGATGCCAAGATTCTTCGTGATTCGCACAAGCAATGATGATACAAGGAGCAGTAGAGAGCCATTCACGTTTGTAACAAGTCTGCAATTGAGCAATGGTTTCCTTATCAGTTACAATACGGAAACGCCAGGGCTGGAGGTTTACTGCAGACGGAGCCAAGCGTACGCACTCCATGATATAATCCAACTTTTCCGCCTCTACCGGACGGGCTTCATAATTACGCGATGAATATCTCGCCTTTACCAATTCTAAAAAGTTCATACGTCTTATTTTTATATTGGGACAAAAGTAATAACTTTGCAATAATAAAACGATAGAATCATGAAGAAACTTGTCATATTTGATTTGGACGGCACTCTGCTAGATACCATTGCCGATTTGGCTGAAAGCGCCAACTATGCCTTGAAACAATTGGGCCACCCTACTCACAACGTGGAAACCATTCGTACTTTTGTAGGAAATGGAATCAACAAATTGCTCGAACGCGCGCTTCCTATTCATGAGCAGACAGAAGAAAACGTCATGCGGATGCGCTCGCATTTCGTTCCTTATTATGACGTACACAATGCAGACCTGAGTGCCCCATATCCAGGCATCGTCCACTTGTTGGAAAATTTGCAAGCAAAAGGCATCCAACTTGCCGTGGCATCGAACAAATACCAAGCAGCCACCGTGAAATTGGTGAAGCAATATTTCCCGAACATTAACTTTGTAGAAATTCTGGGACAACGCGAAGGTATCAACGTAAAGCCTGATCCAACAATAGTGTTCGACATTCTAAAAAAAGCAAATGTCTCCCACGAAGAGACTTTATATGTAGGCGATTCAGGGGTAGATATGCAGACCGCTATCAATGCCGGAGTAGATGCCATTGGCGTAACATGGGGATTCCGTCCACGAACTGAATTAGAGAATTTCCAACCCATGGGGTTGATTGATAAGGCAGAAGAATTATTGGAATTTATTTGATCCGTTTCAAAAACTCACGTATATCCTTCTCCAACCGTTTGTATACCGGCGACTCCTTAAAGCCGGTATGCTTGCGAAGTACTGCATCGACAGGCAAAAGGGAGCGTTCATAACATGTCAACTCATTGCGATACTGTACATGATGTTCAGCCAATCGCTTGATTTCTTCTTCGCGTTCACGGCGTAAAGCATTGCATACAGGAGTCAGGATTTTCATCACCACACTCTCCATAATGTGATGTCCTTGAATGAACATATAAGTATTTTCGGGAGTCACCCCCAAATAGGCAAACTCTGCTTTCATCGCTTCTATTTCATCCAATGCTCCGGGATACATCTTCTCCAATTCATGAAGTTTCTTCTTCACACGTTTATCCATTGCCATGAGCGCTTCTTCGGGTTGACGTACACTAACATGGTCAAGACGAATATAAGCATTGAAATCTGTCATCGAAAATTCACGGAGATTATTCTTGCGATAGAACCATACCGACCAGATGAAGAGCGGATAGGCTATTTGCGAATACATCGTCATGAAACCCTCCAAATCCACCAATGCATGATCATTCAACGTAGCCATAACACAAGCATCATGTAGACTCTCAGCATAGCACTGATAGTTCTCAATTGCATAGGCATAGGTTTGGAACACATATCGGCTATCGTTAATTTGGCGGGAAGTGGAAGTTGTTCCTTGCAAAAGGTAGTCATAATCACTATCTACACAAGCCACCATATTCTGCCCAAGACGAGAGCCCAGTTTATTCATCAGTACGGATTTCTTTCCTTTGCATAACGATTTATTGGAAGGCAACATTACCTCGAAAAAGAAATTCTCATCTTCGAAGTCAGCAAACACCGAACGCCAAAACGATACGTCATCGTAACTTTCTACATACGCCACGATGCGATTTCTCGCTTTCTTCGGTTTTAGCCTATTAGCAGCACCGATATAGAGAGAAGACAGATTATCGGACAGACGCTTTCCCATGATTCCCCCTCCTTTATTTTATACCGTAATGTCGCTCACTTCAGTCACAGCATCCATCCACCCGTCCATAATCATGGCTGGCGAATGAGTCGTAAGGATAATTTGTACATTAGGATTCAGTTCACGAATAAGGGATATGAGGCGTTGTTGCCATTCCACATGAAGAGACACTTCAGGTTCATCCATAAAAAGCACTCCCTGACGGTTATCCTGCACCAATACGGTCAACAAAATAACCAGCAATTGTTTCTCTCCCGATGAAAGTTGATACGGATAGAGCGTATCACCGTCCTGTTCAAAAAGGATTTCATTACTCTTACGGATAATCTTTTTTCCTGTCTCGCCAAACAATTCATCTACCAAATTTTGGAATTTGGTCTTCGGATAGGAAATGGAAGCCGCCTCTTCCGGGCTTCCCGAAGTAAGACATTCGATGATACGATTACCCACATTCACTTGATAGTCCAGGTATCGGCGTTGCAACTGATAAAGTTGCCAATCGAGTTCCGATTTCACATTCTTGTCCGCCATTTTCTCCATGAGGTCGCCATGAAGCAAAGGCCGGTCGAAACTACGGATCACATCATAATGGATATAGGTTGCATCTTCAGGTGAAAAGACGAAATGCACATTGGATGAAAGATCATTAGCCAAAGAACCTCCTTCCAACATATCAAGCGTATTGACCGATTTATTCAGAATCGTACTCTTTCCTCCGCCGTTCACTCCACTTAAGATATTCACATCCGGTTGCAATTCCCAAGAAATATTCTTGCGACCCCAGAGTCCCTTTATTTCGATGCGTTTGATATAATCGGCCTGCTTTTTCATAGTGATATTATTTGCGTTGGAACAAAGATAGGAAAATAAAAAAGGAATGACAATACTGTCACTCCCTTTTTATCATTTATTTCTTCATACCAATCTTCAGTTTGGCGGTTAACCACTTGCGTACCGGCTCGTCGTACAACTTCAGAGCAGCAAATGCCAGCAGCACATTCGTTGCATAGACGCAAGCCACCACCTGCCATGTTTCGCCCAAAGTATAGAGTTGGTTCTTGATAAGCCAAGCATAGAACAGGTACATCACCGGATAGTGTACGATATATAAAGGATAAGAAATATCGCCCAAGAACTTACATATACCGGTGGAAGTCTTATCGGATGTCACACCCGACGCACCCAACCAAACGAGTGAAGGGAAGATGAGCATGATACAGCACATTTCGAAAATACCGTTTACACAGATGCCATTTACACTCGGGAAGAAAGGCACAGAGAACAAGGCAAACAACACCGCAATGGCAATCCAGAAAATACCGCGTACACGAGTCGGTTTGAAGTTACGAGCCAACAACATACCCAATGAGAACGGGAACATCATACGGAGCAAACCGCCAAAGATATTCACATTGTCCATAATCGTCCAACCCACACCTACACTTTCGTAACCCGACACATTAAATATAGCGAACCATGTGTAAATCACACCGAGAATGGCAGTCCAAACGGCCAACACCTTGGTAGAGAAACGACGGATGAACAACGCATAGCAGATATTGCCGATGTATTCAAAGAACAACGACCATGCCGGACCGTTCAACGGGAACATCTCACCATTGCCACGTACTTCGTGCATCGCACCCGGCCAAGCAGGGATAAAACAACAAGTCAAAAAGAAAGCCAAGGCTACTCCCGACATCGGAGTTACCGATCCGTCCCACTTCATACATCCGCCCAAGAGGAAAGTTACAAGACCGATAATCGCACCCATGACAATCATTGGATGCAGACGAACTAAACGACGCTTGAAGAAGTCGCCCATCGACATCTTGTTCCAACGGTCATCGTAAGCATAACTGATTACGAAACCCGACAACATGAAAAAGAAGTCCACAGCCAAATAGCCATGATTAAACACATCAATAGCCGAACCTTCGGCAAAGGCAAAGCCCTCGAACACATGATACCACACTACCATTAAAGCAGCAGCCCCACGAAGCCCGTCAAGAATATGATAATGCGGTTTGGTGTCGGCATACGAAGCCGACGAAAACAGTTTGTTTGACATAGTATAATGATTTTAATTTCAATGGACGCAAAAGTACGACAATTCACAACATATTTCTTTGCCGTAAAGCAAAAAATCAGTTTTTATTGTACCTTTGCATTATCCAAAACAAAAAGACTGTGAATAAAAACTCCATACATACCTCGTCCGTCATTACGCAGTTGCAACGCCAGGAGTTGCTGCTCCGCATGGAGTATGAATACGAAAAAGAAACATTCAAGCAACAAACGGAAGCCATGGGTATCGGGCGGAAAATCAAACGAGGCATGTGTTGGTACCCACTTTCAGTAGGAAGAAGTTATTATAATTCGCTCAACCAACTGGTAGTGGAAGTAGAACGTCGGGAAGATAAGGACATCGAACACGTATTCGAGTTCGGACGACCCGTATGTTTTTTCACCCAAGATGCTTCTGAGCGATTGCACTATTATAACTTTACTGCTAGTGTGAACTATGTAGACGAAGACCGCATGGTGGTCATCCTACCTGGAGCCTCAGCATTAATGGATATCCAAAATGCCGATCGTTTAGGTGTACAACTCTATTTCGACGAAACTAGTTACCGTTTGATGTTCGAAGCGCTCACTCAAGTCATCAAATCCAAAGGGAATCGCTTGGCTGAGTTACGTGACATCTTCCACGGAACACAGAAAACCTCGACATTTACCTTCGCACCGACACGCTTCCCTTGGCTGAACGCCACACAAGAAGAAGCCGTCAACAAGGTGCTGCATGCGAAAGATGTAGCCATCGTACATGGTCCTCCGGGAACAGGCAAGACAACAACACTAGTGGAAGCCATTTACGAAACGCTTCATCGGGAAAACCAAGTATTGGTCTGTGCACAAAGTAACATGGCCGTGGATTGGATTAGCGAAAAACTGGTGGACAGAGGCGTGCCTGTACTCCGCATCGGAAATCCTACGAGAGTGAACGACAAGATGCTTTCTTTCACCTACGAACGTCGATTTGAGAGTCATCCCGACTATCCACAACTTTGGAGCATCCGCAAGGCGATCCGAGACCTCCATTCCCAAAATCGGAAAGGAGCGAACCGCGAGAGTATCCGTCAAAAGATCAACTCGCTGAAAGATCGGGCTACGGAATTGGAGATACGCATCAACACCGATTTATTCAGCGAAGCAAGAGTGATAGCATGTACATTAGTGAGTTCTGCCAACCGGGTGCTCATGGGCATGAAATTTGGTACCCTTTTCATCGACGAAGCAGCCCAAGCCTTAGAGGCCGCTTGCTGGATAGCCATTCGTAAAGCCGACAGAGTGGTATTGGCAGGCGACCATTGCCAACTTCCTCCTACGATCAAATGTATGGAGGCGATGCGTGGCGGATTGGACGAAACATTGATGCAAAAGATTGTCCGCAACAAGCCCGAATCCATATCTTTGTTAAAGGTGCAATACCGCATGAACGATGAAATCATGAAATTCTCATCGGACTGGTTCTATCAGGGAGCCTTGAGTTCTGCACCCGAAGTGAAGTATCGAAGCATTTTGGATTTTGACACCCCTATCGTTTGGGTGAATACCGAAGGTATGGATTGCAACGAGGAGTTTGTGGGCGAAAGTTTCGGTCGTATCAACAAAGCCGAAGCCACTCTCAGTATCGAAGAACTGAAGAAATACATCAAGAAGATAGGTAAAGAACGTTTACTGGAAGAACGGATTGATTTCGGTCTCATTTCACCATACAAGGCACAAGTACAATACCTTCGCCAACTCATCAAAAAGGATGCTTTCTTCAAGCCTTTCCGTCATCTCATCACGATAAACACCGTAGACGGTTTCCAAGGGCAGGAACGGGATGTCATCCTCATCAGTCTCGTACGTGCCAACGAAGACGGACAAATCGGTTTTTTGAATGATTTAAGGCGCATGAATGTTGCCATTACACGCGCCCGTATGAAATTGATTATCCTAGGAGATGCATCGACTTTAACAAAGCATCCGTTTTATAGGAAGTTATATGAATACATCAATGAATTATAATTTACTCATAAAACGTTCCCTATCCACGATATAACGTACATGTTCCGCTTCGCCGATTACACCCTTACTATCCTCAGCCTTGATTGAGAAAGTAAGTTTGCGTCCTTCTATCCCCGTAAGCACGGCCGTAGCCTGAATCGTTTCATCTACCGGCGAAGGTTTCACATGCGAGGTATTCATCATTGCCCCCACTGTTGTAGAACCTTCTGGCAAATGTTCTGCCACAGCCAGCATCGCTGCATTTTCCATGAGAGCCACCATCGCCGGAGTAGCGAATACATGCATATCACCGCTGCCCATTACAGCGGCCACATGATCTTTTGATACGACCAAAGTCGAAGTATAAGTTAAACCTATTTCCATAATGTTACATGATTAAAAAAACAAAGTTAAAGGATTTTTCTTGTGAGATAACTATAATTTCATTTATTTTGCGCCCAAAATTGACAATAAGATGAAAAAAACATTATTTATACTATCATTTGCTTGCTGCCTAATGGCGGTACAAGCACAAAATGCGAACTTAAAGAAATCAGTAGAAGACGGTATCAAGACCAGCATCCAGCAAACCGAAAACCGGGAATGGAAAGAAGCATTCGCCACTTGCCGTGCCTTGGATAGCATGATTGCTATAGAAGAACAGAAGAGCAAGAAAGCAACTCCTGAATTGCATTATCTGGTTAGTAAGGAACGTTTGCGCATGTACATGCGTTTGAATAATGCTGAACAAAGTAAACTCCAGATTGAAAAGTTGGAAGATTTTGCCGAACGTGCCAAACAAGACGAAGTAAGCGAAGACCTTTTGATGACCAAGGCAGGCTATTACCAGAAGTTCGGCATGAATGACAAGAGTTTGCAATGCTACAAGCAGTTGGTTCAAAAACGCTCTCAAGGCAAGGACGAGCAAGGTGTAGACAAATGCTATCAGGACATGCTCGCACAAGCCAAGACTGGTAAGAACGCATCACTCACCCGTGCTCTTGAACGTCTCTATACCAATTGGCAGGACTCTATCAAGGCCGTAAAGGCAGCCCATGAATTGAAGGCCTTACAAGACGAATACAGCGCTTCACAAAATCTCTTGGCTGAAAAGGAAAACACAATCAGCAAACAAAAGGGGGGCATCATCTTCCTCTGCATCTTGGCAGCAGCCTTGGCAGGTGGATTGTTGTTCTTCATCGGTATCATGCTGAAGAATATCCGCCAAATCAAGAAGTTGAAGAAGAGCCTCAGCATTGCCAACGACAACAACGAACAGAAGAGCAAACTTATCAACAACATCGGCGAACAAATCACTCCGTCACTCGATGCTATCGAAGGTGGAAATGTAAAGAAGCATGTACAGGCCTTGAAAGACTTGATGCAACATATCCAAGGATACATGGAACTTGAAAGTACCCGTGAAGAACGTTACGAAATGAAGGACATGAACATTCAGGCTTTGTGCGAAGGCATCATGAACAAGGCGAAGGAAAGTTTCCGCCCTGATGTCGTTGCCACATTGAACGTACCTCGCGTGAATGTCCGCACCAATGCCGAAGCATTGGAAAACGTATTGCTTTATTTGCTTGGCAATGCGGCTATCCATACTGAGACAGGAAAGATTACCCTCGAATTCAAGAAACGTAGCGCTCATTCGGGACAATTCATTGTAACCGATACCGGCACAGGCATCCCTGAAGAAAAGCGCCTAACGCTCTTCAAGCCATTTGCCGAAGTGCAGGACTTGACCAAGGGTGACGGCCTCGGACTTCCTACTTGCGCCCTCATCGCTTACAAGTTGAACGGTACCCTCCGTTTGGATGAAGAATACAAGAAGGGAACACGATTTATTTTGGAATTGCATTCGTAAATACATAAAATAAAGAAGGGGTGTCTAAAACACCCCTTCTTTATTTTTTCTTCTCCTCCAATGTTTGCATCACCTCATACCAATTCGGAATATAAAGCGTAGCTACCACCGTATTGACCAACATCCCGAAAACCACAGCCGCCCCTAAAGCGACACGACTTCCAGCTCCAGCCCCCGTTGCAAAGAGTAAAGGCATCACCCCAAGCACAAAGGTAAACGAAGTCATCAGAATCGGACGAAGACGTACACGTCCTGCTTCGAAAGCCGCCTCACGAATGGAGTTCCCCGCCTTGCGATAATCTCGTGCAAACTCTACAATCAAAATACCGTTCTTTGCAGAAAGAGCAATCAACAAGACTATGCCGATTTGGGTATAAATGCTGACCGGTTCACCCATTACCCAACATCCGAGCATCGCTCCAAGAATGGCTATCGGCAAGCCCATGACCGCAGCCACCGGACTCGTCCAACTTTCATATTGCGCACACAATACCAAGTAAGCCACGAGCAATGCCATGACCAAAATCAAAGCCGTAGAGCCACTCGCTTGCGTTTCCTGATAAGCCACGGATGTCCACTCATAACCGAACTCATTTCCCAACTGATTGCGAATCAAACTACCCACCGCCTCAATGGTTTGCCCCGAACTGCTCCCCGGTGCGACATTCGCCGTAACCGAAGCGGACTGATACATGTTGTATCGGCTCACTTGGTCCATGCCGAGCACCTGTTCCACTTGTACGAAACTATTAAACGGAACCATTTCGCCATTCGAATTCTCCACACTCAGTTTCAACACATCGTCGATGTATTTCTGTGCATCCTCACCCGCACCCAACTTCACTTGATAGATGCGACCGAACTCCACGAAGTCATTGACATACGCTTGACCCAAGTAATAGGAAAGCGCCGCAAACACTTGGCTGAGTTGCAAATCCATGAGTTGCACTTTATCACGATTGATGTTCAAGTAATATTGAGGCACATCTGCCTGATACATACTGCTCATCGAACCGATAGAAGACTCTTTGCGATACTCCGCCAACAAGGTATTGACCGCTTTCTGTAATTCATCCGCACCCAAGGCTTGCCTATCTTCCAATTCGAATTGAAGCCCCCCCGTATTTCCCATACCTGGGATGACCGGAGGAATGATACCGAACACTTGCGCTTCTTGCACCAAAGCATACGCTTCCTGATTGAATCGGTTCACCACAGCTTGAGCAGAGTGTTCTTTACCCGGACGTTCACTCCAATTTTTCAACACCACGAAATAAGTAGCCGCATTGGGCAGTTCACCTCCACCCATCACACTGAATCCGTTCACCCCCAAGAAGGTCTTGATTTCGGGGATACGCTTCAAGATGTCGTCTATTTGCTTGCCCACTTCCTCAGTTCTCTCCAAGGAAGAAGCCGCCGGGAGTTGCACGGAAACAATGAAGTATCCGTCATCTTCTTCTGGCATAAAAGTAGTAGGCCATTTCACGAAGAGCAATAATGCTATCGCCGAAAGCACCAGAAATGAACCGATTGCCGTCACCGGACGTACCAAGAGCCATTTCACCGAACGATTATACGCATGTTGCATTCCGTCATTAAACTTGTCAAACCACACGAAAAGTTTCGATTTCTGCTTGGGTGTAGGCTTCAACAAGATTGCACAAAGTGCAGGCGAAAGCGTCAACGAATTGATACCACTCAATACCGTAGATGCCGCAATGGTCAAGGCAAATTGCTTGTACAATTGTCCCGTAATGCCACTAATCAACGTGGTAGGAATGAACACCGCCAAGAGCACCAACACCACCCCGATAATCGGACCGGTTATTTCACTCATCGCCTTCTCGGTGATTTGTCGCATGTTCACCTTCTCGCCTTTTGCCTCAGCCTCATCGAGCAAACGCGTGACATTCTCCACTACCACAATCGCATCATCCACCACAATCGCAATGGCCAACACCAAACCAAACAAGGTCAATGTATTGATCGAAAATCCCAATGCCGACATGATAGCCAACGTACCGATAAGTGAGACAGGAATGGTAATACAAGGAATCAGCACCGCCCGCCAACTTTGCAAGAAGAAGAACATCACAAGCACCACCAAAATTGTCGCCTCGATGAATGTCTTCAACACTTCGTTAATGGAATCGTGTACCACCTCCGTTGTATCAAGCGTCACCTGATAACGGATGCCTTGCGGAAAGTCCTCCGCCAATTCCTCCATGCGTGCTTTTACTCCCTTCGCCACATCGAGCGAATTGGATCCCGGAAGTTGGTACACGGCCATACCAGCCGTAGGCTTTCCTTCCAAACGTGACACCACATTGTATTTCTGGCTTCCCAATTCGATGCGTGCCACATCCTTCAAACGAAGAATTCGTCCACCATCCTCCACCCGAAGAATAATCTCTCCAAACTCATCGGGTGTGGCCAGTCGTCCTTTCACGTTCAAGGTATATTGGAAAGCATTGTTGCCCGATCGTCCGAAAGGTTGGCCTACATTCCCTGCCGACACCTCCATGTTTTGTGCCTGGATAGCCGTATACACTTGTTGGGCACTGAGGTTACGGATACGCATCGCCTCGGGATCGAGCCATATACGCATCGAGTAATTACCTGCACCCATTACATTTACTGCACCTACCCCTTTTACACGGGTGAGTTGGTCGACGAGATTCAAGTTGGCATAATTGGCCAGATACAATCCATCATAAATACTATCGCCGGACAAGGTTAGCATCATGACGATATTCGATGATTTCTTCTGTACGGTTACCCCTTGTTGTTTCACCGCTTCAGGCAAGGTATTCATCGCCACACTCACGCGGTTCTGCACCATTACGGTGGCCATATCAATGTCTGTCCCTACTTCGAAAGTCACGGTGAGCGAATACGCTCCCGATGCCGATGAAGTGGAACTCATGTACATCATCCCTTCTACCCCATTCACTTGTTGCTCGATAGGGATGCCCACGGTTTGCGCCACGGTTTCCGCATTCGCACCTGGATAAACGGCATTCACCTGCACGGTAGGTGGCGTGATATTCGGATATTGCTCCACGGGGAGCAGACGGAGCGTCACAAGCCCTGCCACGATAATAAGCAAAGCCAACACCGTAGCGAATATCGGTCGTTCGATAAAGAATTTCGAGAACATAAGCGTTTTATTTTTCTATCGGTTGAATCTTCATTCCTTGACGCACCTTCATCAAAGCCTTGGTAACATAACGTTCGTCCGGAGAAAGTCCCGACGTCACGATACGCCTATTGTCATCCACCAATTGCCCAATCTCGATGTGGCGTACGTTCACCACATTACTATCGTTCACCACATACAGGTACTTACCCAATTGGTCGGTACCAATCGAAGCATTGTCCACCAAGATAGCCTTCTCTGCTGTAGCATAAGGCAAAGTGACACTCACATACAAACCCGGTTTCAACACCCCGTCGGGATTGTCCAACTCAGCACGGAGCCTCATCGTACCCGTGGAAAGACTAAAGTTAGGCGAGAGATAATTCAGTTTTCCTTGCCAAGTTTTCGAACCATCCGTACCTACCCGAAGTGTTACGAAATGTTCTGCCTCCGGTATCTTGGTATCCGATGCCCTCAACAACTCGAAAGCCAAGTATTGATTGTCCGAGATATCGAAATACGAATAAAGTTTGTCAATCCTATAAACGGTAGTCAACTTCACCGGATTCCCTTCTCCGCTGATGTACGCACCATCGGCATACTCTGCCAAGTCGGCTATCCCGTCCATCGGCGACTTGATGTAACAATAACCCAATTTGACACGAGCCGTTTTCAGTTCTGCCTCAGCGTTGCTTACCGCCGCCTCACACGATTGCACATTGCTCTCGGCCTGCACCAATTGGATACGGCTTACCGCCTCACTCTTGATAGCCTCCTTCATGCGTTCGTAATTACTCTTCGCATATTCCAAATTCGCCTTTGCGGTTTTCAAACTAGCCTCGGCCTGTTTCACGGCATTCTGATACAAAGTCGGATCGACCACAAACAAGGTCTGTCCTTTCTTCACTTTGGTGCCCGAAGGATAGAGTTTGGAGAGTAATGTTCCGTTTACTCTTCCTACAATATCCACGCTATTCTCTGCGGTAAGATACCCTGGATAGTCTCTGGTAAGTGTCACATTCTTCACCACGGGTTTCGCCACTTCCACAGGAAGGGATTCCATCCGTACAGAAGATTCTTTCTTGCTACATCCGACAATGAGCAACAAGCCCAATAGAGCGATGATGTTTATTTTCTTTTTCATATTCATCTAGTATTTCTTATGATTACCATCCACCTCCCAACGCTTGATACATCTGCACCAAGCAAACGAGAGAATAACCTTTCGCTTTCACCAACGTATTTTCGTATGTCAGCATGGAACGTTGCGCATCCAATACATTCTGGAAAGGAGTAAGTCCTTGCTTGTAGAGGTCAAGCGAGAGATCGAAAGCCTCCTTGCCTTGATATAGCATCTCCTTACATGCCACAATCTGTTTGATAGAGTTCTTATAGGCACTCATGGCATTGTCCACCTCTTGCACGGCAGTAAGTACGGTTTGATTGAATTGATTGATCGATTCATCAAGTTGTGCCCGTTGGAGACGTTCTTCTTGCAGGTTTCTTCCTCCATTGAAAAGATTCCAAGTCACCGAAGGGGCAATGCTCCAAGTCATGCTTCCCTTCTTCCCCACATCCTTCAAATCATCCGAAGCATACCCGAACGAACCATTCAAGAAGAATTCGGGCAACCAATCCCGTTTCGATGCCCCTAACAAGGCTGCTTGCGCATTCACCTGACGTTCAGCCCCTCGCACATCGGGTCGACGGAGCAAGAGTTCTCCCGGCACACCCACTCCTACCGGTTCCATATAGTCGGGCAAAGGCTTGGTATCACTCAAAGCATCGGTCACATCTTGCGGATAAAGTCCCAAGAGCACCGCCAACGTATTCAGATACTGGATAACATTGGCTTCGGTCGTCGGGATAGAAGCCAAAGTACTATAATAAACAGATTTTGCTTGCGCTACATCGAGTTTGGAAACAAGCCCCGTCTTATAACGGCTTTCGGTAATCTTTACCACAGCCTCTTGCGATACAGCATTCCTTCGAAGCACATCCAACTCTTGTTGCACTTCCCGAAGATTAAAGTAAGCCGAAGCCACCTCCGCACAAAGGCTCACCATCGTGGCATTGTATTCCTCCTTGCTTGCTGCATAAAGTTCCTTCTGTGCCTTCGCCTTCTCACGAATCACCCCGAACACATCGAGTTGCCAACTCATCTGCACGGAGGCACTATAATAGCCTGTCCAAGCCTGAGGACTTCCCGTCCCGAGATTCCCGCTTGTCTGCTGTCGGTTCCACCCTCCATTGAAGCTCAACGATGGATAGAAATCGCTTTGCGAGATGCGCCATTGCGCCTTGGCTTGGTCTATTCGATTAATTGCCATCAGCACCGAAGGATTCTGCTCCATAGCCAAGTGGATGAGTGAATCGAGCGTCGTATCCTCGAACACCTTCCACCATTGGTCATCCACCGGCAACACTTGTTGAAAGAGCATATCCTTCTCCTGCCATCTGTCGGGCAACGGACGCTCCAAATACTTCTGTCCCTCTTGGGCATACCCCCATAAAGGCAAAAACAGAAACATACAAAAAAACAAACGTACTCTTGTCATGGTGTATTACTCTTAATGATAAGTAATAACAGACAAGAGTACGTTTGGTTCTTACTTAAACGGATTTAACTGAAGAGTTTAAGCTTATCTAGATGCAAATGACACGCCCATATAAGCTGCGCGAACACTTGCTACACCTTCACTATCCGGGTTCACAGTCATGGATGTACCATCTTGCATATTGATAGTAGCGGTTCCGTCATCATTCATTTTTACCAATTCAAAACTTTGGTTTTCCTTTACGGCATTCCAAGATTTATTTTCCTGATCGTATACCAAAGCCAACGATTGATTGTCTTCCTTATTAGTTATGGTATAACCGTTTTCGTTGGAAGCAACCAAGTAATCCCCATTGGCACCTTTAACTTCTTTATTTTCATAAGAAGCAACTGGATTAGATCCTGACCAGAATTCGATCGTATTGAGAACAACCAAATCGGCAAAATAGGCAATACCATATACTGGAACAATATTCAAGGCGATAAATACCAATTCATTCACAAACTTGTTGCTAACACCTTGATTCCATTCCTTCAAGCCATTCCATAGTTTAAAAGAACCGATACATGATGAACACAAAATAGAAGTACTTAATATCAGTACCGCGATTAAAGTTTTGTTTGTTTTCATAATAATTAGATTTAAAAAACGATTATTTACCTGCAAGTTTACAACATATAATCAATAAATCCAACTATTTTTTCATAAAACAACACAAAAGCACGCTTTTTATCACTTAAGCCCTTGCAAATCCAATCCCGTTGGACTTTGGAACACCTTCAAACCAAACCGGTGTACTGTCGCCAACACATGATCGAACACCTCGGCCTGCAAAGCTTCGTACTTCACCCAAGCCGTATTGGCAGAGAAGAAATAAAGTTCAATTGGCATCCCATGCTCAGTAGGTTGTAACTGGCGGACAAGCATAATCATGTCTTGATTCACTTTGGGGTGATGACGCAAGTAGTAATCCAAATAATGACGGAAAAGATAGAGGTTCACTTCTTCCTTGCCCGTTTCCTCAAAGCCTTCCATCCAAGGTTGCTGCTTGAAGTGCGCCAACTCTTCTTCCGTACAGAAACGCACCGTATTCATATCGATGTGGATAGAACGCTTCACACGTCGGCCGCCAATGTCAAACATGCCTCGCCAGTTTTGGAATGAATCGTTCACCAAGGCATAAGGCGGAACAGTCGTAATCGTCTTGTCCCAATTACGCACCTTTACGGTGGTTAAGGAGACTTCCATCACATCCCCGTCAGCCCCATATTTCGGCATGGAAATCCAATCGCCGGGACGAACCATATCATTGGCCGTAAGTTGGATACCTGCTACCAATCCTTTAATGGTATCTTGGAAGACCAACATCAGGATAGCCGTACCAGCACCCAAGCCAGTTAGAATGGCTATCGGATCCTTACTAATCAGTTCACTGATAATGATAATAACACCAATACACACCACAATCAGTTTCAGCATCTGATAGAATCCCTTTAACGAATGATTCTTCAGTTTTTCATGTTCACTGGATATGGTGTAAAGTGAGGTAAGGAACGCACAGATAAGTTTCATCACCACCACTGTGATGTATATCGTACAAATCTTCAAGACTAACGACAAGAAGTTCGGTTCGTAAGGGAAAGCAAAAGGGATTAATACATATACTACTATCGGCGGAATCAAGTGACAGACATTTGTCATCACCTCATCGCTCAGCAGATAGTCGTCCCAAGTAGTTTGTGTCTTGGCAGTCACCTTCCGTACACCCGGCATCACCACCTTCCGACAAATCAAATCCAACACATAGGCTATCAGGAGAATTCCCATTATCACTACGATACGTTGTACCACAAGCAAGCCTCCTTCGGCTACTCCAAATTGTTGTAGCCACATCATCAGTTCATTATTGATTGTTTCCATAAATCGTCTTTAGAATTAAAAGTACATCTTATTGCTACTTCCGCAAAAATAAAACATTAAATTCTCAAAAACGAATGATATACAACAAACTTTAGTTTCTCATCAAAGAAACTAAAGCACAAAAGTCAGCATCAACCGAGTGGAAGTGGAAGAAGACCTGACATCCGGATAATAACGATAGTTGGTATCTCGATTGAAATGCATAAACGATCCCGTAATGAACATCCGCTTCATCAACCGATAGTCCAAACGCAATTCACTCACATGCACCGAGGATTGCGATTCATCTCCTTGCGCGTCAAGCGTCATAGGGTCAACTGTTGTCCAATCTATATCCCGATCATATCCGTGCCACGTAAAGAAACGGTAAAACTCGTGGGACAACGATACGGAGAATTTGCTTTTCTTATACAATGCCGTCAGTAGTGACTTTGCACCAAAACCACTGGCAATGTTATAATCCCGATCTACCAACCGATAATGGTCGCTCAATACAGCTCCCATTAAAATGCCATTACCATACACCGAAGCCGACAAGTCCCAATTTCCCATCTTCTGACATTGAAATTGCAAACCACCTCCCACCGATGCCGGAATAGCAATCTTATAAGGAACAACAGGAGACACATCGGATATGACATTGGAATCGTAGAAATCGAAATGCTGATAAATCCCTCCATTCAGCACCATATCCGATTTCGCTATCAATTCCCGATTCCATAATCGACCGACCAGATTAACCTGTCCCAACATCGGTTGTGACTTCTGGAGATTCAATCCCACATTCATCGTAAAGAAATCATACGGCTTTTCACGTTCGGTATTAAAGCGGTCACCATACTCCAGTGCGATTTCCGAAGCAATTCCCAAGCCTCTATCAAAGATCTCATCCTTAAACTCCAAAGCCCTTGCCCCTACGGAAATGGCAATACACACATCTGGGATACCAAACTGACGTCCGCTCGTAGAACGATGTCTCCAAGCATCGCCATTGAGAATACGAGTCAATCCGCGCATAGGCGACACGATGAAAGCCGCGATTTCACGTCCTACCCGCTCACTCCCCACTGCCCGATCGTCAAGAATGAGATCACTTGTGCGATAGAATGTTTCGCCTAAGGCCATACCACCTATTGGAGTAGCAACAATATCATTCGTTGAAGGATATTCACTCTCCATAAAAAGCTCCCACATGGCACTTCCTCCTAACGCAAACAATCCGGATTGCCAATAATTATATCCATTGGAACGGGCCGCATTGAAATAAAGACTACCATGATAAGGATGAAAGAACATGTTAGTACCCAAATTGTCGTTATCCCACACAAATCCATGCTTCAGATTTTCCTTCATCGTATTCAGACTGATATAGGCATAATCTTGATTGCGAACATAACGGTCGAATGCCCAAACACCGAGATTCAAGCCAACTATAGTTGCAGTACTTCGTCCAAAATACTTCTTGCCATAATAAGCCAAATCCAAACTATCGGGAAATGCTGACGGTACTACGTTATGCTTATATCCTATCTGTGCCGACAGCATCTGCACCATCGACACAAGCACAAACAAAAGGCTTATCTTTTTAAACACAGGTTTCATTTTTCGCACTATAATTTTAAACGGAATGCAATATTAGATATATAATCATTCCATTACAAGCTTTGTTTTTACTCTGCGAAAAATTAACCTAACAATGAGAAATTAAGAAGATTGCGTGTACAATTTCAATTAAAGCTACCCGCCCAATAGCTACGTGTCAAAACATACGAAGGCTCATAATAAGCACTACTATTGTAGTCATCGATTATTTCACAAATAGGGTGATTGTAAACACGAATCATCCCATCGGCATAGTCCTCACCTTCCAGCAAAGTACTGACGACAAGCCGGCTATACACTTTACCCATTTGAGTTGCGGTGGGTATATGGTCCGTATATCGAGGATTCACTTTACTTACATCATATTTTCCCGGTTGCAATCCATATGCTTCTATCCAATCGTATGCCACCGCATCGGGATTCTCACAGTGCAATACATTGGCCAACGAAAGTTTTTCCCGAAGTTCCTGCTTACCCAATGTATTTACCACATATTTATTGGGTTGTTTCAACTGACGAGCAATACGCTCCACCATGTAACACACAAAGTAGAGGTCATTAACCGTTACTTCTTCATCGGGGAAATAGATATTTGTCATAAGGCATAACTGTTAACGAACGACAATGATTGCAAGGCTTGATCGGTACAAAATACCAACTGATGCGTAGGATACTTGAATTTTACCAATACCCAAAAAGCTTCCCGAGTGATGTTTCCTGCGATGAAATCCTCCACATAATCCCATATCGTATCATCAGCCATAGGACCTTCTACCACATCATATCCGTGCGATACTCCCCGACGGCAGTCCACTACAAAATCCAACCATTCCTCCGTCATCGTAGGGAATGACAAAACCTTCAGTTCCTTGTTAGGAGTATAGTCATAAACAGACACAATATGATCCGGACGTTTAATCAACGCCCAACGCATTGCCTGTTTTTCAAAAACCGTACAATAAAAGCCGTAACCAAAATCCTTATAGAAGCCAACGGCTCTGATTTCAGGGATCTTAACCGGCACATTACTTCCGTGATACAATTTCATTTAATGAATCCTCCTTCTTTTTTGCATTGGTTTTTGCAAAGATAAAAAACTATTCTATTCAATGCCATCCTTTCACGAACTTTTTCATTTATTATTCCTACAACCAAATGTTCCTAAATACCCTAAATATGTATAAACAAACCTAAGAATTCAAACCTCCTTCACTTTATCACTTGTGTCATACCATCTAATAATTAAGCAGTTGGAGTGCCACAAGCATATCCTACCCATTCTTCCAATTATTGTACTCATGATGCGTACCATTACTTCGGGCTTTGCGCTTGGTTTTATCACCAAACTTCGACAAAAGCTTTCGAAGGATGAGCAAATTCGGATTGTCAATGTACGCGGTATTGGGTATAAGTTGGTTGCGCAAGAATGAACTGGAACTTTCACAGAGATACCTTAATGGCATATCCTTTCTTCATCAACGATTCTATCTGCACAGAAGTGTCATTCCGCAAAGCTTTTCGCAAATAGGAGATTTGAACATTCAGTGCCAAGGAATTGGTGTGTGAGGAAACACCCCACACTTGCGCCAAAATCGTTTCCCTACTCACGGCCGAATCCATGTGCTTGACTAGCAAACGTAAGATTTCTGCTTGACGGGATGTTATCAATACTTTACTGGCCGAAGTACGGAGTTCATTGTTCGTATAATCGAAAGTCGTATGACCAAAAGTATAAATCTCTTTCTCACACGCAGCATCCAAACCATCGAAACGTTCACGGATACGCGCTATCAACTCCTCGGGATAGAAAGGTTTCGAAAGATAGTCATTGGCACGCACTTTGAAACCTTCCAGGCGGTCGGTCTTGTCGGTTCGGTCAGTCAGGAAAAAGATTAAAGTATGTTTGTCCGTTTCACGGATTTGGCGGGCCACCTCATACCCATTCACTTCGGGCATGTTGATGTCCAATAGAATCAAGTCGGGTTTCACTTCGGGATATTGTTCCAAAGCGATGCGTCCGTTTCCGGCGTAATACACTTCGTACCCTTCGGCTTCGAGAAAGCGTTTCAAAATAAGGGCATACTTCAAATCATCATCTGCAAAAAGTATTTTCAACGGTTTCATAATCATTGGGGTATTTCAATGGTAAATGTAGTTCCTTTTCCCAGTTGACTTTGTAAGGTGATATTGCCACCATGCGCCTCCACCATCAGTTTAACATAACTCAAACCCAAGCCGATACCTGGAAGATTGGCATCAGGAATATTCTGTGCCCGATAGAACTTTTCGAAAATCTTATCTTGTTCTTGAACGGGTATTCCAATGCCATTATCCCTGACACTTAGGCATAAACGATTGTTCTCTAGTGAAGCATCGATAGAAATACACACCTCATGACCAGAATACTTTACGGCATTCTCTATCAGATTACTCAAGCAATTGGCCACATGTACAGGATCGGCCATCACCCATAGAGGGGTTTCCGAAAAATGAGTTTCGAAACGTACCACTTTATCTGCCGGTGCATTGTTCAATCGAATCAACTTCTCCACCATAGCGACCAAGTCGAACGTACGGTTGGAAAGAACAATATGTTCATTATCGGCACGAGTCAACTCACGCACTTTGGAAAGATAAGCAGAAAGATTATCAAGTTCGAACATAGCATCCTGCACTACGGCATCCATCATCCGCTCATCGGTTCGCATTAATTTATTATTGAGGAAAGCGACACACATCTTCAAGGTTTGTACGGGACGTTTCAATTCATGTATCATGGTATTGACAAAGCTTTTTCGCATCTCATCCATCTTGCGTTGCTCCATTATGGTACGTATCTGATACACCAAACAATACATCAACAAAAGAATCAAGAACAACGAAGCAACCAATTGCCAAGCCATCTGCTTCAGAAGTGGTGAAAGAGGTATGGTTATTTCTCCCACCATCGCTTCCTGCTTCAAGGGATTGTAAGGATATACAATCTTCATCTTATAGGCAAGTCCTTCACGGAAAGGAAGATAGCTTCCTTCCCATTTGAGGGTATCCAATGTTTCCCGGCGTGTATTCATCACCCGTATGCCTTGTTCTTGAAGCAACGAATCGAGCAAGGATTCCTGAAAAGGATTGGATATCTGCAAGGTATACAAGGTAGATGCCGAGAACAACAATTCAGTGGAAACATCTTCTATCTGAAAAGTATCACGAACCAATACAGAATCGCTTCCCTCTTCAATCAACTTGGCTAATGCTGCAGAATCCATGTCTTCCTTATTCCGATAATAAAAGGTCAAAGTGGTAGACGTCCGAGGTTCAGGCCGCTTTAAGGAATCCTCTCCTAACGATGTCCAACCCGACAAGTTCATCCCTAGGCTTCGCAAGGGTTCAGAACTGATTTGTCGGTGTTGGAAGCGAATATCCGCCTCCTTGTCTTCCGCCTCCAATATCTGTTCGTGCAACTTCTGCATGTATGCCTCTGCTGAATAGCCATATTGGTTATAGAGCCAATAAGCCTGACCACCCAACATCAATATCGAGGTAACAATGGTCAGTATCCAAACTATTTTGATTCTTTTTTCCATGATGTTTTCTTTTACGATAGCGAAGGTAAACAAACTTCTTAGACTACAAGGTACACGAGACATCCTTTTTTCAAGAGCGTAATATTTCAGTAATAACTTTAAGAGAACGGACACCCTAAGAGCTATTACATTTGCATCAAACAAACATTTAAAACAAACTGATTATGAACAAGAAAAACATTCTATTTATGCTTCTGCTCTTGCTAAGCATCGGCATGAAAGCACAGATTAACATCATCGATTTGAATGCTATATTTCAGACCGACAGCATCGACCAAGCACGTCTGGTGGTACAATATGAAATGAAGTATGTGAAAGACACCACCAACGAGAAACAACTCCTTGACCCATTGAAAGAAACTCTAATGTTGGAAATCGGGCAGAAGGCAAGCAAGTGTTATAGTTATACTTTCTATCAGCGCGACTCAGTCCTTACCGCCGACTATAAGGCAGGAGCTTCGCAAGAAACTATCACCCAGCATGCCCAAGCCTATGGCAACGGAAACATCAGCTATCAGATTTTCAAGAATTATCCGACAGGAAAAGTGACGACCACCGACCGCTTGGGCACGACCAACATCCTTTGCGAGGAAACCAATGAACGCCCCGAATGGCAACTTCATCCCGACACGATGACCATCCTTTCCTACGCTTGCCGGAAGGCGACCTGCCGATTCAAGGGACGTGACTATACGGCTTGGTACACCATGGATGTCCCCATTTCCGAAGGACCTTGGAAACTTCATGGGTTGCCCGGACTTATCATCAAGGCCGAAGATAGTCGGGGACATTTTGCCTTCACTTGTACAGGATTGGAACAACACCGAGAAGCCAAACCTATCCTTATCCACACCAAAGGACGCGAAAAACTGAATCGTAAGGAATTGGACAAGATGTACGAACGATTCTATACCGACCCTATCGGTTTTCTAACCGCTACCTCACCGGGTGTAACCATCAATATCACAGACGGACAAGGCAATCCTATCAAGAAATTTTCAGAACCTTATAACCCTATCGAAATTAATAAATAAACCATGAAAGCGACAATACTATTTCTATTCACTTTACTCTTAGCTTGCCACACACAAGCACAAAACATCCGTGGACTAGTGACGGATAGCCTTACCCATGAACCTTTAGTAGGAGCTACCGTCACCCTTCATCGGGGAATGGAAACATCCTTCATCGACTATGCTATCACGGATACCGAAGGACGTTTCGTCTTCAAGCGTTCGGAAACAAAGGGACTGAATATCAGCGTGACTTACCTCGGATACCGAAAGAAAATGTCTCCAGTAATGAGAGGAAAGGAGATGCTTATCGAACTCCTTCCCGATGCCATCACCCTGAAAGAAGTAACCATCAAGAGTGGACGAATTTCCTTACGGCAAGATACCATAAAGTACGACCTGGCCCGATTTGCATCGAGCAAGGACAGCAATGTAAAGGATATTTTAAAGAAACTCCCCGGCATTGATGTGGATGAGAATAGCGGGGAAATCAGTTACCAAGGAAAGGCTATCAGTCATTTCTATGTGGAAGGCATGGATGTGACGGGAGGCAGCTATAACCAAGTGAACGAGAATCTGAAAGCGGATGCCGTAGAGAGTGCTGAAATCATAGAGCATCATCAACCTATCCGTTCGCTACGGAACAAAGTTCCTACCGAAAACATCGCCTTGAACTTAACGTTAAAACCCGAAGCCCGTTCCAAATGGATATGGAACACCCAAGCCGGCATCGGATATGGGGCTGAAACCATCTATAATGCCCGTTTGAACGCTATCCAATTGGCCAAGAGCAAGCAAGGCCTTTATACTTATAAGGCCGACCATTCGGGTAAGGACTTATCCTCCGAACTCCAACAACTAACCTCCAACGACGTGCATCAGCCGGACGAGGTACCTTCCGTCATCAGTGCCCCTACTTTCTCCATGCCCTTGGAAAAACATCGGTTGCTGGAAAATGACACCCATTTGCTGTCCTTGAACCGTATCTACCGGAAGGACGAGATGAAGCAAAATCGTCTCTCCCTGCGCTATCTACACGATGAACAACAACGGGAACAAGGCGTAGAGGAAGTGTATCATTACCCTTCTGATACTATCCGTGTCATTGACAATCAAGACCACCGGATGCGTACCGACCTCTTACATGCCGAATGGGATTACGAACTGAATGGAGAAGAATCCTTTACTCGAAACGTCTTGACCTTTCAAGGAAAACATGCCGACGTTTTGAGTCAAATGTCGGGAAATTTTGATTTGACCCAGTGTATCCGTACAGACAAGATAGAAGCCGAAAACCGCTTTAATACATTATACAACAAAGAGAACCACACATGGGGTATCCGTTCGTTTTTGCATTATACTTATCTGCCCTCTTCCTTGAAGTTCGGGAATGTATCGCAAGATATCGATCTACATCAAGCCTATACGGACAATCAGTTCTATTATCTGCGGAAAAGGAATGGTTTCGGTATTGAACTGACAGCAGGTCTCAACGGACGATTGACATTTCTGAATCAAACGACCGATTTCAAAGCCCATCGGATGCAACTCTACGCCCGACCAAGTTTAAGTTGGGAAAAGAGTGAATTCCGCATCGCCTTTACTCCCAGCATGACGTGGGAACATCATCCGAATCAAAAGGAAAATAGAGGCTACTTCAACCCTCAATTATACATCCGTCACCGTTTGTCCTCAAGATGGTCAATACAAGCATCGGCGGCTCTCCAACATCATTCGGAAAATCCCGAGGCTTACTATTCCACACCCTATTATAGGAATTACCGAACCCTTGTCCACATGAAGAAAGAGTTAGGAAAGACACAAAGCCAAAGCTATATGCTTTATACCGAATACAAACGTCCCGTCAAAGAATTTTTCTGGACATTGATGCTTAATCACTTCAATATCCGGCAAGATCATTTGATGCATACTGAATATCAAGACAATCAATTCAAATTGACTTCTCTTGAACATCCCCATCGGACAGAAAACTATCAAGTCCGGAGCCTCATTTCCAAAGGCTTCTATTCCTGGAACTTGAAAGCCTCTCTCGAAACTGTTTACCAGTACGGAAAAGGACTTCAAGCCGGACAGGGAATCGTGCAGCCTTACGAAAACCATTGGTTGAGTTTCAAGCCGAAATTGAATTGGAATCCTACCCATTGGCTTACGGCTTCCTATCAAGCGGAAATAGGTTGTAGCCGTACTATCGCTCTACCAACCTTATGGGAGGTACAACAAAAGCTATCCCTCAGTATCGGGAACGATACATGGAACCTGAATCTGAACGGTGAGCATTATCGCAACGAACTTTCTCCTAACGAGTACAAAGAGACCTGGTTAGCAGATATAGGGCTTCAATACAATACGGGAAAATGGCGTTGGACGGCCGGTCTTACTAATTTGTTCAATCAAAAGGAATACCGACAGACTACCTATTCGGATATTCGTAGCCATGCTTCGTGGATGAAGATACGTCCACGTGAAATGATGGTGTCTTTACAATATCAATGGTAATGAAACAGGTCAATCAAAAGCATCCATTTCCAAATCAACGCTGTGGTTTCGCTAATCAACGATGTGGTTTCGCTAATCAACGATGTTGTTTCGTCAATTTACAGTGTTGTTTTGTCAATCAACGGTGGTGATTTGGATATAGATGCTGATAAAAACAAGTTTTCAAGCAGGAATGACGATGTTTCTATCGTAAAGAGAGAATGAATCTGAGGCTTTCAGAAGAAAGCAACAAACGAGTAAGCAGGATTTTCGTTCGCTATATCCCAGGCTGTTTTTTTCTGAACCACACTTGCATCGATCAATGCAAAGTCTGCAATGAATTTTTCAGTTACCACTTCGTTTTGTTTTTCACTCATTGATTGCATCAAATTTTCTTTTGTTTCCATGATATTATTGTTTTTTAGTGATTTTATATGGAAAACAACAGAAAGGAAGAAATGGTTCACTAGCTTTTCATTATTTTTTAACGAACCCATTTCCGGCACTCCAACCGACTGATTGTTAGCGGGTATGACGCAAGTGACAAAGTGAAGCACACTTTTTCTACTTGTCTAAAAAGACATATTTATTGCTCAAAACGTCGAATTTTGTGCATTTTTCTTTGCTAAACCTTTCTCTTGTCAATTTGTTTCATTACTTTTGCCCCTTGGATTTGAAAATAACTAATACCAAAATATATTAATATTATGAGTTTAAAGATTGTAGTATTGGCGAAACAAGTGCCCGACACACGCAATGTGGGCAAGGACGCCATGAACGCTGACGGTACTATCAACCGTGCGGCGCTTCCGGCTATCTTCAATCCGGAAGACTTGAATGCCTTGGAACAGGCACTCAGATTGAAAGACACTCATCCAGGCTCAACAGTGACTATCCTCACTATGGGACCGGGACGTGCTGCCGAGATTATTCGAGAAGGACTTTATAGAGGTGCAGACAATGGTTATTTGTTGACCGACCGTGCATTTGCCGGTGCAGATACCTTGGCTACTTCATACGCATTGGCTACTGCTATCAAGAAGATTGGTGATTATGACCTCATCATCGGTGGTCGTCAGGCTATCGACGGGGATACCGCTCAGGTAGGTCCTCAGGTGGCTGAAAAGTTGGGCTTGACTCAAATCACTTATTCGGAAGAAATCTTGAACGTAGACGAAGAAGCTCGTCGTATCACCGTGAAGCGTCACATCGACGGTGGTGTGGAAACCGTAGAAGGTCCGTTGCCTATCGTATTGACCGTGAATGGTAGCGCTGCTCCTTGCCGTCCTCGCAATGCGAAGTTGGTGATGAAGTACAAGCGTGCCATGGGTGCTCAGGAAAAGGCAGCCATTACCAAGGAAGGTGCAGAACTTCCATACGCTGACTTGTACGACAAACTTCCTTACTTGAACATTACCGAATGGAGTGTAGCTGATGTAAACGGTGACACCAAGCAATGCGGTTTGTCGGGTTCTCCTACCAAGGTGAAGAAGATTGAAAACATCATCTTCCAGGCGAAGGAAAGCAAGACTTTGACAGGAAGCGACCAGGATATTGAAGATTTGATTGTTGAACTGTTGGCTAACCACACTATCGGATAAAGACTATGAATAACGTATTTGTATATCTTGAACTTGAAGGCGCAAATGTAGCCGATGTAAGTCTCGAATTGTTGACTAAAGGCCGTAAGTTAGCTACTCAGTTGGGCTGCCAGTTGGAAGCCATTGCTGCCGGTACAGGCCTCGCAGGAATTGAAAAACAAGTATTGCCATTTGGTGTAGACAAGCTCCATGTATTCGATGCTCCGGGCTTGTTCCCTTATACTTCTCTCCCTCACACTTCTATCCTCGTAAACCTCTTCAAGGAAGAACAACCGCAGATCTGCTTGATGGGTGCTACCGTTATCGGTCGCGACCTTGGCCCTCGTGTTTCTTCAGCTTTGTTCAGCGGTTTGACTGCCGACTGTACCCAGCTCGAAATCGGTCCTCACGAAGACAAGAAGAACGGCGTCACTTATGAAAACTTGTTGTATCAGATTCGTCCGGCTTTCGGTGGTAACATCGTGGCTACGATCATCAACCCTGAAAACCGCCCACAAATGGCAACCGTTCGTGAAGGTGTGATGAAGAAGGAAATCCTCGACGAAAACTATGCTGGCGAAGTGATTAACCACGACGTAGCGAAGTACGTTCCTGAAACAGACTATGTAGTAAAGGTTATTGACCGTCACGTAGAAAAGGCTAAGCACAACTTGAAGGGTGCTTCTATCGTGATTGCCGGTGGTTACGGTATGGGCTCAAAGGAAGGTTTCGACAAGTTGTTCGAACTCGCCAAGGAACTTCATGCAGAAGTAGGTGCCAGCCGTGCTGCTGTCGATGCTGGTTTCTGCGACCACGACCGTCAGATTGGTCAGACCGGTGTGACTGTTCATCCGAAGTTGTATATCGCTTGCGGTATCTCTGGACAAATCCAGCACATCGCCGGTATGCAGGATGCAGGTATCATCATCTCCGTGAACAATGACCCGAACGCTCCTATCAACACTATCGCTGACTATGTAATCAACGGTTCGGTAGAAGAAGTGGTTCCAAAGCTCATCAAGTATTATAAGAAGAACAGCAAGTAATTATGGCAAACTTTTATACAGAAAATCCGGAACTTAGATATCATCTGAACAATCCGATGATGCATCGCATCTGCGAACTCAAGGAACGCGGATACGAAGACAAAGATAAGTATGACTATGCTCCACAAGACTTTGCGGATGCTATGGATTCATACGATAAGGTGCTTGAAATCACTGGCGAAATCACCGGTGAAATCATTGCCCCGAATGCAGAAGGCGTAGATGCCGAAGGACCTCATTGTGCAGACGGCCGTGTGACTTACGCTAGCGGTACTACCCAGAACCTTGACGCTATGGTGAAGGCTGGCTTGAACGGTATGACCATGCCTCGCCGTTACGGTGGCTTGAACTTCCCGATTACTCCGTACACCATGTGTGCAGAAATCGTGGCTGCTGCCGATGCTGGTTTCAGCAACATCTGGTCTCTTCAGGACTGTATCGAAACTCTTTATGAATTCGGTAACGAAGACCAACACAGCCGTTTCATCCCTCGCATCTGTGCAGGCGAAACCATGTCTATGGACTTGACAGAACCGGATGCAGGTTCAGACTTGCAATCAGTGATGTTGAAGGCTACATACGATGAAGAAAACAAGTGCTGGCGCTTGAATGGTGTAAAGCGTTTCATCACCAACGGTGACGCTCACTTGCACCTCGTATTGGCTCGTTCGGAAGAAGGTACCAAAGACGGTCGTGGCTTGTCTATGTTCATCTACGACAAGAACGATGGTGGTGTGGATGTACGCCGTATCGAAAACAAACTCGGTATCCACGGTTCTCCGACTTGCGAATTGGTTTACAAGAATGCCAAGGCTGAACTTTGCGGTGACCGCAAGCTTGGTTTGATTAAATATGTAATGGCATTGATGAACGGTGCCCGTTTGGGTATCGCTGCTCAGTCAGTAGGTTTGAGCCAGGCTGCTTACAACGAAGGTTTGGCATACGCTAAGGACCGCAAGCAGTTCGGTAAGGCTATCATCGAATTCCCAGCTGTTTACGACATGCTTTCTATCATGAAAGCGAAGCTCGATGCTGGTCGTGCCTTGTTGTACCAAACTTCTCGCTATGTAGATATCTACAAGGCATTGGACGACATCGCTCGCGAACGCAAGCTCACTCCGGAAGAACGTCAGGAACAAAAGAGATATTCGAAGTTGGCGGATGCTTTCACTCCGTTGGCTAAGGGTATGAACTCTGAATATTGTAACCAGAACACTTACGACTGTATCCAGATTCATGGTGGTTCAGGTTTCATGATGGAATATGCTTGCCAGCGTATCTACCGTGATGCTCGTATCACTTCTATCTACGAAGGTACTACTCAGTTGCAGACTGTAGCCGCTATCCGTTATGTAACAAACGGCGCTTATGCACAAATCTTGCAAGAATACGGCATGTATCCGGTAAGCGCAGAAATGCAACCGTTGCAAGACCGCATCAAGAGCATGGTTTGCAAGTTCGATGCTTGTACCAATGCTGTGAAGGAAGCAGCTAACCAAGAATTGCTCGACTTCGTAGCTCGTCGTTTGTACGAAATGGCAGCCGTTTGTATCATGTCGCACTTGATTATCCAGGATGCTACCAATGCTCCTGAAATGTTCAGCAAGTCGGCTTTGGTTTATGTGAACTATGCAGAATCAGAAATTGAAAAGCATTTCAACTTCATCCGCAAGTTTACCGCCGAACAATTAGACAATTATCGTCAATAAAATAAAGAATAAGGGGTGCGATTGCACCCCCTTCTCTTTATCTAATCGTCACCATTGTCGCTCCGAATCCGTATTCACGGAAAGAAGCATCCTGACTTTGGTAATTCTTGTACTTATAGTTCAACTCCTGCAAGAGAGCCTTGCGAAGTACTCCGTCCCCCTTACCATGGATGAAGACGATCTTCTGACCTTTCTTATTCTTGTATTCATCCAATGTCTTGCGGAACACATCAAGTTGATAGTTCAAGATTTCGGTGTTACTCATACCAGCGGTAGTGTCCAATAACTCATGTGCATGAAGGTCGATTTCTACGATACCATTGTCCTTCGGCTTCTTGGTTTCCGGCTTGCGGGCAGGCTGCATATCCTCACGCTTCTTGGTTAACAAGGCTTCCTTGATATCCTCCCCTTTCAAGAAGGTCTGACGGGCAGGTACATCGTTCTTCACGATATCGTATATCAACGACGGTTCTTCAAAGAAATCGCTTTCACGGAAGGTATGGAGTTTGTAGAACTTCACTACATCGATACGAAGTTCCACCGATACAGCTGGCTTCAACATGAAACTCTTGTCTTCCTTGAAAGCCAATACCTGTACGGCTACGTGTTCCAATTCATTCAAGACACTCTTTTCGAATTCCTCGATGAAGAACTTGGTATTCGGAGCCACTGTTCCATGACTACGTACTCGCCAGTTATGCCCTTCGGCAGTGAGATACGTATACACCACGGTATAGTTACTATCGTTAATCAAGTATGCATCGAAAGCCGTGGTCGAAATCGCCTTGATGTCTTGTGGCACGAATCCCAACATCACATTGAGGATATCCCCTCCCTTACGTTCAGGTTGCTTGAAAGTAACGGGACGTTCTTCTTCCTTTGGCTTCACTTCCGGTTTCGGAGCCGCCGGCTTACGCTTGATGTTGTAATCATCGGTTTCAATCACCACACACTCGCGCATCGGCATCGGAATGTCGAAACCGTCTTCATCCTGCACCAATACGATATCCTTTCCTTGAAATCCACTCACAATACCGCCTCCCACTTCGCTGAGGAAGCGCACTTTATCTCCTATTTTCATTTGTTTTCTTTTTTAGTTTCCGCAAATATAGATAATTTTGCGCTGACTTTGAAAAGAAACAAAATGGAAGATACCAAACATATTAAAATTAGCGAGTTCAATTATCCGTTGCCTGACGAACGGATTGCCAAGTTCCCGTTATCCAACCGTGACGAATCCAAACTCTTGGTATATCGTCAGGGAGAAGTGAGCGAAGACCGTTTCACTTCCCTACCCGACTATCTGGAAGCGGGCGAGATGATGGTGTTCAACAATACCAAAGTGATTCAGGCACGTCTACACTTCCGCAAGGAAACAGGTGCGCTTATCGAAGTGTTCTGCTTGGAACCGATTGCACCGAACGATTACGTCCTCTCGTTCCAGCAAACAAAGAAATGCAGTTGGCTGTGCATGGTGGGCAACCTGAAGAAATGGAAGGAAGGTACCTTGAAGCGCAGCATCGAAGTGAAGGGAAAGATCATTACGCTCTGTGCTACCCGTGGGGAATGCCGGGGCACCAGCCATTGGATTGACTTCGAATGGGACGATGACAGTCTGACCTTTGCCGATGTACTGGAAGCGGTAGGCGAACTTCCTATCCCACCGTACTTGAACCGCGAGACACAGGAAAGCGACAAGCAGACCTACCAAACGGTATATTCCAAGATCAAAGGCTCGGTAGCGGCTCCTACCGCCGGACTCCACTTCACCGAACGAGTATTGAAAGCCCTTGACGAAAAAGGTATCGACCGCGAGGAACTGACGCTCCACGTGGGCGCCGGTACCTTCAAGCCCGTAAAGAGCGAAGAAATCGAAGGTCACGAAATGCATACCGAATACATTTCGGTAAACAAGCGTACCATTGAGAAGCTGATTGCCCACGGTGGCAAGACCATTGCCGTAGGTACCACTTCGGTCCGCACGTTGGAGAGCCTATATTATATAGGTATAAAGATTCATCAGAACCCGGAAGCCAATCAGGACGAACTGCACGTGAAACAATGGATGCCTTATGAACCGCATCCGGCCTTGACACCGGTAGAATCCTTGCAAAACATTCTGGATTACTTGAACCGCCACGGCATGGAAGCGTTGCACACCAGTACGCAAATTATCATCGCCCCGGGCTACGAATATAAGATTGTGAAGAAGATAGTCACCAACTTCCACCAACCGCAAAGCACTCTCTTGTTGCTCGTCTCGGCTTTTGTGAAGGGCGACTGGAAAAAGATATACGATTATGCATTGAGTCATGATTTCCGTTTCTTGAGTTACGGCGATTCATCACTCTTAATTCCATAAGAAATATGAAGCAAGACAATAACCAAGAAATGTTCCCTATCGTGGACGAACAAGGCAATATCATCAGTGCCGCTACCCGTGGCGAATGTCACAATGGAAGCAAGTTGCTTCATCCGGTAGTACACTTACACGTATTCAATAGCCAAGGCAAAATCTACCTCCAGAAGCGTCCCGACTGGAAGGACATCCAACCGGGCAAGTGGGATACAGCCGTAGGTGGTCATGTGGACTTGGGCGAGAGTGTGGAAATGGCCCTCAAGCGTGAAGTAGAAGAAGAACTCGGCATCACGGATTTTACTCCGGAACTGCTCACTACCTATGTATTCGAATCGGAACGGGAAAAGGAGTTGGTCTTTGCCCACAAAGCCGTGTACGACGGCGAAATCAAGCCTAGCGACGAACTGGACGGTGGTCGTTTCTGGCCGTTGGAAGAAATTAAAACCAACCTAGGAAAGGGTATTTTTACCCCTAATTTCGAAAGTGAATTCCAAAAACTAGGATTTTAATCTTTTAGGTAAAATTTCTGCCTTTATCTATTGCTAATTCAAAAAAAAAATAGTACTTTTGTGTTGTAAAACATAAAACTAGACATCGATATATGTTTTTAAAGGTAGAAAAATTGATTACTTGGTTGTTTCATCAGTACATTGATAACAACCCGTGTGGTGCCTGGGGAATTGGCATCAAGTAAGTAAGGATGACGGCAAGAGAAGAAACTCCTGCCGTTTTTTGTATCCTATTCTACCCTTCAACCAAATTTCTTTTCCTTCAATGCGACAAGTTCTTGTGGAACTTAGACTAAAACGAAGAAAAAAAACACCATTCTATACGGAAAATATTCACAAAATTATGAAAGATTAAATAATTAGTCTTATCTTTGCAACGTTTTGTGCTCCATAACATAGTCACAGAACACTTAGCGATGCAGTTCCACAAGAACTTGCTACCCTAAAATCATTAGCCAAATAAATTAAAAACATATTTTTTTATTTACTAACCTAACAGATTTTTATGAAGATTAAAAACCTAGTTCAGAAGGGTAAGTATGTCTTGGTAGCAAGCATACTTGGAATGGCAACCCCTGCGTTGGCCATTTCGGCAGATGCGGTTAGCTCACAGCCAGCTGTGGCACAACAGACTGCAAAGATCAAGGGTACTATCTTGGATCAGAACGGTGAACCTATCATCGGTGCCAACGTTCTTGTAAAGGGTACTACCAATGGTACAATCACAGACTTCGACGGTAACTACGAACTCGACGCTCCAGTAGGTTCTACTTTGGTCGTGTCTTTCATCGGTTACAAGACTATCGAAGTAAAGGCAACTGCTGAGAAGCAGACTATCAAGTTGGCTGAAGACACAGAAACTTTGGACGAAGTAATCGTAGTAGGTTACACCACTCAGCGTAAGGAAAGCTTGACTGGTGCGATGACTACAGTTAAGAGCGACAAGTTGAAGGACGTAACTACTCCTTCTGTAGAAAATATGTTGAACGGTAAGGTTCCGGGTGTATACGTAGCTCCGGGTTCTGGCCAGCCGGGTGCCGGTGGTGCGGTAGTAATCCGTGGTCAGGCTTCTTTGAGCGGTAGTACACAGCCATTGTGGGTTATCGACGGTGTTATCGTAGGTAGCAGCGCTGGTGACTTGAATCCTGCTGATATCGAAACCATGACTGTATTGAAGGATGCTGCTTCTACAGCTATCTACGGTTCGGAAGGTGCTAATGGTGTTATCGTGGTAACTACCAAGAAGGGCCGCGAAGGTAAGATGAACGTAAACGCATCTATCAAGATGGGTATCAGCAACGTAAACAACGGTAACTTGGAAGTAATGAACGGTGCAGAATTGTACGATTACTATGCATCTTTCGCCAATGCGAACGAAATTGCGTTTACTCGTTGGAACAAAGACCTCCGCAACAGTGACTTCAGCTGGTGGGATTTGGCTACACAGACTGGTTTTACTCAGGATTATAACGTATCTATCTCTGGTGGTTCAGACAAGCTTCAGTCTTACTTCTCTATCGGTTACTACGATGAAACAGGTGCTGTAAAGGGTTACGACTACAAGCGTTATAACTTCCGTATGAGAACTACCTACAAGCCATTCGAATGGTTGACAATCAAGCCGTCTATCAGCGGTTCTCGTCGTGACATCTACGACCAACAGTATTCAGTAACTTCTATGTATTCTCAGTTGCCATGGGATAGCCCATACGCAGAAGATGGCAGTTTGGTTCCTCACCGTTACAGCGGCTGGGTAAATGCTCAGAACACTAACTACTTGTTGGATTACCAATATGGTAACTACGGTGAATCAACCAACTACGAATTCATGGGTAACTTCGACTTCGACATCAAGATTACTGATTGGTTGATGTTCACTTCTGTAAACAACTACCGTTTGATCAGCTCTTCTTCACACAGCTACACAGACCCACGTTCTAACGCAGGTGAAGGTGTAAGCGGTCGTTTGTACGAATATCGTGGCGAAACTGTACGTCGCTTTACTAACCAAAACTTGGTAGTGAACAAAATGTTCGGTAAGCACTCTATCAACGGTCACATTTCTTATGAATTCAAGGATTATACAGGTAAGAGCTTTGCCGGTAATGGTACAGGTTTCCTCCCAGGTTTCCAGGTATTGGACGTAACTGCTATTCCAGAATCTATCGGTGGTTCTCGTAATGAATGGGCTGTACAATCTTACTTTACTAACTGGAAGTATACTTACGACAACAAGTATTTGGGTGAAGTGATGTTCCGTCGTGATGGTGCTTCTAACTTGGGTACTAACGCACAATACGGTAACTTGTTCTCTGTATCTGGTGGTTGGATCATCAACCGCGAAGAATGGTTCGATGCAGACTGGGTAGACAATTTAAAACTCCGTGCATCTTATGGTTCTGTAGGTAACCGTCCAAGTTCACTTTATCCGCAGTACGATTTGTATTCTGCTTCTTCTAGCTACAACGAATTAGCAGGTGCTTTGATTTCTGTTATCGGTAACAAGGACTTGACTTGGGAAAAGACATTTACTACAGGTATTGGTGTTGATGCTTCGTTCTTCAACAACCGTTTGCACATGGTATTCGATTACTATATCAAGGACACTGACAACATCCTTTACAACGTTCCTGTAACAGGTTTGACCGGTGTAACTTCTATCTATAAGAACATCGGTAAGATGCGTAACACTGGTTTCGAACTCTCTATCGGTGGTGACATCATCCGTACTCAGGACTTGACTTGGAATGTAGAAGCTAACCTCTCTCACAACAAGAATGAATTGAGAGACCTTTACGCTCAGAAGCAAGCTGACGGTAGCTACGCAGTAGTTCCGGTAATCATCAGCGACGGTTCTAGCATTGCAGGTACCATCAACCGTCGTTTGGAAGTAGGCGAACCTATCGATACTTACTATGGTAAGGAATGGGCTGGCGTAAACCCAGATAATGGTGCTCCAATGTGGTACAAGGACGATGCTAACGGCAACAAGGTAACTACTTCTAACTATTCAGAAGCTAGCAACTACAAACTCGGAACTTCTAACCCGAAATTCTTCGGTGGTTTCTCTACTTCATTGACATACAAGAATTTCGACTTGAGCGCTGTATTCGGTTACTCTATCGGTGGTCAGATCTACAACTACTCTCGTCAGGAATACGACTCAGACGGTACATACACAGACCGTAACCAAATGAAGTTGCACGATGGTTGGAGCCGGTGGGAAAAGCCGGGCGATATCGCTACACACCCGGTAGCTAAGTACAACAACTCTGACAAGGGTAACTCATCTTCTTCACGTTATTTGGAAGATAGCGACTACTTGAAGTTGCGTTCATTGTCTTTGGGTTACAACTTCAACTTGAAGCAATACGGTATCCAAAACTTGCGCGTTTCTTTGTCGGGTGAAAACTTGTTCACTTTGACAGACTACTCAGGTGTTGACCCAGAAATCCCAGCATCTAGCGGTTCTGTAATGGGTACAGCCGGTGCAGCCGTTTATCCGTCAGTACGCCGATTCATGTTCGGTCTTAATGTAACATTCTAATCCAAAAAAGAAACAAACAATGAAAAAGATATTAACTATTGCTTTTGCAGCAGCTGCTTTGACAGCTTGTGATATTGAAAGATTGCCGTACGGCTCTATGTCAGCAGAGCAAATCACTAGCGATCCTTCTGCATCTCTTGATGCATTGATCAACGGTGTATATGCACAGTTGAAAACATGGTCAGACCCAATGCACCGTTGTGGTGAATACGCTGGCGACAACATGATGATCCGTGGTAGTTCTACCGATGCATTCTTCGAATTCATCTCTTACTCACGTACTCCAAACAACTACCGTCTCCAGAACTTCTGGGACTATGGTTACAAGGGTATCGCTCAAGCTTCTAACATCATCAACATGATTGAAGAAGGCCAGAGCGCAGAAATCGATAACCAATTGGGTGAATGTTACTATGTTCGCGGTATGCTCTACTTCTACTTCGTACGTGCATACGGCCGTCCATACTACCAAGCTCCAGACAAGAACCTCGGTGTACCTATCGTAAACGGTACTCCAGAAAACGTAATGGGTGATTTGTTCTTGGAAGACCGTGCTACAGTTCACGAAACTTATATGCAAGCTATCAACGACTTGAAAAAGGCAGAAGAATTGATGACAATCGACAAGGGTGCCGCTTACGCTTCTAAAGCTGCTGCACAGGCTATGTTGTCTCGTGTATACTTGTATATGAGTGGTACTTATGAAAATCCGAACACTCAATATGCTCAGTTGGCAGTAGACTATGCTGATAAGGTAATCAACTCTGGCAACTACTCATTGTTGAGCCGTGAAGATTTCATGAAGTACAACACTTTCACTCCGGAAAACAACGCAGAATCAATCTTCGTTGTTAAGCGTGTAGCTTCTGAATTCTCAGGTTATGACCACTACTACGGCGTAGGCGGTATGTACGCTAACATCGGCGGTATGGGTTGGGGTGAAATGTTCGCCAGCGCTAAGTACATTGACTTGTTGAATGAAACAGGTCGTAACGACTGGCGTCCGGACAGCTACAAGATTGTAGATGCTCGTGCTGCATTCATCGAACCGACTTACCGTGCAGATCACCAATTGGTATTCCGTTTCATCAAGAGAGATTCTGAAACTGTAGAAAACTACGCTCAGTTCGACGCTGTAAAGAACGGTGCTAACGTAACTTGTACAGATGCTGAAGGTACTTCTTACACTTTGACTCCGGTAAGCGAAGAGGAAGAAATCTACTCTATCAATTACAACGGTGCTACTTACGAAGGTGTATTGGACTACTTCATCAGTTTGAACCGTGTATATCCACAGTTCTACATCACTAAGTGTTCTCGTGAAGGTGAAGATTCACACTTGCACTCACCAATCATCAGCCGCTTGGGTGAAATCTATTTGAACCGTGCAGAAGCTTACGCTAAGTTGGGTCAGTACTCAAATGCATTGAACGACTTGAACATCATCCGTGAACGTTCTATCGTAGGTGGTGGTTATGCTTCATTGGATGCTAGCAACGCTGGTGACTTGATCGACAAGGAACGTCAGTTGGAATTGGCATACCAAGCAGAACGTAGCTACGACGTATTCCGTAACGGTAAGCCATTGGATCGTACATTCCCAGGTCCACACAACCAAGCAGAAATCGTAGAAGCTAGCGACTACCGCGTAACTTACTACATTCCACAAAACGCTATCAACGCTTATCCGGGTACTTTGACTCAGAACCCGACTAACAACAGCGGCGTTATCTTGAACTAAGAAATAAGTTTTTTAACATAGGTTTAGTTCCCAATCCCCATTGGTAAGGCTCCTTCCCTTCCAATGGGGATTTTTCTTTTTTAGTAAATTCTACTCCATACTATCACTAGTTTAAAAATAATCATTACTTTTGCATTATATTATCAACGATTGTTTAACCTCTTAATGAATACAGCTAAATGGGTAGATTCATTAATCCCTTCACCGATTGGGGATTCAAACACATATTCGGTAGAGAAGTGTCGAAAGACATCTTGATAGAGTTTCTGAACGATTTGCTGCAAGGCGAACGAGTGATTAAAGACCTCCGCTTCCTTAATAATGAGGGACAACCCGAACAAAAAGAATTGAGGAAAGTTATATATGATATTTACTGCGAAACGGATACAGGTGAGTATATCATCGTGGAAATGCAAAACCGTCGTCAGGAGCATTTCAAGGAAAGAGCCTTGTTTTATCAGTCGCAAGCCATTTATCGCCAAGGAACGAAAGGTCAAAACTGGGACTTCAGACTGGATGCTGTCTATGGCGTATACTTTGCCAATTTCTATTTGGACGGGAAGGATAACGGAAAGCTTCGACGGGATATAGTCCTGGCAGATACGGAAACCCACGAGGTATTTTGTGACAAGTTAAGACAAATCTATATCGAACTTCCTTATTTCATCAAGAAAGAAGAGGAATGCGAAACAGATTTTGAACGTTGGATTTATGTACTAAAGTATATGGAAGTATTGGAACGTATGCCTTTTAAAGGCCGCAAGGCTGTCTTCGACCGCTTGGAGCAAATGGCCTCCAAAGCGAATATGACTGTGGCAGAACGCCAACAGTATGAAGAGGAATGGAAGAACTGGAATGATTATTACAATACCTTAGATTATGCCAAGAAAGAAGGGTTGGAAGCAGGATACGCCGAAGGCCTACAGATTGGTATGGAGAAAGGCATGGCGGAAGGTATGGAAAAAGGTATGGCGGAAGGCATGGCAGAAGGTATGGAGAAAGGCATGGCAGAAGGAATCATCCTTACCGCCCGAAACCTTAAACAAGCAGGCATATCCAAGGAAATCATCGCACAAACGACTGGACTTTCAACAGAAGAAATAGATCAACTTTAATACAAAAAGAATAGGGTGTGTCATTGGACACACCCTATTCTTTTACCATCCGCTTGTACAGCATACACTTCCACCTCATCATCCAACGGAATGGAAGAAGGTACGGAAAATTTAAACTTATTGGAAAAATAGGCCAATCGGCCTGCCTTGTATAATTCAAAAGCTACTGCTTCAGCACCATTCTTGATTTCAATAATCTGCCCATTACGGGTATGCGTAATCGTCTGAGTGATCTTTTGATTGTCCTTGAACTGGGTATAGTAACCCACATCAGCCGGTTCTACATCCAAACCTACATCCCCCGTCTTACGGTCTTCCAAATAATAGAAAGGAGCTGCCTTCTTAGGGAACGATGCCATATATGCCTTAGCCTCATCAATCATCTCCTGAGTAACATGATAGGTCCAATTGCCATATTGCGAATAGGCCACATGATCTACCGGCTTGAAGAAACCCCACATATCGAAAAACTCGCTCAAGTCTTCGTTCGTCACCTTACAGGCTGTCTTGGCAAACAACAATTGTCCTGCACCCGGGTCCGTTTCCACAATACGTATCTCACGCAATGCCTTGAACATCTCTGGCCAAAAATCAGGTTGATAGCCACAACGATGATAGTAATTGAACAACTGCCAATGCATGCGCAAGTGAATCTCGGTTGCTTCGTTTTGGTAAACATTTTCACCGCCCATATCAAACCATCCATCGCCTTCTATCAAGCGATATTGGGCCAACTTATCCAACGTCTCCCCGCGCGAACAATACTTACCCAACTTATAGAGCGTATAGTTAGCAAACAGATTATTGGAAGATTCCGTACAACTTGGCCAATTAATGGCTCGCTGATGAATGTGACCGATCTCATGAGCCGGCCCCCAGGCATTGTCCTTGGCAGCCATCACATTTTCCTTCAGCAAGATATTCTTTAAATAGGTGTACACAAAGCCTACCCGATAATCCGAAGCCCACATGTAACTGCCCTCCGGAGATATGGCAAAGAGGTGATTGTTCATCTGCGAAGGGAAAACATCTTCGATGCCCATCAACTCATGTTGCCAGCTCACGATATCATCCCATAAGCCAATAGCAGAAAGGATATCCTCCGGAACGGCCTCTTGCAACTTATCACGGTGAAAATAGAAGATTATCCGTTCACCACGGACACAAAAATACTTGTAAGAAGACTGAGCAATCAATTCCTTATACTTCGCATTCGTCTGATGTTTTTTCAAGTCCCAATATCCAGCCACTTCGCCACCTCCCAACGGGATATGAATCTTGATAGGCTTCGCATTCGGAGAAGTCAAATCCGTGTGATAGAGCACAAACAACATCCCCGTCTGTTTCACCTTGATTTTGTTGATGCCTGATTGCAAGAAAAAGGATTCCCCCGAGGCAGCCGTCTGCACATAATCTCCAGCTCGTTCTTCGCCTACATTCTGCACACTGATAGACTGTCCGTATGTATCACCTACCAAAATCAGGATTTCATCATTTGCCTTCACGGTAATACCTGTAGGATTATCCAGCAACGTATACTTTCTGGTCATCAACTTTTCTGCCCACTCTATCGGGTCACTATACGGTTGATATTCCTGTATACGGAACTCCTTCTCGTAATCCGTATATACCTTATCACGGAGATTTCTAGCCAACTTGGCAAAGTAAGGCTGCAATGCTTCAATCGCCTCATCGGTGACACCCGATTTCAGAACCGAACAAGAAAGATCCGTAAACACCGATAACAGTTCCTCGTCCATGGATGTATTCCGGGTAAAGAACTGCATCTCACTACAACTTACATACGAGTATCCTGTTCCGTCTCCCAATCCTGTTTTGACCACAAACTTTACCTTGGTAACTCCCTTCAACGTTTCTTTGAGACTGATGCGACTGGATGCACTCTGCATCTTGAAATCATAAGATCCATAAAGTACATATTCCGGTTGGCTTTCCGTAGCTATATACAAATCAAACTCTCCGAAATTTCCATTTCCGTTGCGAGTATGATAAACGATATAGTCCATATCCGCTTTCCCATTAAAGAAATATTCCAATGTTACAGGGAATTTGGTACCTGTACCCCAAAGAGAATGGTAATGATTGGACGGATTGGTATCCCCATCCCATGTCTTTTCAATGCCATAACCGTTCTGAGCCTCACTCGCACTTCCCCCGGTAGGCTTAATCAAGATATCACCTTCGATATCCGAAATCATACCTTCTTCCAAAGGAGGGAAATCATCAACAATATTATCTTCGTTATTGCTACAACACGTAAAAAGGCAGACCATCAATATCCATGCCCATAATCGAATGTTTTTCATCTTTATTAGTTTTTCAGTTTTGTTTGGCATAAATATATAAAAAAAGAGGCTTTAACCCCTCTATTTTAAACAGGGATTAAAGCCTCTTAACATTCCTTTTTATTCGGAATTATTTCTTAGCCTTCAAAATCTTTGCGATTTGAGCGTCAAGCTTAGCAGCAGCCTTTACATACTTCTTTTCTGCAGCAGCCTTAGCCTTACCTTCAGCGTTCTTAGCAGCATCGTAAAGAGCCCACAAGTTCAACTTAGCAGTAGCTTCCTTCTGAGCAGCAGTATAAGCGTCAGCAGCAGCTTCTACTTCAGCTTCCTTAGCAGGTTCAGCATATGCGTGCTTGTAACCCTTCACGTCGTTCCAGTGACCACGAGTAAAGTCAGGGAATGCAACTGCAGCACAGTTGTTATCCATAGAGATAGCACCAAGTTCAGCCAAAGAACACCATTCAGCCATATCGTATACGTCCATATCGAGTGGCAAACCATTCTGCAAGCAGTATACCAAACGAGCATCCATGATGTAGTCCATACCACCGTGACCCATTTCACGACCCTTTTCACCGAACTTAGTCAAGATTGGGTGATAATACTTCTTTTCCAAAGCCTTCTTCTGTTCCGGCTTCAAGAAACCGTGAGCGTTGATGTTATCCATTTTTGGAGCATCAGTTCCAGCCAACGCATCACCAGCGATAGCATATTCAGGAGTAGGATACTTAGTAGCATAACCCTTAGTACCAGTCAACTTGAACAAACGGTTGTATGGCTGCGGAGTCATTACGTTATGTTGGATTTCAACTACCTTACCATTAGCTGTACGCATCAAAGTAGTAGTATGGTCACCGTTACGGAATTCCTTCGGTTCATTACCTGTTACACCCTTCACCCAATCCTTACCAGCGAAGCTTTCAGTATCCATTGCAATCAAAGTAGTGAAGCGGTCACCACGGTGAATGTCCATACATTGAGCAACTGGGCCAAGGCCGTGAGTAGCATAAACGTCACCACGGTTTTCCAAGTTGTACTTCAAACGCCAGTGGAGGTTATCCTTGTCGTTATCGTTAGGATCTTGCCAATATGATCTCCAGAATTGAGACAATTCATGGATGTAAGCACCTTCTGCACGGATAATTTCACCGAACACACCGTCTTGCTTCATAGCCAATGCGTTCATTTCATAATAGTCGTAGCAGCAGTTTTCAAGAATGAAGCAGTGCAAACGAGTCTTTTCAGACAAGTCAATCAATTCCCAGCATTGTTCAAGGTTCATTGCAGAAGGAACTTCGATAGCAGTGTGCTTGCCATTTTCCATCGCAAACTTAGCTACAGGGAAGTGGTGGTTCCAGTCGGTAGCAATGTAAACCAAGTCAATGTCATCACGCTTGCAAAGTTCTTCATAACCCTTTTCGCCAGAATAGATAGCAGCTGGAGCCAAACCTGCCTTGCGGAGGAAATCTTGTGACTTTTCTGCACGTTCTGCTTCATAGTCGCAAAGAGCAACGATTTCTACACCCGGAATGTGGCAGAAACGCATTACTGCCCAAGGACCACGCATACCCAAACCAACGAATGCTACACGCACTGTCTGGATAGGAGCAGCTGTCAAACCCAATACATGTTCTTGACCAGCCGGACGTTCCGGAGTATCAATCACGATAGTACCCTTGTCCCAATGCCACTTAGTAGACGGTGACAAAGACTGAGCACCTACTGTTTGGAAACTCATTGCTAAAATCGCAACCAAAGCGATAGCAAAAATTCTGTTCAGTTTCTTCATTTTTATTAGTAGATTAATGTTAAATAATTGATTTTCCTTATAGCCAACAAAGATACGTACAATTTGCATAAAAAACAAATAAACCACGATTTCTCTACTGACAAATAATGACAACAAAAAACTCCCCGCCAGTTTCACTGACGGGGAGCTATTATTAACGGGAAGTCCGAATTACATCATGCCACCCATGCCGCCCATACCTGGAGCGCCCATCGGCATATCAGCCTTATCGTCCTTCTTTTCTACAATGACACATTCAGTAGTAAGGAACATACCAGCGATAGAAGCTGCATTTTCCAATGCTACACGAGTTACCTTAGCCGGGTCTACGACACCTGCAGCATACAAATTTTCGTAAACATCTGTACGAGCATTGTAACCGAAGTCAGCTTCACCTTCACGAACCTTCTGAACAACCACTGCACCTTCTTTACCTGCGTTAGCCACAATCTGACGAAGTGGTTCTTCGATAGCACGCTTGATGATTTCGATACCGGTTGTTTCATCAGCGTTGTCACCCTTCATGCCTTCAAGTGCATCGATAGCGCGGATGTAAGTAACACCACCACCCGGCACGATACCTTCTTCGATAGCAGCGCGAGTAGCACACAAAGCATCGTCTACACGGTCCTTCTTTTCCTTCATTTCCACTTCCGAAGCAGCACCTACGTAAAGAACAGCTACACCGCCAGCCAACTTAGCCAAACGTTCCTGCAACTTTTCCTTGTCATAATCTGAAGTTGTATTCTTGATTTCAGACTTAATCTGGTTGATGCGTTCCTGGATAGCCTGCTTGTCACCACCACCGTTTACGATAGTAGTATTGTCCTTCGATACAGTAATCTTTTCGCAAGTACCCAACATTTCGATAGTAGCCTGTTCCAACTTCAAGCCCTTTTCTTCGCTTACCACGATACCACCAGTCAAAGTTGCGATGTCTTCCAACATAGCCTTACGACGATCGCCGAAGCCCGGAGCCTTCACTGCACAGATCTTCAACTGAGAACGCAAACGGTTTACTACCAAAGTAGTCAACGCTTCGCTTTCTACATCTTCTGCAATCACCAACAAAGGACGACCACTCTGAACAGCAGGTTCAAGGATAGGCAAGAAATCCTTCAAGTTAGTAATCTTCTTATCGTAAATCAACACGTACGGATGTTCCATTACGCATTCCATTTTTTCTGTATCTGTCACGAAGTAAGCCGACAAATAACCACGGTCGAACTGCATACCTTCTACTACACCGATAGTAGTGTCAGTACCCTTTGCTTCTTCGATAGTGATCACACCGTCCTTCGATACCTTACGCATAGCATCAGCGATCAACTTACCAATCATCGGATCGTTGTTAGCCGAGATAGTAGCTACCTGTTCAATCTTATCGTAGTCATCGCCTACCATTTCAGCCTGAGACTTGATAGATTCTACCACCTTAGCCACTGCCTTATCGATACCACGCTTCAAGTCCATTGGGTTAGCGCCAGCAGTAACGTTCTTCAAACCAACGCCTACGATTGACTGAGCCAATACGGTAGCAGTTGTTGTACCATCACCTGCATCGTCACCAGTCTTAGCAGCTACCGACTTCACCAACTGAGCACCAGTATTCTGGTATGGATCTGCCAATTCTACTTCCTTAGCCACAGTTACACCGTCCTTAGTGATATGTGGAGCACCGAACTTCTTTTCGATGATTACGTTACGACCTTTCGGGCCGAGAGTTACCTTCACGGCGTTAGCCAATTCGTCCACGCCCTTCTTCAATTGGTCGCGAGCGTCAATATTGAACAATATTTCTTTTGCCATAATTCTTTTCCTTTTATTAATTATTCTACCACAGCGAGTACGTCACTCTGACGCATCATCAAATACTTCACGCCTTCGAATTCCAATTCTGTACCAGCATACTTGCCATACAATACAGTATCGCCTACCTTCAGAATCATTTCTTCGTCCTTAGTACCGTTACCAGTTGCTACAACTTCGCCCTTCAAAGGCTTTTCCTTTGCTGTATCAGGAATGATGATACCGCCAATTGTCTTTTCTTCGGCTGGTGCTGGAAGAATCAGCACTCTATCTGCCAATGGTTTGATATTCATAGTTTCTTATATTTTTATTGTTATGATCAATTAATGTTTGGTTTCTTTTGAGAGAACAAATCTATTATAGCGAAAAGTGTGCCAAAAGCCACTTTATGCCTTTTTGTCAGTTTCGGGTGACAAAGATAACGTTTTCTTTCGATACACCAAGTCATTTTCTGCCGCAATGGTCATTAGAGCCTCCTTCTGCTGATAAGGTTTTGGTTGGAAATTGAGAAGCATGATCTTATTCAAGGTATAGAGTAGACCTTGTAAATTTTCTTCCCTCACCTTCGGTTTGAGTTGGCACTCCCAAAACTGGATGACGTGCCAGCCCATGTCACGAAGTTTGATGCGACGATCCAAATCCCGTTCCCGATTCCGCTCTATCTTGGTTCTCCAAAACTCCGTATTCGATTTCGGCAAGACATAATATCGGCATCCCTCGTGTCCATGCCAAAAGCATCCGTTGATGAAAATGCAAGTACGATATTTCTTCAGCACAATATCGGGTGTACCCGGCAATCGCTTCACATTGATACGGAAACGGAAGCCATGTGCGAAAAGAAATTTCCGTACAATCACCTCCGGCTTCGTATTCTTGCTACGGATGTTTGCCATGCACCGATGCCGTTGTTCGGGAGTTAGTTTGTCTGCCATGCCATGACTTATTTCCTACTTTTTTCTACTTCACTTATTGCCTCCTTTAACATGTCAATCACGCCTTCATATTCTTGCAAAAGTTCCTCGTCACATACAGATTCATATTCATCACATAAAAGAGAATATGCACCATTTAAAGCATCTAACACTAAATCCACATTCATCATTTTACTCAATTTAGCCAATAAAACATTTTTCATTATGGTATTTTAAATAAGCCTTATGTCTTTCATCAACACATTTCAAAACGGCTCCATCTTTTAAGCCTAATAACAACTTATCATTTTGTGACAATATCTTTGAATATTCAATCTTACCTTTTAAATTAAATGTCAAATAACCTCTATCAAAAAGTTTATCGTAATTAGGAGAAAGCAATAAACCATTAAACACATCTAAACGCTCATTATTCCTAGAATCTTTCCAAGGTTTAATATGGGAAGCAACTAATATATCCGTCATTCTTAATCCTGTCACAGCGCATCCTCCCCAATAATCAATCAAGTTCTGACGAAAAGTTCCTTGCCCAACACGAGACTGCACAATAGACGTTTTTTCTGTTATAGACAACGTACTTGAAGATTTAACTGCTTCTATTTCAGCAAGCACACTATCTTCATACATTTTCCTATAATCCGAATTTATAAATGCTAAAAATTTACGTAAACCTGAGCGAAAATCACTTATAGATTTTCTAGTTGTATAAACTTTCCTTTCTAGTCTCTTTTTTTCCTCTTTATTCAAAATTATCTCAACATATTCTTCCGTAATAGAAGAATCAAGAAGATAAAACTCGGACAAGAATCTTAATCTAGCAACATAATCTCGACTTGTTTTAGGTTTTATTCCACCCCAGTTTACCATATAATGATAAAAATCCGACTGTAAACAATCAAATTGTTCTTTTAGACTCATTACTGCCATTTTTTAATTTTCCGACAATTTATAGTTAAAGCAAAAACTCCTCCACATTCTTCGGTGTAATCACCTTAAACTCCGCATCAGGATAAGACTTCACAAAAGATTCGGGACATTTCACATTTCCCTTTCGGTCATTCCATTTAAACTCGAAAGCCTGCAAGCGTCCGTCCTCTTCCTCTACATAATCAATTTCGTTCTGTTGGCGAGTACGCCAAAACCACGATTGAGCAAAACTACCTTTATAGGCATTCTGTTTAAGGCGTTCAGCGATCACAAAATTCTCCCACAAATCACCTGCATCCGTACGGTTTTCCACTTGGGAAAGATTTCCGATAATGGCATTACGAATACCCAAATCCCAGAAATAGACTTTCCGGCTTGTCTTCAACTCATTACGGAGATTACGAGCAAAACTATTGAGACGGAATACAATGAACGACTTCTCCAACACATCTACATAACGTTCCACCGTTTTCGAATCAAGTCCTATTAAATTCCCAATTTCATTGTAGGACACCTGACTTCCAATCTGCAAAGCCAACGCCTTCAACAAACGTACCAATTTATCCGGCTTGTTGATACTGTCCAACGAAAGAATATCCTTATATAAATAACTATCCGAAAGTTCCTTCAACACCGCCCGTTCATCACCTGGATTCGTCACCACTTCGGGATAATAACCATATATCAACCGATGAGGAATCATACGAGTTTCTTCCAGAAAACTTGTATGACGCACCATTTCACCAAATGTCAAAGGAAACATTCTGAATTCACGTTTACGCCCCGTCAACGACTCATTGACTTTAGTAGCTAATTCAAACGAACTGCTTCCCGTAGCAATAACCTGCACCTCGGGAATTTGGTCGGTGATAAGTTTCAAACGAAGACCGATGTTTTGTATCCGTTGAGCCTCATCCACCACCAGATAGTGGTTATTCCCCAAAATAGCACGAATACGGGTGGAAGTCATCTCTCGAAAGAGTTCTTGTATATCCAGTTCATCACCGTTCATCCACACCACGTCCTTTTGGCCGCCAAGCATCTGTCGAAGCAAAGTCGATTTACCTACCTGACGTGCTCCCATAATGACTATCGCCTTTCCTTTTCCCAACAAAGGCTGAATGTTTTCTTCAAGACTTCTTGTAATCATAATTTCCACCTTTACTGAGGACAAATATAAAAATAAAAACATCCCATTCCAAAAATGTTAGGACTTTTTCGGAATGAAATCCAAAAATGTTAGGACTTTTTCGGATTTAAACGTTTTTATCCTCATCTCTTCGTAGTCACAATCATAAAGACAATAGCAGCAATGGAAAGCAAAATACCAATGACAACATTCGTGGTCAATGCCTCCCCAAAGACGAGCGTACCGACTAGGATAGCCGTAATCGGTTCGAACACACCCAACACAGAAGCCTTCGTAGCACCGATATTTCGGGTAGCAATAGCCAAGGTAGCCGTAGAGACAATCGTCGGAAGAAGGGCAAGACCGATGAGGTTCATCCAAGCCATGCTTCCTTCGATGCCGTCAGTAATGCTTCCATCGGAAAACAGGATCTTACCCATAAAGATAACAGCTCCCACCGAAAGCGCATAAAACGTCAACAATGAATTCGATATAGAACTGATTGCCTTACTCCGATTAATGATGACAATGAAAAACGCATACACCGTAGCCGATCCCAATGAGAGAAGTACACCTATCGGATTGACCGCTCCCGAGGCATCGCCTTGCGTCATGATAAGCACCCCCGCAAATGTAACGAATATGGAAAGCCACACCTGCCACGAAGGTATCACTTTAAGAAAAACCATGATGAGTGCCACCAACACCGGATAGAGAAAAATAAGGGTCGTTGCTAATCCGGAAGCAATGTACTTGTAAGCCTCGAAAAGGAAGATACTGCTAAACGTATAGAGCACTCCAAGCACCAACAAAATACCCGCCTGTTTCATCGATATCCGGAAACTTTGCTTGCTCAACCACAGGAATGCACCCAAAAGCAATACCGCGAAACCATATCGGAAGAAAAGAATGGACTCCACAGAAGCTCCGGCATTCATCAACGGCATCCCAAACAAAGGATTCAACCCGTACGTTATCCCTGTAATGATACCGGCGGGATAACCTATCATCGCATTTCTACTCAGTTTTTTCATCTGTTTGTTTATCGTTTTTAGCCGGGGCAAAGTTAATGATAAAACATCATCTATACAAGAATACGTAGTTCCAACCCCTTCACCCTATTCACCCACATCCACACGCACCAACTTGTATCGGTTGCCCAACTTAGTATGCACTCGCTCTACTCCCGATGCCACCAATGCATTGCCAAATTTCACCATACTGACATTACGCAACAAGGCACCATGCTTTTCTTTCAACACTTCCAAGATTTCCGACAAGGAAAGCATTTCGCAAGTTTCTCCTTCCGAAGGCGTACGGAAATGATTGCGGAACAATTCTTCTTCGGGATGCACTTGATAGAATGCCTCGTTATGACATTGGATTTCCTGCTCTTCTTCCGGAGTAAACCAATAGCGTTCGCCCGCCTCCAACTCCGCTTTCAGTTGAGCATAGATTTGAGGCAAATTAATATTTGAACAATCAATACGATGTTCCACTTCCACACAAAGGAAACGGCGGCTTCCTGTAGGATCATCCAACAAATCCTTTCGATTGCTCGTCCCAATAAAAGAGGCGATACGAGGCAACGGAGCATAGTTCTTCTGATAAGCCTTACGAATGGACAACGAAGACAATTGCATCAGATTCTTCAACTTTGCCATTCCACGGGAAGTCAATCGATCGAATTCATCCAAGTTGATAAGCCCCATGACACACAACTTGCCTTCCAATCGTCCATTGGCAGAAAGGTCTATCTGGTCGGTATAATAAGCCTGCAAAGGTTCCGGCATCAGGCTCTTGCAGAAAGTAGACTTCAACCACCCTTGCTCTTCACTCACCAACAACGGAGCCACACAATTGGCATAGGTCGTATTCTTTCCCATCCATTGTGCCAACAAAGCTAACATCCATCGATGAAAATGCTTCACCCAATACGCTTCTGACGAAACACGTGAAGCCAAATCCACCAAACGATCCTCGCCGTCCCACTCCGGGAGTTCCTGAACATAAAGGGTAAAAGGATGATAATCCTCTACCAGCGTAGAATGAATATAGCGAGCCAAATCCCTATCCCAACAAGGAATCCCTGCCGACTGGATTTCCAGACAAAGCGCATTCAGTTCTCTCTTTCCCAAGCATTTGAAACCCAACAGACTTTCTCCTTTCGGACGAAATTCATTTATTTCAGAAAGGACATTATAACGAAACTCATAATGAGCATTCAGATAACGCTTCATTCTTTCCGGAGAGTAACGATTCGCCACCTTTTCCTCTGACGATCTCTTCGCATCAGCAACTCTTGGTTTCTTTACAAACCATTTCCATACTCTCAAACAAAATTCTTTCCAAACATCCATATTCTTATCGTTTTCTTTTTCTGCAAATATAGCGCAACTATACCCCCGTCTGCAAGGGACAAAAGCTCATACCGGTCATTTTTCGTCAGATGTTCAAAATCCTTCGCAAAAGCTTTCATCCGTCCATTCTTTTATGTATCTTTGCTTCGACAGTAATACAGAAACACACAAGTCAAGAGAGTGCTTCACGAGGGTGAAGAGCACTGCTCACCAAAATAAAGAAACCTCTTGACCTAGGTTAAAATATAAAAACAACTTCGAATTATGGCTATTGAATTTGACATTTACCCTTCTCCAGCACCTTCCGACCATGAAGGCGAAACAACCTACCACGCCCGAGTAGCCAACAGTGCAACTATCGACACCAACGAAATCGCCCAAAACATCCACAACCGATGTACCCTGACTATGAGCGACATCAAAGCGGTATTGTCCGAATTGCACGATGAACTGGTTTTTCATCTATGCAACGGGAATAGCGTACACCTAGAAGGCATCGGTTATTTCCGGTTGACTTTGTCCGCTCCCAAAGAAATCACCCCGACAAACATGCACCGTCAGAACATCAGCATCAAAGCGGTGGATTTCCGAGCCGACACACCATTGAAACAGGAGTTGGCAGAAAAGGCGGTATTCAAGCGAACAGCCCACAAGCATCATTCCGCCGTATTGGACATCTATGAAATAGATGCCTTGCTCGTCGATTTTTTCGAAACGAACCAATACCTCACCCGTCGTCGTTTTGAACAACTTTGCGATTTCACCCCGTCCACTGCCGCCCGTCATCTGAAACGATTGATTGATGAAGGACGACTAAAGAACACGAACACCAAGCAAAATCCCATATACGAACCAATGAAAGGATTCTACGGGAAGTAACCGGTGAAGGGGGTGAAGGCATATTTTATAAATATAAAGAATCAATAGGGACAATTTATTAGGGAAGCACGATGCATTTCTGCATAATAATGATTACCTTTGCATTCTGAGAAAGTTATTTTTCGATTTCATTTAATATTAAGATATATGAGAGCACTTATTAGCGTAAGCGACAAGACCGGTGTTGTAGAATTCGCACAACAACTCCGTTCTTTAGGCTGGGAAATTATCGCCACAGGCGGTACTATGAAACTCCTTCGCGACAGCGGCTTGGAAGTTATCAACATCAGTGACGTGACAGGGTTCCCTGAAATCTGCGACGGTCGTGTGAAAACACTTCACCCAAAGGTTCATGGAGGTTTGTTGGCACGTCGTGACGATGAAAGCCATTTGGCAGCCTTGAAGGAAAACCAGATTGAATTCATCGATATGGTTTGTGTAAACCTCTATCCGTTCCGTCAGACAATCGCTAAACCCGATGTCACAATGGAAGATGCTATTGAAAACATCGATATCGGTGGTCCTTCTATGTTGCGTTCTGCTGCCAAGAATTATAAGGATGTTACCGTAGTATGCGATCCTATCGACTATGCACAAATCATTGAAGAAATCAAGGCTTCGGGCAATACGACCTTACAAACTCGTTTGCAACTTTCGGCAAAGGCATACACCCACACAGCCGAATACGATTCCATGATTGCAACTTATATGCGCAAAGCTGCAGGTTTGAATGAAAAGCTTTTCTTGGAATTCGACCTCGTACAAGGTTTGCGTTATGGTGAAAATCCACACCAACAAGCTAAGTTCTATAGTTCAGCCAATTCAGGTTCTTACTCTTTGGCAAACGCTAAGCAATTGAATGGTAAGGAACTTTCTTACAATAACATTCAGGATGCCAATGCCGCATTGTGCATTGCCCGTGAATTTGACGAACCTTTCTGCGTAGGTTTGAAGCACATGAATCCATGTGGTGCTGCTATCGGTACAGATGTAGTAGATGCTTGGACAAAGGCTTATGAAGCAGACAAGGTGAGCATCTTCGGCGGTATCGTTGCCGTAAACCGTGAAGTGACTCGTGAAGCAGCCGAATTGATGAAGCCTATCTTCTTGGAAATCATCATGGCTCCTTCATTCTCTGAAGGTGCATTGGAAGTCCTTTGCACCAAGAAGAACTTGCGTCTTTTGCAGGTAGACATGAGCAAGGATGACACAGTAGTCAATCAGTATGTAAGTGTAAACGGTGGTTTGCTCGTTCAAGATTTGGACAAGACAACAGCCGAAGTTACTGCTGAAATGTGCGTAACAGAAGCTAAACCAAGCGCAGAACAGGTAACAGACCTCAACTTCGGTTGGAGAATCGTGAAGCACGTGAAGTCTAATGCTATCGTTGTAGTTAAGGACGGACACACTGTAGGTGTAGGCGCTGGTCAAATGAACCGTGTAGGCTCTGCCGAAATTGCATTGAAGCAAGCACAGGCTGCAGGTTTCACTGAAGGTTTGGTATTGGCTTCAGACGGTTTCTTCCCATTCGATGATACTGTTACTTTGGCAGCACAATATGGTGTAACAGCCATCGTACAGCCTGGTGGTAGCGTTCGTGATGAAGACTCTATCAAGAAAGCAAATGAATGCGGAATTACCATGTTGTGTACAGGTATGCGCCACTTCAAGCATTAATTATAGCGTGAATCCGATATAAATAATGTAAGTTACCCGTCATTGATAAATACCACTTCAATGACGGGTTTCTTTTTGAAGAAACAGAAAGCATCAGCGTGCAACCTCGCAAAGGTTGGTTGATTTATATGATAGAAGAATAACGTATGATAGAAGAACGTCTCATTCCACTCATTTGCGAACGATTCCTTAACGATGAAAAATATCGCCAAGGACATATTCGCATCATCAATGCTTTGCCTGGAAGAAGAATCCTCGGCTTGCATTTGCCAGAGATGAAACAGACTGCCAAAATATTAGCCAAGCAAGCGGATGTATGGGATATCCTTCATGATTTTGAGAAGACGCATCAAACTAACCGTCACTGTTTGACTTACGAGGAAACACTCATTTGGGGATTGACCGTCAACGCCCTGAAATGCTCATGGGAAGAACGCCTTTCGTTCTTAAAACCATACATACCCGTACTTGATAATTGGGCGGTATGCGACTCTTTCTGTTGTAATGCTAAATGGGCATTGAAACTTCCTCCGCAAGCGCTTTGGGAATTCCTACATCCTTATTATCATAGTGACAAAGAGTTTGAAGTTCGCTTCGCCATTGTGATGTCGATGTGCTACCTGATGAAGGAAGAATGGTTACCTATCGTCTTTCACCAATTGGAAGAGTTGGATTTATCGAAGATTCATTCCGAATACACCTCCCTACCCTCTCCTTATTATGTACGAATGGGAATGGCCTGGCTACTTGCCACTGCACTTGCCAAGTATCCCGAAACCACAAGAGAATTCGTAAAAGTATCTTCATTGACAGAAGATGTGAAGCGATTATATGCCCGGAAAGCTAGAGAATCTTTTCGAACAAAGAATGTTTCAGCATTTTAACCAATCAAATCTTTTTAATTTCTTTATTTCTCAAAATTATTCCTACCTTTGTGACATTGAATAACTAACCTTTATCACATTATGGCTAACAATATTATGATTGTTCGCCACAGACTCTTGACAGAACTTATCAAGCTGTGGAAAAATGAGAAACTAACAACAGAGGACATTGACCGTCTGCCACTGAAGTTGAGTCCGAAACACTCCAAGCATGCAGGCCGTTGTTGTGTACATAAGGAACGTGCTGTATGGAAGTATAAATCATTGCCTTTGTTGGGATTGAATATGGAGGACGAAACCGATGAATTGACTCCATTGTCAGAATATGCTAAGAAAGCAATGGATCGTGCTTCGAACGGCAAACCGAAAGATGAAATCATGTGTGTAGTGGATGAAGCTTGTTCGGCTTGCGTCCAGATCAATTATGAAATTACCGACCTCTGCCGTGGCTGTACCGCCCGCAGTTGTCAATACAACTGTCCGAAAGGTGCCATTCACGTCAGCGCCCGTACTGGTAAGGCATGGATTGACCACAACACTTGTGTGAGCTGTGGTATTTGCCAAAAGAGTTGTCCTTATCATGCTATCGTTTACATCCCAGTACCTTGCGAAGAAGCATGTCCTGTGAAAGCTATCAGCAAGGACGAACGTGGCATTGAACACATCGATGAAAGCAAGTGTATCTATTGCGGTAAGTGTATGAACGCTTGTCCGTTTGGTGCCATCTTCAGCATCTCGCAAGTATTCGATGTATTGCAGAAGATTCGTGAAGGAGAAAAGGTAGTAGCGATCGTTGCTCCAGCTATCCTTGGCCAATTCAGCACCAGCATCGAACAAGTATATGGAGCATTCAAGTTAATGGGTTTCCACGATGTACTCGAAGTTGCTGAAGGTGCTATGGTTACAACAGAAAAGGAAGGCCACGAATTGCTTGAAAAGATTGCTGAAGGTCAAGCATTCATGACCACTTCTTGCTGTCCTTCTTACATCGAATTGGTAAACAAGCATGTACCAGAAATGGAGCAATACGTATCAAGTACTCGCTCACCAATGTACTACACAGCTCGTATTGCCAAAGAAAAATACCCAGATGCCAAGGTGGTATTTGTTGGCCCATGTATCGCTAAGCGCAAGGAGGCTCAACGCGATGAAGAAGTGGACTTCGTGATGACATTCGATGAAATCGGTTCTTTGATGGAAGCATACGACATCAATACCGAATTCGTTCAACCACACGTTATGGAAGTGGCAACCGTCCGTGAAGCACAAGGCTTTGCTCAAGCCGGTGGTGTAATGGGAGCTGTTAAGGCGTTCTTGAAGATGGAAGTAAACGGTATCCAAATGGCCGACTTGAACAAGAAGAATATCGCTGCCCTCCGTGCTTACGCTAAGACTGGTAAGGTGCCAGCCAAGTTCATTGAAGTAATGGCTTGCGAAGGTGGATGTATCACAGGTCCTGCTACTTATAGCGGTGACAAGGGCAAGCGTATGATGGTACAGAACCTTGCCAAGTGGAAGAAGACTTATTGAGAAAATGAAAACAATCGTCGATAAGCTCTGCCAGACACACACACTCAACGCGGAGGAATATCGCTCGTTGTTGCTTTGTGAAGATGCCGAAGTTCTAGGCTATTTGCAAGAGAAAGCACGACAAACGACTATCGCCCGCTTTGGACATGCCGTGTTCATTCGTGGACTTATCGAGATTAGTAACCGATGTCGTAACAATTGTTTGTATTGCGGCATTCGGAAAAGCAATACAATGGTTTCCCGCTACGCTTTGTCGCGGGAAACCATTTTGTCATGTTGCCGGGAAGGTTATGCACTAGGCTTCCGAACCTTTGTTCTACAAGGCGGCGAGGATGTTTCACAAACAGACGATTGGGTGGAAGAAACCGTATCGTCCATTCGACAGGAATTTCCCGATTGTGCTATCACACTCTCATTAGGCGAGAAAACCAAGGAAGCATACCAACGTTTCTTCCAAGCTGGCGCTAACCGCTATCTGCTTCGCCACGAAACATTCAACGAATCGCATTATGGGGAATTGCATCCTTCTGAAATGAGTCGTGATAATCGGTTGCTATGCCTCGAATGGCTGAAAGAAATCGGCTATCAGACAGGAACAGGCATTATGGTAGGAAGTCCTGGACAAACGATTGGACATTTGGTGGAAGATCTGTTGTTCATCGAACGTTTCAAGCCGGAAATGATTGGCATCGGTCCATTTATTCCTCATGCCGATACTCCATTTGCCCATGCACCCGCCGGCAACATCGAATTGACATTGAAACTCATCGCTATCTTCCGATTGATGCATCCTTCGGCTTTAATACCAGCAACTACCGCTTTGGCTTCTTTGTCGGCAGATGGTAGAGAACGAGGCATCCTTGCCGGAGCCAATGTAGTAATGCCTAACCTATCGCCTTCATCCGTCCGTGAGAAATATTCCTTATATAATCACAAAGCTGCATTCGGAAGTGAAGCCGCCGAAGGTTTGAAACTATTGGAAGAACAACTGAACCAAATAGGATATACCATTTCTAAAGAAAGAGGAGACTATAACTATGTATAAACCCGAATCAAGAATCGCGGAAGAATTTATCAGCCACTCCGAGATATTGGAAACCTTGGAATATGCTCGCGAAAACAAAAATAACCGCCCCCTTATCGAGTCGCTGATTGAGAAAGCGGCTCTTTGCAAGGGATTATCACATCGAGAAGCCGCCGTACTCCTCGAGTGTGAAGAAACCGATTTGATAGAACGAATCTACCAATTGGCTCGTGACATCAAGCAAAAATTCTATGGCAACCGCATCGTAATGTTTGCACCACTCTACTTATCGAACTATTGTGTGAACGGATGCGTCTATTGCCCTTATCATTTCAAGAACAAGACCATTCACCGCAAGAAACTCACCCAAGAAGAAATTGCCCGTGAAGTGGTAGCCTTGCAAGACATGGGGCACAAGCGCCTTGCTTTGGAAGCTGGTGAAGATCCAAGAAATAATCCGATAGAATACATCCTAGAATCGATAAAGACTATTTATGGCATCCACCATAAAAATGGCGCTATCCGACGAGTGAATGTAAACATTGCCGCTACTACGGTAGAAAATTATCGTAAATTGAAAGACGCAGGCATTGGTACATACATTCTTTTCCAAGAAACCTATCACAAAGAAAATTATGAAGCCCTCCATCCAACTGGTCCGAAGAGCAACTATGCTTATCACACCGAAGCCATGGACCGCGCCATGGAAGGAGGCATCGACGATGTAGGTTTGGGCGTATTGTTTGGTTTGAATACATATAAATACGATTTCGTGGGATTGTTGATGCATGCCGAACACCTGGAAGCCGCTTTCGGTGTAGGGCCACATACCATTAGTGTACCTCGCATCTGCCCGGCAGAAGATATTTCTTTACAAAGTTTCCCTGATGCCATTTCTGACGACATCTTCTGCAAGATTGTAGCTGTTATCCGTATCGCTGTTCCTTATACAGGCATGATTATCTCCACGAGAGAATCGGCAGCTACCCGTAAGAAAGTATTGGAATTGGGCATCTCACAAATCAGCGGTGGTTCACGCACCAGTGTAGGAGGATATGCTACACCAGAAATACCAGAAGAAAACTCTGCACAGTTCGACATCAGCGACACCCGTACGCTTGACGAAGTGGTGAATTGGCTGCTTGACTTGAAGCATCTGCCTAGTTTCTGCACGGCTTGTTACCGATTAGGGCGCACCGGCGACCGTTTCATGTCATTAGTCAAGACCGGACAGATAGCCAACTGCTGCGCCCCAAATGCCTTGATGACATTAAAGGAATATTTACAGGATTATGCTTCTCCGGACACTTATGCCAAAGGCATCAAACTGATTGAAGAAGAAATTCAGCATATTCCAAATCCGAAAATCAAGGAGATAGCTCTACGTAACTTAAAGGAGATAGAAGAAGGTAAACGTGATTTCCGTTTTTGATTATGAGCCTCAACAATACCCCCTCCGCCAACCGCCTGCACATCGCCCTCTTCGGACGACGCAATAGTGGTAAGTCATCGCTTATCAATGCTTTGACCGGACAAGACACTGCTTTGGTTTCCGACATTCCCGGAACAACCACCGACCCAGTGAGCAAAGCCATGGAACTACATGGCATCGGTCCTTGTGTCATCATCGATACACCAGGATTTGATGACGAAGGTACGCTTGGAGAAATGCGTATCGAACGGACTCTAAAAGCGATTGAACGTACGGATATTGCCTTACTTTTCTGTGAAGGAAGCGAATTACAAGTAGAAAAGGAATGGATGCAACAACTGAAAGCCAAGAATATTCCTGTAATTCTTATACTGAACAAAACAGATATTCGGAAAAACGTTCCAAGCATCATTGAAGAGATTGAGAGTGTTCTTTTACAGAAACCGGTCGTGGTAAGTGCCAAAGAAAAAAAAGGATTAGAAGACATTCGCCTTGCGATTTTGGAAAAACTCCCTCAGGATTTTGAACAACCTTCCATTACCGGCGATTTGGTTAATGAAAACGACTTGGTACTACTTGTCATGCCACAAGATATCCAGGCTCCCAAAGGTCGCCTTATCTTGCCGCAAGTACAAACCCTACGTGAATTGCTCGACAAGAAATGCCTCATCATGAGTTGCACTACGGATAAGCTTCAGCAAACGTTGAAGGCCCTTGCCTATCCACCGAAACTAATCATCACAGATTCGCAAGTGTTCAAGACCGTCTATGAACAGAAGCCTGCCGAAAGTTTACTGACTTCCTTCTCTGTGCTCATGGCTGGTTATAAAGGAGACATCCGTCAATTTGTAGAAGGAGCCTCTGCCATTGATCGTCTCACAGAGAATTCCTGCGTTTTGATAGCCGAAGCTTGCGCGCATGCTCCTATGACAGAAGACATCGGCCGAGTAAAGATTCCCCGCCTACTTCGGAAGAAAGTTGGCGAGGCGCTTCACATCGACATGGTGAGTGGTAGCGATTTTCCGAAAGACTTGTCCAAATACGACTTGATTATCCATTGCGGAGCATGTATGTTCAACAGGAAACATGTCCTGAGTCGTCTGGAAAGTGCTTCCATGCAACAAATACCCATGACCAATTATGGTATTACACTGGCCCATTTAATGGGTATTCTGGATAAAATAGTTTATTAAGGAGGAAAAAGGGACAGACAGTCCGTAGAATCGGAAATCAACATTCCATTTACATTTGCGAACTTTGTAGACGGAAAAAGATAGAAGAACATGAAAACGGACAATCTCAAAATTATTACACTAGAAGAACTCAAACAACACAAAGACCTCGTCGTCTATACAAGCGAAAACGTAACCATACTGAACGACATAACCAAAATCATCCGCAGAAACCATCATGTAGCCAAATTAGGTTGTATGATGATGGTATTCTGTGAAGAAGGTACAGCAAGCCTCCACATCAACGGGAATATCCATCTTCTAAAGAAAGGAAACTGCGCCATCCTTACACCAGGCACAGTCATCCAATCCTATTCACTAAGTAACGAACTAACTTCAAAAATATTTGCTATATCACAAACGTTTCTAACCGAAACGTTAAGTTTAAAAAAGGAAACATGGAACATTCTTCACTACTTGTATCACCATCCCGTGTTTCCTATCAACCGGAACACATCCTATAAAATGTATCTCTATAAGGAACTCGGAATGGCCCTCATCCAAGAAAATCCTCACGCATACAGCGAACGGACCCGAAATTTCCACTTTGCCGGAATGTTATGCGAAATGTTTGCCATGCTTAACCAACAAATACCCGATTCAGAACGAAAAACAAACCAGATCAATAGAGGCATACTAATAACAAGAGACTTCATAAATCTGGTTAATGCCGACAACGGCACACACCGATCAGTATCTTATTATGCCAACAAACTTTGTTATAGCCCCAAATATCTCAGTTCCATCATCAAGGAGGCAACAGGGAAAACACCATTACAGTTCATTCAAGAAAATACCATCAAGCACATCAAATATCAATTAAAACATTCCGACATGAGTATTAAGGAAATCACCAGTCTATTCGATTTCCCCAATGCATCCTTCTTCGGAAAATTCGTAAAAGCCCATACAGGAATGACACCTGTAGAATACCGGACATCGAAAGAAGAGGAGTCATGAAACTTTTATTCTATTGCATCTGGGGCTTGTGGTCGGTCATCATCATGCTTGCCATATTATTTAATCACTATGCAGAGTTTTACCTGACAACCAAACAAATAGAACTTCTCTTCAACGAATATGCCTATCATTGGGCATTCATTAATGCTATCATCACCTTTGGATGGATTATCCTTACATAGATAGGATTATATCTTTTCTATAAAAACGACAAGCGGTAAAGATAAAACCTCTACCGCTTGCCTATTTTGTTTGTCCTAATTCTATCGTTAAGCCTTGATAGCCGCCAACAATTCCGTTGGAGTCAACAACGATTGTTCACCGGTAGCCATGTTCTTCAACGTCAACTTACCTTCATTCATTTCATTTTCACCAACGATAGCCACAAAAGGAATGTTCTTATCATTAGCATAGCTCATCTGCTTCTTCATCTTGGCACTGTCCGGATAGACTTCAGCACGGATACCAGCATCACGAGCAGCCGACAATACCGGCAAGCAATAAGCCGCTTCCTTTTCGCCGAAGTTCACAAACAACAACTGAGTAGCATTCACGGCTTCCTTCGGATAGAGGTCGAGTTGATTCAACACGTCATAGATACGGTCTGCACCGAACGAGATACCTACACCGCTCATACCACTCATACCGAATACACCTGTCAAGTTGTCATAACGACCACCACCACTGATGCTACCAATCTGTACATCGAGAGCCTTCACTTCGAAGATAGCACCTGTATAATAGTTCAAGCCACGAGCCAGAGTCAAGTCGAGTTCCACTTCGCTCTTCACACCGAGAGATGCAACGGTCTTCAAAATGAATTCACTTTCTTCTACCCCCTTCAAACCAGTTTCGCTAGCAGCCAATACAGTCTTCAAAGTTTCGAGTTTCTCTTCGTTGCTTCCGCTCAACATAATAATCGGCTGGAGTTTTTCGATAGCTTCCTGTGGAATACCCTTTGATGCGAGTTCCGCATTAACATTATCCAAACCAATCTTATCGAGTTTATCGATAGCTACGGTAATGTCTACAATCTTATCTGCTTCGCCAATGATTTCAGCGATACCAGTCAAAATCTTGCGGTTATTGATCTTAATAGATACACGAATACCGAACTTGCCATAAACACGGTCAATCATCTGCACCAATTCCACTTCGTTGAGGAGAGAGTTACTACCTACCACATCGGCATCGCACTGGTAGAACTCACGATAGCGCCCTTTCTGTGGACGGTCAGCACGCCATACCGGTTGGATTTGATAACGCTTGAAAGGGAAAGAGATTTCGTCACGGTGCATCACTACATAACGAGCGAATGGTACAGTGAGGTCATAACGCAATCCTTTTTCGCAGAACTTGCTGGCAAGTTTAGCAGCATTGCGGCTCAACAGTTCTTCGTCTGTCAACCCTGAGAAGTAATCACCCGAATTCTGAATCTTAAACAAGAGTTTATCGCCTTCATCACCATACTTACCCATCAAAGTCGAGAGGTTTTCCATCGATGGAGTTTCAATCTGCTGATAACCGAAAAGGTGGAATACCTCACGAATGGTATTGAATATATAGTTACGCTTCGCCATTTCTACCGGCGAAAAGTCACGTGTTCCCTTTGGAATACTTGGTTTCTGAGCCATAATTTGAGTTATGAGTTATAAGTTATGAGTTATTTCTTTTCATATTAAGTTGCAAAGGTAGAGTTTTTTCTTGAAATGGAAGTGCTTTTGAAAGCCATAATTAAAGAGCATAAAAAAAATGTCACTCAGACGATTTCCGTACTGAATGACACTTTTATTTTATTACATACAAATTATTCGCGACGTCCCATATAAATCGATACATAATAAATCAAAGTAGCCAATGAACTGAGAGCAGCAACCACATAGGTATATGCAGCCGATTTCAACGCATCTTCCGCAGCCTTGTGGTTAAAGACATTAGTAATACCTGCACTACTCATCCATGCCAAAGCACGTTGGCTAGCATTGATTTCCACCGGGAGGGTAATGAAACTGAACAAGGTAGTAGCAGCAAACAAGACAATACCAGCCAACAAAATCTGAGGCATGGACTGTACCATCAAAATACCTGCCAACAATACCCAACTTACAATCGATGAAGAGAACTGCACTACCGGGACCAAAGCCGAACGCATTTTAAGTGGGGCATATGCACGAGCATGCTGAAGGGCATGACCACATTCGTGAGCAGCAACGGCGGCGGCAGCCACACTATTGCTTCCATATACTCCTTCACTTAAATTTACAGTCTTATTGGCCGGATTATAATGGTCAGTGAGCATCCCTGGCGTACTTGTCACCTTTACATCGTAAATACCATTATCATGCAACATCTTGATAGCCACATCGCGACCAGTCATTCCGTTCATCAACGGCATTTTCGAGTACTTTTCAAATTTGTTCTTCAAATTAGCCTGCACCAAATAACTGATGACGGCAATACCAATAAATAATATCCAATACATAATTTCCTCCAATTTTTGGTTAAAGATACACCATATATCCTACAAAAACCTTGCCAAACCCATTCTTTTAGTAAGATTTAAGAAAGAAAGGCAGTCTATTGACATGAAATGTTAATTCTGTCAGCCCAATGTTTAAAATAACCTATCATTAAGAGAAAAAGAGCATCTATTCTAAAAAAAGCATTTAATTTTGTATAAAACTTCAGAATTATGGAACAAGAAATACAAGACGTATCTATCAAACGCATTCAAGAAGCCATGCCGCAGCTCAAAGGCATCGAGAATGAATTGATTATCGACTATACTGAATACACAATGCCGAATGACAAGCATCCTATCCATCGCTATCCTATTCGGTTTGACGGGTTGTATATAGGCTTACGTGAAAAAGGGAAAGCCCGTTTCAGCATCAACCTAAAGGAATTTGAGGTCGGTCACAACGACCTAGTCATCTGTTCACCTGATGACTTGGTACAAGCGACCCTAGACGAAGACGTTCACCTGGTACAATCCATGATAGTCTCCTCACATTTTCTGAAAGAGATGTACATCAGCCTCAACAGTTTCATGCCTTTTTTTGCTGCTCGAAAAGATCAACCGGTTTTTCACTTGACCGACGATGAAATAAAAGAAATAAAAAGTTTCTTCATCGGCATCAAGAACGCAGTAGAAGGCAACGATTATTTCCGCATTGATATTACAAAGCGATTACTTGCAGCATACCTTTATAAATTAGGTTCTATTATTTATAGACACCTTCCGGAACTTCAAGAAGAAGCAGCTAAACCATTAAAGCGAGAAGAAATCCTTTTCAAGGAATTCATTCGATTGGTTAGTGAACATCACCGTAAAGAACGTCGAGTGGATTTCTATGCCGAACGATTGTTCTTGAGCCCGAAACATTTCTCGACTGTCATTAAGAAAGTAAGTGGAAAGACAGCCGGACAATGGATTGATGATTATGTGATACTGGAGGCAAAGACTTTACTAAAATATTCGGCCATGTCCATTCAAGAAGTTGCGTATTATATGAACTTCCCAAACCCTTCTTTCTTCGGGAAATACTTCAGACATCATACAGGCATGTCGCCTAGCGAGTATAAAACACAAATGTAAAAAAGGGGCTTTTTCAAGCCCCTTTCCCTTTATCTGATTAGAATAACTTTTCAGGATATTCACCAGCATCAACCAATGCTTTAATCTTATCAACCACACCCTGACGGTCTTCCGGATAAGTTACACCAAACCACTTGCTAGTAGTATCGAGGATTTCCACTGTTGCAGTACCATCATTGATCAACTTATCTACCATCAAAGGAATGAAGAATTCACTCTTCAAGTTTGCCATATTCTTAGGATCGCTTAAGAAGCCCTTGAAAAATTCTTCGCTATATGCAAAATAGTCAGGAGTGAAGCCCCAGAAGTTCATACTTGCAGGAGTTGTTTCAGGTGTAGCAACCCATTCTTCATTTTCATCCAAGAACTTCACTTCACCATCCATACGCTGAATCTTAGTGCGTTCAACAACAGAAGTCAACTGATTCTTGTCATTAGCAGTACAAAGACCACGAGACACTGTACCGCTTTCACTCAATGTATTGCCTACACGGAAACCAACCATTGCATAAGTGTTCTTTGCGCCTTCTGGAAGGTTAGACAAGAATTCACCCATTACACGATAAGAATCACTGCCATAGAAGTCATCACAATTAATTACTGCAAATGGTTCCTTGATTACATTCGCACCCATCATCACTGCATGGTTTGTACCCCAAGGCTTTTCACGACCTTCTGGACAAGTGAAGCCTTCCGGAAGATTATCCAATGCCTGGAAAACCAATTCGCATGGAATATGACCTTCGTATTTAGAAATGATCTTATCTTTGAATTCTTGTTCAAAATCCTTACGGATAACAAATACCAACTTGCCGAAGCCAGCCTTGATTGCATCATAGATAGAATAATCCATGATTGTTTCACCATTAGGACCCAAACCGTCCAACTGTTTCAAGCCACCATAACGGCTACCCATACCAGCAGCCAACAAAAATAATGTAGGTTTCATAATTCGCTTTTATTTAAGATTAATTCATTTCTGCAAACTTACACAAAAAATATTGAACCAAGAAAAACTAACCTTCTTTTTTTATCAAAATGGATACCCGATAGCAAAATGTAGTCCCAAACCATCCTTGAATTTCGGGATATTGTAGTAACCGCTCTTACCTGTTTCGTATGGGACATGCAAAGCAATCCCCATATCCAGACGAATGACCAAAAAAGTTAAGTCGTAACGGACACCTATCCCTGTATTCAGGGCGATGCTTTTTGCAAAATTTTTCAAAGTAAATTCTCCTCCCGGACGGCTTTCGTCTTTTCGCATCAACCATACATTCCCGGCATCGAGAAAAGTCGCGCCATACAATTCGCCAAAAATAGGAAAACGATATTCCACATTAGCCTCCAACTTGATATCACCTGTCTGATCGAGATAACCGTACTTGGTGTTTTCTCCCGGATTGTAAGTACCTGGTCCTAATGAACGTACCGTAAATGCACGAAGGCTATTGGCGCCACCTATGTAGAACTGTTCACTATAAGGAGCAATCGTCTGATTGCCATACGACCATAGCACTCCTCCCATGAGTCGAGCAGCAATGTGTTGCTTCTCTCCTACCTTGAATAAGGCACGTACTTCTGAAGTCAACTTCAGGAATTGGGCAAAAGGTGTACCCAGCAGTTTCTTATTTTTTTCACTGAAATCCTTTCCTAAAGCTGCATAAAGAAGTGAAGTGACATTCCCTGCCGATGTGACGGAGTTCTCCCACCATAATTGGTAATCCCGCTTCAGACGAGCATTGTCATACGTAAAGGTATAGTTCATGGATGGTATGAACTGGTCGCCCAAACTGAGTGCCAACGACGGATTGGTAGCCGTAATCGAGTCAAACCGCTCAGTCGTGCTCATCAGCGTATTAAACGTCAATTGGAACGGAGTAATCGTATGCTTCCATGTACGCGATTTCCGGAAATCATACGTCACATTTCCACCGAATGAAAGCATATTGAAAAAGCGCGCCCGATTCAGTAAATTTCCGTAAATTTTGAAGGAAGTCTTTTGCTGATAACGGGAACGGAGCAAATCAGTATCTTTCCACGGCAAAATCAAACGAGGGAAGTCCAACGACAACGAAGTTCCTAACTCGTATGAATTCAACTTCGAACTATTTCCTTCCACATTCGAATTGGTTTGCCATTCATAAGAACCTCGAACTTCAAACGAAAGATTGGCTCCCATTCGTTGGAAATTGTTACGGGTAATCTTGAACACTGCTCCCGGTCCGGTCTGATCCGTACTTTTGGTTGTCATGTTCAATTCCAATTCGGCATTGTAAGGCTTATCGAAAGTTGCATACACGTTTACATTCAAGGTATCTCCATTCGCCGTTGTATCCTTCGGTTCATAGCGAAACTCCGAATAACGGAACACTCCCATTCGGGCAATGGCTTCCTGAGTGAATGTCTGACGGTCTTGCGAGAACAATTCACCTTTACGAAAGAAGACATTCCGCATCAATGCATTCGGACGGATACCCGGCTTCTTTCCGCTATAATAAAACGTCATCGTACGTAGTCGAAGCGTATCCGTAGGAGGTTCATTATCATAACCAGTAAGGTACACCGAAGTATTCCCTATATAATATTGTTTCTTTGCTTCGGCAGGAATACCATTCCGAGGAACCACTTGCAGGCGCACATAGCCCGACTTCTGCAAGGTATCCGCCCGATAGGTGGTAAACTCCGGACGATAGTAATAATAGCCATGATTACGAAAAAGATTGCTCAACCGCTGACGTTCCTCTTCCAACTTTAGCACACTGAAATTCTCCCCACTCTTCAAGACGCTTTGAGAACGGGTAGACTGGATGAGACTATCAGCATAGTGAGGATATTTCAAATAAGCAATGGAATCCAGGAAATACGGTTGGTTCATGTCGATGACATAGTTTACCTTCGCTTTCTTCGGATTCTTCTGAGGTACTTCCTTATACGAAACGGAGCCGTTGAAATAGCCATAATCATGAAGTAGGTTGGTCGCCACCTTAGCACGGGTTTCCCCGTTGACTGACGACATCAATACAGGCGATTTTCCCAAATGGTCAAATATCCAGCGGCCTACTCCCTTTTTATCTTGGTACTTTTCGAATCCGTTATACACCCACAACCCAAAAGGAACGGGCCAACGAAGAGAACTACTTCCGAATATCGCATTATTCGGTGCATAAGCCAAAGCGGCTTCCACTTCCGTCAAGGCAGTTATACCAGCCAATGTCTTGTCTTCATTCACCACTTCCAGTTTGTCGATTCCGGTATAAAGCGTTTCGCCTTCAGGAAGATTCTTCGTAGTAGAGCATGCAGACATTAGAATGCACAGCATCCCTACAAGCAACGTATTCTTATTCCTCATTTTCATCATCATCTTTCGTTTTCTTAAAAATAAACAATTCACCCAAGTTGCTCACTTTCTTTCGAAGCACCACACCGAGCCCCGTTTCTATCACCTCGCCTTCCAACACACTTTCGTAATTCTTTTCGTGGAAGAGTTTCACATAACGGGTTCCGCTATTATCCAATCGGTATTCTATTGCGACATTGTCAATGAACGTTTCGTCCTTCTTGGCTGCATTACCTGTTGATACCGTACCGCCAATCACTATACGGAAGCGGTTGTTCCAGAATCGCTTGGCGAATTGGAAGTTGTAATCCGTACCTCGTCCGCCTTCGGCATCATTGGTCGATTCCATGCCGAGACTGATGTCCATGGACTGACCAACCACATTCGAAATCTGATTCTGCAAAAAGGAATTCAACGCATTGTTCATGTTAAAACCTCCAGTAGAATTTCCTTCCGCCATATACATACCCGTTACGAGCATCGTTACCGCCAACTTACCCCGCTCTTCCGCACTCATGGCATTGAGTTGTTCCTGTACGGACGCATCTTCCGGCGCTTCGAGCGTAAATGCCAAGCCTAATGTTTCCAATCTATCCGTCAAGGCGATCCCCACATCGAAACTAACCATACGAGAAGCTTCGCCATCACTACCTACATTCGCACGGATGCGTTCGGTAGCCTTGATGTTCATTTCGGGATTCATCATATTACCCGTCCAATTCAAGTAACTACCATTTTGAATATGGAAAGTCTTAAGCGGAATGATAGGAATTTCGTATTTCAATTCACCACTCATTACCGAGTAACGTCCATTAAGGAGCATTTCCCCCTGTGGGGTATATTGGAATGCCAAGTCGCCTCCACCTTCCACTTCCATATAGTTGGAACCGTCCACCGTCAAGTCTACATGTGCCTGCACAGCCTGGTCTATGTGAACCGTCATGGCAATGTCCATACCGGTAAGTGTAGCGGTTTGTTTATTACCTTCATCCACTGTAACCGTATCATTGAAATTAACAAACTCTACCATATCACCCAAACGATCGTTTACCATCAACGGTGAATCCTTCAACACGTAAGTGAAATCGGTCTTACCGAGCACGTTCATGTTTCCACGCATCTTCAGTTCGTCCACAGGTCCATTGAGCTTAGCATCCACGTCTACATAGATCTTGCCATACATGGTTGCCTTCCGGTTCTTTGGCGCATTCATCAATTCATAATTACTAGTCTTCATACGGAGATCTACCATCATCTTTTCCAAATCTGAGAAGTCTACCGAACCATTGACCACAAAAGGAGTTTCGCCTCTGGTATAAATATTGAACTTATCGAATACCATCTTGCTGTCCTGCATCTTGACTTGTTTGTTGTCGAAACGGAAGCCGATCGACATATCAGGCATGACCATTAAGACAGAATCAAGTTGCAAACCACCGTTCAAGACCGGCTTCAACGGATTGCCCTCCATAGCCAGCGTACCATCAATATCCCCTCTAAAATTCACGATTCCATCCGGGACAAACGGATTAATGACCCACAACGGGAAATGTTGCAATTCAAGTTCACCCGTAATATTTTCCTGTCCTGTTTCGTCTGCTTGGTAAATACCGTTCATATACATGATCTCCTGGTCGTTGTGCATGATGAACCCGTCCACATGGTGAGCATTGTTATCACCCGGCAAATAAACACCGTTCATCGCCCAATTACCCAATGGACTCTTCTCATACACAAAATGATCCAGACTCACATCCGCACTGAGCATCATCTGTCCTTCAGAATCTACATAGTGCGCCGAACCAGCTAACCAACCTTCCACATCAGGCAGATACGGAAGCACTTTCTTGAACTGCTTTAAATCGATACGGGAAAGTTCAACGGTCATTTCCTGATCGGCAATGGTATCTTCCCGATTGGTATAGAAATGAATACCGGTACCTTCGTCATCGTACAGACGGACATCGCCATAGAAACGTCCCCTATCCGCCAAATAAATATAATTACGCGGATTCAAGTGGAAAGGGCGATACACCAAGGTTGGGTTTTCAGGGAAAAGTTTCATGCGGATACCTCTTCGACCAAGTGCAGCATCTACTCCCAAATATACTCCTTTTTCCTTGCGAGCATTGAGGTACTGAAGAAGCAACTGCGCTTTTCCATTTCCGATACTACCGTCCAAATTTACCTCAAAGGCTTCCTGGTTCGGTTTGGCAGTACTGATAATTTCGGTCAAAAAATCCAGACCTCCCTCCCCATGCTTCAAGTCAATGCCTATGGTATCTACCAGCAAACTATCGGCATGCATTTGATAAAGGTAGGCTTCGCCGTTTATCCCTTCTTCAGGAGAAGTGTCGAAATCCAAATGAAGACGATTAAACGAAATGCCCTGCATCATGCTCAGGTAGTTGCTGATCGGGTTATCACTTCCCGAAGTGGCTTTCAGGCAAATGCCCGGTAGAAGCGTCTTCAGTTCTTCCTGATTGATAGTCCTGGAAGTCCATTGTTCACCTGCACGGGTGGTGAACGCATCCAATTGACCAACAATATCCTCCACATATCCCCGTCCATCGAAATTTACATCCAAATCGCCTGCACGCATATATGCTTTGGTAGAATCTACCGAAGTGGCAAAACCCACATACAAATCCTTGGTTTGGAATGTCTTTTTCGGAGCCTTGACATAAGTATCTGTCATCGAAGCATTTACCTCGTATTTCTTTTCAAGGTCGCTCACGAAGGTTACATCAAACAGATGCGACGTACGGAAAGGTACATCCATAAGTTGCATCACCTTCCAGTCAAGTTTCGGCACCTTCACCTGCAAATGTGCTGCCACATCGTTCGGTCTCAGTTTGCCGTCAAGACGCGCTTGTACCTCCATGGCTGAATTGCGAGCCAACAACGCTGCATCCAACTGATGATTTCCAAGGGTAGCCGTAAAGTCATAACCCGCCAACCGATAAGTAGTATAATGTAACTTATCCACTATTCCTTTCACATTGAAACGTGTTTCGGGAGCAAAAAAATCAAATCCTTCCCCATCAGCATGCAACTTCATTGACACATCGAACAATGAATCCTTCGGAAGGAATTGATGTATATCAAGGTCGTTCACCACCAAATCTGCCAAATAAGCATCTTTCGAAAGATCATATTGAGCATATAGTCGGGCAGCCCGATGCATTTGGAAATCTTCCGTCACGGAAAGTGTATCGTTGTGAACCGTGAGTTGGATACTGTCCACCCTAGTCTTTGCCTTGGCTTCCGGTTGTTTCAAGAGCACATCCACTCCCATTTCAGAACCGGCCATAGTAAAGATACCCTTCAAACTAGTACCTCTACGGAGAGCAAAACGGCCGTCTGTCAATGGTCTCAGAAAACGCATATCAAAGGTTTCGGCAGACAGATTGATTTCCCCTCCTCGGCGAGTGCTATCTGTCAGATACAACAAGTTACCCTTGGCCTTAAGTTCGAAAGCCTTTGCCAGTCCGGCTTCCAATGTACGAAGACAAAGACTATTCAAGTTACCCTCGGCGTCGGCACGAAACACAAATGGTTTATTCGGATAAGTCTGTAAGAAAAGCGTATCTCGACCACCCAGTATTTTCGCCACATCACCTTTTCCGATTTCAGCATTGATTTTAGCCGAAAGTACTCCTGTTTTCTTCATTTCAAGTACATCCCAACCTATTTTCGTCTGCAAATCGAGTGAAGAAGCGGTTGTTTTCATCGTGAATTTAGGAATTTCTATCAATACGCTATCCGACACGATACGACCTTCGGTACTTACCAGTTCCAAACCCGAGCGTTCCTTGAGAACAAATTCCTCAATGTTTGCACGTATATCCTTACCACAATAATAAATGGAATCCAACTGCAAACCTATCTGTTGTAAAAACAATTCCTCCTTGGGTCCGTACGCCAATTCAGCATTGTCTATCCCAAATGATTTTACATAATACGAAGCCTCCTTCAAATCGATTACACCATTCTTAAGGGTGGTCTTGGGCAACATCGTACGTACAAAAAGGCTGTCTTGCGGCATCTTCAAAGCAAAACCCACATTTTCGAAATCGATTTCATCAAGCAGAATTTTCCAATAAAGAGGTTCAGAAGGCACTGTATCGGTACTTTCGATACTTCCCAAGGTAAGCGACAAATCGGTATTCTTCACCGAGAACTCGTTGATTCGTGCTGTTTCAGGTGAAAAAACAACCCCATGGCTTTCCAAGAACAATTCGCCCAAATGCCCACTCACAACCACTCCATCAATAAAATCACGTGTATCGAAGGTGGCATTGCGTATGGAAATTTCTTCAATTTCAACTTCTTTCTTCAACAGTTTCCAGAAACGAAGTTCCACCTTCAGCCGCTCGAGTGAAAGCAAGGTATCACGAGTAGTCGGTTCAACCGCCTTCACATCGCGCACCAACAAGTCCAGCGGGAAGCGTAAATCCAAGCGTCCTACAGAAATATCCAGCCCCATGGATTCAGAAGCGATAGCCGAGGCTTTGTCAACCGCGAACCGCTGGACAGGAGGCAGATACAGGAATAGGATAAGTAACAGAAAAAAGAGGAATGGAGAGGCTACCAGCCATAACCATTTCCTTCTTTTATGAGGCTCTTTTAGTATAATCGATTCTTCTTGCGTTGTCATTTTTCGTTACGTTTATGCAAACATAAACAAAATTATCGGTATTATGGTTGATTTTATTTTGTTTAACTGTTATACATCCAATAAATAGTCTGTCACTAAAAAAAACACATAAACGTTTGTGAAGTCTGCAGACATTTTGCATCTTTGCACCTTATTGAAATCCGTTGAAAAGAACTATGAAAACAAACAAATTACTCATCATCGCCGTACTTGCCGTGGTGCTTGCCGCCTGCGGTGCCGGCTCTAAAAAATCAAACGATATGGAAAAACGAACTCAAGTGAAAATTGAAACCACAATGGGAGACATCGTGGTAGAATTGTATAACGAAACACCGAAACACCGTGACAACTTCATCAAACTCGCCAAGGAAGGAGTATATGATTCAACCCTCTTCCACCGCGTCATCAAGGCATTCATGATCCAGGCAGGCGACCCGGATAGCAAGACTGCCAATGATACAGCACAATTGGGCGGAGGTGATGTAGGCTATACCGTACCGGCTGAATTCGTACCGAAGTTCTTCCACAAGAAAGGTGCCTTGGCTGCAGCACGTATGGGCGACGATGTAAATCCGGAACGTGCTTCATCAGGTTGCCAGTTCTACATCGTGACCGGACGCAAATTCAGTGAATCTCAATTGCTGAACATGGAAGGCCAGAAAAACAACAACCGAATCGATGAAATCTTCAACGAATTGGCCCGTAAGCACATGAAGGAAATCTACAAGATGCGTAAGGCAAACGATGAAGCCGGCTTAATGGCATTGCAGGACAGCCTCGAAGCAGAAGCCACTGCACAATATAAAAAAGAAGAAAAATTCAAGTTCACTCCAGAACAGATTGCCGCTTATACTACTGTCGGTGGTGCACCTCACTTGGACGGTGCATACACTGTATTCGGGCAAGTATTGGAAGGCATGGATACCGTGGAAAAGATTGAAGGAACCAAGACTGGCCGTGCTGACCGCCCAGTAGAAAATGTACGCATCTTGAAAGCAACGGTATTGGAATGATTACCGTAAACAGACATACGCTCGAAAATGGACTTCGCATTGTCCATTCCGAAGACAAGAATACACAAATGGTGGCTCTGAACGTGCTCTACAATGTGGGAGCACGGGATGAACACCCCGACCATACAGGCTTTGCCCATCTCTTCGAACATCTCATGTTCGGTGGTTCCGTCCATATCCCCGACTATGATACGCACGTGCAGAATGCCGGAGGAGAAAACAATGCGTGGACCAACAACGATATCACCAACTATTACATCACTGTCCCCCGTCAGAATGTAGAAACAGGCTTCTGGTTGGAAAGCGACCGCATGCTCTCGCTCGACTTCAACGAAAAAAGTTTGGAAGTGCAGCGTCATGTTGTAGTGGAGGAGTTCAAACAACGAAATCTGAACCAACCATATGGTGATGTGGGACATCTAGTGAGAGGACTTGTTTACAAGACACACCCCTACCAATGGCCGACAATCGGCAAGGAACCAGCACACATTGAGAATGCCACTTTAGACGAAGTGAAAGATTTCTTTTTCCGTTTCTATGCCCCGAACAATGCCATTCTGGCCGTAACAGGAAATATCAGTTTTGACGACACCGTTGCATTGGCAGAGAAATGGTTCGGTCCGATTCCTAGACGCAATGTGCAACCTCGCAACCTCCCTTTGGAGCCAAAGCAAACAGAAGAACGCCGTTTGACAGTGGAGCGCAATGTCCCTGTGGATGCCTTGCATATGGTCTTTCACAAATGCGACCGTCTGCATCCGGATTATCATGTATTCGACATGCTGAGTGACCTTCTAAGTGCAGGACGTTCGAGCCGACTCATCCAACACCTCGTTGTTGAACGTCAAGTATTCGGAAGCATCGACGCCTATATCTCGGGCAGTATCGATGCCGGTATGTTCTATGTCGTGGGCAAGCTTGCTCCAGGCATCACCCTGGAAGAGGCTGAAGCCTCCGTATGGCAGGAGTTGGAAGCCATGAAGACGGAAGACATCGCCGAAGAAGAACTTGAAAAGGTAAAGAACCGTTACGAAAGCGAACAGATATTCAGCAACATCAACTACCTGAATGTTGCCACCAACCTTGCCTTCTTCGAACTGATCGGCCGTGCAGAGGACATCAACCACGAAGTGGAAAAATATCGTGCAGTGACTGCTGACCGCATCAAGGAAGTAGCGAAACGGACTTTTATTCGTGAGAATTGTTCGGTGCTGTATTATAAGAGTAATGTCATTCAGAGCGTAACAAAGTGAAGCGAAGAATCTCGATAACATCCACGTTTATGCATTCGAGATTCTTCCTCCCTACGGTCGTCTGAATGACAAAATAGAAGACAACATGATTAATCCACAACATTATAAAGCATTACTCAAACTTGGCATCCCCATTGTCATCGGACAGTTGGGGATGATTGTTTTAGGCTTTGCCGATACCCTGATGATTGGACACCACAGCACGGAAGACTTGGCTGCCGCCAGTTTCGTGAACAACATGTTCAATCTGGTCATCATTTTTGCCACAGGTTTCTCGTATGGCCTCACTCCTATCGTAGGCAGTCTCTTCGGAAGCGGTAACAAGAAATCAGTCGGTTGTACCTTAAAGAACGCACTTTGGGCAAACGGACTCATGGGCATTCTACTCAGTGCTCTCATGGGTATCCTCTATTTGAATATCCATCGCCTCGGCCAACCGGAAGAGTTACTCCCTCTAATGCGTCCGTACTATATGGTGCTTCTCGTTTCGCTTGTATTCGTCATGCTCTTCAATGCCTTCAAGCAATTTGCCGACGGCATCACAGATACGAAAACACCCATGTGGCTGCTCATCGGAGGTAATGCACTGAATATCCTCGGAAACTGGGTTTTAATCTATGGACATTTCGGATTTCCGGAAATGGGGTTATTAGGTGCTGGTATTGCAACCCTCACCTCCCGCATCTTGATGTTCATGGCATTCGTAGGCATCTTCCTCACCGCCAAGCGATACCATATTTATAAGGAAGGATTCACTGAAGGAAAACTGAACCGCCAGGACTTCAAGGAACTGAACAAACTCGGTTGGCCGGTCGCTTTGCAAATGGGCATGGAAACGGCTTCGTTCAGCCTTGCCACCATTATGGTAGGCTGGTTAGGAGCCATCGCCTTGGCAGCCCACCAAGTGATGATGACCGTCGGGCAATTGGGATATATGATGTATTATGGTATGGCAGCAGCCGTAGCGGTCCGTGTCAGCAATTTCCATGGGCAAAAGGACACGGAAAGCGTTCGCCATGCTTCCAGTGCCGGCTTTCACATTATCTTGGCCATGGCCGTTTGTGTAGCCATTCCCCTCTTCTTACTAAGGAATGAAATCGGAGGTTGGTTTACGGACAATGCCGAAGTAACCCTCATGGTGGCCAGCCTCATCATCCCGTTCATCATCTATCAGTTCGGCGACGGCATGCAGTGCAACTATTCCAATGCCCTCCGTGGCATTGCCGACGTGAAACCTGTGATGTACATCGCTTTCATTGCTTATTTCATCATCTCCCTCCCGGCGGGCTACCTCTTCGGCTTCGTGTTCGATTGGGGCTTGACCGGCATCTGGCTCTCCTTCCCCTTCGGCTTGACCAGCGCAGGATTGATGTTCTATTTCCGTTTCCGACATCAGATTCGCAAAATATGGCAATAAGACCTCTAATCATATTCCAATGATTCGGTGTACATTATAACTACTATTTTAAGTCATAACTCCATTTTTTAGTCGTAATTAGTCGTAATTAGTCGTATTTCAGTCGTATTTCAGTCGTAATTTAGTCATAACCCTTGAATTACGACTTCAAAAACCATAATCGACCTTCTAGATAAATCAATCCATTCTCCTTCATCTCGGAAAGAAGATTACCTATCATACGCTCTTGTTGCTCATGAGTCTTATTCTGTGGCAATACCTCTTTCAAATACTCAAAAATGGCATCACGCTTTGCTCCTATAGAACCCGCATTCTGCAAATATTGTATAACCATTTGCTGAATCTTTGCTTTATCAAGCCCCTTGTTTCGAGTGTATTCAGGCAATTGGCGAGTCTTTTTAGCCACATCAATTGAAATACGGTAATCTGTAAGATCTCCTTCCAATAATCCTTTTTCCAATAGAGAAACTACATTATTTTCAGAAATACGATGCCCTTTTTGTACGGCATCCAATAATATACAATCCTCCAAGGTTAAAGAATTGTTCTCTTTCAGTAACTTGGTGTACTTTTCATTGATAGAATTACCATATATCTTCACACCAACTTCTTTATTCAATACGTCTATTTCGTAATCTGGCATCGGGAAATGACGACGCCATTGCTCGTTAAACATTTTCTTGATTCCACGGCTGACCGTATCAATCATATTGAAATTGACCATTGCGCGACAAAGACATTCATTCCTGAAATGACGTTGTGGTCCTTTGGTTGCTAATGCCTTTTGCAAAGTACCGGGGATGAAACTACCTCCGTTTTCATAGTACAGATAGCCTGGATTTTCTACGAAGTTGATACGTTGCTGTAGTGTATAATCTTGATGTGCAATGGCATTATGGAGTGCCTCACGAATCGTGTAGTCATCATATTGTTTCATTGTATCGGGGAATAATGTTCCTCCAGGCAACTCTCTCATTGTCAGGTTTCGAATCTTACTCAATATTTGGTCCACAGTCAAAATGAATGGAGCAGTAAAATGTTCGTAATCCACCACCTCTTGATGTTCATCACGTAAAGTCCATGTGACTTCTACTACAGCAGGACGAAGTTTGAATACAGACACAGGTTTACCCAGAAGAATGATGGCTGCACGTGTCAGTTTACCGTCAATCATAATTCCGCTATTGCAAAGCAATTCTTCTACGGACCATGTATCTACTTCTTCCGATGGTATTTTTGATGCATGAACTTTCTTGAACATCACACGAGCCTTGGCTATAGCCAATTCATCGAGATCAGCCAATGTAGCATTGGGAACAATCTCGGCAGACCAATCCTTTGCTTCAAATATCGGTTCTTCAAGAATGGCGGAAAGTCTTTCTTGAGTCATCTCCACTAACGAATCTTCTACACGTTGCCATGCTTTTTTATGTGCATAAACAGGACGACGAGGCAAATGTTTTGGAATATGAATGACCCACACAACCTTTTGCGTGTCTTCCGTTACATATTCACAGATGTCAAGCCCTTCTGAAGAAAGATTTGTACAATGCTCAACTAATTTCCATACAGCAGACTGTGCATTCAGGTTAAACTTCGCAAGGTCAGTACCCACGATTTCCAATGTTTTGTCCTGTACTCCAATTACAAGATGCCCGCCCTCCATGTTGGCAATAGCAGACACATAAGAGATTACATCATTTTTCTCGTCTCCCGCAAACGAGTTTTTCAAATTCTTCATTTCTTTCCATTCACAACAGGCATTTTCCTGTGGAAATTCGCGAAGCAAGTATTGTTGAAGTTCTTTTGAAGTCATAAATTGTATCATTAATAATCATCGTTATGATTTATATTGGAAATATATATTTTTACTTGTTGTAAAAGGTCTTCATCCACTTTTTTACTTTCCGCAATAATTAACAATGCATTATCCTCCCAGCCAGATTTAAATATTGAACGTGCAGTGGATAACTTAGTCTGTTGAGAAGATAATTCATATTCTCCGAATTTTGGGATCTGTACAACTACATCTTCTATTCTCGCATCCATATTATTTTTAAGTATAGGATATAAATGAATAAACGAACTCAAACCCACTGTTCTTAACTTTTCCTTTATTTTATCCTTAAATTCAATATTTTTGTTCTCAGGTTTTATTATGCTGTTAATATCAAATATATTAATAATATTGTGTTGTTTCTGTTTAATTTGAATATCCAATTTGTCTAATTCTTCTTCAACAGTATCTCTATCAAAACCTTCTTTTACAAATTTATCCTTAATTAAAGCAATAACATTCATATTTGCTTTGTCAACAGACAAAAATTCATCCAAACGTAACTGAAGGCTATTATGAGCCATAATTTGATTGTAATATTCCTCACAAAATTTCTCCAGTTTATTTACATCAAACTCTTCATAAGACATTATCTCGCAAAACATTTCGCCATTAGGTTCGTTTCTGCAAAGTTCAACTTTAAATACACAGATAGGATTATCTAAATCATCTGGATTATCATAATAGAAGCAGATGTTTTCACCGAAATATAAACCAATGTTTGATTTCAGTTGTCGCATATAGTTACCCAATTGCCCTACTTGCTTATCATTGCAAACATTATCAGGCCTTTTTATTTCAATAGGCAAAACAGGTGTGCCATTTTTATACAATATAATGTCCGGGCGCAATGTATTTCCAGCCCCGAAACCAAGTGTCAACTGTGACTGCATGGTTTTATTGGAACTTCTCCAACCTAAAAACTTCAAACAATTTTCAACCTCTTGCTGATATTTAAGCTCCGTTGAGTTACACTTTACATATGGCTGTAAGGTTTCTACTATTTCAATCCAATTGTCATTCATAACACTATATTATTTTGCAGATATAACCAAATCTTGAACGCCAACCTCCAATAAGTTTGCAATCTTCACAAGTGTAGCTAAATCCGGTTGAGCCACATTTGAACACCATTTAGATACAGTTGACGGATTTTTCCCCAATTGTTCTGCCAACCATTTACCTGTACGTTTCTTTTCTACAAGCACTATTTTAAGACGATTTATATCCTCCATTATTATCAATCTATTGAATTTAGCGTAAAGGTATTTATTTATTCGAAAATAAAATAATATTTGCTCAAGAAAAATTCATAGTTCTGTAAATCATTTGAGTATGGAAGGAGAAGTCACGGACATACAACAACAAAGCCCCAAAAAGAAATAAAATAAATCAACCCCATATGTATTGACAATGACTACAACGTTATTCCACTATGGATGTTTGGATTGAATTGAATATTTATCCTGAAGTTCTTTTTTCCTTCAGCTTCACATTAAGTTCATACTTCTTGAGAATCTGAAGGTTACAATGAAGTTCCCGCATGAAGTTCCTTTTTAGGCGGCTTCCGCTCTCACCACATGATAACAATTGCCATACATGGTATGACGAGGCTTGAAGCCCATGGCAATGAGTCGGAAACTCAAATGCTTGGCGGAGATACCTCGGAGAGCGGAAGCATTACGTTTGTTCATCAAGCGGAAGATTTCGGCAGCCGTCATCCAGTCACCATCTTCTTCCGGCTTCGGACGACGAAAGCAGGCATGAAACACATCTTCCAACGGTGAGTGACGATAATATGCCTTGTTGCGACGTTGCACCTCCTTTTCTTCTTCCTTATTCAAATAATCACGTTCGCCATCCAGCACCTCCTGCTTCAGTTGGGCATAGAGCTGCTTGTGTTCTATCGCTTCGTTCGGAATCATATCAGTCACTTCCACACAAAGGAATCGTCGGCTTCCGGTCGGGTCACTCAGAATCTGTCGGCTATTGGTGGTAGCTATGAAAGAAGCCAATCGAGGTTCGGTGACATAACCCAAACGCTTACCACGATACACGGGGACAGACATCATCTGAAGCAAGTTCTTCAGATCCGGCTGACGCTTCTCGCTGATTTTGTCGAATTCATCGAGGTTGATTAACCCTACCTTTACCAATTTCTTTTCAGGGAAAGTGCTTGGTGAGAGATTCAGATTATCCAAATAGTAAGCACGAAGCGAATCAGGAAGTAAGGAACGACAAAATGTACTTTTCCCCAATCCTTGCTCGCTACTCACAAGTACAGGCACCAAAGTGTTGGCATGAGTACGATTAAGTCCCAACCATTGAGCAGTCAAGGCACGAAGCCAATATCGCCCCCCTCTTAGCCAAAATGAATCATTGGAAACTCTACTCAGCAAAGGAGTAACTCTGTCTGTTCCATCCCATTCTGGCAATTCGCTCATATACAGATGGAAAGGATGATAACTTTCCACTTTATCCGAGAGTACAAGTGTAGGAACCATGCTGTTCCAACAAGCGATACCTTTCAGTCGGGCATCCACTATCATACCATTCATATTTCGTTCTTCGATAGGGGAAAATTCCACATCGGCAATACCTTTCGGACGATATTCCGTCACTCCAGTCAGTTGGTTATGACGGAAGTCGAAACGATTATTCAGAAAACGCTGCAACTTCCGAGTGTTTCCATTCTCCTTTTCTGATTTTGACGTTTCTTGTACTGTACATGGGTTAAAGATAGTCCCCAAACGCTTGATAAACTGGCAAATAAATTCTTTCATACGGATCATATTTTTAAGTTTGAGGATACAAATATATAATCAGGAAATAGGGGTTTACAAGTTTCCGATGAGCCATGTTGAAGAAAAATGTACTAATGTGAAGATGTATCATCCACTAGTAAAAAAGCGTAGAAGAATTAGCCTAAAGACGGCGAAGTATTAATCCTTCCACATTATGTCCAAAGACTTCTCCACAGATGTGGAGAGCCCCTTCCACATTATGTGGAGAGGCCTATCCACATAGTGTGGAAAGGCTAATACTTCTAGATGTTTTGGTTAGTTTATCGAGAGGTTTAGGTTAATTCATTGTAATACTTCAATGTGATAATTGTCCCAAATATGAAGAAGGAATTTTCCCGATTTTAGTTCAACGGCAATAAGTGAGTTAAGTTCTGAATCGCTAACCGCAGTTAGCGTTTTATTTTCGTCAGCCATTGGCTGGCAATTTACGAAAGGCGACCACTCTTCGTAGAATGAACGCATATTCTTTATGTTAGTAGCCGAGAATCCACGGAGTCCGGGCAATTCCTTTTGTAGTTGCTGGCTTATTGTCATTTCTCTCACTTCCCCGATTTGAGAATGCGTCCAATATTGCATCGGTGCTTTCCGTATCAGTGCCAAGTCACCATTCGTCCGCGATCGTCATGAAATCCGTGCCGAGTGCATCGAGTTCAAGGGTGTGGTTTATAAGGCAGACAAAAAACAGCAAAAGAAACTGAGCACCACCAAGTTCATGCGCACCAATTACTTGCATTGTTAGGTGGAACTCAGCGACATCGAGATAGGCGGTATCTTGACGGAGCATTTAAAGGAACACGATTACATCACGACGAAAGAATTGGAACTGCTCTGCGGATTAAGTAATGCCACGGCTCTTCGTCGGTTGAAGGACCGTGTCAAGGAAGGAAAGCTCACGCATCCGGAACATCTCCGGGCTCCTTTTTATTTCCCGGTGCCGGGGAATTATGGGGTGAGCCGAGGATAAAGGAAGTTCATGCGGGAAGTTCATTGTAACCTTCAGATTCTCAGAGAGTATGAGGTTTATGTGAATCTGAAGGTGTTTTGTGTTTTTGTATAATAAGCAATGGGATTTGTAAATATCGAACACATGAATGTGGAATAGACCGTACTTTGGGTAGATTACATTCAAAACCTGAACTCTAAATATTAAAATCACCCAATCAAACGTTTTTTATCTAAAGACTATTATTAATCGATAGTTTTTACTTACTTTGTAATCTAAACGAATCAAGATAAAGTAGTTATGTCATTCTTCCAGAAAACAGTATTAAAGAAATATCAAGCTTTGCTTCCCAAAGAGCTATTGCTCGAAGCATGGCAAAAGTTCCAAGCATATTTTTTGAATCCTACTATACAGGAAAATATTCTGCATAGCAAAGAAGAACAGTTTCAGGAAGGATTTCTTCGGGAACTGTTTGTAAAAATCCTTGGCTATACATTAAACCCTTCTCCTGATTACAATCTGATTACTGAACAGAAGAATGAAACCGATTCTAAAAAGGCGGATGGTGCAATATGGTTGAATGGTAAAGTTATTGGTATCATCGAACTGAAAGACCATAAGACAACCGATTTAAAGAAAGTAGAACCACAAGCTTTCCAATATAAAAACCAGAATAAAGAGGCGCGTTATGTAATTATTTCCAACTTCGAGAAATTACGTCTTTACATAGACAATGCTACCGAACATCGGGAGTGGAATCTCTTTACCATAACAGAAGGCGAATTTGAAGAATTGTATTGTTGCCTTGCATGGTCGCAAATAGAAAAAGGAATAGCTATCAAAATGAAGAAAGCTTCTGTTTCTGTTGAAAAGGATGTAACGGAAGCGTTGTATCGTGATTATTCTGTGTTTAAACGTGAATTATTTGATAACATTTTGAAGAACAATTCGATTGAAACACAAGAAGAACAATTGTTACTTTATAAGAAAACACAAAAGTTGCTTGACCGTTTGCTTTTCATCTTCTTTGCTGAAGACGGTGGGTTACTTCCTCCGAATTCTATGGTACAAATTCTGGACCAATGGCAACAATTGAAAGATTTGGACGCTTACACTCCTTTATATAATAGGATAAGACAATATTTTGGCTATTTGGATACGGGGAACAATAGTCGCGGCATATTTGCCTACAATGGCGGTTTATTTCGTACTGATGAGCTCTTGGACTCACTTATTATCTCAGACGACTTATTATATAAGCATACCAAAAAACTTTCCGAATATGATTTCAAGAGTGATGTAGATGTGAACATTCTTGGACACATTTTTGAACATTCTTTGTCGGAGATAGAAGAAGTTACACAACGCATTATGGGTTTTGAATTGGATACTTCCAAATCGAAACGAAAGAAAGACGGAGTTTTTTATACACCTCCATACATTACCAAATATATCGTAGAAAATACGGTTGGTAAACTATGTTCTGAGAAGAAACAAGCACTTGGAATTGTAGAAGATGAATACTTTTCTGACCGGAAGCGTCAAAAGCAAACCAAACTTCGTTTGCTTGACCTCTTGAAACAATATAGAGAGTGGTTATTACAAATAACTATTCTTGACCCGGCTTGTGGAAGTGGAGCATTCTTGAATGCTGCTTTGTCTTTTCTCATGAATGAGCATCATCTGATTGATGAAATGGAAGCAAAGGTAGCTAGTTCTGCTATGGTTTTCCAAGACGTAGAAAATAGCATTTTGGAAAACAATCTTTATGGAGTGGACATCAACGAAGAAAGTGTAGAGATTGCTCAATTGGCACTTTGGCTTCGTACGGCAAGGCCTCAAAGAAAACTCAGTTCGCTTAATGAGAACATTAAGTGTGGTAATTCGCTTATTAGCGATCCCAATATTGCGGGTGATAAGGCTTTCGATTGGGAGAAAGAGTTTCCACAAGTGTTTGCTAAAGGTGGATTTGATGTGGTAATTGGTAATCCGCCATACGTATTTGCAAGAGAAAAAATCAATCTGGCTGATAAAGAATATTATGAAGCTAAATATGTATCAGCTAAATATCAAGTCAATACATATATATTATTTATGGAATTATCAATTCGGCTCTGTATGAAAGCTGGTTTTGTAGGATTGATTATTCCTAATTCTTGGTTAATGACATATTCTGGTGAAGCTATCAGACATTTTTTTATAGACAATGTCACTATTGATAAAATTGTCAATTTATATGGCAAATCTTTTGAAGAAGCAAATGTAGAAACGGTCATATCAATTATACGAAATAGAATTAATAAAGACAATCACACTATAGACATAATAAAAACTGATGATAAAAATAATTCTTTTGAATACATGCATAATAAGTATCAAAATGAATTTGTAAAAAATAAGAAATGTGAATTTTCTATTTTCCAAAATGAAGATAGCGAATATATAATTAATAAGATCAAAGAAAATAGTAGAGGACTAGATGAGGTTGCTTCCGTTAAGGCAGGGCTTCAAGCATATGAAAAAGGTAAAGGTGTTCCAAAACAAACAACAGACGATGTAAAGTCCCGTCCTTATGATTTTACTTATCAGTATAATAAGGAAACATATAAGTATTTAGATGGAAGTAACGTCTTGAGATATGGAATTAATTGGACTGGATCTTGGTTGTGGTATGGTAAACATTTAGCTGCTCCAAGAACTCTTGATTTATTTACGAATGAAAAGATTATCATAAGGGAGATAACAAATGATTTTCCTCATTGTTTGAATGCAGTATATACAAAAGATACTTATTTGTATAATAGAAGTAATATTGCCATTGTAAAACGAGAAGGTGAAAACATTTCACTCCTATATATTCTTGTTCTATTAAATAGTACGCTAATGTCGTATTATTTTAAAAAAAATACAGCAAAGGCTGAACGTAAATTATTTCCTAAAATAATCCTAAATGATTTAAGGGTATTTCCTATTAGAGATATTCAATTAGAGAAACAAGAAGCATTTATTATTTTAGGAAATCAAATGCTTTTGATGAATGAACAATTACAAGAAAAACGAAATCGTTTTCTTCGTCGTTTGTCCGACAATTTTAAGGACTTTAAAATAACAGGAGCATTATCTACATTTGATCTATTGAAGTTTACAGACTTCTTGAAAGAACTGAAGAAACAAAAGATTAGCTTGAAACTGTTGGAACAAGATGAATGGGAAGATTATTTTAATAACTATCGTTCGGTATGCAATCAGTTATCAGAACAAATAGCCAAAACGGAAAAAGAAATCGATTTACGAGTGTATAAGCTTTATGGATTGACATACGATGAGGTATTGATTGTGGATGCGGGTTTTAGTTTTAGTCGGGAAGAATATAATAATAGAGGATAAGTTATGAATAATGGATTTGATATGGAAAATCAAGTTTTGAATAAGAATTATACTTTAGAAAAACATTTAAGATTTTTATCCTCCTCGGATAAAGATTATGAATTACTATATTCAATTTGGGATTTGAATAAAAAAAATCTTTCCCAAGGATTGAATCTTGTGTCCAATTCATTCCCACATTATAGCGCGCATGATATTAGTCACTCTATGACTATAATAAATAACATCCAATGTTTTTTAGGAGAGGAACGCATAAAGCATTTGGGTGCTACAGATACATTTCTTATATTAATGTCATGTTTAACTCATGACATAGGTATGGTTTTAACCTATAAAATAATAGAAGAAGAATGGCAAAAAGAAAATTTCCGTGCTGTCCTAGAAAACTTGGCCCAAAGTGAAGACTCTGTTATTTCGAGAAATGCTAAATTATTATTATCGTATAAAGAGACTTTGGAAAACCAGAAACCTGATAACTTTAAGTGGGCTTTAGAAATTAAAAATGCAGTTATTGTATTAACCGCTGAAATTTTTAGAAGCAAACACGCAAAACAGAGTGCGAATTATTTATTATCAAATCAAGAGTTTAAAAGATTGGCAGACAATTTTTATTCTGAACAACTACCAAACAGATTTATAGAATTGTTGGCTAATATTGCATTATTACATGGAGAAAACTTTTGCGATGTTATGACTAGTTTATATCCTAAAGCCAATGGTTATAAAGGTGATTATATACATCCACGTTTTATTGCATGTATGATTCGTTTAGGAGACTTATTAGATTTTGACGATAATAGATTTAACACCTTCTCTATTGCGTCCATAAAGGATATGCCTGAAGTTTCAGCTTTGCATCAACAAAAACATGCTTCTGTTCGACATATGCTTATATCTCCAACTGCTATTGAAGCAGAGTTGGATTGTTCTGAAGAGAATGTTTATAGAATTGCACGAAGTTGGTTTGATTGGCTGGAAGAGGAAGTCAATAACCAAAGCCGTGAATGGTCAAATATTGCACCTCCTGATTTAGGTGGATTGCCTCCCATTATAAGTAAAAATAGTATTAGAATATTATATAAGGGCATACAAGCTAGTTCTGATTTGTTGAACTTGAAGTTTACCATGTCACAAAAGAAAATGTTTAGTATCTTAAGAGGAGGAGGTATATATAAGGAGCCAGGATTTGCTTTTATTCGTGAAATTGTGCAAAATGCATTTGATGCAAGCAAACTACAAATGTGGAGTGACATAAACAATGGTATATATGATTCATATTTTGAATCTGAAGGTAATGATAAAAATTCCATTCAATTTCCAGACGATATAAATCCAACCGTCTATAAACAATATCCTGTTGATTTATCAATAAAATGGTTGGATGAAGAAAGAAATGTATTACACATAGAGTGTGAAGATAGAGGTACAGGCATTTCTGAAACTACACTATTAAGAATGACTAAATATGTAGGTGAAAGTTATTCCAACGATTATGGATATGCTGAAAACTATAAAAAAATGCCATATTGGTTAAGACCTACTGCTGCTTTTGGAATAGGATTACAATCTATATTTTTCGTATCTTCAACTTTTGAAGTTGAAACTGCTTTTCCTGGTGAAAAGTCTAAACGTATTATATTTAGATCTGCAGCAGACAATCAGTATTGTTCAATAGTAGAGGAAAATATAAAAAATCGAAGAGGAACAATAATCAAAGTTGATATTCAGAAGGAAAAATTTTCAGAACTATTTGGAAATTCTTTTAGTTGGGATATTTTAGGTAGTGTTGATGTATTTAAAAATGATGGTGATGATTTGTATCTAGCTAAGATAGATGATTTTGTAAAGAAAACTTTTGAGCATGTCAGCAACAGTTGTTTTAATTATTATACAGTAAATCAAGATCGTTGTTTTAAAAGAGGTATAATATCTGAATCTCCCACGAATATATCTATAAAAGGGAAATATAAATATTCATTTGAATATGTTGATGGTTTTTTGATTTTTAAATTCTATGAAAAGGAATATGGTTCATCATTTTATATTTGGTTTAACCAAAGTTTAAAAGATCAACATCGTTTACCTCAAAGATTGTTACTTCGTGATGTTCTTGTGTCTAATGCTAAATTAAGTTATTGGAAAACGGGATATTTAGGTTTTGAATGGAATCTAAACAATCAAACAACAGATAAGATTGTTGATTTATCACGTGACAATCTTACTTATATAGGTAGACAATGGGTTACAAATACTTTATTAGAAAAAATTCTACCTGAATCTATTTCACTTATTAAGGATGTGTTTAATAAAGAGTTAGAACAAAATAATTCTAAGGCCGTATCTTTAGACATTCAATATTTGAATTTTTGTTTAACAGCATTTGCATGTAGAACTAACACATATAATGTGCCATACTTGTCAAAAATAAAATTACCCTCTGATATTGCATCGTGTAATAAATCCCCAATAACAGCAGACAAATTATTTGAAGCAGAAACCTTGTTTTTAGTGAAAGGATTTAAAACTGTAGGTATAAATAGTCTAATATCTTTATCTGATAAGGAACGCATAGAAAATGAAAATGAAAAAATTCTTAATGATCAAATTGTGATTTGGGGTGACAATTATCTTTACAATGCACTTATGTTTAATTATATATGTGTAAAAAATATTAGATATGAATTGGGTTGTAAAATATATGAATTGAAGAAAAGAGACATTAATCCTATTACACCACAATTAATAGATTATGACGTAAATTATTTATTAAAATTAGAAGAAGGTAGTTTTCATAATTGTTCCAGAAATGCAATTTATGGTCTTAAAAAATATGAAGATATTACTGTGAAGATGAATTGGATATCTGGTTTTGAAAATTTCCCCAATTATGGAACATGTTGTATATATTCTCCTTTTTCTAAAAAAGAACAAATAGACCAATTATTAGATTCTGTTAAAGATCTGTCAGAACAAGACATTAAAAATTATATTCAAACACATATATCAGAATATATAACATCATATATGATGAAAATGGTAAAACTATATAATATTCATACTGATATAACAGATGAACAAATAAAAACAGCTTATATCTCTCTTATATATGATTATGTCATGTTGAAGACACAATATCAAAAAATGTAATATTTATGATAACAACAAACGAAATCCGAGCACTGCTCAATGATATAGAAAACGACCGAGTAGAAAGAACCATTTCTACCACTAACACGGATAAATTCGGTCAAGCCATTTGTGCATTTGCCAATGACTTGCCTAATCATAAGCAACCGGGATATTTGTTCTTAGGTGTGGCTGATAATGGAACTGTCCAAGGCATAAATGTGACCGATGATTTACTAAAGAATTTGGCAGCTATCCGCACCGACGGAAATATTCAACCACAGCCTTCGATGGTAGTGGAAAAAGTTTCTATGCCCGAAGGTGATATCATCGTGGTAGAAGTACAACCTGCCATATTTCCACCTGTTCGTTACAAAGGGAGAATTTGGGTACGAATAGGTCCACGAAAAGCAGTTGCCAACGAAGCAGATGAACATATCTTGCTAGAACGCAGAGCAGCCAATGTGCAGACATTCGATTCAACACCTTGTTTTGGTGCATCTGTCAACGATTTGGATTTACAGGTATTCAAGCATATCTATTTGCCTAAAGCAATTCCTGATGAAGTGGTGGAAACAGACAAACGTGACATCAAGGAACAAATGCAGGCTTTAGGATTTTATGACTTGAAGTTCGATTGTCCGACATACGCTGGTATACTTTTCTTTGGCAAGAATGTGGAACGCTTTTTGGGTGGTGCATACGTTCAGTACGTCCGATTCAAAGGCAAAGGCCGTGCAGGAGAGATTATGACGGAACATAAATTTGCGGGAAACCTATGCAAAATTTTACCCGAATTGGACACTTTCATCAAAGCAACCATTGCCAATCGTCGCCCGATTCCTGTTTCTGCTGCCAGAGAAGAAAATGTGGTGGACTATCCATATTGGGCTACACGAGAATTACTCATGAATGCTATCTGCCATCGCGACTATACCGGAAATGGCCCGATTCAGTTCTACCAATATGATGACCGTATAGAGATTCTAAACCCTGGCGGTTTATACGGAAAGGCAAACCGTGAAAACTTCCCTCGCGTGAACGACTATCGAAACTTAGTAGTTGCCGAAGGAATGAAGGTTTTAGGATTTGTGAACCGTTTTAGTCGTGGAGTGCTTCAAGTACAAGACCAATTGGAAGAAAATGGGAACGGACTTCCTGAGTTTGACCTTAGCTTGATTACTGCGTTTTTAGTTACAGAACGTATCTCATCTATCGGTGCTGAATTGGAAAGAAAAGCCATTGAGCAAGGGTTCTTGGTTGTGAAGGAATCTGAGGTATCTTATCAAAAACCGTCATCTTTGACGGGAAATGAATCAGAAACCTCCATGGAGGAATTCAAAAACCCCCAAAATCGGGGGAAAATGAATCAAAAACCCCCAAAATTGGGGGAAAATGAACAAAAACCTCCATTCCCAACAATATTATATAAGAACGTTTATGACGCTATCTGCATGAATCCAAAAATCAAATATTCTCAAATAGAAGAGAACTTAGGTATTGGAGAAAGTTCCATTCATCGTGCTATTGGTTGGCTGAAAGAGAATGGTTACATCAATTCAGAACGTTCCAAAATCAAGGGAGTTTGGCAAATAGAAAAATAAAAAAGAGGCTTTCGAGCCTCTTTTTTCTATCTTATTCCATATCAAATCCGTTCCAAAGATTGCCCGGTGGAAGCGGTGCCGTAATGTCAATCACCTCCTTCGACACAGGATGAACAAATGTCACCCTTCGGGCATGAAGACAGATGCTTCCATCCGGATTCGAGCGTGGCGAACCATACTTCAAATCACCTTTAATCGGGCAGCCCATCTTGGCCAACTGACAACGAATCTGGTGATGACGTCCCGTCTGCAAATCGACTTCCAACAAGTGATAGTTCTGCGAATGGCCAATCAACTTGTAACGGAGAATCGCTTTCTTGCTGTTCGGTCGCTCCTTGTCGTAAGCATACGATTTATTCTGCTTCTCGTTGCGTACCATCCAATGCGTGAGTTCACCTTCCAATTCCTTCGGACGGTCTTTGACAATAGCCCAATATGTCTTTTTCACCTCTCCGAGACGAAACATATCGTTCAAGCGGGAAAGCGCCTTACTAGTCTTGGCAAACACCACCAAACCACTGACCGGACGATCGAGACGATGAGTTACGCCACAGAACACATTGCCGGGCTTGTTGTACTTCACCTTGAGATATTCCTTTACCGTTTCAGACAAAGGAGTATCGCCAGTTTTGTCGCCCTGAACGATTTCCGAAGCGGTCTTGTTGACGACAATGATATGGTTATCTTCGTAAACGACTGTCATGTCATTACATATTCATACCACCGTCAACCTGAATCACCTGACCTGTCACGTATGAAGACATGTCAGAAGCCAAGAATGTAGCGATATTAGCCACATCTTCCGGTGTACCTCCACGACGGAGTGGAATACGCTTAGCCCATTCAGCCTTCACTTCTTCGCTCAACTGATTAGTCATATCGGTAATAATGAAACCCGGAGCAATGGCATTGGCACGCACACCACGAGAGCCCAATTCCTGAGCGATAGACTTAGCCAAACCAATCATACCAGCCTTAGAAGCCGAGTAGTTACACTGACCGGCATTACCATGCACACCTACTACAGAAGCCATGTTGATGATGCTACCGCCACGCTGACGCATCATAATCGGAGTACAAGCATGAATGAAGTTGAAAGCAGACTTCAAGTTCACTGCGATAACTGCATCCCATTGTGCTTCGCTCATACGCATCATCAATCCGTCCTTAGTGATACCTGCATTATTCACGAGAATATCAATCGAACCGAATTCTTCCTTAATCTGAGCAACGACCTTTTCTGTATCTTCAAAAGAAGCCGCATTCGAAGCATAACCCTTTGCCTTTACACCGAAAGCCGCAATTTCCTTTTCTGTATTCAAACCGTTTTCGTCAATCACCAAATCAGTGAATGCTACGTTTGCACCTTCAGCCGCAAACTTCAAAGCAATTGCCTTACCAATACCACGAGCAGCACCTGTTACAATCGCTGTCTTACCTGTTAATAATCCCATAATGATTTTATTTATGAATTAATATTTCCTTTATGTCCCAATGCGCCATAAACAATCTTTGCCACATATTCCCAACCTTGACGATCGTTCAAATCATCGCCTATCTTACCACGGATATATGGCACTTCAATACCCTTGACGCAATAATGCAATATGTCAGCAAGGATATCCACATTATCCACATCGAAAAGGCCCTGATCGTTCCCTTCCGTAAGCACCTGCTTAAAAAGAGCGATTTCATGCAAGTTCAAGTTACGGCGTACTCGCTCCACCTGCCAAATATCCCTGAAAAAACTGGCACGCAAAGACCCGTTACGATGAACAATCAACTTTATGGCATCCAGATGAGTTTCTATCAACTTCAGTATCTTCACATCTGGAGCTATATTTTCAGCGACCACTTTATCCAGCGCTTCCGCCAACTTGTCCAGTTCAGACTCCACCACCGCTACATAAATTTCCTCCTTACTCTTGAAGTAGGTATAAAGCGTACGGCGTCCCTTCGTTGAAGCGACCGCAATGTCATTCATCGTTGTGTTGTCTACTCCCTTCTTAGCAAACAACTGGCGTGCGACATCTACCAATTTAGCCCTTGTTTTCGATACTGCCATAAATTCTTATTGCACATTATATATATATGTGTGCAAAATTAAGGCTTTTCTTTGGTTCATACAAGAAATAGGGAATAATTCTGAAGTTTCTCAACAAACAAATACAAAAAAAAGGAGAAGCAAATGCTTCTCCTTTCTAGTTGCGGAGGCCTGACTCGAACAGACGACCTTTGGGTTATGAGCCCAACGAGCTACCAACTGCTCCACTCCGCGATGTTTAGTGGGCGTTGACGGATTCGAACCGCCGACCCTCTGCTTGTAAGGCAGATGCTCTGAACCAGCTGAGCTAAACGCCCCTTTCGGGTTATTTTCAAAATTTCGGTGGGCGTTGACGGATTCGAACCGCCGACCCTCTGCTTGTAAGGCAGATGCTCTGAACCAGCTGAGCTAAACGCCCGAAATTCTTTTTCAACCAAGAGACTCAAGTTTTATAGTGGGCGTTGACGGATTCGAACCGCCGACCCTCTGCTTGTAAGGCAGATGCTCTGAACCAGCTGAGCTAAACGCCCGATGTCTCTTGTTTTTCAAAAGCGATGCAAAGGTACGGCTTTTTTCCGAACTTGCAAACATTTCGAGGAAAAATTTTCAAAAAACTGCATTTTTCCTTCAAAAAAGCCGTTTTTCGCCCCACAATTGTCATTCAGACGACCGAAAAGAAGGAAAAATCTCGATAACATCTAATTTGTGCTATCGAGATTCTTCGCTTCGTTCTGAATGACCATTCGTGTCATCCAAAGATGATTTCCTTAAATTATTCTCCAGCAAAACGCTTAATTTGTTCGGCAATCAAATCTGCATCGTCGAAGTAGTTAATCTTCATAGCACGACGAACTTCGTCCAAAGTAGCCGATGCTGTTTCACGAGCTACTTCACATCCCTTGCGCAGCATTTCGTATACGGCAGGAATATCTTTTTCAAACTCTTTGCGGCGTTCACGGATTGGAGACAATTCTTCCTGCATGATAGCAGCCAAGAATTTCTTCACCTTCATATCACCCAAACCACCGCGAGTATAGTGCGCCTTCAATTCATCCAAGTTCGGATATTCCGGCAAATAGCGTTCGAAATGTTCCGGACGACTGAATGCATCAAGATAAGTAAATACAGTATTGCCTTCGAGTTTACCCGGATCGCTTACCTTAATATGAGTAGGGTCAGTATACATGCTCTTCACCTTCTTTTCTACGACATCAGCAGGGTCAGAAAGATAGATACAATTGCCGAGCGACTTACTCATCTTAGCCTTACCGTCAGTTCCCGGAAGACGGAGACATACAGCATTGGTCGGAAGAAGGATTTCCGGTTCCACTAATGTTTCTCCATAAATATGATTGAAACGACGTACAATTTCACGAGCCTGTTCAATCATCGGTTCCTGGTCTTCACCAGCAGGAACGGTTGTTGCCTTGAAAGCAGTAATGTCGGCTGCCTGACTAATCGGATAAGTAAAGAAACCTACAGGGATGCTTGTTTCGAAATTACGCATCTGGATTTCGGTCTTCACGGTCGGATTTCGTTGAAGACGGCTTACTGTCACCAAGTCCATATAATAGAACGACAGTTCGCACAATTCAGGAATCTGCGACTGAATGAAAATAGTCGAAAGATTCGGGTCAAGACCACAAGCCAAATAATCCAACGCTACTTCAATGACATTCTGACGAACCTTTTCCGGATTGTCGATATTATCGGTCAAAGCCTGTGCATCGGCAATGAACACAAACGTCTTGTCATACAAGCCTGAATTCTGAAGTTCTACTCTACGTTTCAAAGAGCCTACATAATGACCAATATGCAACTTGCCAGTCGGACGGTCACCAGTCAATATAATTTTTTTATTTTCCGCCATAAATATCTAACCTTATATTATTAATGGTCGCAAAGATAGACAAAACAAATAAATAAAAATGCAAACAGAAGAAAAACTTGAAAATAAACTTGCCCCTTTGTTTTGTAATATAAGAAATAAGTAGTTACTTTGCATAAAATTTGAAAGCTATGTATCCAAGTAAAAGTCAAACCAATGACAACATATAATTGAAATGCGGGCATCCTCGAAACGAGGTATGGACGCATTTTTTTTATCATTTGGGTAGATGTAGAAAAAAGAAAACAAACAATATAAAAAAGCATTCAATGAAAAAGGAATTAAAGAAAGTCCTGGTACTGGGCTCGGGTGCCCTCAAAATCGGCCAGGCAGGTGAGTTTGACTACTCAGGTTCACAAGCGCTGAAGGCTTTGCGTGAAGAAGGAATCAGTTCCGTGTTGGTTAACCCTAACATTGCAACTATCCAGACTTCGGAAGGTATTGCAGATAAAGTATACTTCCTTCCGGTCACTCCTTACTTCGTAGAAGAAATCATCAAGAAGGAACAACCGGACGGTATCCTCTTGGCATTCGGTGGACAGACTGCATTGAACTGTGGTACTGAATTGTATCAAGCAGGTATCTTGCAGAAATATGGTGTAGAAGTGTTGGGTACTTCGGTAGAAGCGATCATGTACACAGAAGACCGTGACTTGTTCGTGAAGAAGTTGGATGAAATCCCAATGAAGACTCCACGTAGCCGTGCCGTAGAAAGCATGGAGGATGCTTTGAATGCAGCACATGAATTGGGTTTCCCAGTAATGGTTCGTTCAGCTTATGCACTTGGTGGTTTGGGTAGTGGTATCTGTCAAGACGAAGAATCATTCTTGAAGTTGGCTGAAAGTGCCTTTACTTTCTCTAAGCAAATCTTGGTGGAAGAATCATTGAAGGGCTGGAAAGAAATTGAATTCGAAGTAATCCGCGACGCTAACGACCACTGCTTTACTGTGGCAAGCATGGAAAACTTTGACCCACTCGGTATCCATACCGGTGAATCTATCGTGGTAGCTCCTACTTGTTCATTGACTCCAGAACAGGTTACTTTCATGCAGGAAATCTCTGTAAAGGCTATCCGTCACTTGGGTATCGTAGGTGAATGTAACATCCAATACGCATTCAATGCAGAAACCAACGACTATCGTGTCATCGAAGTAAACGCTCGTTTGAGCCGTTCTTCTGCTTTGGCTTCTAAGGCCACAGGTTATCCTTTGGCATTCGTAGCCGCTAAGATTGCGTTGGGTTACACACTCGACCAAATCGGTGAAATGGGTACTCCGAACTCAGCATACAAGGCTCCAGACTTGGATTATTTGATCTGTAAGATTCCTCGTTGGGACTTGACTAAGTTTGCTGGTGTATCTCGCCAGATTGGTTCTAGCATGAAATCAGTAGGTGAAATCATGTCTATCGGCCGCTCATTCGAAGAAGTGATCCAAAAGGGTCTCCGTATGATTGGCCAAGGTATGCACGGTTTCGTAGGTAACGAACACACTAAGTTCGAAGATCTCGACGAAGAACTCGCTAACCCGACTGACCTCCGTGTCTTTTCTATCGCTTCAGCTTTGGAAGAAGGCTATACTATCGAACGTATCCACGAATTGACTAAGATTGATCCATGGTTCTTGGGCAAGTTGAAGAACATCGTAGATTACAAGAACGTACTTGCTACTTATAATAAGATTGAAGAACTTCCAGAAGAAGTGGTTCGTCAGGCTAAGGTATTGGGCTTCTCTGACTTCCAGATTGCTCGTTTCGTATTGAAGAACAGCAGCAACATGGAAAACCAATTGCTCGCCGTACGCAAGCACCGTAAGGAATTGGGCGTATTGCCAGCCGTGAAGCGTATCAACACCGTAGCTTCTGAACATCCGGAACTCACTAACTACCTTTACATGACATATGCCGTGAAGGGTTACGATGTGAACTATTACAAAAACGATAAGTCTGTTGTAGTTCTCGGTTCGGGTGCTTACCGCATCGGTTCTTCAGTAGAATTCGACTGGTGTTCGGTAAATGCTGTTCAGACAGCCCGCAAGTTGGGTTACAAGTCAATCATGATCAACTACAACCCGGAAACCGTATCTACCGACTACGATATGTGTGACCGCTTGTACTTCGATGAATTGTCATTCGAACGTGTACTTGACGTAATTGACCTTGAACAGCCAAACGGTGTGATTGTATCAGTTGGTGGTCAGATTCCAAACAACTTGGCTATGAAGTTGCATCGCCAGTCAGTACCTATCCTCGGTACTTCTCCAATTTCTATCGACCGTGCAGAAAACCGTCACAAGTTCTCGGCTATGCTCGACCAACTTGGTATCGACCAGCCTGCATGGAAGGAATTGACCAGCATCGAAGACATGGAAGCTTTCGTAGAAAAGGTAGGTTATCCGGTATTGGTTCGTCCGTCATACGTACTCTCGGGTGCTGCAATGAATGTATGCTACAACGAAGAAGAATTAAAGGAATTCTTGCAAATGGCGAAGGAAGTATCGAAGGAATTCCCGGTTGTAGTATCTCAGTTCATGCTCGACACCAAGGAAATCGAATTCGATGCCGTGGCAAAGAATGGTGAAGTGGTAGAATACGCTATCTCTGAACATATCGAATTTGCAGGTGTTCACTCGGGTGACGCTACATTGGTATTCCCGGCTCAGAAAATTTACTTCGAAACCGCTCGTCGCATCAAGCGCATCAGCCGTCAGATTGCGAAGGAATTGAACATCTCCGGTCCGTTCAACATCCAATATTTGGCTAAGAACAATGAAATCAAGGTAATCGAATGTAACCTCCGTGCTTCTCGTTCGTTCCCATTTGTATCGAAGATTTTGAAGCGCAACTTTATCGAAACTGCAACTCGCATTATGCTCGATGCTCCATATAGCCAACCGGACAAGAGTGCATTCGACATCGATTGGATCGGTATCAAGGCTTCTCAGTTCTCGTTCTCTCGTCTCCACAAGGCAGACCCTGTATTGGGTGTTGACATGTCATCAACTGGTGAAGTAGGTTGTATGGGTGACGACTTCAACGAAGCATTGTTGAACGCGATGATTTCTGTAGGCTTCAGTATTCCTAAGAAAGCAGTCATGTTCTCTACTGGTGCAGCGAAATCTAAGGTGGAATTGCTCGAATCGAGCCGTATGTTGCAGAAGAAGGGTTACCAGATTTATGCAACATCAGGTACAGCTACCTTCTTGAACGCTCATGGTGTTAGCACAACTCCAGTATTCTGGCCAGATGAACGTCCGGATGCAGAAAACAACGTGATGAAGATGATTGCCGACCATAAGTTCGACCTCATCGTGAACATCCCGAAGAACCACACTAAGCGCGAATTGACCAATGGTTACAAGATTCGCCGTGGTGCTATCGACCATAATATTCCTTTGATTACCAACGCTCGCTTGGCAAGTGCCTTCGTCAATGCCTTCTGCGAAATGGATGAAAAGGATATCCAAATCAAACCATGGCAAGAATATTAATTCTAAGCTATATATAATAAAGGAAGAGGAGCTTCAAACGAAGTTCCTCTTCCTTTATATATATACCTATTCTGTAATCACTTGATGACCGATAGCTTTTGGCTAGCCTCAGTGAGGGGCATCGCATTGAAATGCCACCATTCCGAAGGCTCAACAAGCCATCCGGCCTCCGTCATAATCTCACGCAACAATTGGCGATTCTTCAGTTCGCGCAGGTTGATTTCACCATTCTCTATCAACTTTGCTTCCAAATCCACACGCGATCTGTCACCAAAATAGTCATACTCCGATCCCATAGGAATAGGGTGTCCGGTACAATCTACGAGGGTGACATCCACAGCCACACCATAATTATGAGCACCACCGCCACTTTTGTTCGGGTTGGCCACAAAGTCTTGAAGTTCGGTATTTTCTACCACCTTCCACATTTGTTCCTGAATGGAGCGAGGACGTGCCGCATCGTAAACCACGAGATGAAGGTCCAATCTTTTCTTTCGGAGCAACTCGTTGGCCTTTCTCAATTTCTCCATCGCTTCGGGCACAAGGTATGCCTCATCGAGTTCTTCGTACAGCACTCTGCCCATAAAGTTATAGGGAGTGGCATATACCATATACACTTCGACACCTGGAATTTCTTCAGCCACATTTTGTAAGCCAATACGTTCAAGGCTCTTTTCAATATCCGATTTCTTTTGATTCACAACTGGTTGGCAAGCTGCAAATGACAGGACAACGAAAATAAATGATAATAGCTTGTTCATTTTATTAGTTTTTAGTTTCATCCATTAAAACATTTATTCCAAATATCTATCACGCAGAACATCCATCATTTCGGGAGTTACACCTATACATTCGGTCAGATAGTTTCTGAGCGAACCATATTTGCCATCCACCTTGTCCAAAGTAGCCTCGAAGACGACAGGATTAGCACTGATCAAGGTATTGATAACCGTCTTTTGCGATTCGGTTTCAGTCTTGATTTTCGTTGTCATCGGATCATAATAATCCTTCGACAGGGTAAAGTCCGCCATAATCAGTTCACGGTCTGCACCCAAGGCGGCCAATAACATGGCCGATGCACTACCGGCACGGTCCTTCCCTTGCGTACAATGCCATAACACAGCTCCGTCTTCCGGCTTAACAGTCAACAAGTCTGCAAAGAATTGGCGATAAACCTCCTGCGACGATTCCTCGAAGAAAATGACATCATACATGCTTGTACACATAGCTTGTACTGAAGGATGATCAGCATATTGCAACAACATATCTATCATCTGTTGTTCATTCTCGAACTTAGTGTCGGACTCACTCTCACTTCCAGCGAAAGACAAGGCCAACGACAAGTATCTAGCCTTTCCCGGGATAACATCCGGAGCCGATAGACTCTCTTCCTTACCACGGAAATCATAGATACATTGCACCTTGTATTTATCACAAAGCAATGTTGAATCTTCTTTCGAAAGTTCCGAAATTTTAGCAGTTCGAAGGAGCAGATTGTCCTTGATTCGTCGATTACCAATCTGATAACCACCCAACTGTCGGGCATTATGTGCACTAGTAAGACCTATCAGTTGATTCTTCAACTCGATTTTCTGCTCCTCAACGACATTCGTCTGACAAGAAACAAGCATGACCATGATACTTATTATAATAGATAAAGTACGAATCATATCTGCAATCATTTATCAAAGAGAACTAACCAAGAATTTGATTCCGCCGACAATCTTCTGGATGTTCGGGAAGAAATGTTGACGAGCCATTTCAATGATAGCAGGACGGTACTTTTCTGTTCCACTTGTAGTGAATCCAATCGCAAATACAGCTCTGATGAGACGCAAACCATCCAACAAACCACCCATCTTCTGAATCATTTCCGGGTCCTCAGTCTTGAAATACTTACGGATAAAGCAATCCTTGAAAAGTTTGACTGTAGCGTTGTCCATGCCGCAAATGCCCATTGTCATCTCATCCGTTCTCATTCCGTTGAGAATGACCGCAATGGAGATGAGGTCATAAATAGGATGCCCTACCGACATACCTTCCATATCAATCCAAAGCATCTCTCCGTTTTGAATCATGATATTCTTCGGATGAGCATCACAGTGCACCAATCTGTCGCCTTCCGGAAGGACTTCGAGAATCTGCTTCATGAGTTCGCCTTCCTCTTCAGTCAAATATTTAGAAGCAGCTTCCACCTGCTTAGCGTAGCTTGCCTTGGCACTACCAAATACCGGATTGTCTGTGTGAACAGAGTGGAGCAAATTCAATTGCTCGATGTATCTCTCAGTCCATTCCTCCATTCGGTTTGGGTCCTTCTGGATCGTTTCACCCAAGGTGCTACTTTTAATTGCTTCATACACCACACCTCTTTTTCCTCCACCACAGTCCACCAAGTCGAATGAAATAGCTGTAGGAATACCCAATAGGAAAGCTTCCTTGGCCTTTGCCAATTCCTTATCAAGACCTTCATAAGTATCAGGGTTGTAGTTGACCTTGACAATTTCATCCTCACTCACGCGATAAACAGCTCCGTTACCACCGGCACCTATCTTTTCGCACTTTTCCAAGTCAATCTTGCGAAGCGCTTTGGTCATCGTGATTATTTTAGAGAATCCGGTCACTTCAAACACATTGTAAACATCCGGACACACATTTTCTAGTCTGAAATTCTTCTCAGTCTTCAGCAGCTTCAGCATGATACGAAGACCGCTTGATGCGATATATTCAAGTTCTGATGCATCAATCACTAGACTTCCATGAGGATTTTCCTTACTAATTACAGCAAATTCCGTTTCAAACTTAGCCGCAGCTTCTGTGTCAAGTCTTCCTTGCAATGACACTACAAGCACATCATTGTTTACTTTAAAACTATAATTCATAATACCTTGAATAATTTTAGTTACAAAGTTCCGTTTTTTTTACATATCTACCAAAAAAAGTGTTTACATTTCAGTTTACATCCTATGATTATCTATGAAATCCGTCCTAATCAGAGACTCTTAAGCCAGGAATCGTCAGTTTACAAACCGGAGTTAACAATCGTCGCCTCATCTGAACTGTTAGTGAATCTCAAAGCTTCTTCGATAAAGTTCTCTAACGAATTGTCGCTCACCATCCCATTTTTTTGGCGGAACCGGTGGTGAAGCATCAAGACACTTCGTGAGACAATGGACAACAGCTCGGCAATCTCCTTATTATCCTGCTTCAAGACGATGAGCATAGATAAAAGCTCTTTCCGACGGGTTATGGACGAAAACTTTTCTCGAAGACGAAGCAAGAAAAGCGGATATAGCAGTTTAAAACATTGACGAAACTTGGCCTCTCCACCCGTCTTAAGCAAAGAGGGAGTCAACGTTTCCAATTCCTGACGTTTATCTTTGTCATTCAACAATTCGCAAACCTCTTGTGCTATCCTTTCTTTTTCGGTTTTCGACTGATTTAACTTTTGAAGCAACAAAATAAACTTATCGACACCTTGAACACTTCCTGCAAGATCGTTATACAAGCTTCAGCTTCTCCATTACTTTGAAATGTATTCAGCAGCTGTACCAATGCATCGATCTGCTCGTTGGAGAAGTCATTTTCAGGCATCGGTTGCGACAAGTAAGCTTTAAATACTACGATAGCTTCCTCATACTTTCCGTCACGTTGCAGCGTCCTGGCCTGCTTGAAGAGATTGTCATTGGCCAAGAAGACACAGCATATCAGTATGAGCGTGTTGAATAATCCTATTTTTTGATCCAAAGAAGTAAGTTCATATTCTTCATTAAAAAAATACCATTATAATAGAACCATAAAAGTAGCAATAATTAAAATGATAAAGAAAGCCATAAAGCATATCAACAGATAGTTAAGACTTATCAAAAAAGCTTTAACTATCGATTTCATCCATGAATAGTGTTCATATACATTCTTAACAGCAATGGTCAAATATAGGCCGGACGAAACAATCATCACCCATTGCAACATATCAAAACTGGGATTTACAGTAAGATACAACAAATAAATCACCAACAGCATGAGCTCTATAAATGCCGTATAATGCAAGGCAAAGATGAAGAAAGAGATAAATGGTTTCTTTCGTTTCAGATACAATAGCTTTACAGCAAGAGCTAAAAGAGGTGACGTCAACAAGAAGATGAGAGGGAAGTATTGCGTCCATATTTCCAACAATTTACGCCACAGGCTAGACAGAATGTCCAATTCCAATGATTTGTCTATAATATCATTTTTTTCTGAGAAGGAATAGATACCAGAACCATCTTTTATTAATATCCCATCCTGAATCAATAGTTGGGGAACAGACACCACCAGCGTATCCAATTTTTCCCCACCATGATCAGTCATAGCATCGATAGTGACAACAATTTTCGGAAATTCTTTGGCATACGCCAACGGCAAGGCCAATTGAACAGTATCCCTTTCAGATGCTTTCATTTGGGTTGAATACTCCGCATCTTCATTGAGTGCGTTAAGGGACAAATACGGGCGAACCAATTCGCTTCTTGTCACATTATCGAACGATTCATTTGCTTTTTGAATGTCCGAGAAAAGCAAGAAAAGAGTGACGAACACAAAGAGGAAGAACATGTTCAGTTTCAAAGGGTTTTCATAGGCTACAAATTTCCCGGCATTATATTCATTGGTAAGATATCCAGGCCGACGAATGAGTTGCCATATTGTTGGCAAGCATTTCGTATCCCAAATAAAAGCATTGTCCATATATTCGAGGATGAATTCCCATACCTTAGGAGTGGGATTGGTAGCCTGCTGCCCGCATTTATGACAGTATACACCTTGTAAATCTGTCCCGCAATTCAAACATTGTTTGTAGGGAGGCACTTCTTTCTTCTGTAAATTCACTGTAGATTGTTCTTCCATTTTAGTCCATTATTTGACTACAAAAATATATAAAACCCGTTGGCGGAATTAATTCAGTGCATATTTAATCTCACCAATGGGTCTGTTGTTTAATTTGTTTACATATTGTAAGATTGTAAAAGCACTGATTTTCCCGATAATTCGGGTAAATAGTCCTATTGTATCTTTGGCGTA
>JBGVGD010000054.1:0-3977 GCA_045121515.1 Phocaeicola sp. | reverse complement strand
TTATTCACCCTTGATAGCTGCTACACCCGGCAATACCTTACCTTCGATAGCTTCCAACAAAGCACCACCACCTGTAGAGATGTAAGATACTTGGTCAGCCATACCGAACTTGTTGATACAAGCTACAGAGTCACCACCACCGATCAATGAGAATGCACCTTCTGCAGTTGCCTTAGCAATAGCTTCAGCGATAGCACGTGAACCAGCAGTAAAGTTGTCGAATTCGAATACGCCTGCAGGACCGTTCCAAAGGATAGTCTTAGCGCCTTCGATAGCAGCAGCAAACTTTTCGCGAGTTTCAGGACCTGCATCGAGACCTTCCCAACCTTCAGGAATAGCACCAGCAGAAACTACTTGTGTGTTGGCATCGTTAGAGAAGTCGTCAGCAGCAACACAGTCAGTACCCAATACCAAGTTTACACCCTTAGCCTTTGCTTGTTCGATGATGTTCAAAGCCAAATCCAACTTATCCATTTCAACGATTGACTGACCGATTTCACCACCCTGAGCCTTAGCGAATGTATAAGTCATACCACCGCAAAGAATCAAGTTGTCTACCTTGTCCATCAAGTTTTCGATGATACCGATCTTAGTAGATACCTTAGAACCACCCATGATAGCAGTAAACGGACGCTTGATGTCCTTCAAGATATTGTCAACAGCTTGAACTTCCTTTTCCATCAAATAACCGAGCATCTTGTTTTCTGCATCGAAGTAGTCAGCGATCACAGCTGTAGAAGCGTGACGACGGTGAGCAGTACCAAATGCGTCGTTGATATAGCAGTCAGCGTAAGAAGCCAATGTCTTAGCGAATTCCTTCTGAGATTCCTTCATAGCCTTCTTAGCGTCGTTGTAAGCAGGGTCTTCCTTGTCGATACCTACTGGCTTACCTTCTTCTTCTGGATAGAAGCGGAGGTTTTCGAGCAACAAAACTTCACCAGCCTTCAATGCAGCAGCAGCTTCAGCAGCCTTAGCGCAGTCAGGAGCGAACTGAACTGGAGCGCCCAACTTTTCAGCTACAGCGTCTACAATCTGGCTCAAAGAGAACTTAGCGTTCACCTTACCCTTTGGCTTACCCATGTGAGACATGATAATCAAAGCACCACCTTCAGCCAATACTTTCTTCAAAGTAGGAAGGGCACCACGGATACGAGTATCGTCTGTAATCTTACCTTCTTCGTTCAAAGGTACATTGAAGTCCACGCGAACGATTGCCTTTTTGCCAGCAAAATTGTAATTGTCAATTGTCATCATAATACGTTTTATTATATAGTTTAAAGTTCATTTCTAAACACACCATGCAAAAATACGTTTTTTTTTTGTATAATTGAAATTTTTAGGTAATTTTGTGCCGTTGCAAAATCAGAAACATTTAGCTACTAAACTCGAGGATGTAAAGAGATTGCTACAAGTTAATGGAATTATTAACGGGGCGTAAGTCCCAAATACACTAAACAACATGAAGAAATACTCATTTGTTTGGTCATGCTTTGTCATGACTTTTTTTGTAGCCTGCCAACAGGCGGAAGTAGAGAACCCTCAAGCGGAAGATATGCGTATGTCCATTTCCGCAAGTATTAATGGTCAAGACGAGAACCCGAAATCCAGGTATGCCGGTACTGATCCTAGCCAGGTGGAATTTCAGAATGGAGATGCCATAGGTTTGTTTATTGACAATAAACCGGCAATTGAATGGACATTGGCTTCGTCCGGTTGGACCACTAGTGAAGTGGTCTATTGGCCAGACAAAACAAAATCCCACACTTTCCGTGCTTTTTATCCATTTGCAGAAACATCTTCCTACGCATCTGTACCTATGCCTTCCTTGTTGAACCAAACAGGGACTATAGAAAGTATCAGTGCTTGCGATTTCCTTGTCGCAACTAAAGAGCAGTCATTTCAAGATGGAGGTATGGTTGAATTTAAAGGAGAAGAATCCGCTTTCAAACACGTTTCTACCTTACTTAAAATGACTTTTCAGGAAGGAACGGAATTAAACGGTGCTATCTTGCGGAAAATAACCATTGAAGGTGAGAACATTGTTTCGCCAGCCTCTTATTCTTTTGAAGATGAAACCATAACCATGAATCCGGATGAAGATTCAGACGTGTTGTTGGCTGATGAATTGTCTCATGACTTGACCAATGGTTATACCTATTATTTTATAGTCAATAAAAAACAGGATGCTAGTTCTCCTGTTAAACTTGCCGTAGAATATGAAATCAAGGGTAATACCTATGTGGCACAGATGAGTGGTTTTGCTAATAATGTTTTTGTCGGAGGCATGTGTCAAAGTTATACCATTACTATACAAAACGATGCATTGGTTGTCTCGGGAGCAGAAATCTCACCATGGGGTGATGGAGGAGCTTTTGATGACATTGTCATTAATGGTGAAGAAACGTCTGAATCCGTATGAATTTGAAATTTTGGAACAAATGGCTGCTGTTAGCGGCCATTTGCTTATTCAGTTCTGCTTGCCAGTCATTGGCGGAAGAGGATGTAGCTGTAGGCGAGAAAGGAACCTTAAAGGTAAAAACCCGTTCGGTCGAAGGAGAAGATATGGTATATCCGCTGAGTTTGTATGCATTTTCGGAAGAAGGAGATTGCGTCGCTTCCTTAACAGTCGTTGATGCAGATGAGTCCATTCGGTTAAGTCTTCCGGCAGGTGCCTATAAGATTGTATCTCTAGCCGGTTATTCGGATGATTATGACATACCGGAGCAACCAAAGTTAGAGGATGTTGTTAGATTGGTAGGAAAGGCTGGCGCGGAAGTTCCTCTGATGACAGGTAAAGCGGATGTGACGGTAGGGGCTAATCGTGAGAGCCGGTTGGAAATGGCCTTATCGTATGCTGTTACGGCTATTGATTTAGTGCTTTCAGGTATACCTTCTGATGTGGAGGCTGTATCTGTCACTTTTTCATCGTTTTATTCATCTATGAAGATGAAAGGTGATTATATGGATGCCGATTATACCTTGAATTTGGATTGCTCCTTGAATACAGGCAACCAATGGAAAACCCTAACCAAGTATGTGTTTCCGGGGAGTGGTGCGGAAACGACTTTGTCCATTGTGATGAAGTTCAAGAATGGCGAAGAGGTAGTTCATGGGTATGTCTGGAGAGGAGCACCAAAGGCAGGGTACCCGTACCATTTGCAAGGAACGTATTCGGATGCTTTTATCTTGAATGGAGATTTCTTTATTTCAGGGTGGAATGAAGCGGAAGATGTGGGGTTTACATTCGGTACGGAGTCTTCGTCTGACGAAGGGAAAAATGATGAAGTGGAAGATGACTCGGATGTGGATTTGTCGGGATTGCCAGAAATAGGTAGCATTTGGAATGGGGCTATTGTGGCTGATGTTATCGAAACGGATGATTCGGGGGCAGATGTTCTATTGTTGTCTTTGGATGAATGGGATGCTACCGTCTCGGAAGTGAAAGATGTTACATTTGATTATATTGTAAATGGTATATCGGATTGGCGTCTACCTACACATGAGGAAGCGGCTACTCTTCGAAACAGGTTTAGTGGGGATGCCCGTGTAGAATTGAATGAAAGGATAGCCGAATACGATTCGGAATTGTATGGGCTAGCAAATGGAGAAAAGGAGCGCTATTTGTGTCTTAAGAATGGGGAGTTTTATTCATTCCAATTTAGGGCAGGTACAGGCACCACTGTTGCAGGTGAGAAACGGTCCTATTATGTTCGTTTGGTAAGTTCATATCACATAGAGTTCTAATATTCTATTATGTATAAAGGCCGCCGTGTTTTTTAAAAACGCGGCGGCCTTTTTTTAAAACGCGGTGGCGTTTTGATTCAAACGTCAAGGCGTTTTGTCTTTTCCTGATTTCAGTAGACGCTTTTTTTCTTCATTAGCTAGAAAGGTTGACACCTTTCTTTTTTCCATACTGGATAGATTTACGCATTTCCATTTCCGTACTGTTTGGATTGACAGTATCATGATATGGAACA
>JBGVGD010000053.1:0-44214 GCA_045121515.1 Phocaeicola sp. | reverse complement strand
TATAGCACAAGGGTTCCACCTCTTCCCATTCCGAACAGAGAAGTTAAGCCTTGTCACGCCGATGGTACTGCGTTTGTGGGAGAGTAGGTAGCCGCCGTTTTAAGTGAAGCCTTCGATATAGAAATATATCGGAGGCTTTTTCTTTTATCTATCTGTATAATAATATGTTGTTAAACATTTAAATGTTCTTTGATTTCATCGTTTTCCTATCGCTTTTATTTAGTAATTTTGTTTTCAAATTTGTTTGAAAGAAAATAAAATATAAACATATAAAAATCTTCGAAGATTATGGAAAATAAAATTCAGGAGCTTACCGATAAAATCTATCGTGAAGGCGTAGAAAAGGGCAATGAAGAAGCTCAACGCCTGATAAGCAACGCACGCGAAGAAGCGGCTAAAATTCTGGAAGAAGCTCGCAAAGAAGCGGATGCTATCGTTGCGGCTGCTCGTAAGTCTGCGGCTGAGACTGCAGAGAATACTCAATCGGAAATCAAGTTGTTTGCAGGTCAAGCTGTAAATGCGTTGAAGACTGAAATCACTTCTTTGTTGACTAATCAAGTAGTTTCAAAGGCTGTGAAGGATTTTGTAGCTGATAAGGACTATTTGAATAAGTTTATTGTGTCTTTGGCTACTCAGTGGGTGGCTGATGAAGCAATTGTCATTTCAACTTCGGATGCAGAAGGTTTGAAGAAGTTCTTCGCAGCCAATGCAAAAGCAGTATTGGATAAAGGTGTGAAGATTGAACAAGTGAATGGAAACAAGACTTTGTTCACTATCTCTCCAGCTGACGGCTCATACAAAGTGAATTTCGGTGAAGAAGAATTTGAAAATTATTTCAAGGACTTCCTTCGTCCACAATTAGTAGAAATGTTGTTTTAATATAGCTTATGACAAACTATTATTGTCTGGTAACCGGTTTGCCTGAATTGTCTCTTGAGGACGGTAAACTGAGCTATACAGTAGCCAACTTTAAGACAGAAATTTATCCGGAATTGTCGAAAACAGACAAGAAATTGGTTGACTTGTTCTATTTGAAATTCGACAATGCCAATCTGTTGACACTTCTAAAGGATAAAGAAGCGTTGGTAGATGCTTCGTTGGGTAATTATTCTGCCGATGAATTACTGAGTGTAATTGCTTCTTTTAAAGAAGAAACGGCTCCGGACAAGAAATTTCCTACTTATTTTTATGAATTTGCTGAACTCTATTTGAATACACCAGACGAAGAACGTTGGGGATTGGAAGGTAAATTGCATGGCTTTTATTATAACCATGCCATGAAGAGCGGCAATCCATTCGTTTCTGCTTGGTTCGAGTTGAATTTAGATGTCAATAACATTTTGGCAGCAATGGCCGCCCGTAAGTATAAGATGGATGTGACTAAAGTTCCGGTAGGCGAGAACCTGGTTGCGGAAGCTTTGAGAAGTTCCAATGCGAGAGACTTTGGTTTGGCAGATGATTTGGAATACTTCGAACAATTGGTTCGTATCAATGATACCGTTGATTTGGTGGAACGGGAAAAGAAAATCGATTTGTTGAAATGGAATTGGATGGAAGACAATACTTTCTTCAATTATTTCACCATTGAGAAGATTTTTGTATTCCTGATGAAACTGGAAATGATTGAACGTTGGGTTTCATTGGATAAGGAAAAGGGTAATGAATTGTTCAGACAGTTGATTGACCAACTAAAGGATGAAGTGCAAATACCTCAAGAATTCAGAAAATAAATAAACAAATAATATATGGCAACAAAAGGAACTGTTAGTGGCGTAATTGCCAACATGGTTACACTTGCTGTAGATGGTCCGGTAGCCCAGAATGAAATCTGTTACATTCTGACTGGTGGCGACCGTTTGATGGCGGAAGTAATCAAGGTGGTAGGCAGCAACGTATATGTTCAGGTGTTCGAAAGTACACGTGGATTGAAGGTAGGTGCTGAAGCCGAATTTACAGGACACATGCTCGAAGTGACTTTGGGTCCGGGTATGTTGTCGAAGAATTACGATGGTCTCCAGAACGACCTCGACAAAATGGACGGCGTTTTCTTGAAGCGCGGTCAGTATACTTATCCATTGGATAAGGAAAGCAAGTGGCACTTTGAACCTTTGGTAAAGGTGGGTGATGAAGTGGGGCCTTCTGCATGGTTGGGTCAGGTTGATGAAAATCACCAGCCATTAAAGATTATGGTACCTTTCCAATTGATGGGAACTTATAAGGTTAAGTCTATTGCTAAAGCAGGTGAATATTGCATTGAAGATACCATTGCTGTATTGACAGATAAGGAAGGCAATGATATTCCAGTGAACATGATTCAGAAGTGGCCGGTAAAGAAGGCCATGACTAATTATAAGGAAAAACCACGTCCATTCAAATTGTTGGAAACTGGTGTTCGTGTAATCGATACAGTGAATCCGATTGTAGAAGGTGGTACTGGTTTTATCCCTGGTCCGTTCGGTACTGGTAAGACAGTGCTTCAGCATGCTATCTCAAAGCAGGCAGAAGCTGATATCGTAATCATTGCAGCTTGTGGTGAACGTGCGAACGAAGTAGTGGAAATCTTTACTGAATTCCCTGAATTGGTTGACCCTCACACTGGTAGAAAGTTGATGGAACGTACAATCATCATTGCGAATACATCAAACATGCCGGTTGCTGCCCGTGAAGCGTCTGTTTATACAGCGATGACTATTGCGGAATACTATCGTGCAATGGGGTTGAGAGTTTTGTTGATGGCTGACTCTACTTCCCGTTGGGCACAGGCTTTGCGTGAAATGTCGAACCGTATGGAAGAATTGCCTGGTCCTGATGCGTTCCCGATGGATATTTCGGCTATCATTTCTAACTTCTACGGTCGTGCTGGTTATGTATATTTGAATAATGGTCAGGCAGGTTCCATTACTTTCATCGGTACGGTATCTCCAGCCGGTGGTAACTTGAAGGAACCGGTAACAGAAAATACCAAGAAGGTAGCCCGTTGTTTCTATGCGTTGGAACAGGAACGTGCCGACAAGAAGCGTTATCCGGCTGTGAACCCGATTGATTCTTATTCAAAGTATTTGGAATATCCTGAATTTGAAGACTATATCACTAAGCGTATCAATGGTGAATGGATTGGTAAGGTGAATGAAATCAAGACCCGTTTGTTGAGAGGTAAGGAAATTGCTGAACAGATCAACATCTTGGGTGATGACGGCGTACCTGTAGAATATCACGTAACATTCTGGAAATCAGAATTGATTGACTTCGTTATCTTGCAGCAGGATGCATTCGATGATATCGATGCTGTTACTCCGATGGAACGTCAGGAAGATATCTTGAATACAGTTATCGACATTTGTCATACAGAATTCGAGTTTGATTCATTCCTTGAAGTTATGGAATATTTCAAGAAGATGATCAATATCTGCAAGCAGATGAACTACTCTGAGTACAAGTCTGAAAAGTATGAAGGCTTTGTGAAGCAGTTGCAGGAACTGGTTGCTGAAAGAATCGTAAAATAAAGGTGTAAACAGCTAAAAGTGAAAGAATAATGGCAACAAAAGCTTTTCAAAAGATATATACCAAGATTAGTCAGATTACCAAGGCTACTTGTTCGTTGAAGGCGACAGGGGTAGGTTATGATGAACTGGCTATGGTAAATGGTAAGTTGGCCCAGGTGGTAAAGATTATGGGCGATGAAGTGACATTGCAGGTATTCCAGGGTACAGAAGGTATTCCTACCAATGCAGAAGTGGTATTCTTGGGCAAGTCTCCTAGTTTGAAGGTGAGCGAACAATTGGCTGGCCGTTTCTTCAATGCGTTCGGTGATCCGATTGATGGTGGTCCGGAAATTGAAGGTAAGGAAGTGGAAATCGGTGGTCCTTCGGTGAATCCGGTTCGTCGTAAGCAACCGTCTGAATTGATTGCAACAGGTATCGCTGGTATCGACTTGAACAATACTTTGGTTTCTGGTCAGAAGATCCCGTTCTTTGCTGACCCTGACCAACCGTTCAACCAGGTAATGGCAAATGTGGCTCTCCGTGCAGAAACCGATAAGATTATCTTGGGTGGTATGGGTATGACCAATGACGACTACTTGTATTTCAAGAATGTGTTCTCGAATGCAGGTGCACTCGACCGTATCATCAGTTTTGTGAATACCACCGAAAATCCTCCGGTAGAACGTTTGTTGATTCCAGATATGGCTTTGACTGCTGCTGAATATTTTGCAGTGGAACATAACCAAAAGGTATTGGTGTTGTTGACCGACATGACCAGTTATGCCGATGCGTTGGCGATTGTGTCTAACCGTATGGACCAGATTCCTTCGAAGGACTCTATGCCAGGTTCACTTTATTCAGACTTGGCGAAGATTTATGAAAAGGCGGTTCAGTTCCCGGCAGGTGGTTCAATCACTATCATTGCGGTGACTACTTTGAGTGGTGGTGACATTACTCATGCCGTACCTGATAACACCGGTTATATCACTGAAGGTCAGTTGTTCCTCCGTCGTGACAGTGATATCGGTAAGGTAATCGTCGACCCATTCCGTTCGTTGTCTCGTTTGAAGCAGTTGGTTAGTGGTAAGAAGACCCGTAAGGATCATCCGCAGGTGATGAATGCTGCGGTTCGTCTGTATGCCGATGCTGCTAATGCGAAGACCAAGATGGAAAACGGTTTCGACTTGACCAACTACGACGAACGTACTTTGGCCTTTGCCAAGGACTACGCAAACCAGTTGTTGGCTATTGATGTTAACTTGGATACTACTGAAATGCTGGATGTTACATGGGGATTGTTCAGCAAATACTTTAAGCCAGAAGAAGTGAACATCAAGAAGGAATTGGTGGACGAACACTGGGGTAAATAAGAAAACTTAGAGAACAATGGCTATTAAGTTTCAATATAACAAGACCTCGTTGCAGATGCTTGAGAAGCAACTCAAGGTCCGTGTGCGTACCCTCCCGATTATCAAGAACAAGGAGAGTGCCCTGCGCATGGAGGTGAAGCGCTGCAAGGAAGAAGCGGCGGGGTTGGAAGAAAAGCTTGAACAGGAAATTCAAGCTTATGAAGCCATGTTCGCACTTTGGAATGAGTTCGACTCATCATTGGTGAAAGTGAAAGATGTTCACCTGGGCATAAAGAAGATTGCGGGTGTACGTGTTCCTATTTTGGAAAATGTAGACTTTGAAACTCGTCCTTTCAGTTTGTTTGCAAGTCCGAAGTGGTATGCTGATGGTATCCACTTGTTGCAAATTTTGGCTCAAACAGCTATTGAAAGGGAATTCATGCTCGCCAAGTTGAACTTATTGGAACATGCGCGTAAGAAAACCACTCAGAAAGTGAATCTTTTTGAGAAGGTACAGATACCTGGATATCAGGATGCGTTGCGTAAAATAAAACGCTTTATGGAAGACGAAGAAAACTTGTCCAAGTCTTCTCAGAAGATCCTGAAGTCCATACAAGAGAAAAGAAAGGAGGCTGAAGAATGATTTCGAAAATGAATAAACTTTCGTTCCTGATTTATCATAAGGAATACGAAATGTTTTTGGAAAAACTCCGTGAACTCGGTGTAGTACACATCGAAAAGCGTCAGGGAGCGGAGATGGATGCCAATTTGCAGGCATTCATGCAGAAACGTACAGCCTACCAATCGTTGTTGAAGAGCATGACATTGGCTGCCGCTTCGTTCGAAGGAATAGCATCGGCTACTTCTAGTTCGTTGACCATTGAACAAGTGGTGGATAGTTACGAATCCCAACAGGAACATATTCAGGCATTGAATATGCAGCTTCCGGTACTTGATAAGGAAATCGATGCCATGGAAGTGTGGGGTGAGTTTGATTGGAATGTCATTGAACAGTTGAAAGCCAATGGTTGGCAGATGCAGTTCTATTGTTGTCCGGATAAATCGTTTGATGAAACCTGGACAGATGAATATAACGCAACTATCATCAACCGAAAAGGTGGACAATGCTATTTCGTGACGGTCAACCAAATGCCAGTAGAACTGGAAGCGGAAGTGGTACGTTTGCCAAAGCAACGTTTGTCTGAGTTGGTTCGTGAACAGGAGCAATTAAAGGCTGATATTAAGAAAGCCAATGAGGTACTCGAATTGTTCTGTATCGATAATACTCCGGTCGTTGAGAAAGCACTGGATTCATTGGAAAGCGATATCAACTTGATGGAAGTTGAACAACTCGGTGGTGAACGTATGGCTGAAGGTGCTATCGTCATGATGGAAGGCTGGGTGCCTGTAGAAAACGATGCTGAGGTGCGTAAGATGCTCGATGAGAGTGGTGTCTATTACGAAATCCGTCCAGCAGAAAAGGAAGACAATGCACCTATCAAGTTGAAGAACGGCAAGATAAGCCGCGCTTTTGAAATGCTGACCAAGATGTATGGTATGCCGGATTATGGTGAATTTGACCCGACTCCGTTGCTTGCTCCGTTCTATGCACTCTTCTTTGGTATGTGTGTGGGCGATGCCGGTTATGGTTTGTTACTGGTGTTGTTGGGATTTTATTTGAAAAAGAAACTCAGCAAGTCGATGGCAGGAATGATGAACCTATTGATAACATTGGGTGTTGCCACTACGGTTGTAGGTGCAGTGTTCAATACATTCTTCGGAGCATCATTGACTGACTTGAATTTGCCGGAATGGATGAATTCATTGATCATTTCAGGAAAGTGGGATGGTACATCTTATGACAAGACGATGGTCATTGCCTTGTTGGTTGGTATGTTCCATATCTGTTTTGCGATGACAGTCAAGGCTATCTGTTCGACTGCCCGTTACGGATTCAAGAATGCCCTCTCTGATTGGGGATGGTGGTTGTTGGTAGGCGGTTCGGTAGTCGTTGCTACGTTGAACTATTTGGGGGTTATGGATATGGATATGTCGAAGATGGCCTTTATCGGTATAGGTGGAGTGTCAGCTATCGGTATCTATCTGTTGAATAATATCCGTCGCAATGTATTTGCCAATATTGGTGCCGGTCTTTGGGATACATATAACATGGCTACGGGATTGATGGGTGACTTGTTGTCCTATCTTCGTCTCTATGCACTTGGTTTGGCTGGCGGTATGTTGGGTGGTGTATTCAATACGCTTGGCATGCAGTTGCGTGATACATTGGGTGACTTTTTGTTCGGTATTCCAGGATGGATTTGCTTCGGCTTGATATTTGTAGCCGGTCATGGATTGAATATTGCCCTCTCTTGCTTGAGCGGTTATGTACATTCCATTCGTTTGACATTCGTAGAATACTTTAAGAATTCCGGTTATGATGGTAAGGGTGTAGAGTACAAGCCTTTTTCATCAAAAAAGAAAAATGATTAATAAACAAAAGAAATTAATAACAAATTAAAATTATAAAACTATGGATTTGAATCTTTTATTAGGTTATTTGGGCTTGGGCTTGATGTTGGCTCTTGCTGGTATTGGTAGCTGTTATGGTACAACCATTGCAGGTAATGCTGCTGAAGGTGCTTTGAAGAAAGATCCTTCTAAGTCTGCCGGTTACATGATTCTTTCAGCGATGCCTGCTTCTCAGGGTCTTTATGGTTTCGTAGCTTTCATGACTGCTGAAACTGTAACTGCAGCAAATGGTTTGCAGATGTTTGGTATGGGACTTTGTGTAGGTTTGGTATTCTTGATTTCTGCTATCCGTCAGGGTCAGCTCTGTGCAAATGGTATTGCAGGTATGGCACAGGGTCATGATGTGCAAACTAACACCATGATTTACGCTGCGTTGCCAGAATTCTATGCAATTCTTGCTTTGGTTGCTACATTCTTGGTATAATTATAATCAAATTATTTGATTTAAAGTGCATCTGATGTATATTGGATGCACTTTTTGTTTTCTTTATGTTGTTGTATTTGATAAAATACTGTCAAATTTCTGTTATTGACAAAATGTTAGTAATAAAATGCTATATCTTGTAAAATTACGGAAAGATTTACACTTTTCTCCTTAATATTGCACTAAAAAACTTTATTATGTCACTGAATTTGTGTACCTTTGCACTCGGAAATAAAGATTAGGTATTTTTTATGGCAAAAGAATTGTTAACCCCAGATTATATCTTCGAATCTAGTTGGGAAGTTTGCAACAAGGTTGGGGGTATATATACTGTATTGTCCACTCGTGCAAAGACTTTGCATGATGTGTTTGGCGATAAGCTTTTCTTTATCGGCCCTGATTTTTGGGTAGGTAAAGAAAATCCTCTTTTTATAGAGTCTGATGACATGTTCGTTGCATGGCGTGAAAGCGCATTGAAGAACGATGGTTTGAAGATTCGTGTCGGTCGTTGGAATATTCCGGGTGAACCGATTGTTTTTCTCGTTGATTTCTTCCCGTTCTTCGCTGAAAAGGATGCCATTTATGGCAAAATGTGGGAAGATTTCCGTGTAGATTCTCTTCATGCTTACGGTGATTATGACGAAGCATCGATGTTCTCCTATGCTGCAGGTAAAGTTGTAGAAAGTTTTTACCGCTTTAACTTGACAGAAAATGATAAAGTAATTTATCAAGCTCATGAGTGGATGACCGGTCTAGGTGCTTTGTACTTGCAAAAAGCGCTTCCACAAGTAGCAACAATCTTTACAACTCACGCAACTTCTATCGGTCGTTCAATTGCTGGTAACAACAAGCCTCTTTACGATTACCTTTTTGCTTACAACGGTGACCAAATGGCACAGGAGTTGAATATGGAGGCAAAGCACTCTATCGAAAAGCAGACTGCTCATCATGTTGACTGTTTCACAACTGTAAGTGAAATCACCAATAACGAATGTAAGGAACTTCTTGATAAGCCAGCTGATGTTGTCTTGATGAACGGTTTTGAAGATGACTTCGTTCCTCAGGGACGTGCTTTCGCTCCGAAGCGTAAAAAGGCTCGTGCAGCTCTCTTGAACTTGGCGAACAAGTTGCTTGGTACAGCTTTGGGTGATGATACCTTGATTATCGGAACTAGTGGCCGTTATGAGTTCAAGAACAAAGGTATCAATGTTTACTTGGAAGCATTGAACCGTTTGACTCGCGATAAGGACTTGAAAAAAGAAGTGTTGGCATTTATCAAGGTTCCAAGTTGGGTAGGCGAACCGCGTCAGGACTTGTTGGAACGCTTGCGTTCGAAGGAACAGTACGACACTCCGTTGGAATGTCCGTTCATCACTCACTGGTTGCACAACATGAGTCATGACCAAGTACTCGATATGTTGAAATATATGGGTATGTCCAACGCTAAGGATTCTAAGGTAAAAGTTATCTTTATCCCTTGTTATATGGATGGTAACGACGGTATCTTGGATGTAACATATTATGACTTGGTTTTGGGTAATGACTTGACCGTTTATCCTTCTTATTATGAACCGTGGGGTTATACTCCGTTGGAAAGTGTGGCTTTCCACGTACCGGCAATTACAACAGATTTGGCTGGTTTCGGTTTGTGGGTTAACTCGTTGAAGGGTGGCTATGCTGAGTTGAAGGATGGTGTAAAGGTTATTCACCGTTCAGACTACAATTATTCGGAAGTGGCAGATGCGATCAAGGATACAGTGGCTGAGTTCTCTGCTTTGAAGGATGCAGAAATCAAGAAAATCCGTAAGAATGCTGCCGATATTGCTGAAAAGGCTTTGTGGAAGCACTTCATCAAATATTATTACGAAGCATACGACATCGCATTGCGTAATGCTCAGAAGAGATTAATGAATAGATAAAATCAATTATTAATTATAATTATAATTAGAGACATGAAAATCAAAATTAGTAATTCTAACGTTCCTGCTTGGAAGGACGTTACCGTAAAATCTCGCATTCCGGCTGAGTTGAAGAAGTTGGAAGAGATGGCACGCAACATCTGGTGGGCTTGGAACAATGAAGCAACTGACTTGTTCCAGGATTTGGATCCTGCATTGTGGAAGGAAGCTGGACAAAATCCAGTTGTATTGTTGGAACGTTTGAGCTATGATAAGCTCGAAGCGTTGGCAGCAGACAAGGCTATTCTTGCGCGTATTGACAAGGTTTACACTCAATTCCGTGCTTACATGGATGTTAAGCCAGATGCTAACCGTCCGTCGGTAGCTTATTTCTGTATGGAATATGGTTTGACTCACGTATTGAAGATTTATTCAGGTGGTTTGGGTATCTTGGCTGGTGACTACATGAAGGAAGCATCAGACAGCAATGTTGACATGTGTGGTATTGGTTTCTTGTACCGTTACGGTTATTTTGCACAGAGCTTGGCTATGGATGGCCAGCAGATTGCAAACTATGACGCTCAGAACTTCGGTAGCTTGCCAATCGACCGCGTATTGGACGAAAATGGTCAGCCGATGGTTATCGATGTGCCTTACTTGAACTACTATGTTCACGCATATGTATGGAGAGTGAATGTAGGTCGTGTGCCTTTGTATTTGCTCGACACAGATAATGAAATGAACAGCGAATTCGACCGTCCTATTACTCACCAACTTTATGGTGGCGACTGGGAAAACCGCTTGAAGCAAGAAATCCTCTTGGGTATCGGTGGTATGTTGATGTTGAAGAAGCTCGGTATCAAGAAGGATGTTTACCACTGCAACGAAGGTCACGCTGCATTGTGCAACGTACAACGTTTGTGCGACTATGTAGAAAGCGGTTTGACATTCAACGAAGCAATGGAAGTTGTTCGTTCTTCTTCACTTTACACTGTTCACACTCCGGTTCCTGCTGGTCACGACTACTTCGACGAAGGTTTGTTCGGCAAGTACATGGGTGGTTACCCACAACGTATGGGCATCACTTGGAACGAATTGATGGATATGGGTCGTATCAACCCGGGTGATTCTGGCGAACGTTTCTGTATGTCTACATTCGCTTGCAACACTTGTCAGGAAGTAAACGGTGTGAGCTGGTTGCACGGTGAAGTATCTAAGGATATGTTCTCTGGTATCTGGAAGGGTTATTTCCCAGAAGAAAGCCACGTAGGTTATGTAACTAACGGTGTTCACTTCCCAACTTGGGCAGCTTCTGAATGGAAGGGTGTTTACGGTAAGCACTTCGACAAGAGCTTCATGGGTGACCAATCTAACCAAAAGATTTGGGAAGAAATCTACAATGTTTCTGACGAAGAAGTATGGAACACTCGTTTGGCTTTGAAGCACAAGTTGATCGATTATATCCGTAAGGAATTCAGCAAGACATGGTTGAAGAACCAAGGTGACCCATCACGTATCGTTTCATTGCTCGACAAGATCAACCCGAACGCTTTGTTGATCGGTTTCGCTCGTCGTTTCGCAACTTACAAGCGTGCTCACTTGTTGTTCACAGACTTGGATCGTTTGGCTAAGATCGTTAACAATCCTAACTACCCAGTACAATTCTTGTTCGCTGGTAAGGCTCACCCACACGATGGTGCTGGTCAGGGCTTGATCAAGAAGATTGTAGAAATCTCTCGTCGTCCGGAATTCTTGGGTAAGATCATCTTCTTGGAAAATTACGATATGAAGTTGGCTCGTCGCTTGGTATCAGGTGTTGATATCTGGATGAACACTCCTACTCGTCCTTTGGAAGCATCAGGTACATCTGGTGAAAAGGCGTTGATGAACGGTGTTATCAACTTCTCTGTACTCGATGGTTGGTGGTTGGAAGGCTATCGTCCGGGCGCTGGTTGGGCTTTGACAGAAAAGCGTACATACCAATATCAACCGCATCAGGACCAGTTGGATGCCGCTACTATCTACGGTCTCCTCGAAAACGAAATCTTGCCGTTGTACTACGCTCGCAACGTGAAGGGTTACTCTGAAGGTTGGGTAAAGACTATCAAGAACTCTATCGCTCAGATCGCTCCTCACTACACTATGAAGCGTCAGTTGGATGACTATTTCACTAAGTTCTATTGCAAGGAAGCTAAGCGTCATGCTGAATTGGTAGCTAACAACTATGCTAAGGCTAAGGAAATTGCTGCATGGAAGGAAGAAGTTGCTTCTAAGTGGGATGCTATCGAAGTTGTTTCAACTGAAAAGTGCGAAAACATCGTGAACGGTAACATTGAAAGTGGTGTAGAATATACTATCACACATGTAGTAGATGAAAAGGGCTTGAACGATGCAATCGGTATCGAAGTAGTTGCAATGCACAAGAACGCAGAAGGTAAGGAATGCGTTTACTCAGTAACTCCGATGGAAGTTGTGAAGAACGAAGGTAACCTTTATACTTTCTCTGCTAAGTTCAGCTTCGATAATGCTGGTGACTTCAAGGTTGCTTACCGTATGTATCCGAAGAACGAAGCACTTCCTCACCGTCAGGACTTCTGCTATGTTCGTTGGTTCAACTAATATTGAAGCAAATAAAAAACAACAATAAGAGAGCTGCCCTTTTTGGGTGGCTCTTTTTTTTATATATCTTTGTAGCATGTACTAATAGAACAATTATGAAAGGAAAATTTTGGGTCATAGAAGGTTTGGACGGTTGTGGTAAAACCACACAGATGGAATGCTTGAAGCAGGCATTGGAAATGAGAAACATTCCTTATAAATATATCCACTTCCCGATGTTGAATAAGGGAGTGTACGGTGAATTGGTTGCTGAGTTTCTGCGTGGTGAGTATGGTACGGTGGAAGGGGTGCATCCTAAATTGGTAGCATTGCTGTTTGCCAACGACCGCATGGAGCATATCTCTACCATCATCGATTGGCTGGAAGAAGGGTATTATGTGATTGCTGATAGATATGTGTATTCCAACATTGCTTATCAGTGTGCCAAACTCAGTGAGGAAGGGGAGAAAGAGAACTTGAGCAAATGGATTCTCGATTTTGAGTTCAACCGCAATGCGCTCCCGATGCCGGATAAGACTCTATTCCTTAGTGTACCGTTGGAGTTCATCAAGAAGAACCTCTCGGAAACTCGTACGGGGGACGACCGCGATTACTTGAATGGTAAGGAGGATATTCACGAAAAATCTTTAAGTCTTCAGGAAAATGTTTATAAGGAATATTTAAAGCTTCTGGATGCTCGTGATGATTTCGGAAAGGTGGATTGCTTTGATGCGGAAGGCCGTTTCTTGCCGAAAGCGCAGATTCATGAGAAGATTTGGGAGATGCTGTCAGAATAGTGAAATAAAAAACGTCAGTACATTTCAGACAAAATGTACTGACGTTTTTGTTTAAATAATAAGGTGATTACTTCAAAAGTTCTGCCAACTTTTCCTTAATCGCTTCACCGCGTACGTTGCGTGCTACGATTGTACCATCCTGAGCAACGAGTACAGTTGCAGGGATAGAGTTTACACCATAAAGCTTAGCACCTTCGCAATCCCAGAACTTCACGTCAGACATGTGGTCCCAAGTCATACCCAAATCCTTGATACCCTTCTTCCATGCTTCTGCATCTCTGTCGAGCGATACACCTACGATACCGAAGCCCTTCTTGTTATATTCCTTGTATGCGGCAACTACGTTCGGCATTTCCATACGGCAAGGACCACACCAAGATGCCCAGAAGTCAATCAAAGTGTACTTGTTCTTTGCGATGATGTCTGAAAGCTTCACAAGGTTACCTTCTGGATCGTTCATAGTGAAATCTGTGAACTTCTGGCCAACAGCTGTCTTTTCCAATACCACGATGCGATTCAAAAGTTTTTCGATGCTTGGAACTGTTTTGAATTCAGCAGGAACCTTTGCTGCCAATGCTTGGAGTTGTGACAATTCCATGCCGTAAGAGTTACTTGGCCACAAGTGGATACCTACTGGATTAATGATGTTATTTTCGATAGTGCTGAATGTCAAGGCATTCATCTTGTTATCGATTTCTTCCATCTGCTTTTCCAGTTCAGTCTTCTGTTCGTCGGTAGTATCTTCCGCTCTATATTGCTTGTAAAGGTCACCGTATTGCTTGTTCAATGGGAGCATTTCGTTCTTGTAAGCCTGATAAATGTCATTGTTTGGAGTACCAGTTACAGAAGTGTTTTCCTTACCCAAAGTCATAGCGATGTTACCATTTTCGAGGAAGAAGTCATAGCGAGGAGCACGTCCTTCTGCAGGAGTGAAAGTGATGATGCGGTTTACAGCAGCATCCTGACGGCCTTCGAAAGTAAATGCACCGGCAGTTACTACCGCTGAATCCAACTTCACGAGTTCTCTGCCCTTTGCTTCCGACAAATATACGTATTCACCATCGGCTACGTTTTCAATAGTACCCGAAATCTTGTAAGCAGGGTCGCTGCTACATGCAGCCAAAGCCATGGTTCCGACTGCAAACAAATAAACGATTTTCTTCATATTCAAATGTTTTATATAATTTTTTGCAAATATAATAATTATTTTTCTATCTTTGCGCTCTACAATTAAAAGAATATGCAACAGTCTAATTATATCATTGAAGTTCAGGGTGTTTCCAAGTATTTTGGCGAAAAAGTCGCTTTGGACAACATCAATTTGAATGTGAAGAAGGGTGAGTTCGTGACTATCCTTGGCCCGTCGGGTTGTGGTAAAACAACGCTTTTGCGTCTTATCGCAGGGTTTCAGACAGCTTCGGAAGGGATGATTCGTATCTCTGGAAACGAAATTACGCAAACTCCTCCTCACATGCGTCCTGTGAATACCGTGTTTCAGAAGTACGCTTTGTTTCCACATCTGAATGTATTTGATAACATCGCATTCGGATTGAAGTTGAAGCATACTCCGAAGCAAGTCATTGAGAAGAAGGTGAAGGCAGCACTCAAGATGGTGGGCATGACGGATTATGAAGACCGTGATGTGGATTCATTGTCAGGTGGTCAGCAGCAGCGTGTGGCTATTGCCCGTGCCATTGTGAACGAACCGGAAGTGTTGTTGCTCGACGAACCGTTGGCAGCCCTCGATCTCAAAATGCGTAAGGACATGCAGATGGAATTGAAGGAAATGCACCAAAAGTTGGGTATTACCTTCGTGTATGTCACTCACGATCAGGAAGAGGCGTTGACACTGAGTGATACTATCGTGGTTATGAGCGAAGGTAAGATTCAGCAAATCGGTACACCGATGGATATCTACAACGAACCTACCAATGCATTTGTTGCAGACTTTATCGGAGAAAGTAATATTTTGAACGGTACGATGATTAAGGATGAGGTGGTAAGTTTTGCCGGACATGAATTTGAATGTGTGGATAAGGGATTTGGTACCAATATGCCGGTAGATGTGGTTATCCGTCCGGAAGACATTTACATTTTCGATCCGTCGGATGCTGCTCAGTTGACAGGTAAGGTGACCAGTTGTATTTTCAAGGGGGTACACTTCGAAATGTGGGTGCAGACAAAGGAAGGTTACGAACTCATGGTGCAGGATTACCATGCATTCGAGGCTGGACGTGAAGTGGGCTTGCTCGTGAAGCCGTTCGATATCCATGTAATGAAGAAGGAGCGTACTTGCAATACGTTCGAAGGAAAGATGGTTGACGATACGCATGTAGAGTTCCTCGGTTGTGAATTTGAATGCAAGGCGCATCAAGGTATTGTTGGCGGTGACAATGTGGAAGTGAAGATTGATTTTGACAAGGTCATCCTCGAAGACAATGAAGAAGACGGTAAACTCACTGGCGAAGTGAAGTTCATCCTGTATAAGGGTAACCACTATCACTTGACTGTATTTACCGATTGGGATGAAGATATATTTGTAGACACCAATGATGTATGGGACGATGGCGACCGTGTGGGTATCACCATTGTACCTGAACACATCCGCTTAAACAAGTTGTGAGAAAATGTTGAATAAATTATCACGTTTCTTTATGAAGCGCAGAAACTGGTCGTTGCCATACGCCTTGTTTCTGTTGGTATTCGTAGTGATACCGTTGCTTCTCATCTTTCTTTATGCCTTTACCGATGAAGAAGGTGCGTTTACCATGGGGAACTTCCGCAAGTTCTTGATGCACCCCGAAGCGATGAACACTTTCATCTATTCTATCGGTATTGCGATTATTACAACCATTGTATGTTTGGTACTGGGGTATCCGGCGGCATACATCCTGAGTCAGAAGCAATTCAATACTTCGAAGACGATGGTGGTACTTTTCATTCTCCCTATGTGGGTGAATATCTTGATTCGTACACTCGCTACCGTAGCGTTGTTCGACTTCCTCCAACTTCCGTTGGGAGAGGGGGCATTGGTATTCGGTATGGTGTATAATTTCCTTCCGTTCATGATTTATCCAATCTACAATACCTTGCAGAAGATGGACAAGAGCCTTATCGAAGCCGCTCAAGATTTGGGTGCCAATCCGTTGAAGGTTTTCAATAAGGTGATTCTTCCGCTTTCGGCGCCGGGTATCGTGAGTGGTATCGTCATGGTATTCATGCCTACGGTATCGACCTTCGCCATTGCCGAGTTGCTTACCATGAACAATATCAAACTTTTCGGTACTACCGTGCAGGAGAATATATATAATGGTATGTGGAACTACGGGGCAGCTTTGTCGCTCATCATGTTGTTGCTGATTGGCATCATGGGGCTTTTTACTAACGATGAGGATAGTGCTCAAAATGAAAGTGGAGGTGTGATATGATGACAAAGATACTTGCCAAGGCCTATTTGTGGTTCTTGTTGGCGTTGCTTTATTCGCCGATTCTTATTATCATGATTTTTTCGTTCACCGAGGCGAAAGTGTTGGGGAATTGGACAGGTTTTTCTACTAAACTTTATAGTTCCTTGTTTTCAGGAGGTATGCATCATTCGTTGGTGAATGCCATTTGGAATACGTTTGCTATCGCTATGTTGGCAGCCAGCATCTCAACCATGTTGGGCAGTATCGCTGCAATCGGTATTTACAATTTGCGTAGTAAGGCACGTGCGGTGATGAACTTCACCAACAACATTCCTATCATGAATCCGGATATTATTACCGGTGTTTCATTGTTCTTGTTGTTTGTAAGTTTTGGTATCTCGCAAGGTTTTACTACCGTGGTATTGGCGCACATCGCCTTCTGTACTCCGTATGTGGTATTGAGTGTGATGCCTCGTTTGAAGAAGATGAATCCGAATATCTATGAAGCGGCTCTCGATTTGGGTGCAACTCCTTTCCAGGCACTTCGTAAGGTTATTCTTCCGGAAATCCTTCCAGGCATGATCAGTGGTTTCATCCTTGCGTTCACGCTTTCAATCGACGATTTTGCTGTGACTATCTTTACTATCGGTAACGAAGGTTTGGAAACGCTTTCTACTTATATTTATGCCGATGCACGCAAGGGCGGTTTGACACCAGAACTTCGTCCGTTGTCAACCATTATCTTCGTGACTGTGTTAGTATTGTTGATTGTGATTAACAAACGTGCCGAAAAGCAACAGAAGGAATAATAAGACGATGAAGAAATTGAAATATATATTTTTGTTGGTTTCACTCCTTACATTGGGGGCTTGCCAACGTTCTCAGGAAGAACGAATGGGTATCCTGAAGGTGTATAACTGGGCTGACTACATCGATGAAGATGTGTTGGCGGAGTTTCCGGAATGGTACAAAGAACAGACTGGAGAAGACATTGAGGTCATCTATCAGGTGTTCGATATCAATGAAGTAATGCTTACCAAGATTGAACGTGGTCATGAAGATTTCGATGTGGTGTGTCCTTCTGAATACATTATCGAACGTATGATGCGTAAGGACATGTTGCTTCCAATAAATCGTGATTTCGGTGAAACTCCGGACTATATCCCTAACTTGGCTCCTTATATTCAGGACGAGTTGAACAAGATGAGTCAGGGCGAAAAGAAGGTGACTGACTATGCGGTGGCTTACATGTGGGGTACAGCTGGTACACTTTACAATACTGAAGTAGTAACCGAAGAAGAAGCGTTGGAATGTGCTAATCTTTGGAATCCTAAATTCAACAACAAAATCTTGATGAAGGATTCGTACCGCGACTGTTATGGTCTGGCCATTATTTATGCCAATAAAGATCGTATAGCGAAGGGTGAAGTGACTGTAGAGCAATTGATGAACGATAACTCTCATGAATCCATTGCCAAGGCAGAAGAACAATTGAAACTCATGAAGCCAAACATTGCTGGTTGGGAAGCCGATTTCGGAAAGGAAATGATGACCAAAGGCAAGGTGTGGATGAATTTTACTTGGAGTGGTGATGCTGTTTGGGCGATTGAAGAAGCGGCTGAGGTAGGAGTGGAACTAGATTATGTAGTGCCAATCGAAGGTAGTAACGTGTGGTTTGACGGTTGGGTTATACCGAAGTATGCCCGCAATGTGAAGGCCGCTAGTTATTTCATTAACTACATGTGTCGTCCGGATATCGCTTTGCGTAATATGGATGCTATTGGTTATGTAAGTGCTGTAGCTACTCCTGAGATTCTGGAAGAGAAGATTGATACCACTTTGGAAAACTATTCGGATTTGAGTTATTTCTTCGGTCCTGAAGCTGATAGCGTACAAGTAGACCCTGTTCAGTATCCAGACAGAGCAGTTATTGAGCGTTGTGCAGTTATCCGTGACTTTACCAACAAGGAAGACTTGCAGAAAGTACTCGAGATGTGGAGCCGTGTGAAGGGGGACAACTTGAATACAGGTATCGTCTTGGTGATTTTCGCTGTATTCGGAGGCTTGTTCGTATGGCTAGTTATCAGTAAGGTGAACAAGTATCGTCGCAAGATACATCGCAAGCATCGCCGCAGAAGAAGATAAGACATGCTATAAAAAATAAAGGCTCCCTTTTTGAGGAGCCTTATTTTTTTATCTACATTCTTGATTAGATCAAGTATTGGTCAGAGATAGACTGGTTGTTCATCACGCGGATGATAGCTTCAGCAAACATGTCGGCAACAGTCAACTGCTTTACCTTAGCACATGCATTATTGTAAGGGATACTGTCGGTGAACAGCATTTCTTCCAACTGAGACTTTTCTACGCGTTCAGAAGCAGGACCTGACATTACGCAGTGAGATGCGATAGCACGTACAGAACGAGCGCCGGCTTCCTTCATGATGTCAGCAGCCTTAGTGATAGTACCGGCTGTATCCACCATATCGTCTACGATGATAACATCCTTACCTTCTACATCACCGATAATTTGCATAGTTGCTACTACGTTTGCTCTTTCGCGAGTCTTGTTGCAGAGTACCAATGGACAATCCAAGTATTTAGCGTATGAGCTAGCACGCTTAGAACCACCTACGTCAGGACTTGCGATTACCAAGTTTTCCAACTGCATTGACTGTACGTATGGCAAGAAGATTGTTGAAGCATACAAATGGTCAACAGGAATATCGAAGAAACCTTGGATCTGGTCAGCGTGGAGGTCCATAGTAATCAAACGGTCGATGCCAGCTACGCTCAACAAGTCAGCTACCAACTTAGCGCCGATAGATACACGTGGCTTATCCTTTCTGTCCTGACGTGCCCAACCGAAGTAAGGGATGACTGCGATGATGCTCTTTGCAGAAGCACGCTTTGCAGCGTCAATCATCAACAAGAGTTCCATCAAGTTGTCAGAGTTAGGGAAAGTGGATTGTACCAAGAATACGTGCGAACCTCTTACAGATTCTTCGAATGAAACAGCAAATTCACCATCAGCAAAGTGAGTGATAATCATGTTTCCTAATTCGCAATTCAAACTTTTGCAGATCTTTTCTGCCAAGTATTTCGACTTTGTGCCCGAAAATACTTTAAAAGGAGATGTAGTGCTCATTATATTTATAAATAGAATAAGATTATTCAATTCAAACTATTTGCAAAGTTACGGATTCCATTTAGAATATAAAACTAATCCGCTAACTTTTTCAATTTCTTGAAATGTTCGATAAGGCAGGCGTAGTCACGATTGCAGCACGTGTCGAACTTATCCCAGATGCCTCCTTGTACGGCTGCCCCTCCAAATCCATAGTCCTTTACTTGCTTAATGTTGTCTGCATCGATTCTTCCTAAGGCGATAACTTTTTTGTCGATGATGCCTGCTTTGTGTGCCTTACGGATTTCCTCAGGAGTATAGTTACCTTGGTAACTTAACTTGGAGATGTCATCGAATATAGGATTGAAGAACAAATAGTCGTGGCCTTTCTTGTTCGCCTTGAGTTCTTCCAACGTATGGCATGAACGGCTGATGTGTCCCTTGTAGTTTCCTGGAATATTCGGATTACGTTCGCTCAAATGGATTCCCTTCAGTTTGTACTCGTCTTTTAGGTAGAAATGGCCATGAACGACGATGCGCTTGTGGTATTGTTCAGGGATGAGAGTGAGTAGACGTTCAGCATACATAGGTGCTGTATTGGGCTTGCGAAGGTGCAATATGTCCAATCCCTCTTCGAAAAGAGCGGTAATTATCTTGTCTTCCTCCACGAAGTAAGACGGAGGTGTCATCAGAATCAGTTTCATATTTTACGCAATATATGGAACAAATATAGCAATCTCTTTGCTAACTTCCTAATAAATTCGGGTACAAAGGTACAAAAAAATGTCGAGTTACCTATATGTATAGGCAAACCCGACACAAAATAATTCATATAAGCGATGAAGAGATGGTTTACATCTGTTTTTTTTCAGGACTTTTCAATCTCTGATTTTGGTTTCGTTTTATCATATAACATTATTCGGTTTCAAAATGTTCGCTTCCCTTTTTATTTTTCCTATCTTTGTTGTCTTGAATGAAAAGAAGATTATGGTGAACGATTTTTTGGATGAATTGAATGAAAGCCAACGGGCGGCTGTCCTATATAATGAAGGACCTTCGTTGGTGATAGCCGGTGCAGGCTCAGGAAAGACTCGTGTACTTACCTATAAGATTGCTTATTTGATGAACGAGGGATATGATCCTTGGAATATCTTGGCGCTGACTTTTACGAATAAAGCAGCCAGGGAAATGAAGGATCGTATCAGTCGTCAGGTGGGGGAGCGGGCTCGCTATTTGTGGATGGGGACTTTCCATTCCATTTTCTCGCGTATTCTCCGTGTTGAGGCGCAAACTATCGGTTTTTCGTCCAATTTTACCATTTATGACGCTTCGGACTCCAAGAACTTGATCAAGAGTATTATCAAGGAAATGCAACTTGATGACAAAACCTACAAGCCGGGCAGCATCCAGAGCCGCATTAGCAATGCTAAGAACCATTTGGTGTTGCCGGATGCGTATGCTTCGAATCCTGAAGTAATCAAGGCTGATAGAGATGCTAAGGTGCCGGCTACCCACGAAATTTACCGCAAGTATTGGGAGCGTTGTCGTCAGAGTGATGCCATGGACTTTGATGATTTGCTGGTTTATACCTATATTTTGTTCCGCGATTTTCCGCACATCCGCGAGAAGTATGCCATGCAGTTCCGCTATGTGCTAGTGGACGAGTATCAGGACACGAACTTTGCCCAACATAGCATCGTGCTCCAACTTACAAAGGAGAACCAAAAGGTTTGTGTGGTGGGCGATGATGCACAGAGCATTTATTCCTTCCGGGGAGCGAACATCGAGAATATCCTGAAGTTTACCCAAGTATATAAAGGAGCAAAACTTTTCAAACTCGAACAGAATTATCGTTCTACGCAAACTATCGTGCAGGCGGCCAATAGTTTGATTGAAAAGAACCACGAACAGATCCGAAAGTCTGTGTATTCAGAAAAGTCAAAAGGAGAGCCAATTGAAGTGTTCCATGCGTATAGTGATGTGGAAGAAGGAGAAATCGTGGCCAACAAGATTTCCCAACTTCGATATCGGGAAAACTATTCCTACAATGATTTTGCCGTACTTTACCGTACCAATGCCCAAAGCCGTATTTTTGAGGAGGCTCTTCGTAAGCGTAGTCTTCCGTATAAGATCTATGGAGGATTGTCGTTTTATCAACGTAAGGAAATCAAGGACGTAATTGCTTATTTCCGTTTGGCGGTGAACCCTAATGATGAAGAAGCCTTTAAGCGTGTTATTAATTACCCGGCTAGAGGCATTGGTGACACGACACTCAACAAAATTGTCGAAGCGGCTGTTTTGAATGGGGTGAGCCTTTGGAAAGTGATTGGTGAGCCCTTGGCTTATGGTCTGAACATTAATAAAGGTACGCATGTCAAGCTACAAGGTTTCCGAGAACTTGTGGAGATGTTCATTAAGGATGCCGTGGAAAAGGATGCTGCGGAGGTAGGTAGCACTATCGTGCGTCAGTCAGGTATCATGAACGACATCTATCAGGACCGCACTCCTGAAAATTTGAGCCGTCAAGAGAATATCGAGGAACTCATCAACGGGATGCACGACTTCTGCGCTACCCGTCGGGAAGAGGGCAATGAGCATGTGGCGCTTACCGACTATTTGGCCGAAGTGTCTTTGCTGACTGACCAAGATAATGAAAAAGAGGGTGATGGTGCCAAGATTACGCTGATGACCATTCACTCTGCCAAAGGTTTGGAATTCAAGAATGTATTTGTGGTGGGCTTGGAAGAAAACTTGTTCCCTAGCGCCATGTCCATGGATTCCATGCGAGGCTTGGAGGAAGAACGCCGCTTGTTCTATGTGGCTATCACTCGTGCCGAGGAGCATTGTTATCTGTCGTTCGCCAAGAGCCGATACAAGTTTGGCAAGACCGAGTTCAGTAATCCTAGCCGTTTTTTGAAGGATATTGATGCCTGCTATCTGGATTTGCCGCAAGGCGAACGCATGGCAAGTAGGGTAGACGAGGCTGCCAGTCGTTTCCGTTCGGCGGGTTCTCCTTTTGGTTCGAATACCACCTTTATACCTCGTTCGAGCATGACACACGAACGTCTGGAGCGTCCGAAGGTGCAAATCATTCCTCCTGTTCAGCCGACACGTACACTCAAGAAAGTATCGAGCATCAGTCCTTTGCGTCCGGCCGCTTCCCCGTCGGCAGGTTCATTGCAGGTGGGACATGTGATTGAGCATGAGCGCTTTGGAGTAGGTGAGGTGGTCGATGTAGTTGGTGTGGGTGATAATTGCAAAGCGACGGTGAGATTCCGTAATGCTGGAGAAAAGCAGTTGTTGCTGAAGTTCGCTAGATTCAAGATAGTTAACTGATACATATAAAGAAAGGATGTGCATAGCACATCCTTTCTTTATATATTGCTGATAGTTGTATGCGTATAAACAAAAAAAGAGAACCAGCAAAATTGCTAGATTCTCATTCTCTCTTTTTATGAGCGGAAAACGAGGCTCGAACTCGCGACCCTAACCTTGGCAAGGTTATGCTCTACCAACTGAGCTATTTCCGCAAAAAATAAACTGGTGAAGGAAATGAGACTCGAACTCACACGACATAACTGTCACTACCCCCTCAAAGTAGCGCGTCTACCAATTCCGCCATTCCTCCAGTCTAGGGTTCATCTTACTATTTTCGTCGTGCCCAGAACAAGACTCGAACTTGCACGTCTTTCAACACTCGCAGCTGATACGAGCGCGTCTACCATTCCGCCACCGGGGCAAGCGATGAAGTAAGATTTTGTCCTTTAGAGCGGAAAACGAGGCTCGAACTCGCGACCCTAACCTTGGCAAGGTTATGCTCTACCAACTGAGCTATTTCCGCAAAAAAGTTGTTCAATAAGTGGAGCGGAAAACGAGGCTCGAACTCGCGACCCTAACCTTGGCAAGGTTATGCTCTACCAACTGAGCTATTTCCGCAATTTTCGCAACCGAGGTTGTTCTCTCGATTGCGGATGCAAAGGTACGACTTATTTTTGAATCTGCAAGTGTTTTTGAGGAAATTTTAGCGAATTATTTTCTTTTCTTTTCTAACTACTTGTTAATCAGATATTCCATTCTCTTTTCGTGCTTCGTCGAATTTCGCCTTCATGGTAGGATTTTTGTAGGTGAGTTTGCGGATAGTGAGTTCCTCGGTGTCTTGATTGGCCAGGCGAAGGTTGTTTTCCGAACCTAATAAGTTTTCTTTCACCTTGAGCAGTTTAGCTATGGTATCATCTATCTGCTTGATGGCATCGTCGAATTTCTTCGAAGCCAATTCGTAGTGACGGCCGAACTTCGTCTTGAAGTCAAGCAGTTTGTTCTCGAAATTAGTCACGTCCACTTCTTTGCTTTGTGCCAAGAGCAGTTGGCGCTTGTATTCGAGGCTCTTTTTCGAGGTCTGCACGAGTAAGGTGATGAGCGGGATGAAAAACTGAGGCCGGATGACGTACATCTTAGGATAGCGGTGGGACATGTCTACAATACCGCCGTTATATAATTCGCTTTCTGGTTCGAGGAGCGAAACGAGCACGGCAAATTCGCAGTTCTTCTTGCGTCGGTCCTCATCTAGTTTTTTCAGAAAATCCTCGTTCTTGTGCTTAGTGGCGGTGGTGTCCATTTCGTTTTTCATTTCGAACATGATAGAGACGTATTCCGTGCCGCCTTCCGAGTCGCGGAAGATGAAGTCCCCCTTAGTACCATCCGTTGCATCGTTGTCCTTCTCGAAGTAGGCGAAAGGCATGACGGGACGTAGCAATTGGTTGAAGAGGGTAGAGCAGTGTATCTCGAGTGTTTCGCCCACCATTTTGGTGCTCATGCGCGTCTTCAGGTCCTTGTAGTACTCTACCAGTTCCTGCTTGGCTTGTAGTTCGTGCTGATGTCGCTTGATGAGTTCACTCTCACGTATCTGTGCCTGGCTCTTTTCAAGGTCGGCATTGGATTTGAGTTGTTGTATTTGCGAGTCCTTACGCTGGATGATTTCCTGCGTCTCACGCTGCTTGTTCAACAAAGCAATCTGAAGGTTTGACTGATGCTGTTCGATAGTAGCGTTCAGTCGGGTAATCTGTTGTTCTTTGGCAGCTAAGGCGAGGTTTCTTTCATTGTCCTTTTGTGCGGTGATGGTTTCCAATCGACTGCGCAATTGTGCAATCTCCGCATCCTTCTTGGCCGCTTCCACTTGCTGTTCAGCCTTGTGTCGGGAGTCGATATCGGCCATTCGTCGGCGGAGTTCGGCTTCGAATTCCTGGTTCTTCACTTGTCCGAGGATGAATGCATAGTCAGCTTCGTCTACGGAGAAAACGCTTCCGCATTTGGGGCATTTCAGTTCTTTCATATATATAGTCTATTTCTTTTTACGTGCTCCAAAGGTAGGGAATTTTCCCGGTAGACCAAAAGAAAAACAGGACAATTGGTTTTCTCGACTGAACTTGTTTTCTTATTTTTTATTTATCACAGACTAACTGGATGTTGTGAAATTCGATGTCATTTTTCGCTTTTTGAATGGATGACCGAATAAGTCTGTAAGACCACCGAAAGTACAATCAGGCAGATACCCACCCAGAACGAGAAGCCTACTTCCTGGAGTTCGTTGAAGAGGATAGCGGCGATGGCAATGCTGTAGAGCGGTTCCAGATTGTATGCCATATTGACTGTGAAAGCCGTCAGTTTCCGCAAAGCCTTTAGTTGGAATAGAAATGGAATAACGGTGAAAATGGATCCCAATAGCAGGAGTGAAAACAGGTCGCTTCCTACAGGTACCACCGGTTCGGTAGGATACATCTCATGGAATACAGGGATGCAGAGCGTGAGGAAAGCCACTCCGCCCATCAACTCATATAGCAGCATGGTGGCGCTGTCTTCTTTGGTCTCGTTGGCTACATTGATGTTAAGAATCGAGAAGAGTGAATATAGTGCAGCACAGAGCAGTCCCAAGGCAATGCCAAGGCGGAACCGGATGTCAATGCTAAAAATAAATAAGATACCCGCAATGGCGATGAAACTTAGCAGGATGTTTTTCCATTGGATTCGCTTATGGTTCACGAGTGGGTCGAATAGAGTTGTGAAGAAGCACGATGTAGCTACACAAGCCACCCCGATGGACACATTCGAAGCCTGTATGCTGGCAAAGAAAGCTACCCAATGCAAGGCTAGTAGGATACCGCATCCGCTGATCTTCATCACGGCTTTCCAACTCGTATGATGCAGTCTACGCATGCATCCTAGCACCGCAGTTAGAACGACTACGCTTGTCATCATTCGGTACCATACCAAGGGCAGTCCGCCCAAGGAGATCAGTCGGCCGAAAATACCGGTCCATCCGGCCAGAAACACGGCGATGTGTAGTATTATCAGTGTGAGTGTCTTCTTTCTCATGTTCTTTATTCTTTTAGGGGCACAAAGATAGGGTAAGTAGATGGTCTGGTCCAAGAAATAATAATTATATTTGCAAAAATAAACTATCGGACATGTATCAGAAATTTATTATTACTCAGGATGGGGTCTTGAGATTTGGCAACGTATATCAGCATTGTGAATTGCTGAAGTGGGGCGAAACTTGTCCTTACGGAGGTGGATTGTGGAAACGGGATGAAGCACGTCGTTGCATCCTGCTCTTCGGACGCTCCTTTGCTTTCGGTGCACCAGATTTTAGTCAGGTGCGCCGCATAGAATGGTCGGGTATAGGTGGTACACCGCATCCATTGTTCCATCTCCCGCTTTGGCCGAGAGAGGAGGGAATGGTGCCAGTGTACGTAGGGTAGTCCTTGTATGATTATAATAATCCCTTAATCCACTTAAAGAACGTGTAGGGCATATAGCGGAACGGCAAGTCAAGGCGAGTGTGGTAGTGACTACGGCGCTATGATGAGCGAGCAGTCCAGTGCTTCAAGTGGCGTAAGTGGTTATCGATTTCACCTGGCAAAAAGCATGGTCCAATACTAAAACAAGAGGGAGGATCCGTAAGGAAACTCCCTCTCTTTATAAAAAATTACAATATTAAGAACAATACTGGTATAACAATACCAATGATAAACAAGATGCCGCCTCGTCCTAAAAATCCTTTCGGACCTTTAACCATTACCATGCCGGTAACAGTAATCAGAATCAGGCACACGGCAAAGACATCGCTGAATATTGTCCACCACTTTGTGGGATTATAATGCAGTTTCACCATATCGGATAACAATGGTCTTCGTTTCAGGCTCTCATAGACTGCTGCACCAGTCTGAGTGTTTACTACTAAACTTGAACCACCTTTCAGGAATACTTTCATTTGGCCTTCCTTCGGGAAGTAATGCTTGGTGTAATTGTCTACTTCGCCTAACGGCTCTAGCAGTGTCAGAACCAATGCCTTGTCCACCTTTGCCTTGTCCGTCAAGTCGGTTTCCACTTGATACTCCTGCAGGCTCACTGAATAATGCGGATTCAAGTCCCCCCGATGATTCATCAGAATCCCCGAGAGCGCATAGATCAGAATCATTCCCGCAAACAGGTACGATACATCACGATGGATGATGCGGCTCCATTTACGGAAAGCACTTCCCTTACTCATTGATTTCGTATGAATTAGCAACTACATGGTAGAACGCCAAGTATTCCTTGCCGGTTGCTTCCTTTTCAGCAGCAATTTTGGCACGGAAATCTGCGATTCGGCCTTCTGTAGTATTGGCAGTTTCACCGCGTGCATTCTTTTCTGTATCGCAACCGCCTTCACCGTCGCCATCGCCATGCTTTTCTTCAGTTTGGGCCTTCAAGCGAGCCTCCCAGTCTTGAAGGTAAGCTTCGTCAATGCGTTCTTCCTTGATGATACCTTTTACAGTTACCACATTGTTTACCACCTTGGTATCGAACGCTCCCAATTCACCTGCTTCAATGCGCAAAGTCTTACTATCGTCACTGCCTACTAAGAACATTTTCTTGGCACCATGGCTACATGTATGGGTACATACACCTTCTATTACAACCGTTTGTTCCACCAAGTCGGCTGCTTTTTCCATCACCTCGTCGATACTCATTGCTGCTATTTCCTCAGTAGTTTGCGCTTGCTTCTTTCCACCACCACATGACATCATTGTAAAACATGCTGTTACAAAGAGAACAGCCATCATTAATTTAGTTCTCATAATTCAGTTTCTTTTAAATATTTATATTAATTATTATAACATTCGCAAATATACGAATCTTGATTAGAAAAGCAAAACTTATTAGTAGCTTTCTTATGATGCATTTATCTAGCGATTTTGAGTAAAAAGAATCTAGGATGCATGTCTGTATTGGTAAATATTAGGTTTATCGGGCGTAAAAAACGCTAGGTTCCTTTGCTTTTTTGCGGGGCTTGTACTATTTTTGCATATTGGTAACTGTGGAAATATTAATCTTAAATAAATAAAGAAAAACACAATGGCTTCATTGAAAGAAAAAATCGGTTATGGTTTCGGCGACATGTCGTCGTCGATGTTTTGGAAAATATTCAGTGCATACTTGCCTATCTTCTATGCTACGGTGTTCCACCTGAGCTTGGAAGTGACTGGTGTCTTGATGTTGGTTACCCGTATCTGGGACGCGGTGTCCGACCCGATGATGGGTATCATTGCAGACCGTACTTCGACCCGCTGGGGTAAGTATCGTCCTTACTTGTTGTGGATGTCCATTCCTTTTGCGGTGGCAGGGGTATTGCTCTTCACCAAGCCTGAGTTCGGCGAACCGGGTAACACCATTTGGGCGTTCATTACCTATATCTTGATGATGACCGTGTACACAGGTATCAATGTGCCTTACGGCTCTATGCTGGGTGTGATGACCGAAGATTCGGACGAAAAGACCGTGTTCTCTTCTTTCCGTATGTTCTTCGCTTACGCTGGTTCGTTCATCGTACTCGCTATGTGGGAACCGCTCTGTAACTTCTTCGCAAACTTGCTCGGAACTTTGAAGGAAGGCGAAACGCTGACTCGTGACCCACAGGCTTGGCAGTATGCCATGATGGTGATCGGTGTGACTTGCTTCGCACTCTTCGTGCTTACTTTCCTCATGACTCGCGAACATGTGAAGACAGTAGAAAAGACTACCAGCGTGAAGGACGACCTCGGCTCATTGCTCCATAACGGTCCTTGGTGGATTCTCCTCGGTGGTGTGTTGTTCTTCAACTTCTTCAACGCTATTCGTTATGCGGCTATTCCGTTCTTCTTCACTACTTTGATTGCTGCCGATGCTCATCTCAGTATCTTCTCTATTGAGTTCTTGTTCTATGCAGGTATCTTCTTGGCTGTAGGTGAAGTGGCGAACATGGCTGGTGTGGCTATGGCTACTCCGATTACTTTCAAACTCGGTAAGAAGAGTACATTCCTTTATTCGCTTGTAGCGCTTATCGCTCTCTGTATTGCCTTCTATTTCGTGCCTACTACCGGCACTGGCGCATATTGGACATTGTTGATGCTCCAGATTTTGATTAGTATCTTGACAGGTATCATCTCTCCGCTCGTATGGAGTATGTATGCTGACATTTCGGATTACGCTGAATTGAAGTTCAAAACAGCTTCTACTGGTTTGATTTTCTCTTCATCGTCTATGGCGCAGAAGTTTGGTGGTGCGTTTGGTGGTGCAGCTGTAATGTGGTTATTGGCTGCTTTCGGCTTCAATACAGAAGAAGGTGCCGTTCAGACAGAAGAGGCTATCCATGGTATTCAGTTATTGATGAGTTGGATCCCTGCCGGTATCGCTGTTATCTCGGCTATCTTCATTATTATCTATCCGTTGACAACCAAGCGTATGAGGGAAATCGGTGAACAATTGAAAGAGTTTAGAAAATAACATAACCTTAACAACATTAAATAATAGAATTATGGCAAAAAACATTCCTTGGCAAGATCGTCCTGAAGGTTGTAAGGACATTGTCTGGCGTTATAGTGAAAATCCTGTAATCGACCGTTATAGCATTCCAACATCAAACAGTATCTTCAACAGTGCTGTTGTTCCTTTCGGTGATGGCTTTGCAGGGGTATTCCGTTGCGACAACAAGCGTGTACAGATGAATATCTTCGCTGGTTTCTCAAAAGACGGTGTGAACTGGGAAATCAACCACGAGCCAATCGTGTTTAAGTGTGGTAACACTGATATGATTGAAAGTGACTATAAGTATGACCCACGCGTGGCTTGGATTGAAGACCGCTACTGGATTACTTGGTGTAACGGCTATCATGGACCAACTATCGGTATCGCTTATACATTCGATTTTAAGGAATTCTTCCAATGCGAAAATGCATTCCTTCCGTTCAACCGTAACGGCGTATTGTTCCCGGAAAAGATCAACGGTAAGTATGCGATGCTTTCTCGTCCAAGCGACAATGGTCACACTCCGTTCGGTGACATCTACATCAGCTATAGCCCGGATATGAAGTATTGGGGTGAACATCGCTGCGTGATGAAAAAGACTCCGTTCGAAGACAGTGCATGGCAGTGCACAAAGATTGGTGCAGGTAATGTGCCTATCTTGACAGACGAAGGCTGGTTGTTGTTCTACCACGGTGTAATCACTACTTGCAACGGTTTTCGTTATACAATGGGTGCTGTTCTCCTCGACAAGGAAGATCCAAGTAAGGTACTCTATCGTAGCATGGAATACTTGCTTGCTCCTGCTGCTCCTTACGAATTGGTGGGTGATGTACCTAACGTAGTATTCCCTTGCTCTGCTCTCGTAGAAGGCGATAAGGTTGCTATCTATTACGGTGCAGCCGATACACACGTTTGCATGGCGTTCGGTTACATCAGCGAAATCATCGATTTCTTAAAAAGACAATAAAAAAATAAGGGGTTGCAACTGCAACCCCTTGTTTTTTTATTCTTATTTCAAACCGCGGTTCTTCAAAAGAGCGTCGATTTGTGGTTCACGACCACGGAAGTTAGTGTACATTACCATACCGTTGTCTATACCGCCTGGAGTGAGGACATACTTGCGGAACTTGTCAGCCACTTCCTGGTTGAAGATGTCGCCAGTTTCAACGAATGCATCGTATGCATCAGCGTCCAAAACTTCTGCCCACATGTAACTATAGTAACCTGCAGTGTAACCACCACCCATAGTGTGGCTGAAGTTAGTCATGCGGTAACGTGGGTAGATCTGTGAAGGAATACCACGAGCGTTCAACTTTTCTTGTTCGAAATCCATAACGTTCAAATCAGCTGGAACTTCTGTCAATACATGCAAGTCCATATCAGCCAAAGAAGCAGCTACGTATTCTACTGTAGCGAAACCTTGACCGTACTTAGCACTTTCTTCCATCTTCTTCACGAGTTCCATTGGGATGATTTTGCCAGTTTCGTAGTGCTTAGCATATACCTTCAATACTTCTGGTTCGAATGCCCAGTGTTCGTTGATCTGTGAAGGAAGTTCTACGAAGTCGCGTTCAGTACCACCAGCACCGCTGTATTGTACATCGCGGAAGAAGCTGTGAAGAGCGTGACCGAATTCGTGGAAGAGAGTTTCTACGTTGTCGATAGTCTGCAAAGCAGGTTCACCAGTAGTCATGTTACAAGCGTTTACTACATGAGGGATTACACGTACACCGTTTTCGTAGCTCTGGCCACGGAAGCTAGTACACCATGCACCAGCACCCTTACCGTCGCGTGGGAATGGGTCAGCGTAGAATACAGCCAATGTAGTACCGTCCTTGTCGATTACTTCGTAGCACTTAGCAGTAGCTTCGAAAGAAGGAACCTGGTCTGTGATTTCCTTGAAAGTGATGCCGTAAAGCTTGTTAGCTACGTGGAAGATACCTTGGTATACGTTGTTGATTTCAAGATACTTGCTGATTTCTGCATCGTCAACAGCAAACTTAGCCTTCTTAGCCTTGTCCAAGTAATATGCATAGTCCCAACCTGCAGGTTCGAAGTTCTTGCCTTCTTTCTTGATTTCAGCACGGATGTCTGCCAATTCTTCCTTAGCCTTCTTTACAGCTGGTTCCCAAACTTGGTCGAGGAGGTTGTAAACAGCTTCTGGAGTCTTAGCCATACGGTCCTTTAATGCCATTTCAGCATAGTTCTTATAACCCATCAAGTTGGCCTTCTTCAAACGGAGAGTAACAATCTGGCGAGAGATTTCCTTGTTGTCATATTCGTTGCCAGCGTTACCACGGTTGTAGTAAGCATTGTATACCTTTTCGCGCAATTCGCGGTTGTGGCAGTACTGAAGAACAGGGTTACAGCTAGGACGTTGCATGTTGAACATGTACTTGCCCGGCTGTCCGTTTGCTTCTGCCATCTTGGCTGCAGCGTCGATGTTTGCTTGTGGAAGACCGTCGAGTTCTTCTACAGTTTCTACAGTTACGAAAGTCTTGTTGGTTTCGTGAGTCAAGTTCTGACCGAACTGAAGTTGCAACATAGAGAGTTCAGTGTTCAACTTTCTCAATTCAGCCTTCTGTTCGTCGTTCAATAACGCACCACCGTCTACAAAACGGTCATAGATGTTCTGGAGAACAGTGTTTTCTTCCTTAGTGAGGTTGAACTTTTCCTTGTTGTCATAAACAGACTTAACCTTTGCGAACAAAGTTGGGTTCAAGTAGATATCGTCGCTGTGTGCAGAGAAGATAGGAGACATTTCCTTCTGCAAAGCGCGAGTTTCGTCTGTAGCGCTACCGCTTGAAAGAGGACCGAATGTACCTCTTACCTTGCGCAACAATTCACCACCTTGGTCGAGTACCTTGATAGTGTTTTCGAAAGTAGGTTCTTCAGTACTGTTGATGATCGCTTCGATTTCAGCTTTCTGTTCTTCCAAGCCTTTCAACATACCTTCACGGAAGTGGTCAACAGTGATTTCTTCGAAAGGAGCAATGCCAAACGGAGCTGTGAAATCACTGAACAATGGGTTGGCTGGCTTTTGCTCAGCGCATCCACACAATGCAGCAGCCATGGCAGCTGCAAAGAAATAATTCTTGAATTTCATGTAGTTATATATTTAAAAATGTTATTTGGGCGCAAATATAGGAAATTAAATGTTGTAAAAAAAGTGTGAATGTGGTTTTTAGTGTGTATCTTTACTTACTTAATTACATATGGAAAAGATGAAAACAAACATAATGGTCTTTTTTCTTTGGTTGGTAGGAATAAGTGCATCGGCGCAGGATTTTTATCAGCAGGAGATAACCGATGATATATTTGCCCGTATCGAAGGGAAATCTTTCAAGGCGAATTGTACTACTCCCCGGAAAGACTTGCGGTATCTCCGGGTGTTGCATTATAATAAGGATAGGGAAGTGCAAGAAGGGGAGTTGATTTGCCACAAGGATATCGCCGATGATTTGTTGGCCATCTTTCAAGAATTGTACAAGGCTGCCTATCCCATAGAGCGCATGGTCTTGATAGACGAATACGATGCCGATGATGAGGCTTCTATGCGTGCCAATAACACTTCTGCTTTCAACTTCCGTCGGGCTTCAGGTATGAAGAGATTGTCCAGTCATAGCACGGGTATGGCAATCGATATCAATCCTTTATATAATCCTTTGGTGAAGGAAAGGGGAGGATATACTTTGTTTTATCCCTCTACTGCAGGTGCTTACATCGACCGTACCAAATACTTTCCTTATAAGATAGAAAAAGGAGATTTGTGTGTTCGCTTATTCAAAAAGTACGGCTTTTCGTGGGGCGGTGATTGGAAGAACTCGAAGGATTATCAGCATTTTGAGAAGCGGTAATTTGTTTTATTATGAATATAATTATTATATTTGCAATAAAATGATTGGGTATGGAAAATCTTACTGTTTTGAATCCATTTGTTGTAGGTCGATATGTATCCGATAAATACTTCTGTGACCGTGAAAAAGAAACCGAGTTCTTGATAAAGCAAATCGAGAACGGAAGAAATATAGCATTGATTTCTCCTCGTCGTATGGGGAAAACCGGTCTAATTCGTCATTGTTTCCATCAGAGTTGTTTGAGTGATAACTATTATACATTCTTTGTAGATATTTATGCTACTTCTTCCTTGGCGGAATTTGTTTATTTGCTGGGTAAAACCATTTATGAAGAATTGAAACCGAAGAAAACGGTATGGGCGGAGAAGTTCTTTCAAGTAATCACTTCTCTTCGGGTTGGTTTCAAAATGGATGCTATAACAGGGGAGCCAGGGTTTGATATCGGGTTAGGTGATATTCAGACACCTCAAACTACATTGGATGAAATCTTTCAATATTTGGATGCGGCAGACAAGCCATGCATTGTAGCGATTGATGAGTTTCAACAAATAGGAAGCTACGAAGAGAAGAATGTAGAGGCGATGCTTCGTACTAAGATTCAGCAATGCAAGCAAACTATGTTTATTTATTCAGGTAGTAAGCGTCATCTGATGAGTAACATGTTCCATTCTTCTTCCAAACCATTTTATCAAAGTGCTATCAGTATGGGGTTGGAACCAATACCTATGGATATGTATGTGGAATTTGCCAATCGGTTGTTTGAAGAACGTGGTAAGCATGTTTCGAGTGAATTGGTAGAGAATGTTTATCGTCTGTTTGATGGTTGTACTTGGTTTATGCAAATGATGATGAATGAACTTTTCGCTTTGACCGGGCATGATGAAACATGTGGTGTGGACAAACTCGATGAAGCCCGCAAGAATGTCATTCAAGCACAGGAAGTAAGTTACAAGGATTTGTTGGCTCGTTTGGCTCCTAAGCAGAAACTCATGTTGCAAGCCATCGCCAAGGAACGCTTAGTGAAGGGAATTACTTCCTCCGCTTTTATAAAGAAATACAATTTGCCTTCGGCCAGTTCGGTACAGGCAGCCTTGAAACCTTTGTTGAAGAACGACTTGGTAACGCAAGATGGTGATGCGTATCGGGTATATGATTACTTTTTTGCGGAGTGGTTGGCTAAGAGTTATTAAATAATTATAAGATGTTATCCTCCCTGCGGATTTTCATTGGCCACATTTTATCGTCAATCCGCACATTGATTTTCATATATTCACCTGTTTTTATCATGAGATGTTTAATCTTTAAGTTTACATACTTTGTCCTTATATTCACCGTATATTTTTTCGCTCCGTCCATCTAGTCTGTGCAAGCTGTCCTGCTCAAGTCTGAACCGCACCGGCAGTTCAAGGACCCGGTAGGATACCTTTTCATAATTTACATCGGATTGGGGTTCCGTCCGGGTCAGCAGTTCAACGTGGCAGCCCATGTATATGGTCTCAGGGAATTCATGGATTCTATTGTAGAACCGTTTCATCCTTTCGTATACGGAGGAAGCGTCATTTAATACGACAATCGCATCCGTCAGCCCGTTCTTGTTCATATATACTTTCAGGAAATCAGTTTCCTTCAATGTCTCCGGTTTCTGCCAATCCAAACAATGGAACCTTCCGGGTACCTTCACCGAAAACCATTCTTGAATGGTTAACCCGTCGGTATAGATGTCACTTTCTTTTGGCACAAGGATGGACACTTTACATTCCGGATAGAGCTCTTCATCCGTATATATATGCCGGACGACGGCCGTCCGGTTTCTCTGCCATGGTTCATCCTCTTCATCCGGACGGATAACACTGCGTCTTAACCTGTTCTGATTCTTTTTCAGGTTACAGTATACTTTTCTCCGGTACTTGTCAGAACACTTGAACTTTGCCCAGTCATAACAACCCGAGATGGCCAGACACGGTAACACCAACAGCATCAGACCCACGAATTCCGCTTTTTCCCAAAAGCTTTCCTTTACTTGTGGAGTGTCTTCTTCCTTTTCCGTCATCTTTGACGACCGTTTCTGGATATCATGACGATTCGCTTCTTCATTTCTTTTCCTTTTCTGCATCATTGCTGAGTGGTCGTATCCCAAATCCGCCCAACAGGAGATGACACCAAGTTCTTTCAAAACACGGGTGGATGCTTCAGAAAACCGGTCGAGTCCCATGGCTCCTCTCTTGTACCAGCTGATAGCAGACAGGATGTCCGGACCGTCTGTAATCAGTCCATTTTCATACAGCAACGCTAGATGGAAGGATGCTTCATGTATGAAGTCCCCTTCGGCCGCTTTGAAGAAGCATGTTGCTGCCAGCAGATATTCCTGGCTAATCTTATATAGTAGACCGGCATAGTAAAAGGACTTGAGTGAACCTTCCGTCCCTTTCTTCTCATACCACCGTGCTGCTTTTAGGATATCCTTTTCTGGATAAAGTCCAATCATCTCGACTATCGTCGGTAATTGTTCATAACCATTCATCCGGGATCTTTCGTAACGGGTATCTTCGGAATACCGTTCCGCCAGTTCCCTGATTAAATCCTGGCTTTCCGGACTGCTCCACCAACCTTTATCTTCCTTCTCATCCATACATTCACAAACTTTATGAACTTTCTTTGCTTCTTCTTTATCAGCAGGTTCTTTTTGTGTGATAACTGGTTTGTCAACAAATAGTTGCCTTTCTATCTTTTTAGTGTCCCTCATCTGCCTTTCTTTTGTTATTATCCACGTGAAAACCGCCAGTAATGAAATCGTGAGACAAGACGGTTATAGCTTGGCGTATATTGCCAGAACAACAGAATGAATTCCGCCAACACAAGAATCAGGCCGGCAATAACCATTGGAATTTCCGATGGTTGTAGCGAGTCAAGAAATGGGATAGGTTCACCTGCGAACCGTGACACACGGTGTTCATTGAAAGCGGTCAATACCATTAACGTTCCGGCTATGCCCATTGCAAGGATAAAAAGGAAGCTCCGGAAGGATCTGGAAGTGGGACAATAGTCTGCCGGCAGTTCTTCAAGACACAAATCTAGCCTAAGTTTTTGAGCCGCCCCAGTCAGAATGAAAACATTCTTCACAGCCTGAAACTCACGCATGAATTTTCCTTTGAGGTTCTGTGCCCGAAATTCTCTCACAAAACGCTCTGCATCCTCTATTGAAGCCGGTATTGTTCCCAGTATTTCGGCATAGTGACCCAATGCTTTGTTCAGGAAAGGTACTGCACGTATTCCTTTCCCCGCACTCAAATAATAATCAGCAGCAATCAGGCTAGCTGTAAAATTCATGACTTTTTCTTTCCGCTCCCAATCTGTCGTGCATTTAATGAGCTGCTTGAACAGACAGTTCAAACGAGTTTCGTTGTCGAACTCAGATGCTTGTAATGTAACGACCAGTGCATCGTACATGGCATCCGCTAGACCTTTTTTCTCACCACCTGCATTTTTGTACATTTCACGTGAAGCATTCGCATCTCTCAGCAATTTTTCAATCATAGCTTTCCAGTCTTTAAATTCTCCAATCTTATTTACTTGCCAATTAACCAATCCTCATTAAGCCATGGGAATTATTCCATAATTTCTGTTGTTAATTAGTTTCTGGAAGCAAAATTAGGAGCCTGCTGTGTCATATCTTGTCCGACACTTATAGATTTTTGGAAAGGATTATAATCGTTATAGATGAAAGGTATTACCGGATGGGAGAGAGTTTAAGGGAAAGTATAGTTTTTGCAGGTGCAGAAGATTACAAGCCGAGAGAATGAAGTCAAATAACCCTCCACCATCCACCTTTGGCAGGTCCGATACGTTCGATGATGCCATCTGCTTTCAGCCGGGCAAGATGCTTTTCCACAGCTTTGGCTGTTATACCCACCTTTTCAGCAAGGGCTACTGCACTTAATTTACCATCTTCGGCAAGCAAGACGATGATTTTCTCCCTACTTTTTATGTTTTTCTCCCCACCTTTTGAGGTTTTCTCCCTACTTTTCTCAGATGGTTCACCGATGGATTTCAAGTATGCATCTATTTCTACCGAAAGGTTTCTTTCCATCATCGAGGTCATGAACGAGCGGAAAATATTGAGGTCATCATCCTCTCGTGTAGCCACTAATGCTTTGATATACTCTTCCTTATCCTCTCGAAGAATCTTTGTAGGGATAAGCCCGAATTCGAATTGTAGCATGTTCATCACCAGGCGAGCCATGCGTCCGTTACCATCTGCCCAAGGGTGAATGGTAACGAGGTGGTAGTGAGCGTCGAATGTCAGTTGGTAAAGTTCGTCGATGGACTTATCTGTGGCATTTTGTCGTTCTTCGTTCAGTTGTTTGCAGAACTCTGCTAACTTGACAGGCACTTTGCTATAGTTCATATACGAGCGTCCGCCTACTCCTGCTGTAACATTCAGCAGGCGCAATTCACCTCTTGCCGAAGAGAAATCGCCGAGCATGGTTTTGTACTCTTTGCCGGTATTCTTCATCACCATGGCCGAGAGGGAAATTAGCATATCGATGGTGATGGGGGTGTGGCTTTTAGCCAATTCGATGGCTTTCTCATAGGCTTCTTTTAAGTCGAGGTTCATGCTTTGTTCCTCGATACTTTTGCCTTTGAGGCTTACTCCGTGGTCGAACATAATTTGGTTCTCCAATTCGGTGATAGTTGAACCTTCTATAGCTGTAGAATGGGTAATCAGCGAGTACAGGTAGAACTTGTCATAGTCTATCTGCTTGTCTATCTCTAATGTCCGATAACGGGTTACAAGTATTTCTAATTCTTTTGCCATCTTCCTAAAAAAGGGTTTTCTCCCTATTATTTCTGCAAAGATAATGTTTTTCTTCCTACCTTTTTAGGTACTCTCCTTACTTTTTATGAATGAATTCAACAAATCCATAATCACTTATTCAATATTCCAAAATCGCAACAAAGCTGTTTCCGGAATATATTCGCTATCCGGTAGTTCCTGTATGAAGCATCCATCAACGCAAAAACCATTCTCTTTATTATAATAGACATGTCCGTTTCTGTCGGCTACATAAAGAGTGATAAATGATACGGCATAACCATTTTAACCAGTTGAACATCAAGGCTGAATTGGAAGAAGCGAACATCTTTGGATTTGATATCAATATGGAGAATACGATGATGTCAGTCCGCATTATTTGTGACATCCATGAAAAACGGGTGATGATATTTGGAGAGGCTCCGTTTAATATTCCTCAGAATCAGACAGGGGAGGTACTCAAATTGTTGAATCACATCCATCAGCATGAGTACAACACTGCCCATTGTTTCATTAATATGGAGAACGGGCATTTGATGTCGCAGGTGGTCCTAAATATAGACAGTAGCAATTCCATAGATTATGATGTGTTCCGTTATGGTTTATGTGATGTCTGCTATATTATTGATAATTACTATAAGGAAGTCATGAAGATTCTTGTTCCTACAGATCCAGGCAGAATTGCTATTGGTATACCTAAAAAGAATAAAATATCGTGGTAATGCACTTGTTTCTGCCACTCGTGCAACAGATATTCTAAATGCTTGAATTTCAGAATAAAAATGTTGCACGTTTGGTGCAATCACCCCACTTTTCTGCCACACCTGGCATTTTCTATACTTGACTCCCTGTTTTCCCGTCTATTGGTAAGACCTGAAGAATTTAGCTGAAACATCTAGAAGAACTAACTGAAAGATGGCGAAGTATTAATCGTTCCACATTATGTGGAAAGGTCTCTCCACAATATGTGGAAGGAGCTCTCCATAATATGTGGAAAAGTCTCTCCACATTATGTGGAACGTTTAATTCGTCAAGGCCTTTTGGTTAATATGTCTACGTCTTCAGGTTAATGGATGATACATCTTCACATTTGCTCATTTTTCATCAAAGAGGCTCATCGGAAGCTTGCAAAACGCTATTTTTTGAGTATATATTTGTGCCTTCAAAACATAAAAATAGTAACGTATGAAGGAAATAATTTTAAAAATTTGGCAGAAATGGTTTGGAGAAAAGGAAGTATTGAAACAAGAATCTCAAACAAGTTGTGATTTACACACCCCTAGCCCCTCTCGAGAGGGGAAACAGAATAAAGTGAGTCGAACCATGTTGGAGGATTTGGAAGTCTGCTTGTTTTCAAACTATGTCTTTCGTTTCAATGTATTGACCGAACAAACGGAATACCGAAAGAAAGGCGAAAGTGTTTTTCATTTGGTAGATCAGAGGGCGCTGAATACCTTTTGTATGGAAGCGCGAAAGCAGGGTGTCAATTGTTGGGACAAGGATGTGTCGCGCTTACTCTTGTCCCAACAAATTGCTGATTTTCATCCTTTCTCGGATTATATGGAGAAGCTGCCCGAATGGGACGGAGTGGATCGTGTGTCGGAATTGGCTAGAAGAGTGTCCGATGAGGCTTTGTGGGTAAGCGGGTTTCATCGTTGGATGTTGGGCATGGTGGCACAATGGATGAAACTGGAGGGGCAATGTGCCAATGCGGTAGCTCCGTTACTTGTTAGTACTGAGCAGGGGCGTTGCAAGTCTACTTTTTGTTCGATTATCTTACCGGAGGAATTGCAGCGTTTCTATATTGATAAGTTCGATTTGACGAGTGTGAGCGGATGCGAGCAAAAGTTGTCGCAATTTGGGCTTATCAATATGGATGAGTTCGACCGTTATAGTGTGCGAAGCATGGCGAATCTGAAGAACTTGATGCAGTTGAAGAAGTTGACTTTCCGTAAGTCGCATCGTAGTTACTATAGCCAGTTGCCAAGAATTGCTTCATTTATTGGTACGAGCAATCAGAAGGAACTGCTGACCGATACCACGGGAAGCCGTCGTTTCCTCTGTGTGGAGGTGAAAGGGAAGATTGATTGTAGCCGTCCTGATTATGCCCAACTGTATGCCCAGTTGAAGGCGGAATTGTTGGCTGGGGAGCGTTTTTGGTTTACATCGGAAGAAGAAAAGGAGATTCAGGAACATAATCGTTTCTTTTATAAACAATCGCCCGAACAGGAAATCTTTTTTTGTTGTTTCCGCTTGCCGAAGGAAGGAGAGGAGGCTATGTTGCTTTCTCCTACCGAAATCTTTTGTCGTTTGCAGAAGAAATATCCGGCTGCTTTTCGTGGAAGCAATGTGGTGAATATGGGGCGAATGTTGATAGGATTAGGGGTGGAACGTGTCCGCACCCGTTATGGAAGTGCTTATCGAGTGGTTCTTGTGTGACAGATGTGGCAGATGTTTTTTTGATTATCTGCCACATTCTTTCATTGAAATAGAGTGGTTTATACCCTTGTTGCAGAGGTGGCAGTTATGAAAACTTTTAATTTTGCATGCATACTTTTCGTTTCGTTTGCTTTGTTACCTAAAGAAGAAATCGTAACTTTGTACTCCATATAGGTTAAAAATATATGAGAAAAGGTTTTGATAACGAAAAGTATCTCAAGATACAATCCGAACGCATCAAGGAGCGCATCGCTCAGTTCGGCGATAAGTTGTACCTTGAATTTGGGGGTAAATTGTTTGATGACAACCATGCCAGCCGTGTGTTGCCAGGTTTTCTTCCGGATAGCAAGTTGCGTATGCTCATGCAACTCAGTGATTACGCAGAGATTGTCATGGTCATCAGTGCACTCGATATTGAGAAGAACAAGATGAGAAGCGACCTCGGTATCACTTACGATGAGGATGTGTTGCGTTTGCGTGCCGAATTCGAAAAGATAGGTCTGTATGCAGGTGGGGTGGTTATTACCCATTATAATGGTCAGTCGAGTGCGGATGCTTATCGAAATCGTTTGGAACGTCTCGGCATCAAGGTTTATCGTCATTATACAATCGAAGGTTATCCACACAATGTAGCATTGATTGACTCGGATGAAGGTTTCGGAAAGAACGACTATGTAGAAACTACTCGTCCGTTGGTCATTGTGACGGCTCCTGGTCCAGGTAGCGGCAAGATGGCTGTTTGCTTGAGCCAACTCTATCAGGAAAACAAGAAGGGGGTAAAGGCTGGTTATGCTAAGTTCGAGACCTTCCCAGTATGGAATCTTCCTTTGAAGCATCCGGTGAATGTGGCTTACGAGGCGGCAACTGCCGACTTGAACGATGTGAACATGATCGACCCGTTCCACTTGGAGGCTTATGGCAATATTGCTGTCAACTATAATCGCGACATTGAAATCTTCCCGGTATTGAATGCTATCTTTGAGGGTATTTATGGCGAAAGTCCTTATAAGTCGCCTACCGATATGGGTGTGAACATGATCGGCCATTGCATGAGCGATGAAGACGTATGTTGTAACGCTGCCCGCGAAGAAATAATCCGCAGATATTACTATGCATTGTGCAATTTGGCTGAGAAGGGGAATAATGAAAATGAAGTGAACAAGATTGCCCTCATCATGAAGCAGGCTAAACTGACAACAGAATATCGCCGTACAACGGTGGCTGCTCATGAACGCAAGGAATTGTCCGATGGAGTGGCAAGTGCGGCCATGGAATTGATGGATGGTACGATTATTACTGCCCGTTCAAGTTCGCTTCTGGGTCCTTGTGCTGCTTTGCTCTTGAATGCTGTTAAGCATTTGGCTGGTATTCCGCATGAAAAGAAGTTGATTCCGGAAGAGTTGATTGCTCCGATTCAGAAAACTAAGGTGGAATATTTGCACGGACACAATCCGCGCCTTCACATGGATGAAGTGTTAGTGGCTATTTCGTTGCTCAGCAACCACGACGAGGATTGTCGGAAGGCTATCGACCAGTTACCGAAACTTCAAGGATGCCAAGTGCATTGCACCGTGATGATGAGTGATGTAGACCACAAGGTATTCAAGAAACTCGGCATCGGGTTGACTTGTGATCCTGTCAAGAAGATAGAATAAAAAAAGAGATAAAAAATAAAGGGATGTTCAATCGAACATCCCTTTATTTTTTATTGCTTGTTCATACGTTCCATACGTTCTTTCTGCAAGCGTTCCTGTTCCTTTTGGAGGGCTTCCAACTTGGCCATTAGGCCGCCTTGAGCGCCTTTGCCGCCAGTCTTCTGCTGCTTGATCTTTGCCTTGTTGGCTTCGAGGATAGCAAGCAACTTCGGTTCATTGGTTGTCTTGCGGAGGACAATCATAATCAAGATACTGATCAAACCGGAGATGAAGTAGTAGTAGTTCAAACCAGATGAGTAGTTATTGAAGATGAAGATGAACATTACCGGCATCAAATACATCATGATCTTCATACCAGGCATTTGTTGCTGGCCGTTATCTTGTTGCTTCATGGTATACCATGTATTCAAGATATTGGTTACACTGAACAACAAACAGAACAAACTCAAATGGTCACCCAAGAATGGAATGTTGAATCCCCAGTTGATGATGTCATCGTATGCAGACAAGTCCGGTGCCCACAAGAAGCTTTGTTGACGCAATTCGATAGCGTTCGGCACGAAGAAGAACAACGCCATGAATACCGGCATCTGAATCAACATCGGCAAGCAACCACCCATTGGGCTAACACCATATTCGCTATAGAGTTGCATAGTTTCCTGTTGCTTCTTCAAGGCATCTTCCTGATTCGGATACTTTTCATTGATCTTTTGGATGTGTGGCTTCAATACACGCATCTTGGCAGATGAAATGTATGACTTGCGGGTAGCCGGATAAACGATAATCTTCACGATGATAGTCATGAGAAGAAGCACGATACCCATGTTCAATCCCCAACCAGACAACCAGTCGAACAAGTTAATAGTGAACCAACGGTTGATTTCACGAACAAGTGGCCAACCCAAGTATACCAAGTCTTCCAATTCCGGATCTTCTTCTTGGTTGATGACCAAGTCGTTGGTTGCCAACAAAGTCTTGAAATGGTTAGGACCGAGATACATCTGCAATTGAGTGGCTTCCTTGCCTGTCGGGTCGAAGAAGGTAGTCATTTCGGCATTGTAGTTCTTCATGTAACCGCTGCCTTTTTCCTGAATCTTCGAACTCAATGTTACATTTTCGAAATCCTGGTTGGCGATAAGTACGCTTGAGAAGAATTGGTTCTTGAATGCAATCCATTCTATAGGTTCTTCGAGCGATTCTTTGTCGTCCTTCATTTCGCTCAAGTAATCCGAACCGTCATCTACTGGCTTGTAAGTAAGCGATGTGTAACGTTGTTCGAAATCATAACCCTTTTCCTGTTGGCGAGCACGTTGGAACCAGTCGATGTTGACAGTCTTTTGTGCAGCCGGGAAGAAGTTCTGCATACCTACGGCGCGGATGTCGAAGTTTACTACATATGATTCCGGCAACAAACGATAGGCAAAATCGATATAACCATTGCCAGTTGTCTGCAAACGCATGGTTACAGTGCTGTCGGTTACATTCATCGGTTGGAAGAACATGTCTTCGGTCAAGATGTTTTCGTTCTTTCCTTCGAAAGCGAAGTTCATAACCGATTCCTCTTCATTGAATAAGGTAAGAGGTTCACCTTGTTGGTTGTTGTAGTCCTTCAATGTAGCCGATACTACACGTCCTCCCTTGTTGGAGAAAGTAACCTTGACCAAATTGTTTTCCAATGTAGTGAACTGTTCTGTACCTTGGTTGGCACCGAAGAACAACGAAGTTGAGTCTAGTGTCAAAGCCTGTGCGCTTTGAGCGGCAGCTTCGGCCTCACGCTTGGCTGCTTCTTGTAGTTCAATTGTTTGAATGGAATCCTGATAACGCTGCGCACGCTCCATTTCTTCTTGGCTCGGGCGGTTGTAGATGCTGAAACCGATCAGTACAGCACCAATTAGCGTGAATCCCACTAACGTGTTTTTGTCCATTTTTAAAATTGATTTATTTTGAAATGATTAGTATTCAATGCTTCATTTTTTATCAAGCTGCAAAAGTACAAAATCTTTTCCGAAATCTA
>JBGVGD010000052.1:0-2900 GCA_045121515.1 Phocaeicola sp. | reverse complement strand
GCTCGTCATTATCCCCGAGAAGATTCCTTCGTTCAGTTGGAGCAATTACATCGTTATCAGCGAAGAGGACTACCGCAACTATCCGCAGGTGTTGGTGCACGAACGGATGCACTACCTCTGCCGACATTCCTACGATATTCTGTTCTTTACGATTGTTCATGCCCTCCATTGGTTCAATCCAATGGTTTGGCTCATACGAACCGAACTAAAACAACTCCATGAGTTCGAAGCGGACCAAGGAGTCATTAATCAAGGCATCGATGCTACGCAATATCAATTATTACTAGTGAAGAAAGCAGTTGGCAAAAAGCTCTACAACATCGCCAACGGCTTTAACCACACCAAACTTCAAAAACGTATTACTATGATGATTCAAGAAAAAACAAACGGTTGGGAACGCCTGAAATGGTTGATAGCGGTTCCTGTGGTGGCCGGAGCTATGCTCCTTTTCACCGAAGTAGAAGAAGAACAAACGGAATCCCTTGCGTACTACAAGGAGTATTTCAAGTCCGAAATCAAGAAGTACGACTTCTCTAAAGTGAGAAACGGCAATGTCCACGCCTTCACCATGGGCAACGACAACAAGGCTTGCTTCAAGGACAAGCACATCCATTCTCCCAAGGAAGTCAAGGCAGCCTTGGCCGATGTGCTGGACATGATTGGAAGAAGTACCGAAAAGGAGATGCATTGCATCGGATTCTCTTACGAAGCCCAAACAGACCAGGCCTTGGCAAGTTCGTACCTGAACGAAATCAAGGAAGCTTACAAGGAGAAGAAGCTTGCTCCGTTGGTATTCATCAACGAACCTTCCTATGCCCATGCGGAAAAAAAGGGCATGAAGCGATATAGCGGCATCGAAATATCCTTGGACGACCAGCAAACGCCTCCATTAAAGAATTTCACCCTCCAAGAACTAAGCGATGCCGTAAAACAAACGTTACACACGCTGGACCAAGACGAATATGTACGTATCGGCTTCCGGGCTACCCCCGACCAACGGATGGAAAACGTAAACGAAGTACGCTGTTTGTTAAGAGACTTGTACAAACCACAACAAGTCATCTTTAGCCAAACGATTTTAAAATAATAACCGAAATACCATGAAAAGTGCTCGCATAATAACAATAAAAAATCTTTGTAGTTTTCTACTATTGGCTTTGCTTGTATCTTGTACAAACCATCCATCCCAAGACTTATATCGCCTGGAACTTCCGGAAGCGATAGAGGTTACACCCGATTTGGTCAGTGATGACATCCTGACGCAAGCACCGGTCCAGATTCTAGTAGATTCCGCTTATCTGGTCTTCATGAAGCCTGAGATGGATCAAACCATTCTCTTTATTAACAAACAAACGTTGGAAACTTATAATTGGGGACAGATGGGATCTGGTCCGGATGATTTTGTCTCTCCCTTCTGTATCCGTCAAGATGAACGGAACTGGCGTATTTGGGATGTGAACCTACGCAAGATGGTAGAGTACAAGCTTTCCTTTAATGAGAATACTCCCCAATTGTTGCCACAAAAACGATTTAAGATGGCGAGTGAAGCAACCCACCATATATGGATCACTAACTTACACACCATGCATCACGGATGGAGCATCGGCTTGGTAGGAACAGGTAATGATGGAGAAAACATGTTTGTCCTCTTGGATGAGGAAATGAATGTTGTCAAGACTTTCGGTACTTTCCCCGTAGAAGGATTACCCACAGGCTCATACATGAACATTTACGGCACGTTTGCTTCCATCGGAAATAAACTTTATTTCGCCTCTTTACCTACAGGATATATCGTTTGTTATCATATAGGTAAGGACGGTGAGCCCCAAAAAGAATGGGAATCCTTGTTTACAAAGCCTCTTTTTAGTACAGGAGGAGGAAACTGGACACGAGATAACAGAGATGGTTTCTTCGACATAAAAGTAACGAACGAGTATCTGTTTTTAGCCTTTAGCGGTAATGCCATCAAGGATGGTTTCCATTTACCTGAAAATCTATTTGTTTTGAAACATGATGGTCAATGGGTCAAGAATATCAAACTAAAGGATGTTCCATTCGGACGTTTTGCCGTTGATGGTGATTCGATTTATACGTGGGGACTAGAAAAACTTCACATATTCAATTGGCGGGAATTGGTGGAAGATTAAAGCATCAGCCAAGGAAAGAGTTATGAGAATTAGTATCAATTAAAAAGACATCTAACAATGAAAGCAATCAAGTATTTAGGCCTGACTTTATTGTTGGCCGGATGTACATCGCCTCAGCCGAAAGACTACTATGAAATAGTGGGCGAAGTGAAGGCATTAATCGACCAAATTGAAATGAACCGTAAAAAGTAATCCGGCATGTCTTACTTCTTAATCTACCTCATCAAAAGCACTGTCTACCTAGGTCTGTTCTACGCCTTCTTTCTGGTAGCGATGCGAAGTACAACGTTTTTCCGATTCAATCGGGTGATGTTGCTGCTAGGTACCGTCGTGTGCATGCTTCTTCCTTGCTATACCATTACGGTAGACGAGGTGGAGGGTATTCAATTGCCCATGCAGATTTTGGATGAGATGCTGGTTCTCAAGACTACCGATGAGCAGATAGAGACATCAGCCATAGCACTTCCTTTACAAGAAACAGTCCCTACGGCTTCCACATCCTTATTGCCAATCATTCTGCTAGGAATCTACGTCATAGGGATGCTCGCCTATTGGTTCATGGTCATCCGTTCGTTTATCGAAGTATGGAAAATGATAGCCTCCCACCCCAAACAATGGAAAGACGGTTGCTGGCTCGTCATTATCCCCGAGAAGATTCCTTCGTTCAGTTGGAGCAATTACATCGTTATCAGCGAAGAGGACTACCGCAACTATCCGCAGGTGTTGGTGCACGAACGGATGCACTACCTCTGC
>JBGVGD010000051.1:0-29181 GCA_045121515.1 Phocaeicola sp. | reverse complement strand
TTTTAAGTTCTTCAGCATACTGTTCCCAAGTTTGCTGAAAACGAATGTCTGCTTCTATCATATGCTATATGCTTTAAGTTAGAGAAGCAAAGGTAGAAGAAGCAGACAAACTTAACAATATAGAATCGCGGAGACGCTTACACGAAAATTATACTTGTGCGTGAAAGCGTGAAAGTGGTGAATAGAGCGTCCCTTCACATAAAGATATTGTGAGTGAGTTGGTTTATACGTGTTGTGAAACGGTGAAATCAACTAAATGAAAAATTATGGCTGCTACTACTTCGTGCGAAATGGAATTGAAACTTACTAATCAATAATGATTTATTTTAATCTAGGCAAAATCTTCTCCTCAAATAAATCCTTGCGAATAATGCGGTAGTGCGGATGATAATGATCATTGAACTTTTGGCTATGATGCACTACATACTTACCTTCTTTCAATAGATTCGACAAAAGAGTAGAGTCTTTTTCAAATCCTTCTAGGGATGGCTTGACGGTACGGACGGCTTGCTGAATTTTTTCCCAATCTTCGATAAAAGATTGAGTGAGGGTAGTATCAATACCATTGGCGCTTGCCATAAATGCATCTACGAAATCATCCATTGGTACACGTCCGTCGGCAATGACTTTCAAGTTCACTTGATAGAATTTCCCTTGCCAACCGCAAGGGGTATAATCGCCTTCTTCCCATGCTTCGGCCGTTTCTATTTCATACTTGATATATTGGGTCACGGCTTCGCGGTCGGTGAGGATATGGGCGGGACCAAAAATATCCTGGAAACTTCCCTTGTAAATGTCTTGAAGGGTAGATTCGGGATATTTTTCGAAATAAATACGTACGAAATCTTCACGATAGGAAGAAGGATGGGTGCAAGAAAACAATCCTGCTATCCATAGGCTTGCAAGCAAAATCTTTTTCATTTTTCTCCTAAAAATAGTAAACGGGTGTATTTATTTTTCTTACATAAACAAACGGTTTGATAGCAGATGAATAGTTCGGCAATGGCTATCAAAGGAGCAACTAGAAAGGTGGTTGCCGTATCGACATACAGCCCAATGCTGTGCCAGGTACATTCCAATAGAAAAGTCTGCATCCAGTAAAGGCCGAGGGTACACTTGCCCAATTTATCCAAAATAGGAGTGAGGCGATAGTTCTTGATGCGCTCATACACCCAAGGCGAAAGGAGGAAGAACACCATGCTGCCTGCCAAGCCGATGGCCAACCGGTAGATAGCGACGGAGAGGTTATGCATATCGAAAGTAAAGGTGCTCCAATCGAAGAAGTCGATAGGAACCATGTATACCGTAAGTCGTCCCGACCAAAAGGGGAGCATGGCTGCAAAAGCTATCAAACTAGCGGAAAGGAGTTTCTTCCGATGGCTGTCTATCCATGATTGATGGAGGTTGCACAAATAACCTGCCCAAAACATCGGCAACAAGAAATTCACACTATCGATGCTGCATATGGGGATAAGGTGTACCAACACGGTAGAGGTCAGAGCCGCCAACCATACATGCTTCATCGCCTTGACAAAGAGCCATCCGATGAGGTAACAGAAGAAAACGCATTTCAAGAACCACATGGCATTCATGAATCCCAACCAACTGAGGTCTACGATTTCCGGATAAGGATTGAATCCCGTAAGGGTGACAAAGAGGAACATCAACACCCAAGCAGAAATGGAAGGGACGCCCAATTGCATGAACTTCTTCTTCACCAACTCACCGAAAGGAAGTTTCAGTGATGACCCGAAGAAATAGCCACATAGCAACATGAACAATGGCATGTGGTAGGTATAAATGAACGACCAGATAGGATTGTCCCAAAAATCATTGCCAGTAGTTTGCTCTGTGGCATGTCCCAAGAAGACGCTCGCTATGGCAAAAAACTTCAGAAAATCGAGATAAGGTATGCGAACTTTGGTTGTCTTACTCATGGTATAAAAAGGTTAAATTTGTGCGAAGATAAGAAGTATTTTTGAATTTATCCGTAATTTTGCATAGACATTAAAAATAATAGACAAAATGAACAGATTGAAGCGTTTGTTGTTCGTACCATTGGTATGCTTCTTGAATAGTGTGATGGCTCAAACCCTTGCTCCGGAGGGTACTTGGATTGCTCCTAGCGATGAGAACATCCAGTACATTGGACGTATCAGTTTCCAGAATCCCGATGCGCCGGCATTCACCTATCCCGGTGTGCAGATCAATGCCCGTTTCGAAGGTACTTCGTTACGAATGAAGGCTAAGCCGATGAGTGGCTATTTCATGGTGCAGATAGATGGTTGCACTCCTTATAAAGTAAGTTTCAATGCACCGAAAGATTCCATTGTAACACTGGCTACGGCTTTGCGCAATGAAAGCCATGAGGTGCGTATCATGTATGCTATCGAAGGGTATCAGCGCTTGCCGGAATTCCGTGGATTTGGCTTGGACGAAGGTTGCAAGTTGTTGCCTCCTCCGGTTATGCCCACTCGCAAAATAGAGTTTATCGGTGATTCCATGACGTGCGGTTATGGGGTAGAAGCCACCGATGAAAAGGAAAAGTTTGCAGATGAAACCGAGAACCATTATTATACGTATGCAGCATTGACTGCCCGTGCATTGAAGGCTCAGCATGTGGTGGTAGCAAGAAGTGGCATCGGTATTTATCGCAATTACAATGGCCCTAAGACGGGAAATGCCGATTGTATGCCAAGAATGTATGATCAGACGTTATTCGGTGTGGAAACCGAGAAATGGGATTTCACACGATATACACCCGATGTGGTATGCGTGAATTTAGGAACGAACGATGTAAGCACCGAACCGTATGATAAGACCATGTTGGAAAATGCCTACCGGGATTTTTACTATACTCTCCGTTCAAAGTATCCGAATGCGAAGATTGTGTTCTTGAGTGGATGTGCCATGGTAGGACAAAAACTCGAGCATATGCAATATGCGATGGACGGTGTAGTTCGTCAAGCCCGTTTGAAAGGGGATACCAATGTATATCGTTTTGATTTAAGTCATCAGACGGGAGATTTGGGTTATGGTGCTGCATGGCATCCTAGCAAATGGCAACAGGAGAAGATGGCGGGAGAGTTGACTGCTTATCTTCGGGGATTGATGAAGTGGTTTTAATACATAAGAAAAGGGACTGAATAAGTCCCTTTTTCTTTTTATTTAATCTTCTGTCGAATATTGCTTAAGTAGGCACGCATTGCTTCCGAATCCTTCTGGCTGATGATGTCCAACAATTCATTCAATTCCGTACGGATGCCTTCTACTTGTGCCGGTGTGCGAGGATTGAAAAGAATTTCCTGCAACAAGTAATCGTCTTCGTTCAATACTCCCTTGGCAATGGCCATGTGCCGCTTGAAGGTAGTACCCGGTGCATCCTGGTGCTTCATGACTGCTGCAAAGACAAAGGTAGATACAAACGGGATGGAAAGTGAGTAAGCCACCGTATCATCGTGCTCCTCAAAAGTGTATTCGAAGATGTTCAACCCCAATCCTTGATACAAATCCTTGAAGAAAATCTTGCCCATGTAGTCGCCTTCGCTGATGATGATGGCATTTTCGGTACTCAGTTGGTCGAGGTTGGCAAAGGTAGGGCCGAACATCGGGTGAGTAGATACATAGCGGAATCCGCATCCTTCGTACCATTCCTTCAAACCCGTCTTCACGGAAGCAATATCGCTGATAATACAATCCTTCGGCAATACCGGCAATATTTGATTGAAGGCATCGAGGGTGTATTTCACCGTAGCGGCATTGATGACCAACTCGGGACGGAATTCTTCGATTTCTTCCAACTTTGTGAAGCGGTAGCAATTGTACATGAAACGAAGTTTGTGTGGATTCACATCGAACACGGCTGTCTCATGCTTGAAACTCAAAACATCGGTAAAGAAGGAGCCCATTTTACCGGCTCCTAGTATCAGTATTCTCATAATTTACTTATTTATAATCTCCATTTGTTGACGCACGCTTTCTTCGTGAATGGCTTCGAACACCTTCTTCACGAATTCGGCACTCATACCGCATAATGCACCTTGTGCACCACGCTTGTCGAGGATTTCATTGTAACGTCCGGTTTGAAGGATAGTCATGCTATGTTCTTTCTTGAATGTACCGATTTCACGACATACACGCATACGCTTCGCCAAGACCTCGATGATGCTGTTGTCGCATTCATCAATCTGTGTACGGAGTTCGCTCAAACTTTCGGTGGTATGCTTTTCCTTACGGATAACGAGCAAGTTGAGGATATAACTCAAAATGTCCGGAGTGACTTGTTGGGCAGCATCGCTCCATGCTGCATCCGGGTTGCAATGGCTTTCGGCAATGATACCGTCGAATCCCAAGTCCATGGCTTGTTGGCAGAGAGGAGCCACGAGTTCACGCTTGCCACCGATGTGCGACGGATCGCAGAAGATAGGTAAATCAGGAATACGGCGGCGCAATTCGATAGGAATGTGCCATTGCGGAAGGTTGCGGTAAATCTTCTTGTCATAAGTCGAGAAACCACGATGGATAGCACCCAAGCGCTTCAAACCGGCACCATTAATGCGCTGCAAGGCGCCAATCCAAAGTTCAAGATCAGGATTTACCGGGTTCTTTACCAGGACAGGGATGTCCACGCCTTGCAAGGAATCGGCAATTTCTTGCATGGCGAAAGGATTGGCAGTAGTACGGGCACCTATCCAAAGGAGGTCGATACCAGCATTCAATGCTTCTTCCACATGCTTAGGAGTGGCCACTTCGGTAGAGGTAAGCATGCCCGTTTCGGCTTTCACACGCTTCATCCATTCCAATCCTTCTGCACCTACACCCTCGAAACCGCCTGGCTTGGTACGTGGCTTCCAAATACCGGCACGGAAAATTTTTACACCTTTGTTGGCAAGTGCTATGGCGGTGTTCATTACTTGTTCTTCGGTTTCGGCGCTACAAGGGCCGGCTATGACGATAGGACGTTCCTTTGGAATTCCTGGTAATGCTAATGGTTTTAATTCTAGTTCCATATGTTGTTGTTTTTTGTTATTCTTTTTCTTTATGTAGGGTCGCTGCGTGCAGCGTTAAAATTCGTTTGCTTTGATGTTTTTACGCAGCATGCTGCGTCCCTACTATATTACATAATGTTCTTAATTCTTTCCAATGCTTCTGCCAATTTCTCTTCCTTGGCACAAAGCGAAATGCGGATGTATCGTTTGCCGTTGCTTCCGAAGATGAATCCCGGTGTGATGAACACACGTGCTTCGTGAAGTACCTTTTCGGTGAGTTCCTCTACATCGTTGTAGGAGTCGGGGATGCGTCCCCATAAGAACATTCCTACTTGATTCGTATCGAACGAGCAACCCAATGTCTGCATGATTTCTTCGGCCAGTTTTCTACGTCGGCTATACACATGGATGTTGGCTTCTTCGTGCCATTTCATGCTGTTGTGATAGGCCTGAGCAGCAGCCAATTGCAACGGGCGGAAGGTACCCGAATCGATGTTGCTCTTGATTTTCAGAATCCATTGCACGAATTGTGCATTGGTAGCCAGCAAGCCTACACGCCAACCTGGCATGTTGTGGCTCTTACTCATGGAGTTGAATTCGATGCAACATTCTTTAGCGCCCGGTACATTGAGGATACTCAATGGTTGTTTGTTCAATATCAAACTATACGGATTGTCGTTCACGATGACGATGTTGTGTCTGCGTGCAAAGTTAACTAATTTTTCGTACAATTCCATGGTCGCATTGGCACCGGTAGGCATATTCGGATAGTTTGTCCACATCAACTTTACCCGGCTCAAATCCGTCTTTTCCAATTCCTCGAAATCGGGTTGCCAACCATTGTCTTCACGAAGGTTATAGTTTACAATCTCACTACCCAAGATCTTATTTAAGGAAGTATAGGTAGGATATCCCGGATTCGGTACCAGTACTTGGTCGCCTGGATTTACGAAAGCCAAAGTCACGTGCAAAATACCTTCTTTAGAGCCAATCAGTGGCTGGATTTCAGTGGCTGGATTCAAATCCACATCATACCAACGTTTGTACCAATCGGCCATGGCTTGACGAAGTTCCGGTATACCTACCGTAGGCTGATAACCATGTACATCCGCACGCTTGGCTTGTTCACAAAGCACGTTGATCGTCTCTTCTGAAGGAGGCATATCCGGACTTCCGATACCAAGGCTGATTACGTCTTTTCCCTCGGCATTCATCTGAGCCACTTCCTTCAGTTTTCTGCTGAAATAGTATTCGCTGACATTCGCCAATCTATCGGCTGGCTGGATGTTATAAAGTAGATTCTCCTTCTGCATATTCTCCTAAAATTTTAAGTTCTCTAGTAAGTGGTGATACGGCATCAAGTGATTGACGGAATCTCAAATAGTCGCTGAAAATCACATCGACATAGAAGAGATATTCCCATTCGCGTCCGATGATAGGGAGCGACTGAATCTTCGTCAAGTTGATTTTATAGAATGAAAAGATACTCAATACTTGCGATAGACTTCCTTCGTTGTGAGGAAGGGAGAAGACAATGGTTGCCTTGTTTGAACGTCCTCGTTCGCGAAGTTCATCGGCTTTCCAAGAATCTGCTACAACCAGAAAACGGGTAAAGTTATGCTTGTTTGTCTCGATGCTTTCTTCCAATATTTTCATGCCATAAAGTTCGGCCGCATATTTTGAACAGATGGCAGCATGGCCACGCATGTTTTGATTTTGGATGATTTCGGCACTCTTGGCGGTGTCGTCTGCTTCTACCTTCTTCAATTCAGGATGACGCTTCAAGAAGGTATGGCATTGGGCGAGCGCTACGGGATGTGAATGAATTTCTTTCAAAGTACTCCAATCGTCTTCTGGCAAGCAGACACAATTGTGCTTGATGCGGAGTTTGTGTTCACCTACGATGGTTGTACCGCTTTCGCGCAGCAACTCATAATTGTGCAACAGGCTACCTGCAATGGTATTTTCGATGGCGAGCATACCGATGACGTTATTGTCCTGATGCATGTGCTCGAAGATTTCCTCGAAGGTATCGCAACAAATCAGTTCGATTTCTTCGTTCGGGAAATACTTGTGGGCGGCAATGTCATGGAATGAACCCGGTACACCTTGTATAGCAATTCTTTTCATACGATACGATTTAATAAAATAAAAATCCCGCCTCCAAAAGAAGCGGGATCCTTTATATAACATTTTCTCTCTCATTGACTAATGTACACATACAACTTCCCGCTTCACTTCATTGCTAAAGTAAAAGTAATAAAAGAAAAAGAAGAAATATGTAGCGTACAATGCTGTCATAACTATATTTTTGTTTCTATTTGTTGTTAAATACGATGCAAATGTAATGCTTTTTAGATAAAAACAAATGTTTGATGAGATTTTTTTTGAAAAAGGAATGTTTTTTCTTAATTTTGTTCATAGAAAACGAATAAACATGAAGAACATGAAATATAATTTTGATGAAGTAATTGATAGAAACGGTACATCATCCGTAAAGTTTGATGATGTGAAGGAAATTTGGGGACGCAATGACTTGATTCCGCTTTGGGTGGCCGATATGGACTTTGCTACCGCACCTTTTATAACCGAAGCCATTCGCCAGCGTTTGGAGCATCCGGTGTTGGGATATACCACTAAGCTGGACAGTTATTATCAAGCCATTATCCAATGGAACAAGAATCGCTATGGCCTCGAAGTGGAAAAGGAAATGATACACTTTGTGCCAGGTATTGTCCCGGGATTGGGTATGGCCTTGAAAACATTTACGAATCCGGGTGACAAAGTGCTGATTCAGCCTCCTGTATATGGCCCGTTCTCGTGGCTGAATACTAGAAGCGGACGTACATTGGTGACCAATCCGTTGAAGTTGGTGGAGGGGACCTATCGCATGGATATGGATCATTTCCGCGAACAAGTGAAGGGATGTAAGGTGTTCATCCTCTGCAATCCTCATAATCCTGGAGGTATCGTGTGGACAGAAGAAGAATTGGTTCAAGTGGCCGAAATTTGTTATGAAGAAGGCGTATTGGTATTCTCCGATGAAATTCATGCCGACCTTACCCTTCCTCCACACAAGCATTGTCCGTTTGCTATGGTAAGCGAGAAGGCACGTATGAATTGTGTTACTTTCATGTCGCCTAGCAAAGCGTTCAATATGCCGGGGCTTTCGTCTTCGCATGCTTTGGTTTTCAATCCGGAATTGCGTGACAAATTCCACCACTTCTTGGAATCTTGTGAGTTTGATTTAGGACATGTATTCTCTTTCGTTGCGATAGAAGCAGCCTATACGCATGGTACTGATTGGCTCGACCAATGCTTGGCATATATACAAGGTAACATCGACTATGTAGATGCATTCTTACAAGCCAATGCTCCGAAGATTAAGGCGATGCGTCCACAGGCATCGTTCTTGGTATGGTTGGATTGTAGGGAAATGGGATTGTCGCAAGAGGCGTTGGTCGATTTCTTTGTTGACAAGGCTCACTTGGCATTGAATGATGGTACGGCTTTCGGCAAGGAAGGAGAGGGATTCATGCGACTGAATGTAGCAAGCCCTAGAAGTGTACTGGAAAAAGCCATGAAGCAATTAGCGGAAGCGTATGCTCAAACTGTTTAATCGTATAATACCATGAAAAAGATTCTTATTCCGATTGCTTTGGTACTTGGGAATATCTTTACAGGCTTGTGTGATAACCATTTGAATATCGTACCTGCTCCTAATAAGGTAGTAAAAGGAGAGGGGAAATGGGTCGTAAAGAATGGCTTGACTATCGTTTCTACCGATGTGAAGGATTTCTCTGCCAATTACCTTCAAGACAAACTGGAAGATGTATTCGATTTTCCGGTGGTAGTGAGCAGTCAGCAGAAAGGGGATGGATGCATCACCTTTGCTGCCGACAAGAATATCCCGTCGGAAGGATATAAGTTGGAAGTGACAGAAAAGGGTATCACGATCACGTCTTCTGATAAGAGTGGACAATATTATGGCATGCAGACACTTCTTCAACTCTTTCCGACTGAAATCTATTCAGAGGACGATCTCCGAATCAAAGAGTATCCGATAGACGTTCTTACGATAGAAGATGCTCCTCGTTTCCCATACAGAGGCTTTATGCTCGATGTGTCGAGAACATTCTTTGACCTTGATTATCTGAGAAATTATATCGATTGGATGTCTAGCCATAAACTTAATCGTCTTCACCTTCATCTAACTGATGACAATGGATGGAGAATTGAAATCAAGAAGTATCCCGAACTTACCCGTAAGGGAGCCTGGAGAGGACAAAACGAATTGTTGCCACCAACTTATCTTTCCGGTGCAGAAAGATATGGCGGATACTATACACAGAAGGAAATGAAGGAATTGATCGCTTACGCTCAAAAGCGCAATGTGATGATTATTCCTGAATTCGATTTGCCGGGGCATGCACGTTCATCTACGGCTGTATTCGGTGATGTGACTTGTGGTACACATACGGATAAACCATCGGCATGTGGAGAATTTGATAACGTATGGTGCGTAGGTAAGGAAAGTAATTACCGGATTCTTGAAAACATCATCAAGGAATTGGCGGATGTTTTCCCGTCACCTTACATCAATATAGGTGGTGATGAAGTGGTCTTTGATTATTGGAAACAATGTCCTGAATGTCAGGCATTGATGAAGAATGAAGGCTATAAGGAGGTGGAAGAACTTCATGGTCACTTTGTGAGAAGAATGGAAAGCATCATTCACAAGCATGGCAAAGTGATGATGGGTTGGGACGATATACAGGATTTCGGTGGTCTTCGTCCAAGTTCTACCGTTGTGGCATGGAGAAGTCAGAAGAAGGGATTAGAATCCATAAAGAAAGGTCAACCAACGGTTATGATGGCGGGTGAATACCTCTATCTCGATATGCAATATTCACCGGCAGAACGTGGACATAATTGGGCAGCCGTTATCCCTCTTGAGCGCATGTATAACTACGAGCCATTGCAGGATTTGAATCTGACTCCCGAAGAAGAAAAACTCATGCTTGGTGTACAAGCCGGCTTGTGGACAGAATTGATGCAGTTCCCTCCACGTTTCTCAGAATATCAGGTGTTCCCTCGTTTGTGTGCATTGGCAGAGATTGGTTGGAGTGCCAAGGAGAATAAGAACTACGATGATTTCTACGCAAGAATGGTAGACAAGCATTACGACCGTTTGTATGCCATGGGTATCGCTTTCCGAGTAGAACCACCTAAGGTTGTGTACGAAGATTCAGAATTGAAGGTCACTCTGCCTTATCCTTCGGCTGTGGTGAGATACACCATGGATGGCACAGAACCTACAGCCACATCGAATATCTATCGGGGAAATATTGTGACCGATGCGCCGGAGAAATTCCGCTTCAGTACTTTCTTTGGAAGAGACTTGCATAGTATTGCCGTAAGTGCGGAGAATGTAGAACTTCACCAATATCTCATGCCGAAGGTAAGCATCGTAACCGATATGGAATTCCAACCGAAAACAAAGTTGAGCGATATTACTTCGTATAACTTTAAGAAGTGGATAAGAAGCAAGAAGAAACTACAGGCAGGTGAAACAATTACTTATGTATTTGAAGAGCCGGTCGCATGTAAAACCATTCATGTGCCAACAGGATATGCTCATATTCCTTTCTATGGCGTCAGTGATGGATATGTAGAATATTCCTATGATGGTGTGAACTTCATAAAGGGAGAGGATTTCCACCAATATCATGCGTACATCCGGAATCCGGAATCACCTGTCAAGGCAGTGCGTATCGTAATTACCGCACCGAATGACGGTTGGTCGTGCTGTTTCCAGAATTTGAAGATAGAGTAAATAAGTGAGAACAAAAAAAGTGGGGTCAAATCATGTTGCCCCACTTTTTTATTTTAGAACGGAATGTTCTTCTGTTGTTCGTAATTGTTGTACTCACCGTTGATGTTGGCACCATTTTCGGGAGATAGTTCGATAGCACGTTTCATGTCTTCCATGGAACCTTGCTTGTCGCCTTTCGCTAACTTCACACGGCCACGTTCGTGGTAGGCTTGTGCAAAGTTTGGATTGATTTCCAATGCTTCATCATATACCCCTAGTGCCTTGTCGAATGCTTGCTTGGCAAGGAAATAACTTCCTTTTAAAATATATGCCTTTTCGCTGAACGGATTAAGGGCAAGCACCTGGTCAATCAGTTCCAAAGCCTTTTCCTCTTCACCACTTACTGCCAAGATTTCGCCTTTCAATAAGAGAGCATTTTCGTCTTCCGGATTCATGCTCAAGAGTTTTTCGATGTCTTCATTGGCATCCTTTGCTTGGCGCATTGTCCAAAGGATTTCTGCACGCATCTGGTATGCTTCGACAAACTCTTCGTTCAGCATGATAGCCTTGGTGAGCATGGCAATGGCTTGAATACCATTGCTCAAGCCGACTGCTGCCTTTGCCGAGAGGAAGTAAGTGGCAGGATCTTGATCGTTCAGTGCCAATGCTTTCCGGCAGGCTTCGTCCATACCCTTATAATCTTCCTGCATGTAGCAAAGGCTGGCCAATGATTGGAAAACCAATGGTTGGTCGGATGCTATTTCCGTCATGCGATTCATCAATTGGCGGGCATCGTCCATGCGATTTACACGGATATAAGTGTTTGCTTGATGTTGCATGGTTTCCAAATCTTCTTGGATGGCCGTTGCTTCTTCAAAGCATTTCAAGGCATAGGTTAGTTTCCCGATGCGCATGGCACGGATGCCGTCGTATTTCAATATGTCGAAATTCTTTTCTTCTTCAGTTTTTTTACTTCCTCCGAAGAGTGAACTAAATATTCCCATTTCTTTATTTTTCTACAGTAATAGTAAAGTTTCTCATGTAAATTTCTTGTTCCTTATCTTGGCTATTGGTGAATCGGACAGCCTTGAGTGGAGTCTTGTCACCATTCACGCGGATACGGTTCTTGTTTTGTTGGAAATCCACCTTCTGCCAATCCTTACCATTGGTAGAAATTTCGAGTACACCCCATGATGCTACTTCCGGCTTGCCGAAATCGATGTCGATAGTCATCAATGGATAAATATTGTCAAGTTCGATGGTCATGTAACCTTTACCTTGCCACTTGATGACTTCATTAGCCGGTGATACCAAAACGCGGTTGGTCTTCTGACGCAATGGGATATTCTTGAGTTGGTTTACATCACTAGTCAATGTATGTGGCATATAATCCGACTTGGCATCCAATGTCGCATTGTACTTTTGGTTGTACATATCTACCACTTTGGCAAATGTCTTGTCAATCAATGGCTTGATAACCAATCCTGCAGTCTTTACACCTGGTTGGTAAGGATTTTGATTATAAGTTTGGTCAACATCGAACATCTGCTGTTGCAATGCCTTGACATGCTTGTACTTGCGGAGGAAACCTTCTTGCTTGCCCAATTCATATGCATTTGTCAGTGCCAATACTGCACTACCTAATTCGCCCATCAACTTATGCTGGATCAACCATGGTTTCATTTCGGCAATCAAAGCCGGATTTTCGGTATTGGTCATAAGAATGTCGGCTGCTTCTTGCATCAACATAAAGGTGTCAAGCAAAGTCAAGAAATCTTCTACCTGATAGCTACCCTTATTCAAATATTCGTTCAAGAATTTTTCAGCAATCGGCTTTAATGCTACTGATTCCTCACGACGATAACCATGTCCGTTTGCACCGAGGTCAGAGTTGTGTGTTGCGAAGATTTCCAATTCCTTGGAAGCGCTTGGAAGAACGGCCTTCATTGCATCTTTCCATGCCTTGTCGCTATCATATTGGTCAGGATTCCATGCGTAAGAAGCCACACCATAGATCGCCAACAAAGAAGATTCAGCATGTTCCATAGGATTGGTTACAAAACCAGACATGAGGTTGGCGATGTGGAGGTCGTTGCCATAAACAGGACCCATGAGCAAGTGGTCGCGAACATAGTCGGATACAGGGAAGTTCCACCATACGTATGCCGGACGCTGGATGAGGTTGTTGATCCATTTCATACCACCCTTTTCAGTGTCACCTTCGTACATATCGGCAATTACACGGTCACCTGTCCACATGATGTGGATGCTTGGATTCAACTTAGTACCCAAGGTAGTAAGATATCCACCTTTTACATTCGACCAACTCTTGTTGTATTCAGTCGGGCACATGATGAGCGGAGTTACATCCTTCTTTACTTTCACGAATTGTTCATCTATGTAGTTCAAGAGTTCGGCTTGCTTGTCAGCCTTGGTACCTTCCCCAGAAATGTCGTCGAAGAATACAGCATAAGAGCGGACGCCTAATTCATACATCTTTTCAAACTTGGCAAGCAAGTTATCACGGTCTTCCTGATTCCATTTAATGTCTTGTCCCGGGTGGATAGCCCATACGAAGTTTACCGCATTTTCCTTGGCTACCTGTACCAATTCCTTGATTTGCTTGGCTTCCTTTTCCGGATAAGGCAGACGCCAATTTGGTGAACTATGATATGGATCGTCTTTCGGACCATAAATATAGGTGTTCATCTTGTTTTCACCATAGAACTTCAAGTGGCGAAGACGTGCTTGGTGACTCCAAGGAGTGCCATAAAATCCTTCCACTACACCACGGAAACGAACTTCCGGATAGTCGGTAATTTCAGTAATAGGCAATTGGTTGTCATTCATTAATTGTTTCAATGTCTGTACGGCATAGAAAGTACCTTGTTCATCATTACCGGCCAATACAATTTCCTTCGGACTGATGCGGAGGAAATAACCTTCGTCTTGTTTCGGAATAAACTTATTGTATTTACGGATAGCCTTGTCTCCGCGTTCGCCGATATAAATACGGATGCCTTCTTTGGCAGACTGCTTGCTATTGAGCAGCGTTTTCAAGCCATTGATAGCGTATGGATTGGCTTCATTTTCACCATTGAATTGATAACGACCTGTCAGCGTCAGTGTTTCGGTAGCCTCTGTAAATTGTTGAGGAACTGGCTGTACGTCTATTTGTTGCGCATGGATAGTCATGCCTGTCATGAGACAGAGAGTGGCTAAAAATGTTTTTTTCATGTTCATAATTCTAAGAGGTTAAGATTTATTTCTACAAAGATACAATTTATACTGTTAGTATACCGTTTTTTATCTGTATAATTTCTTCCGAAAGAAGGAAAGAAATAACTTGTTGGAGTTTTTCCTTGTCTTCATGCTTTAGGGAAACTAATTCAGCAATAGGGCATGGGTTTGATTTTAAAGTTTGTAGGACCCATTCTTTTAATTCCTGAAAGTCGCCTAATTTCAATCCGGTGGAATGCTTTTGAAGACATACATCACATTGTCCACAATTGTGTTCATTCTTTTCTCCGAAATAACGTAGAAGCATTCGGCTTCGGCAGTTCTCCTCGGCCGAAGCATATTCAATCATGGCATTGATACGTTCTACAAAACTCTTCTTTCTATCTTCATACACGTCTTGGTTGATAACAAGGCGGTCTTTTTCCTGACGTTCGCGCGTATATATGATATAAGGTGTTTTTTTTCGAGGAATATAATGCAAAATACGGCGCTTGGTCAGCATAACCAAAGTGTCGTATATTTGTTGACGGGATAAGCCGGAACGGACTTCCAAAGATTCTTCGTTGATATAGGCGTAATCCGTAAATAGTCCAGTATAAGAACGGAGTATGACATTTAGCAACTTCTCTGTATCTGCATCGTATTCTTGTAATTTGTATAGCTCGTCTCTACGGAGGGTAAAGAGGAGTCGGGATGCATTGTCCTGTTCGTCGGTATATTCCAAATAGCCGGCACGGGTCAAGATTTTCAAGGCACTGTCCACTTGTATGGGGAAATGTTTGAAGTTATGACAGAACTCATCGATGTTGAAGGCAAAAGTACAACCTAAACCATCTCCCATAGCCATTTGGTAGTAATAGTTGATGTTTTCGTATACCTGTCGGATGTAATCTTTGTCAGGGAAAGTATCGGTAATCCGTTTGTGAAGTGTCGTCTTGTCACTTTTAGCATGAAGCAATACCGCATATGCTTTTTGGCCATCACGACCGGCACGACCTGCTTCTTGGAAGTAGGCTTCCGGTGAATCGGGCATGTCAATGTGAACAACGAGACGTACATCAGGCTTGTCGATACCCATACCAAAAGCATTGGTGGCTACCATGACTCGGGATTCTCCCGTCAACCAACTTTTCTGTCGTTGGTCTTTTACATCGTTGTTGAGTCCGGCATGATAGAAGGTGGCAGTTATTTGGTTGTTTGTTAAGAGTTCTGCTACTTCCCGCGTACGTTTACGGTTACGTGTATAAACAATGGCTGAACCTTTAACCCGATAGAGTATGTGAAGCAGTTCTTCTTGCTTGTTCTCGGTCTTACGGACGATATAAGCCAAGTTCTTGCGTTCAAAACTCATTCGGAACGTTTGGCTTCCTTCTCTAAATCCTAATTTTATTTGGATATCCTTTACCACTTCGGGAGTGGCTGTAGCGGTTAAAGCCAGTACAGGAACATTCGGAAGCATTTTGCGGATATCGGCAATCTTCAGGTAGGCAGGACGGAAATCATATCCCCATTGGGAGATACAATGTGATTCGTCCACCGTAATCATGCTTACCTTCATGTGTCTGAGTTTGGCTTGGAATATTTCCGTGTCCAAACGTTCGGGAGAGATATAAAGGAACTTGTAATCACCGAAAATACAGTTCTCCAAAGCAACAACAATCTCTTCTCGCGACATACCGGAATAGATAGCCAATGCCTTGATACCTCTGTCCCGAAGATTACGAACCTGGTCTTTCATCAAGGCAATAAGGGGAGTGATGACCAGGCATAGTCCTTCCTTTGACAAGGCCGGTACTTGAAAAGTAATGGATTTACCACCACCTGTCGGCATAAGTCCTAAGGTGTCTTGTCCTTTGCCGATGCTGTTGATGATTTCTTCCTGAATTCCTCGGAAGTGATCATAACCCCAATATTGTTTGAGTATCTCTAGGTATGTCATGATAAATTTTTCCCTCCCTTTTTAGGGGGAGGGAAAGTTTAAATATCTTCACTTGGTTTGATATCTTCTATCTGCAACTGTACTTCTCCACGCTTGTGCGTGTTTTCTTCGATAGTGTAACAAATGTCAAATGAACGTTTGGTCTTGATGTATCTGGCTTGGGAACTTTGTCCGAAGGCGATTCCATTCATTACATTGTTCGATTTGTTGTCCACTAATTCCAACTTGATGTGTTCCTGCTCACGTCCTACCACCTTGCTGGTTCCATAATCATATACATGATGTGTACAGAACACCGGCTTATGGTTATCCGGACCGAATGGATTGAAACGTTTCAAGTCCGAATGGAATTTCGGAGTAATATCCCGGAAATCAATTTCTGCATCAATGTCGATAACTGCGCTCCGTTGTTCTGGAAGGATATGGTTGGTTACATATTCTTCGAATCGTTGTGTGAACTTCTCTACATTTTCTGCTTTCATTGACAAACCGGCCGCATAAGTATGACCACCGAAGTTTTCCAATAAATCACGGCAATGCTCGATTGCTTTGTAAACATCAAATCCTGATACAGAGCGTGCCGAACCTGTAGCCAGGTCGTTAGTTCGTGTCAAGACTACTGCTGGTCTATAATAGATTTCAGTCAGTCGGGAAGCAACGATACCAATCACACCTTTGTGCCATTCTTCGTTGAAGATGACAATGGTGCGACGTTCCGAAAGGTCTTCCAATTGTTCCACGATCTTGTTGGCCTCTTCGGTCATGGCTTTGTCCAGATCCTTGCGGGTCTCGTTGTATTGATTGATAAGATTTGCTTTTTCCAATGCTGTAGAAAAATCCTTTTCCACCAACAATTCAACGGCTTCCTTACCGTTTTGGATACGACCGGAAGCATTGATACGAGGACCTATCTTAAATACAATATCTCCAACGGTGATATCCTTGTCGTTCAATCCGCAAACATCAATGATTGCTTTCAAGCCTACACTCGGATTGGAATTTAATTGCTTCAGACCATGGTAAGTCAAAATACGGTTTTCCCCCATGATAGGAACAATGTCTGATGCCACACTTACAGCCACCAAGTCAAGTAGGGGAGTAAGTTGGTAAAATTCAATGCCGTTGTTGATAGCAAAGGCTTGCATGAACTTGAATCCGACACCACAACCGGATAGATGTTCATACGGATAGGTAGCATCCGGACGCTTGGCGTTCAGGATTGCAACCGCAGGAGGTAGTTCATCATCTGGCACATGGTGGTCACAAATGATGAAGTCGATGCCTTTCTCCTTGGCATACGCAATTTCCTTTATCGCCTTGATACCGCAGTCCAAAACGATAATCAGTTTTACACCTGTTTCATAAGCATAGTCCACTCCCTTGACGGACACTCCATAACCTTCTTCATATCGGTCAGGAATGTAATAGTCTATATTGGAATAGAACTGCTGGAGAAACTTGTAAACCAGTGCAACAGCTGTTGTACCGTCTACATCGTAGTCTCCATAAACCAATATGCGCTCCTTCCTTCCCATGGCTTCATTCAAGCGGTCCACTGCAATATCCATGTCTTTCATCAGGAATGGGTCGTGCAGTTCGCTGAGCTGGGGACGGAAGAACCGTTTGGCCTCTGCTGCTGAAGATATTCCTCTTTCCAACAGCAACTTGCAGAGTACAGGACTAATGCCTGTCTCCTTTGCTAGTGCCTTAGCTGCTTCGGTCTGTTCTTGGCTTGGAGGTTGATAATTCCATTTGTTATTCATTATATATTGTTTTTTCTTTTTTTTCTTCTCTCGGAGGATAGGATTTAGCCCTTTTTCGGCAACCTATCATATTCAATCCGTAAAGTTAGGAAAAAACAAATGAAAATACCGTTAATTCCGCTGATATTTTAACGGAATTAACGGTATTAATGAATTTAAGCCTATTTTAATGCTTATTTGATGCCCAATTTCTTAGCGATATCCTTTGGAAGAGCGTCCTTGTGAACTACGATATTCATAGTTTTGTAACGAACGAATGCCTTAGATACATACCAGTGACCTTTGTACTTGCTGTCTGTACCCCAAGAGTTCTTTACCATGTAGTATTCGCCACCTTCCTGGTCCTTAGCGATACCGTAAATCTGCATACCGTGGTCGTCTGTAGTTTCATAGTTGTCGTATGCTACCTGACGTTCTTCTTGAGTCACCCACTTCTGTGGTTGTGGCTTAGTGTTGAGCTTCTTTTCTTCTGGCTTCAACTTCAACCAGTGTGCCATATCAGAGCCGCTCAATTCCTGTGCCTTTTCTACGTCTGGCAATGTAGCTACGCCATTACGAGTAAAGCCGCTTTCACTTACGTCAGAACCCCAAGCGATAGTGTAACCGTTCATGATAGCATTGTCGAATACCTGCATCAATTCGTCGATAGGCAAGTTGTAAGATTCAGCCCAACGCCAGTTGTCCTGGATTTCGAGAACGAATGAAGAATAGAATGGTTCGTGAGTGTAAGAAGTCAATGATACATAGTCATCAGCGTTCAAGCCCAATGATTGATAGAATGACTTCGGAGTGTATTCCTTACCATTGTAAGTGAAGGTTGAAGGACGTTCGCCCAAATAGATATCGTGGATAGATTCGATAGCCTTTTTCCACAACATTTGGTTGTTAGCGTCTTTCTGCAAGCTGCGGCTTCTACCCTTAGCGATAGCTTCTACTACTGCGTTGCTTACAGCTGTCAATTCGTTGTGGTTACTCAAAGTGTCACCGTACATAACGCCCGGACGCATTTCAGCTTCAGGAACCAAACCGAACTTTTCCATACCATAGAGTACATCGTAGAATGAACCACCCTGAGAGAAAGATACGTCACCATGAGTGCGTACAGCCTTGTCAGCACGATCCAAATAAGTGTTGTGTACGATGAACATTTCAGAGAAGTCATATTCGCCCTTACCCATACGGAGCAATTCTGATTCGATGAATGCCAATGAAGAGTAGCACCAGCATGTACCGGCACGGCTCTGGTTCTTAACAGATGTTACAGGGTTTGCCTTTACAACAGTAAATTCAAAACCTTCCTTGGCTTCTTGAGCCATACCGCTGAGACAGAACATACCCAAAGCGGCAGCAGTTAAAAGTTTTTTCATATTCGTAGATTATTTATTAGTAATTATTATTCGTTCATAATGTCTTCCACTTCTTCTACGGTGATAGGAATACGCTTTTCACCCAAGAAGCGTGAACCGTCAGGAGTAATCAAGATATCGTCTTCCAAACGGATGCCTCCGAAGTCCTTGAAGGTTTCTACTGCATCGTAGTTGATGAAATCCAAGTGCATACCTTCCGCTCTCCATTGGTCGATGAGGGCAGGGATGAAGTAACAGCCTGGTTCGTCTGTCATCACGAAACCTTCTTGCAAGCGACGGCCCATACGGAGCGATGCCAAACCGAATTGGGTAGAAGGACGGGTTTCATCATCATAGCCTACATAGATTTGGCCCAAGTCTTCCATGTCATGAACATCAAGACCCATCATGTGGCCCAAACCGTGAGGGAGGAACAAGGCATGTGCACCGGCTGCTACTGCTTCTTCTACATTTCCACGCATCAAGCCCAAATCCTTCAAACCTTGTGCCAATGTCTTGCACACTTCCAAGTGTACTTCCTTGTATGTAATGCCCGGACGAGTCAATTCCAAAGCCTTTCCATGACAAGCCAATACCACATTGTAGATATCTCTCTGACGACCTTCGAATTTGCCGCCTACTGGTACTGTACGGGTATGGTCAGAGCAATAACTGCTGAGTCTTTCGGCTCCACAGTCTGTCAACATCATGCGGCCTACTTCCAGCGTGTGGCTATGGTCGTGGTTGTGAAGTGTTTCACCATGTTGAGTCAAGATGGTAGCAAATGAAGTCTTGCTACCATAAGAAGCAGCAATACCTTCCAATACACCGGCAATGTACTGTTCGCTTACACCCGGCTTACAAAGACGCATAGCGGCTGTATGCATTTCATAACCGATGTTACAAGCCAAATCCAATTCAATGATTTCGCAGGCTTCCTTTACCGAACGGAGGTCGACTACGGCCTTGATCAATTCCAAAGAAGCATATTTCTTCACCATGGATGCCTTGATGCCTACCAATTCTTCCAACCACATCATGTTATCGTAGCGATAAGGAGGGAGGAAATGTACTTTTCTACCTTGTGCAATCGCTTTGCCGACAACTTCCTTCAATTGGGCGAGAGGCATAGTCTTCTGTACACCTACTTGAGCAGCCAAATCCTTGATGCTCGGTTGAGGTCCCATCCAAATGATATCGTCAATATCTACATCGTTTCCGAAGAAGATGTCTTCACCGGCTTCGATGTCCAATACACCTGCATATCCCGGATGCGATTGACCGAAGAAATAGAGGAATGAACTGTCCTGACGATATTTGTAACAGTTGTCCGGATAGTTGGCCGGTGCTTCGTTGTTACCCAACAAAAGGATAATGCCACTTTCTACCTTATTTCTTAATGCCTGACGGCGTCTTTCGTATATATTAGATTCAAACATAACAATGCTTTTAAATGTTTTAATTTTTGCAAATGTAATACTTTTATCCATAAAACTTGTGTCTCTTTGCAATTAAAAAGATAACTTTGTCATCATTTTTTCGAAAATGTGCTTCTAAAACATAAAATAACGATGTTTACAATAGACGAAAAGACAGGATTAGTGCTCGAAGGCGGTGGTATGCGTGGCGTATTCACTTGCGGAGTGTTGGATTATCTGATGGATCAAAAAATCAGTTTTCCTTATACCATTGGTGTATCTGCCGGCGCTTGCAATGGCCTTTCCTACATGTCCCACCAGCGGGGAAGAGGAAAATTCAGCAACATAGACTTGTTGGCGAAATATAAATACATTGGTATTCGTCCGTTGTTGAAAAGACGTGGGTTGATTGACCAACCTTTGCTGTTTCATCGTTTTCCCGACCGTATCCTACCTTATAATTATAAAGCGTATGCCGAGAATCCGGGTCGCTTCGAAATGGTTACAACAGATTGTCTTACCGGTCGTGCTTGTTATTACGAGGAGAAGTTCGATGAGAAGCGCATTATCGATATCGTGAAAGCATCCAGCAGTCTTCCTTATGCTTGTCCTATCATCGATGTGGAAGGACGGCCGATGCTCGATGGAGGCATCGTCGATTCCATTCCATTGCTTCGGGCATACGAACAGGGATGTGACAAATGCGTGGTGGTGCTGACCCGTAATCGCGGCTATAGGAAAACAGTGAAGAAAGTATTTGTACCTAATTTCATTTACAAGGAATATCCTCGTTTGAGGGTGGCTCTGAGAAATCGCAATAAGTTGTACAATGAACAGTTGGAACTGGTGGAGCGACTGGAAGATGAAGGGAAAATTATCGTGATTCGTCCGGAAAAGCCGATTGTGGTAGGACGAATGGAAACCAATACGAAAAAGTTGACGGATTTGTACGAGCAAGGATATGCTTGTGCTAAGAAAATCATAGAAGGATAGTTATGCAGTATTTAGGAGAAATCATATCGTTGACCGTAGCCTTCTCATGGACGATTACGGCACTTTTTGCAGAAATAGGTAGCAAGCGTTTGGGTTCATTGCAGATGAATGTCATCCGTATGGTGTTGTCATTGTGTATGTTGGGGGCTACCTTGTGGTGGTTCACCGGTTCGCCTATTCCACTTTATGCTGATGGAAAAGCCTGGTTCTGGCTTTCTATGTCGGGATTCGTGGGTTATCTGTTGGGCGACTATTGCTTGTTCAATTCCTATATTTGGATAGGATCCCGTTTCGGGCAATTGTTCATGACGTTGGCTCCTCCCACGGCTGCCATTGCTGGATTCTTCATGTTGGGCGAGACGTTGGCGTGGAATGCTTGGTTGGGCATGATGGTCACGCTCACGGGTATTGGTATTTCGGTATTGAACAAGGGCACATCCAATAAGATTTCTTTGAAGCTTCCTTTGAAAGGAGTGCTTTTCGGTATTGGGGCAGGTATTGGACAAGGTGTAGGCTTGGTGTTAAGTAAAGTAGGTATGACTCATTATGAAGCATCTATCCCTATGGGCGAAGAAATGGTAGCCGACTTGATGCCTTTTGCTTCTACTTTCATCCGTGCCGTAACGGGAGCGATTGGTTTCCTCTGTGTCATGGGTTTCCAAAAGCAATTTCATACATTGGCCACATCAGTGCGCGATCGTAAAGGTATGAATGCTGCCGTATGGGCCACTATTACCGGCCCTTTCATCGGTGTTTCCCTTTCGCTCATGGCGGTACAATATACCGAAGCGGGTATTGCTTCTACCTTGATGGCGCTTACTCCGGTATTCATCATTTGGCCAGCTCATTTCTTCTTCGGTCAGAAGGTGACGTTTAAGGAAGTGGTTGGTGCTTGCATCAGTGTGATAGGTGTTTCGTTGTTCTTTATATAAAAAAAGGAGGTGAATTTTCACCTCCTTAATTATTTCTTTACTTCGCAAAGCTTACCGCACGTGTTTCACGGATAACGGTAATCTTCACTTGACCCGGATAAGTCATTTCATCCTGAATCTTCTTGGCGATATCAGCCGAGAGACATTCAGTCTGCTTGTCGTCAATCTTGTCGGCACCTACGATGACACGGAGTTCACGACCAGCCTGGATAGCGTATGTCTTGGTTACGCCCGGATAAGACATGGCCAATTGTTCGAGGTCGTTGAGGCGCTTGATGTATGCTTCTACGATTTCGCGACGAGCACCCGGACGAGCACCTGAGATAGCGTCACAAACCTGTACGATAGGAGCCAAGAGGCTAGTCATTTCCACTTCGTCGTGGTGAGCACCGATAGCGTTGCAGATGTCTGCCTTTTCCTTGAACTTTTCGGCAATCTTCATACCGTACAATGCGTGTGGCAATTCGCCTTCTTCATCAGGTACCTTACCGATGTCGTGCAACAAGCCGGCACGTTTTGCTTTCTTCGGATTCAAACCCAATTCAGCAGCCATGACAGCACAGAGGTTAGCAGTTTCGCGGGCATGCTGCAAAAGGTTCTGACCGTAGGATGAACGATACTTCATCTTACCGATGATACGAATCAATTCCGGATGCAAGCCATGGATACCCAAGTCGATAGTAGTACGCTTACCGGTTTCGATGATTTCTTCTTCTACCTGTTTCTTTACTTTAGCTACCACTTCTTCGATACGAGCCGGGTGGATACGTCCGTCTGTTACTAATTGGTGCAATGCCAAACGAGCGATTTCACGGCGAACCGGGTCGAATGCTGAAAGCACGATAGCTTCCGGAGTATCGTCTACTACGATTTCTACCCCTGTTGCTGCTTCGAGCGCACGGATGTTACGACCTTCACGACCGATGATGCGACCCTTGATTTCGTCTGAATCGATATGGAAGACAGTTACCGAATTTTCGATAGCTGTTTCAGTAGCTACACGTTGGATAGACTGGATGACGATACGCTTTGCTTCGCGAGTGGCAGTCATCTTGGCATCGTCCATGATGTCGTTGATGTATGAAGCGGCTTCGGTCTTGGCTTCTTCCTTCAAGGATTCTACCAAGCGTTCCTTGGCTTCTTCTGCAGAAAGACCGGAGAGAGCTTCCAACTTTTCACGTTCCTGTGCTTGGAGCTTGTCCAATTCTTCCTTCTTCAAGTCCCATTCGCCCTTCTTCTGTTCTACGATAGCGATTTGTGCTTCCAAGTTTTCCTTGATTGCTTCCGCTTCGTTGCGCTTGCGCTGAACTTCTTCCTGCTTTTGGTTCAATACCATTTCGCGTTGCTTCAGCTTGTTTTCTACTTGCTGAATCTTCTGATTTCTCAAAGCCACTTCCTTTTCCAAGTCGGCTTTCTTGTTCAAGAACTTTTCTTTCACTTCAAGAAGTTTGTTCTTCTTGATTGCTTCGGCTTCGGTTTCTGCCTCCTTGAGGATATTGTCATACTTAGTTTTCAGACCATATCTGAAGAAAACGTATGAAAGGCCGGCACCCACGGCGAAGCATACTGCTGCTATTACTATTGTTGTTACCATTGTTATAAATATATAAATAAAAAACGCACCACCTTCCGTCAAGAACACTTCTCTTGTCGGCAAAGGTTGTGCGCGAATATCCTAAAATAATGCCAGTAAGTTATTTCTTACTGATATAGTTATCCAATTCTTTGGTCAGCTCTTCCAGTTTTTCCAGATAAGGTTTGGTTTCATTCTTGTCTTTCATGGTCATCAGGTTGAAGGCTAACTCCAGTGCAGCCATGGCCCAATGGTTGTTTGCACCCATTTCAGGCTTCCAGCTACGATATTTGTTTAACGTCTTATCTATCAGTTTGGCTGCATCCCGATACAATTGTTCGTCTTCCCTGCGGATATTCAACGGGTATCGTTGGCAGTCAATCAGTAAATTGATTCTCATCATTTTATCGTCCATAGCATACATGTTTATTCATTCAATAAAGCGATGCATTTGTCGACTTCACGCACAAGGCTCGACAATCGCTGTTTGGTGTCTTTGATATCCTTATCATACAAACTGATTGTACGTGCCATTTTCAAATCCGTATAACGTGCTTCCAATTCTTTCCGGCTCAGTTCCAATTGTCTGATTTCTTCATCCTTCTGTGAAAGGAGGCGTTTCAAGTCGGCATTTTCTTGTCTTAATTCTTCGTATAAAAACATAAAATGCCTCAACTTTCCTTCAAAGGAACTTATGAGCTTTTTGTCTTCTTCCGTCATTATTATACCAAATTCTACACAAATATAGAAGATTGGAATGATTTCAGAAAATATTTTCCGAAGAATTTAACGAAAAAACTGCAAATTTATTCCAAATACGTTATTTGAGCGTCTTGTAAGTAAGGATATGCCAAGTGATGCTGGCTGCAAGAATGATGAACAGGGCCTTGATAGCTATATGCTCACTGATTGTTAGGGCACAATAGATGAGCGTAATCCAAATCATGGAGATGGAAAAGATTTTGGCGCGTAAAGGAATGGCCCGGTGTTCACGGAAATTGCGAATGTAGTTTCCCAAGTACTTCTGATGGATGAGCCATTGGTATAGTCTTTCGGAACTACGGACGTAGAGGGCGGCGGCAAGTAGGAGGAAAGGAGTGGTGGGGAGCAATGGAAGGAAGATTCCGATTACACCCAATGCCAAGCAGAGGCTACCTAATATGATGAGTATATACTTCATGTCTAGTCCGTAAAAAGAAAAGCTGCAAATCCAAAGATTCACAGCTTCATTCCTTTCGCACGGGAAGAGAGGCTCGAACTCCCGACACTCGGTTTTGGAGACCGATGCTCTACCAACTGAGCTATTCCCGTGTTTGCGGGTGCAAATGTAGGACTAATATTTGGATTATGCAAACATTTGTTTCATATTTTTTCTTCCCTTATTCTGCTAGAATTCCTAATTCGTTGAGCATAAGCCGATAAAAGTTTGCTTTTTTTTCGAGTGCCAAAGGATAGGCACGGCTGGAAGAAGGCATCCGGTAGAGTTGGAGGCTACGGTCCTCGAACTCAAAAGGGCAACTTTCTCCTACGGCTGGCTCCTTTACTTCTATCTGACTCCGGATGATGTCGGTCGCTTTCTGTCCGGTAGTGACAATGGCTTGGCAATGGGGGAGTTGTTTCAGAAGCAGACGGATATTGGTAGGCTCTATGACTTCCAGAAACTTGTCGGAGGCGTTGTCCTGAAGACGGCGGACGGACGTGGCAGTATCGTAGAGTGCGATTCCCTTTTCGGTGAGGAACTCTATCAATGCCTCCTTGTGGAAGGCTTTCTTGCCGGGCAAGAGGAAATGCTCCTTGTCATGGAAGAAGAGGAGGCCGAAGATGCGCCACATGTCGTTCTGCAGGTTCGGATAGAAGAAATCCATGCTCCAGCGCTTCCTCTGTGGTGGAAAACTGCCCAGCATCAACAGGGTTGCGTTGCTGGGCAGGAAAGGTTCTAAAGGATGTTCTTCGATCATTCCTTTGGTTTCGGTTCTTTCTTGGCAAGGAGTACGATGTTGTATACATACTCGTTGATCCAAGGTTCTGAATATCCTAATGCATGTTGGTACTTACGGATAGCTACACAAGTCTTGTGTACGCTTTCGTCCTTCCAACTTGGCTTGGTCAAAATGTCGTGAACGGTCTTTTCGGTCATGCCACGGAGCAACTTCTTGAATGTGCCCGGCAAGCGGAACTTCCATTGCATCAAGTTGCCGATGAGCATCATCAAGTCCTGGCTGAAGCCTTGGAACATGAAGAGGTAAGTCTTCACATCGTTGATGTTTCTCACGTTCTTCTTGATAGAAGCGTCGATTTCCTTGAAGAAGGCATCTGGCAATCCGTAGATTTCAATCAGCATCTTCTTGCACTTCGATTTTTCGGCGATACCCAACTTGTTGTTCTGGGTAGGCACCTTCAAGGTACGCTTGAATACCGCCATATCCGGCAGGAAGTTGATGTTGCTGATGCCGATATTGGTAGCCATTACGGCTTGGTAATATACGCGGATAAGGGTCATGAAGTCTTCCATGCCACCTACGCGCGGTGTTTCTTCTTCGGCTTGTTTCTTTCCGAATAATTTAGAGAATATACTCATTTCTATCTTGTTTTAAAAATTTAATGGCGCAAAGATAATAAAATTTGTTACCAACATTCAATATCTTGTTCAATATCTTTCATTTTATCTTTCGTAAAGACAGGGTCCTTGATGCCACGGCGCTTCTGTTCGCGATAGTCTTCCAGCAGGCGGAAAGCATATTTGCCCAAGAGGACAATGGCGATGAGGTTGCAGATAGTCATCAATCCCATGCACACATCGGCCAGGCTCCATGCCAAATCGAGGCTTGCCAACGCACCGAACATCACCATAGCACCCGTCATCAGTCGGAAGACGGTCATGACCACTTTGTTGTGGGTAATGTATCGCAAGTTGGCTTCTCCATAATAGTAGTTGCCGATGATGCTGCTGAAGGCGAAGAACAGGATAGCGACCGCCACATAGATGCTGCCACCGCTGCCTATTTCGTTGTCCAAGGCCATTTGGGTGAGTTGCACGCCGTTGGCTTCACCGCCGAGAGGTACCCCGCTGAAGAGGATGATGAAGGCTGTACAAGTACAGATGACCAATGTATCGGAGAATACACCCAAGGTCTGAATCAATCCTTGCTTGACCGGGTGGGACACATCGGCTGTAGCGGCTACGTTCGGAGCCGAACCCATACCGGCTTCGTTGCTGAACAATCCGCGCTTGATACCTTGCATCAAGGCTACACCGATACCACCGCCCAAGGCTTGTTCCCAACCGAAGGCGCTGCTCACAATCAGTTTGATGACATCCGGCAAGTGAGTGATGTTCATGCCTACAATCACGAAGGCCAGCAGAATGTATCCCAATGCCATGACCGGAACGATGATGCTGCTCACCTTGGCGATGCGCTGGATGCCGCCGAAGATAATCATCAGCGTAAGCACAGTCAGGATGATGCCCATGGTAACATGGTCGAACTGGAAAGCCTGCTCGAAAGCGGCACAGATCGTGTTGCTCTGTACGGTATTGAAGGCAAAGGCAAAGGTGAAGATGATGAGAATGGCAAACAATACGCCCATCCAAGGCTGCTTCAACCCCTTCTTCATGTAATAGGCAGGACCGCCTATGTAAGAAGTCTTTCCTTGTACCTTATATAGTTGGGCGAGGGTAGACTCGATGAAGGCGCTGCTGGAGCCCAATAAGGCGATGAGCCACATCCAGAAGACAGCACCCGGACCACCCACGGTGATAGCGGTGGCTACCCCAGCCAAGTTTCCGGTTCCTACACGGCTGGCAAGCGATACGGCAAATGCTTGAAAAGACGAAATGTGATGCTCCTTGCCTTCGGCCTTGCTGGTAGAATCGCCTAGCAGGCGGACCATTTCCTTGAACATGCGGAACTGCACGAACCGGGTCTTGATAGTGAACCACACGGCGCATCCCAAGAGCATGATGACGAGGATGTAGGTCCAAAGTACATCGTTAATAGAGGTTATCCACTGAGTAATTGTTTCCATAGTTCTTATTCTTCGTTGAGTTTAAAGTAAAATTTATGTCCTTCAAAAACAGACGATACCAATCCGAAACGGATAAAGTCGGCCAGCAGGTTGCACATGGCCGGACGGCTGGCCTTGCAGTACTTGCAGCACTGGTTCAGCGTGAGGCAATCCTTCTCTTTCAGTACATCCAGCAAGTGCTGTTCCTTCTCCGTAAAGGTCAGGAATGCCCCTTCCTGCTTCTTGGTGTGTTGCCATACCTTCAGATGTACGGGTGTGGCCAGGATGTTTTCATCGTCTATGCGGATGTAAGCTTTCGGCTTGTTTTCCTCGTCCAAGGCATAGACAGGCTTGCCTGTGGCCTCATTGATCCGGACTTCCAGCACCGTGCGTCCTTCTACGATATAGGTATGCGTTTCCACCTCCACCTGAGGCTGGCAATACATTTGTGCCGCCGCCTCTATCATGTAGATTTCCTCTTCGGAGCGGATGCCCGCTATCTTTCCGTTGTCCTTCACGCCTACGAGCAGCCTTCCTCCTCCGGTATTGGCGAAAGCCGAGATGCTCCGGGCTATTTTCCGTGCGTCCGATATTTCGAATTTGAAATCCTGGTGCACGTGTTCGCCTTCGCTCACCAGTTGGCGTATATATTGTGTATCTGTCTGAATTCTCATGATGCCGCAAAGGTAGGAAAAATAAATGGTAATTTATGTAAAAAAGAGGCGGCATCCGTAGATGCGGCCTCTTTTTGTCTATACTCCGATACAGGAGGTGATGCCAAAAGTCGTGGCTATAGCGGTTAGTACCGTGATGACGATGTTCAGGATTTTTCCCCAGATGTTTTTGTTTTCCATGATATTTTGAGTTATGATTGAAGAATGATGATGTAGGGACGCTGCGTGCAGCGTCCAGAATACATCCACAGAATGCATTCACGAGGGTGTTTCCAAGAGGGTGTTTTCACGCAGCACGCTGCGTCCCTACAAGGAATTTGTTTTTACTCTTCGAACCCCTCGTTGTTCTCTTCCTTTTCTTCCTTCACATACTTGATAGGCACCTTGGTGAACTTGAGGGAAGTCAATGCACCCGCCAATACGGGACCCGGACGGAAGTTGATTCGGGCTTTCTTGATGAGGGTGTCCTCGTATTCTTCCTCGGTGAGGGTACCC
>JBGVGD010000050.1:0-62733 GCA_045121515.1 Phocaeicola sp. | reverse complement strand
GCGATGGGAAGGTACGGGATAGTAGGTGGAGAAGCCCACCCCTTTCAGTTGTACGGTTGTGATGCCATGCTGGGCGTAGAATGCAGACAGTTCGTCCACCGTCTTGCAATAGCGCAGGTATTTTGCTTCGTAGCGTTCTACCGCCATGCCCCACGTCAACTTCAAAGCACGAGGTGGTTGTAAGTCAGCAGGAAGAGTAATAATACCGTCCCATGCCAAAGCCATTACCCCTTGCTTGGCAGCCAAACGATAGCATTGCTTCCAATCTTCTCCCGATACCTGTTGGAAGAAAGTTTGTTCCGCATCCTTCTGATGCAACGAAGCCCTAAGCAGCGCAAAGAGCATCCGTTCCGATGTATTCAGAGCCACCTTCTTCATCTGATGACACCACATTTACGGAGCGCATCCGCCCACTTTTCCGCATCCTCCAAAGCCTGCTCAATACTGATACCGTATGTATTCACCAACACCTTAGCAGCATCTTCCAATGTGAATTCCTTGCCCAGCAACTGCTCATAAAGCAACTTGGCAGAAGCATTCAGTGAAATGATACGGGTCATGTCTGTACCCGTTGTACCTTGGTTTACCACAATGGTTTCGCCCGCGATGGAGCGGAGTTTATAGTTTGAATTGATTTTCATTTTATTCTTATTTTGCTTTATTCTTCTATCAACCAACGACTCACATTCCGAGTCTCAGCAGAAAATTCTACTCCCACCTTCATGACTTGGCGGTTATCTGTCTGAAAAGGCTTCGCATAACCCTTTTCGTTGATCTGTTGAAGGGCTTCTTCAGCCGTTCCATTCAATTTGAATTCGAATATGTACACATACTTCGGTGTCTGGACAAGGGCATCAGCACGACCTTTGGCACTACGTACTTCGGCCTGCGTAAATTGTCCCATTAACTTGAATATCAGATAGACCACCACCTGGTAATGACGTTCCGTCTTGTCATTCAGTTCGTAAGGGAAATCAGCAAAGAAAGCCTCGAAACGCTGCATGAAAGCGTCTATTTCTCCATTTTCCAACTCTTGAATAAATTGACCGATATAGAAACCCCTCTTATCATCTGTCACTGGGGTATAAAAAGGTATTAGGAAATTCAAGAAGCCATAACGCACCTCATCATTCGGAAATCCTAACGTGTAAATTTGGAAACGCTTGTCATAATCCTTGACTGTCAAGTATCCGCTCTGATAAATCAGTGGTATCGGGTTGTTGGCTTCTGCACGATATTCTGTAAAATCGACCGCTGGAGCCTCCACTCCGTCCATCAATGTACGTAAGTCATAATCGGCTTTCTGCAAGGACTTTACCAAGAAAGTAGGAGTACCTGTCTGAAACCAATAATTACCAAATTCCTTTTTATAAAAAGCATTTAATACACTGAATGGATTATACACTCCTTCTGCATACGGATGAAAATGATAACCGTCATATTGTCGGGTCATTTGTTCTATGGTTTCCTCCTTCGTCAATCCATTGACTTTTGCCAAGGCCTCAATTTCCGGAGAGAAGTTCTGTACCAACTCTTCGTGAGTGATACCACAAAGAGTTCCGTAATCGTAATCCATGCTGATATCATTCAGTTGATTAAGGTCACTGAACACACTCACTTGCGAGAACTTGGTTACACCAGTCAAGAAGACAAAACGAAGATACTTGTCCGCACTTTTCAACACCCCATAAAAAGCCTTCAACGAGGTTCGATAAGCATCCAGAAGTTCCCCATTATGCATAGCTTGAAGCAATGGCTTATCATATTCATCCACCAATACCACTACACCCTTGCCTGTTTGTTCATACGCACGCTGAATGACATACTCAAATCGTTCTTCCGGAGCGCGATGCTTTTTCTCATCACCAAATTTCGCCTCCCATTTTTCCAAATATTGATTGAGCATGGCTGTCAAATCTTCCGGATATTCATATTTCCGAGCATTCAAATCCAAATGAAAAACCGGATGCTTGTCCCAATTTTCTTCCATTTGTTCAATAGCCAGACCTTCGAACAAATCCTTCTTACCTTCAAAATAGGCTTCGAAAGTAGAAAGCAGCAAACTTTTCCCAAATCGTCGGGGACGACTCAAGAAATAAGGCTTACCTAAATTGGCTATCTGCCAAACCAAAGCTGTTTTATCCACATAGAGATATCCTTGGGTACGAATATCTGCAAATGTCTGGATTCCAATAGGAAGTTTACGTCCGAATGTTACCATATCCGTTTATTTAATAAATGCTTCGCTAACAATTTTCAAAGATAAAGGATTTCATTCAGAACAGAAAACAATATTCAAAAAATATCATCTTCACTTTATCACTTGCGGCACTCTGTACTGAATCACAAACAGTTGGAGTGCCGTTCCTTTATTCAGACAAGTGAAATTACATCAGCTTCAGCAAAATTTTTACTCCAGCCCTCGTCAACCGTCTGCTTCACGTAGAACATTGCCTCATCTACATCCTTGCATTTTGAAATAATCTCTACACGATGTCTCCACGGAACCATTCCAAAAATTTCCGGCATTTGTATTTCGCCACCAGCTTGGTGGCGATTTGTATCTACCAGAGCATAAACACGATACCATTGAGACGCATACTTTAGGTTTGTATGAAAAAGGCTGCAACGAGTGCAGCCTTTTAGAGCATTATTGAATTTAATGTTATTCTACATTAATTGCTTGCGTTTTCTTATGAACCTTACCACGTTCTACGGTAACGCTAAGATTTTCAGCCACTGTTTTATTATTATTCTTAATTTTCACATTATTGTATGTGCCTGGCAACAGAGGAATAAACAAAGATTGTGGAGTTGAAGAGAGTGTCAGAGGATCACCTAAATGAGTTGTATATTCTGTAATATACGTGCAATTATTAAGATATTGTCCTCTAGTAATTGTACCGACTTTACCGTCATCAGTGAAAGATACAGTAAATTTACCACGCACTAGTTTATCTGAGGTACTGTTATAAGCATTGAAATCCACATTAGATAGAGTTCCGTTACCGGTAAAAGGAATTTCGACTACGCCGCAAGTATGGTGAAGTGTAGAAATAGTACCTTCTGCTGTAGCAGTGAAGATATCGCTTACCATAGGAAGACTCCCCAATCTTCCGGTAGCAGCATGAAGTAATCCAGCACTAATACCACCTACGTTACAGTCTGCTGGAGATTGCGAAAAATCATATATGGCATAATACTTCTTACCAACTTCGAGCCCTGTACTAGAAACGAATTTTTCAGAACTTTCATCATACGTAAATTCTACTGCAGTATGATTATCAGCCTCGGCTGGTAATACAATCACTCTATTTCTATCTTCCCATTCAAACTTCAATCCAGTAGCATCTGGAGTATATGACACACGTGAATCGCTACCTTCGATTGCCAAATTAATTTCTTTAATCAAGTTTTCGTTATTGTTAATAACGGCTTCATCTTCGCTACATGCAGTTACCACCCATGCCAAGGCAGCAACCATAAATAACATAATATTTTTCATGTTCTTCTTATTTTTATTGTTATTACCATGGGTTGCCATATGGCATGCTTTCCGGATTAGATACAGCAAACCCCTTCTCTACTTCCACTTCCACCACCTCTACGAGAGGTGCTTCATAATTGTTCATTGTTTCGTTCATTTCTTTATTTATTTAAATTAAAACTGAAAGTTCTTTATCTATCGCAAAGTTAAAGGGAGAGGGGACAAGGGGAATGCCATGCAGAATGAAGCCAATCCACCCTCCCTGCACACCCTCCTTTGCAATATAGAATGTTGGCAAGGTACTATTCTTCAGTCGGTCAATCTTCCCAACCTTCAGTGCCTTCTGTATAAGGGCCATTCATAATCACAGCATCGCCTACTTTTACTGTTTTTGGTCCAAAATTTCGTCCCAAACTATTACCATTCGGCTGCGAAAATTCAATGTTATAATCTATTGTTTTATAAAAGCCTGCATTGGCTGATAAATCTATCCCTTCATCCTCCTCATACCAGTTTTTCAGCACTGCAGGTATATCATCATTACTCAACCAAGGAACTGCATAGAAAGAAACACCATCGGCATTTTGATAGGCAACGGCTCCTTGAGATTCCCTCTCTGAATCCGACCAATTATTTAAAATATAAACTCCATCTGTTCTAATTGAGCCTCCCGAATACATATTCACTGGACCCAAATTCGTAATTAAACGAAATCCACCATATTCCGATACTGAAATCTTTTCCAACGTCAAATCGCGAATGGTGAATTGAGCCACTCGTGGTTCCATAGTGACATTAAGTGTCAATTCGAAGCCGTCATCGGTTCGTTTAATGGTGCTAAAACCATCTCGGGAAGTCATAATACATTCACCCCACACTTCAGCACTTGCATGAGTTTTAATATTCAAAGCTTTATATGAAGCTCTTGTGATAGGTCCAAAATTTATTTCTTTTACACCAGAAGAGAAATATATGGAATAAATATCCCTAGTAACTTCATTGTCACCTTCGTCTAAGAAGCTTTCGATAAATTCATTAAGAATATCAGAATCTCCTTTGGTAAATGATTCACCATTCTCCTCTTTATCAAACCAAGTCTCGGTTGTCCACCTACTTTCATTATATTTCAATATTAAACAAAAACGAGAACGAGGATCACCGAAATACACTACGACTTCGTCTCCCTCTTCCCAACCGGTGCGTTCAGCGCGCGTATCTTCACCAAAGCCAGGCTTGTCCATATTCACTGTCACTTTCACTTCCTTTTTCTTAGGAGTATCCATTACTTCGTTCTCCGAAGTACATGCAGTAAAGGCAAGCACGAGTGCTGCCAATGCAAAAAACATCTTTTTCATTGTTTTTAATTTCTCTTAATTTGTTAGACACTCTTTGTTAGTTCCAATCTTCTTCGGCACCAAAAGGTGTAAATTTCGGATTTCCCGATGTTGCAAATCCTTCTTCCACTTTCACTTCGACCACCTCTACCAGAGGTGCTTCGTAATTGTTCATTGTTTCGTTCATTTCTCTATTCTTTTATTAAATTCATTGATTCTATCGCGGAGTTTCCTTTCAGCCTCTTCGTCCCTATCCGAATAAAGGGAACGAATCAACGACTCGTCCCCAACCATTTCTTCCAACAGCCGGACGGTATAATCCATGGCAATTTCATAGCGCTGCCGAAGTTCTTTATCCTGTATGTCCTCTTTATGTTCATCCATCCCGACAAGAAGTTAAAAGGCCTTAATATTTCTTTCACAAAGGTAACAGTACGACAAAAAAAAGACCATGCAGAATCGTGCATGGTCTTGGCATTATAAGGCAAAATGCGATGAAATGGGCTATTTCAGCAGTTCTTCACGGTATTGAGTAGGCGTTTGGTCATACGTTCGGCGGAAAGCTCGCGAAAAACTAGCGGCGTCCTCGAAACCGCATCGACAGGATATATCGAAGACGGAAACGTCCGGTAATTGCTTCATCAACAGACGGGCATACTCCATACGGATACGCATGACATACTGTTGTAATGTAATGCCGGTAACGGCCTTTACCCGGCGGTTCAGTTGTCCGCGACTGATGCACATTTCCGAAGCCAACCACTCCATCGAAAGATTTCCCGTAGGCATACCTCGCATGACGAGCAGCACCAACTGTCCCAAGAAATTCCGGTCTGCCGCATTCAGCGTTTCCTGTTTTTCCTCTTCCTTGCTTTCTTCAGAACTTCCCATCTCACTTTCCTGCAACTTCTCAATGGTAGTCTGTAAGGCAACTTCACGCATTTTCAACTTGCGCCACATAAGCCACCATATTCCAGCACCTAACAATATTGCTCCTACTAGTCCTATCAGAATGACTCTTCGGGTACGGGTACGCTGAATCTCATTCTCTATCCTCAACTGGTCAGTACCAAACTCGGCATTGTAGCGTGCCATACTCTCGGCTGTGGCATTGCTATACAAAGAATCCTTCAACTCATTGAAACGGTCCAGTTCCATCTTGGCACTATCCGGACGATGATGCCAAAGACTCTCGTACAACCCCCTACGGGAGTGCATCTCGTTATGAAGATCACCCATGGCGACAAAGATGTCTGCCGCTTCCCGATAATAAGGAATAGCCTCCTTTTCCCGCTCCTGAGAAAGCAGGGTCATCCCCATCTTGTTGCAGGCAATGCCCAATGAGTGTCGGTTTTTCATCTCACGAAGGGAAGGAATGACTTCCGACAATATCCGCTCGGCTTCCTGATATTGGTGCATCCCTATCAGCACGGAAGCCTTCTGGGCTAGACGCACTATCAGCCTGTCTTCACGCTTCAGCGACTTCTCCACTTGGCAAGCCTCATCAATGTATCGCAAAGCCTCAGCATCGTTGCCCAACGCATGATAGACCTCGGAAGCCATGCCCAACAACACTGCCATACGAGCCGGATTATTGGCCTTCTTGGAAAGTTCTATACCTCTTAATATATAATTTTCGGCTTCTTTAGGCTGATTGGCACCAATATAGATACCAGCCAACGTATTGAGCGACGAGCTCATGATATCAGGATCGCCCGTACGCTCGTCGATACGGTAGCACCGCTTGGCATATTCCGCCGCCTGCTGATAATTGGACAGACGGAAACTGATGAGTGACAGCAAACTCAGGCAATCGGCTTCCGTATCGGTACCTTCGCACAAAGGCAAGGCCTTTTTCCCACACGCCAGAGCCTGTTGGTAATCCTGAACAACATAAAAGTATTCAGCGGACCAATACCATATCTGTTGGTTGAGCGTATCGGGATGTGTCTTTGCGTCAAATCGAAGAAGGCCGTCTGTCAACTCCTCCTGACAGAACTTCTCCATCAACCGGTTAGCAACCTCCAAGCGTTCCATCCCCTTCTCCTTCTCAAACTGCTTAAGCCACGACTCTACACTCTTACTTTCCGCAGCCATTGCCTGCAAAGCTACAACAAGGCACACTACCAGCAACCCACACATTCGCTTCATCATCATCTTCTTCATCTGTTTGTCATTTTCATTTATTATCAATCGGTGACAAATATACACATAAAACGTTACAAACCGCTCTCCCGAAACAAAGAATCATCAGATGAAGAGGATAATCTGTTACAACTAGCAGCACCAATTATTCCAAATAACAAAAGATTCTTTTGAATATTGAAATTATTTTTCTATATTTGTTCCATAAAAGCAATATATAACGATGAGAATATTTACAGAACAAGCATTAAAGGAATATGCGGAAAAGCATCCAGATTCCAAAGTTGCATTACAAGAATGGACTTCTATCGTAAAAAGAAGTGACTGGACATGCTTTGCAGATATAAAAAAGACATTCCGAAGTGTTGATAGCGTAGGAAACCAACACTATGTTTTCAACATACGAGGAAACAATTACCGGCTAGTAGTAGTTATCAAATTTACGATCAAGTTTGTATACATACGATTTATAGGCACCCATGCCGAATACGATCGGATAGACTGTTCAACCATTTAATGATTAGAATTATGACAAAGATAGAAAACAATACACAATATGAGTGGGCAGTGAAGCGAGTTGAAGAATTACTTCCATTGGTTCATGACACAACCCCCACCGATGACCCTCATTATATTGAGCTGGAACTGCTATCGAATTTAGTGGCAGATTATTCCGAAGAACATTTTTCTTTGGGAACTCCTACTTTAGCCGAAATAATAAAATTACGCATGTACGAAATGGGATTGACACAAGTAAATCTGGCCAAACTTTTAAAGGTCAGTCCTTCAAGAATAAGCGAATATTTATCAGGCAAAAGTGAACCTACTCTTAAAATAGCCAGAGAAATCAGCATCCAGTTAGGGATTGATGCCAACATCGTACTTGGAGTATAAAGGAAATCACTCTTTCACTTATGGCACTTCCACCTAATTTACAAATAGTTAGAGTGCCGAAAGCATGTAAGCCTTGCTGTTTCCACGAACAGCAAGGCTTATTAATGTTTATATGTAAAACTATCCGTTTAGGAAAGTGTTTTAATTACTCATTTTCCGTACCCTCAGATACAACATAATAATCATCAGCAGCAACAGAAGAATAACCTGCCTGAACATAGTCCTTACCCGGATTTTCTGAAGCATTTACAGCTGGATTAAACTTATAGAACTTGCCACCAGTGACATTGATGGAAGCTGTACCATTCTTGCCATTGGCATCCAACAAGTTCAACACATAAGCATAGTCATATGCATGATCGTTACAAACAGTAAATTCACCACCACTAATGTTGATTGTTCCTGTCAATGCATAAGCAGAAGTAACACAGCCTACATATTTACCACCTTCAATATTCAATTCGCCGCCTCTTACTTCAACTGCATAGTCCTGAGTATTTTGAGAATCAATTGTTCCCTCACCGATTACTGTCAAGTTGCCGTTTTCCTTCACACAAATCGCCGCAGAAACAACACCCTGAACATAGAATGATTCTCCTGTTGTTGTTATATTCTTACCATTAAGGTTCAATGTTACCGTATTCTCAACAAATAGCGGGGAAGTCAATGTGATGTCTTCTGACAAGGTTACTATACCGCCTTCAGCAATAGCCTTACGCAAATCCCACTCAGCAGCAGAAATAACCTTAAATCCTTCACCTAGATTATTAGGAATATTTGCACCTTGTTCCATAATAATATAGGTAACTTCACCGTTCTGATTACCAACACGTGAGATTTCACTTACAGTTCCACGAACTCTTACATGACCTTTCTTAACCTTCAAATTCTTTACTGTCACACCTTCACCAATAATTAAGGTATTTTCTGCAGTTGCAGCTGTTACTTCATCGTAAGTAGCTTGTTGACCTTCATTGGCGTTCAATGTTACTGTTGAATTAGGCAAGTCAATATTGAAGTCGTATCCATTTGCGTTTTGTGGAACAGTAAGATTAACGTTCTTGGCTTCATCACCTTGGCTTTCTGTACTTGCCTGAATAGTTATCACCTTGTCATCTGGAAGACTTGTAAAGTTAATGTTTGTCGGATTTTCCGATGTAGTAGCTGGCAATTCAAGTGTAGGGTTTGTGTCATTGTTTGTAATGATTACTTCTACATTTTCAACACCATTAGCCAACTCATCATTAGCTTCGCTTACGCCAACCGTACCATTGCTGTGTCCTGTACCTGTTGCACCATATGTTTTTTCTTCAAGAAACTTAACTTCCGAACGTTTAAAAGTCTGTTCGTTTTGTGTAGTATAAGAATAATAAGTACCATCCGATGCATAGAATTTAACAACCATACCAGCTTCATAGGTTCCAGGTGCAAGCACAAAGAAGAAGTTTGTAGCTGTTGAAGGATTCAATTGAACAGGTGTTGTACAATTCAATACCACCATAGCAGAACCATCTTCAACATTTGCTGAAGGTATCCAGTTTCCGTCCGTTTCAGTCAAAGTCACCGTTGCAGCACCAACAATTTTACTTGGAGCTGTCAAAGTTGCTTTAGTAATCTGCTCTTCACCTTTCAAAGGCACTCTCAATACACTAGCCACATTCTTAAATGCAAAATCCATTCCATTTGACACAGCTACCATTGGTGAAGCATTCTGACCAAAAGAATTTTCCGCATAAGTTTGATTGACAGGTATTTCGGTATTGATGATATAACTACCATTAGTCTGTGACACTGTAGTATTAGCCGAATAAGGATAATAACCTACATTTGCAAAGCTATTAGAACCACTTTCTGTATCCGAGCTAAAAATAAAGCTACCTACAGACTTAAATGTAGCAGTAGTTTCACCTGCACCTGTTTTAAGCTCAAATTGATTATGAGCAGCCGCAGATCCGTAAAATACGCTTAACAAATCTCCTTCATTCCATACTACTTTATAACCATTATCATTAGCTTGCAAAGCAGTACGTGAATCTACCGAATTATCCAACGATGCTGTAATCTCCATTTTAGAAACTTGCTGTGTTTCCAACACTGCAGCATCTTCATTTTGACAGCTGGCCATCATGCAAAGTGCCAATGCGCCTAAATAAAATTTCTTCATAAATATAATATTTAAGTTATTTCAATAATCCATTTATACAGAAAAGGATTATTCACCGGCACCACTTTCTCCAAAACCCTCATTTGAGTTTGCAAACCCCTTTTCTACCTCCACTTCGATGACTTCTACCACCGGAGCCTCATAAGCATACATTTTTTCCATAATCACATATACATTTAAAAGTCACTTGGCTACCACGGTGAACACAAAAATAGATGATGACGACACGTACATATACAAAAAAACGTGGAGCCAAGCCTGATGCTCGCTTCACGTGTTAAGGCCCTGGAACTGCCCCTCTTAGTCGAAACGAGCAACGCCGAAAGCCCCACGATGATATATATAGCCGACAAACCCGAACGACTTCCCATAACATACAGTTACACGAAATGTTCAGGATGCAATGTATATACACCCCACAGGGCGTCCCCGTTGCTTTGTTTTTGACTAAGAGTTTGAATTTTCCAGGTTCTAACACGTCAAAACCAAAGCGTACAGTTACGCCTTTTTATGTATATGTGCCCACCCTTGCTTTTCCCCATAAAGAGCTTTCGGCAAGAATAGGCTTTGCAAAGGTAAGGAATAAATCGGTAATTCAAAATTAAACGATAAAAAATCTTAAGAAATAACTCAATACGGGAAATTAAATCAGATTATCTGCTTGCTCTTTTCAAAAATAATCACTTAATTTGTAAAAGAGATTATAAACAGAGTATTAACCTTCATAAATACAACTAAACATGGGAGTATTTATCAATCCCTTCACCGATTGGGGATTCAAACACATTTTCGGTAGAGAGGAATCAAAAGATGTCCTCATAGAGTTCTTAAACGATTTGCTACAGGGCGAACGAGTGATTACTGATGTACGTTTCTTGAATAACGAGCAACAGTCCGAACAATTCGAAGGAAGAAAAGTTATTTATGACATCTTCTGCGAAACGGACACAGGAGAACACCTTATCATCGAAATGCAAAACCGTTGGCAAGAACATTTCAAGGATCGGGGACTATATTACATGTCACAAGCAGTAGTACAACAAGCAGTCACCGGGAGCAAATGGAATTTTAAACTGGCAGCCGTATATGGTGTATTCTTCATCAACTTCGTATTGGACAAGGAAGAGACAGACTGTTTCCGGAAGGATGTAGCATTGGTAGAACTGAATACAGGCAAGGTATTCAACAACAAGTTCCGACAAATCTATATCGAACTTCCCCAATTCAAGAAAGAAGAGTCGGAATGTCAGACGTTTTTCGAATATTGGATTTATATATTGAAGCATATGGATAATTTGGAAAAAATTCCTTTTTTAGATGAGAAAGCAATCTTCAAACGCTTGAGCGAAATTGCCTCACGACCTAACCTGACGAAAGAGGAACGTGCCCAATATGAAGCGGAATGGAGAATGTACAATGACTACTTCAATTCGATAGAATCTGCAGAAAAGAAAGCTCGAATGGAACAAGAGGAAGCTCGTGCCAAAGGCCTAGCGGAAGGTTTGGCGGAAGGACGTGCAGAAGGACGTACAGAAGGACGTGCGGAAGGACGTGCGGAAGGACGTGCGGAAGGACGTGCGGAAGGACGTGCGGAAGGATTAGCGGAAGCTAAACTGGAAGACGCACAAAAAATGAAATCCAAAGGGTATCCTATTGCCGACATTGCTGAAATCACGGGGCTATCTATTGAAGAAATCAATAACTTATAATCATAATCGGCTTCATACTTCTGGAAATAAGTAGGAAGCCGATTTATTTTATGTAAAAGATATGATTTCAACTAAATAACGGTACTTCTCCAAGTTTTCCTATTCCTAAACTTAAATATCCAGAAATCTAACTATCTTTGCCTAGGAATGTTATACGTTCTTCAAAGAGGAACGTATGTTCTTCTGTAAGAAACGTAAGTACCACGACGAGGAACATACAGTCCGCAACGAAGAACATACTACATTCCAGCAAGAAAACCTTTAACCGATTCGTTTTAACTACTTAAATACCTAGCATCATGATTGCACAATACGACTTAAAGCCGGGATTGAGCCCTCAAGGGAAAGAAGGGGAACAAATTCTCTATCCCAAATTGGTAGCATACGGCACCAAAGATTTGAAAGACATCCTCAAACACGCTTCCATGCACACGGGACTGAACGCTGCGACCGTTCAAGGTGTAGTAACCTTTCTGGAAGATGTACTGGCTGAATACCTAGCCAGCGGATACAATGTGAAAATCGGGAACATCGGTACATTCTCCGCCAGCCTGAAAAGCCGGAAAGTGACTAGCAAGGAAGAAATCCGAGCCAAATCCATTCATTTTGACAATGTAAAGTTCAAGGCTGCCAAAGAACTAAAGAAGAGCATTGGACAACAAATGAAACTGGAAAGAGTGGAAGCATATCGAGCATTCAAGACCTCATCCAATGAATTTTCTTCAGAAGAAAGATTCCAATTACTTACTGACCATTTGGACAAGAACGGCTACATCACCCGTTCGGAATACTCTGAACTGACAGGACTTCTGAAGACCAAAGCAGCCGGCGAACTCCGCCAATGGTACCAAGAAGGGAGAATTGGTAAGGAAGGACGTGCTCCGCACATCGTCTATAAGAAAAAAGAACTTCAGACGGGAAGTTCAGTATAATCATTTGATAATCAAACCGTCTGAACTTATTGAAAATAAAGACCGTAAATAATTTAAATCTATGAAACACTTCTATTTTCTTCTATGCATGCTTGCCATGGCCGCATCGGCACATTCGCAGGACTATCTGAAACTGATGAGTTACAACATTCGCAATGCCAAGGGCATGGACAATGTACGCAATATCCAACGCATAGCGAATGTTATCAACAACGAAGCACCGGATGTAGTGGCCGTGCAGGAACTGGACAGCATGACTACCCGTAGCAACCAGACATACGTATTGGCCGAAGTGGCCGAACGTACACAAATGCATGCCAGTTATGCACCGGCTATCTCCTTTCAAGGTGGAAAGTACGGCATCGGCATTCTCTCCAAAGAAAAACCATTGAACATTCAGACCTTCCCTTTGCCAGGACGTGAAGAAAAACGCATGCTTATGGTCGCCGAGTTCAAGGATTATTTCTTTGCATGCACACACCTGTCACTCACAGAGGAAGACCGCTTGGCTTCATTGGAAATCATCAAGAACAGTGTCTGTACAAGCCACAAGGCGTTCTTCTTGGCGGGCGACTTGAACGACAAGCCGGAATCGGAGTTCATCAAGGCTTTGCAACAAGATTTCCAAATCCTGACAAATGTCAAGCAAGCCACTTTCCCTGCACCGGAACCTACCGAAACGATTGACTATATCGCTGCTTGGAAACAACGGACCAATGATTTGGTAGCACTTTCGTCTCAGGTAGTAGAAGAGCCATTGGCATCCGATCACCGTCCGATTACTGTTACTCTCCGCATGGCAAAGAAAGCCGATGAACTTTTCTTAACCCAACCTTATGTACAGAATCCGGTTAACAACGGAATAACCATTATGTGGGAAACCACTATCCCAGCCTATAGTTGGGTGGAATATGGTACCGACAAGAGTAACCTGAAGCGTGTTCGCCTCATCATTGACGGACAAGCTGAATTCAATGAAAGCATCCACAAAATCCGTCTGGACAACCTGACACCCGGACAGACTTATTATTATCGTGTCTGCTCGCAGGAAATCCTTCAATACAAGGCATATAGCAAGAAATTCGGCAACATTGCCCAATCGGATTTCTACACCTTCACCATGCCCGAGGCAGATACTGATTCATTCACAGCCGTCATCTTCAACGACTTGCATCAGCGTGGAAATGTATTCCAGGCACTCTTGAAGCAAGTAGAGAATGTGGATTATGATTTCGTAGTCTTCAATGGCGACTGTATAGACGACCCTGCCAACCACGAACAGGCTACCCGATTTGTAAAACTATTGACCGAAGGTGTACACGGCGACCGTATCCCTACCTTATTTATAAGAGGGAATCACGAAATCCGCAATGCCTACTCTATCGGTTTGCGCAAGCATTTCGACTATGTGGGTGGAAAGACTTATGGTGCCTTCAACTGGGGAGATACCCGTATCGTGATGCTGGATTGTGGAGAAGACAAGACCGATGACCATAAAGAATACTCCGGCTTGAATGACTTCACCCAACTTCGTCAGGAACAAGTGGGATTCCTACAAGAAGAATTGGCATCCAAAGCCTTCAAAAAAGCCGATAAGCGTATTTTGATTCACCATATTCCGCTTTATGGTTGTGACAACTTGTGTAAAGACCTTTGGAAACCTTTGATGAAGAAGGCTCCTTTCCATGTAGCCATCAATGCACACACTCATCGATTTGCTTATCATCCGAAAGGTAGTTTAGGGAACAATTATCCAGCGATTATCGGCGGTGGCAACCGACTGGAAAATGCCACAGTAATCATTCTCGAAAAGAAGAAAGGGGAATTGAGTATCAAGGTACTGGATACAGAAGGGAAAACACTTCTACAAGAAATCTTTTAAAAACAAGGGGAGCCTTTCAGCTCCCCTCAATTATTTAAATACTCTTTTCTACGTTCCATACAAAGGCTCGCAAACCAAGCATTTCGGTTTCCTTATCCATAGCATGAAGCGCTTCGAGCAACGGATCTACACGATGGTCTTCCACCATAGTGATGATAGCCGAACACATACTTGGCCAAGCATGGCTTCCATAGTGAGGTTCACCGGTCTTGCTACCACGGCCCTGCACTTGCTGGAAATAACTGAAACCACGGCAATTCAAACGGTCGAGCGTCTTAATGATGCGTTCGTAGAAAGCCTGGTCGAAAGTGATCATTACTGATTTCATGTCTTTAAGTTATGAGTTATAAGTTATGAGTTATGAGTTGTGAGTTATAAGCCATCAGTTTTAATCACCATCCGAATGGTTAACTCATAACTCATAACTCAAAACTCATAACTGAATTAGTGTTTCTTTGCTTTAGTCATCTTATCCTTATGACTCTGATAGTAGTCGTTCAACATACGTTGGTGCTTCAATGCCTTACGAGTACGCTTGATACCTGTACCTGCAAATGCACAGTAAAGTACCGGAACAAGAATCAATGTCAAAATGGTTGATACGGTCAAACCACCGATAACGGATACACCGAGCGGACGCCACATCTCAGCACCTTCACCCTGGCTGATAGCCATCGGAACCATACCAAGAATAGTAGTACAAGTAGTCATCAATACCGGACGGAGACGGCTACGGCCGGCTACTACAGCAGCACGGAGCGCAGACATACCGCGTTCGCGACAAAGCATTGTATAGTCGATAAGCACGATACCGTTCTTTACTACGATACCAATCAACATGATACCACCGAGCATACTCATTACGTTCAATGTAGTACCTGTAATAGCCAACGCCATCAAGATACCGCTGAATGCAAACGGAATAGAGAACATGATGATGAACGGATAAGTCATAGACTCAAACTGAGCAGCCATCACGATGAATACCAAGATGATGATCAAGAGACCCAAAGTACCGAGATCGGCAAATGATTCCTGTTGGTCTTCATACGAACCGGCAACCTGAATGGAAATACCTGCTGGAATCTCCATCTGTTCGATAACAGCTTGACCAGCATTTACCACATCACCCAATGGGGCACCAGAGATAACTGCAGAAACTGTTACGATACGTTCACGGTCCTTACGTTCGATAGTCGGCGGGTTAGAACGTTCTACGACCTTACCCAAGTCCTTCACACGAATACCCTTGCCATTCACTGGAGAATAGATCAGGATGTTTTCCAAATCTTCCACGCTAGTACGGCTTTCTGGAGCATAACGCACCTTCACATCATATTCGTCACCGTCTTCACGATAGTAAGTTGCCAACGAACCATTGATACGGTTACGCAAGTAGGTTGCTGCAGTAGAAAGGTTCAAGCCATGGAGAGCCAACTTTTCGCGATCAAAGTCAACCTGATATTCCGGCTGATAGTCTTCACGACTGATGTTCACTTCGCGTACACCATTAATCTTCAGAAGTTCGCGCTGCAATTCAGCCGCCAAACGGTCGGTTACAGCAAAGTCATAACCATAGATTTCGAAGTCTGCTGTTGACTGGCCGCCCATACCGCCGCCGCCACCACCGAGGAGAATCTGGCCCTCTTCGAGTTCCGGATACATCTTCAAGTCTTCACGCATTTCGTTACATACCTGTTCGAGGCCGATAGAACGGTCTTCCACACTCACCAAACTCATGTTGAACGAGATGATGTGGCTACCGTTAGTCTGCATAGCAGCCAATGTATTGTCAGAGTCAGCCTGACCCACACGGTAGTTACATACCTTCAATACACCCTGATAACGGTTCATCCACTTTTCAGTCAATTCAGCAGCCAATTCTTGGGCACGTTCTACACGAGCACCGATAGGCAACTTCAAGGTAGCACCGATACGGGCATTATCCGCTGACGGGAAGAACTCAGAACCGATAGATGTTGCACACAAACAGCTCAATACAAAGAATGCCACACAACCTACGAATACCGACTTACGGTGACGTACAGCCCAATCCAAACGCTTCTTGTACCAGTCATCCAACTTATCGAGCGAGCGTTCGATAGGCTTATAGAATGCCAAGAAAATCTTGCTTGGCTTCTTCTGCAACTTCAAGAAATAAGCACACATCATCGGAGTGAACGACAACGCCGAAACGGTAGAAATAGTCATGATCACACACATCATCCAACCCAACTGCTTGAACAATACACCAGACATACCAGTTACCATGGTCAATGGGAAGAATACGGCAATCATGGTCAAGGTAGAAGCAATTACGGAAATCGCCACTTCGTTGGTTGCCAATACGGCAGCCTGTTTCGGTTCAGCACCACGTTCGATGTGGGTGGTTACGTTTTCCAATACTACGATGGCATCGTCCACCACGCTACCAATCGCAATAGAGAGACATGACAACGAAATGATGTTGATAGAACCTCCGTCTACAATACCCAAGTAGATGAACGAACCGATCAATGACATCGGGATAGTGATACAGATAATCACTGTTGCACGCCAACGTCCCAAGAAAATGAACACCACAAGCACCACGAACAACATCGCATACGCAATGGTTTCGCCCAAACTATTGATAGTATTCGTAATGTTATCAGATGTATTAACGATAATACCCAACTTTACGTCAGAAGGAAGAGTCTTCTGCAACTTCGGAAGCATTTCCATTACTTTCTTGGAAATTTCTACCGAGTTACCACCCGACTGCTTCTGTACGATAATCATCGCACCTTCCTTACCGTTATTGAATGTACGCTGAGCACGCTCCTGGACACCATCCTGAACGGTAGCTACATCACGCAAGTATACGGCTGCACCGTTGTAAGTACCTACGATAATGTTTTCCATTTCCTTCGGGTCGTCAAACTCACCTTCCACACGGAGAGAGTAAGTATCGCTACCCATATCGAATGTACCGCCCGGCATGTTACGGTTTTCCGCACTGATCAACGAGCTGATGGTTTCGATAGAAAGATTGTAAGCTTCAAGCTTGTTCGGATCGCAATAAACGTTGATTTCACGCTTTGCAGCACCCATTACAGATACAGAACCTACACCCGGTACACGAGCCAATGGGTTCACTACCGCATCGTCCAAAATCTTGTAAAGCGCCGGACGGCTATCTTCTGCCTGTACAGACAACATCAAGATAGGAATCATGTCGGTACTGAACTTAAAGATAATCGGAGTGTTCACTTCATCTGGAAGAGCTGCACTCACCATATCCAACTTGTCGCGCACGTCATTAGTCAATACGTCGATATCATAACCGAACTCAAACTCCAAGGTAATTACAGACACACCTTCTGAAGACTTGGAAGTGATGTGCTTCAAGTTTTCTACCGAGTTCAAGGTGTTTTCCAACGGACGGGTCACGTTGTTTTCAATATCCGAGGCACTGGCACCCTGATAGGATGTCATGACCATGATAGTATTCGTTTCGATATCCGGATACAAGTCCACCGGAAGTTTCGACAACGAAAAGAGACCAAAAATCGCTACCGCCAAAAAGCAAAGCGAGGTCATAATCGGTCTTTTAACCGCTCCTTCGTATAAACTCATAATATGTTAATTAAAGTGGTTAAAGGATTATTGGATAACTTCTACTTCTACACCGTCAGCCAAACGAGTCTGACCAGCGATTACAACCTGTGAATTGTTGTCTACACCTGAAATCAATTCGTATTCAGTACCCATGCGACGGCCCAATTCTACCTTATTATATGATACCTTACCATTGTTGTATACATATACATAACGGTCGCCCGAACCTGCACGCTTCACTACAGCCATATCAGGTACCACTACGTGGTTCTTGCTACCGAAGTTCATGGTTACACGAGCAAACATACCCGGACGTACACGCTGGTTAGCATTAGCCAATGTGATTTCTACAGGGAATGTATGAGTAGCAGCATCGATAGTAGGGTAAACCAAACTTACCTTGCCTTCGAATTCTTCGCCTTCGTATACATCAAGTTTCACCTTTACAGCCATGCCCTTAGTTACCTTCGGGAAGTTAGGTTCAGAAACGTTTACCATCAATTTTACCGGAGCGATTTGTTCTACTACCAATACCGGCATCTGAGTGGATGTATACAAATCACCATTATCAAAGTTACGTGCAGTGATTACACCGTTCAACGGGCTTACCAACTGTGTATTTTCCAACAAATTTTGATAAGAAGAACGACGAACGTCCAAGTTAGTCTTGGCAGCATCCCATTCAGCCTTCGATGCACCACCTACCTTATACAACTCATCTACACGCTTGAATTCTGTTTCCTGATTGTCCAATTGCAACTTCAACTGAGTGAGGTTGGCAGCATCCATCTGTACCAACTTCTGTCCCTTGCGTACATAGTCACCTACTTCAACAAAAATCTGGCTGATACGGCCCGGAGAAGTCGGAGCAATGTTGTTCTTAGCTTCTGCCTCTACAGTAGCAGTAAATTCACCAATCTGTTCTACTTCGCGAGAGGTTACGGTAGCCAACTTTACGGTCGGCTTTTCAATCACGGTTTCAGCAGCAGTAGTTTCTGCCTTCTTTTCTTCACCGCCCGAGCAGGCGCCCAACATAGCTGCAACCAATACTGCAGCCAACTGAAAACTTTTCTTCATACTGTTTTCTCTTTATAATGTTTATTATTTCTTTTCTTCTTCCACATTAATCACATCTTCCACGCCCATTACGAGGTCGAGGTCGGCCTTTGCAACCAAATAATCATAGATCGATTGGTTGTAAGTAAGTTGAGCCTGAGTCAAAGCCACTTCCGAACTGTTCAATTCGAGGATAGTACCGCGACCAACTTCGTAACGCTTTTCAGCAATGGTGCGTCCCTTTTCAGCCTGAAGTACAGCTTCCTTGTTGCTCACCACTTGCTCTGTGCTAGCAGCCATGTTATTCAAATAACTCTGAGCCTGCATCTTCAATTTGCGCTCTGTATCGATACGAGTCTGATCCAACTGCTTCAACTGCAACTTGGCCTGCTTCACTTGAGAGAAGTTACCACCCTTGAACAAAGGAATCGAAAGGCTCAAGCCAAGAGTTGAATACGGATTCCACTTATAATCAGCAATTTTCCAGTTTTCACTCATGCTTGTGTACATGTATTGGAATGAAAGAGCCAATGAAGGCATGAAGTTGGTATACTTCAACTTCAAGTTTCTCTTCAACATATCCTGATTCAAATCCAACTGACGGAGAGTGGTATTACCACCTACTATATCAGCAGGTTGTGGTTGAGCCTGACGTGTAAACATCGCCATTTCATAATCCTTCAAATTTCCAACAACAGCTACAGGCATATCGCTTTCCATACCGAGAAGCACCTTCAACTGGAGCATGGCCAAATTCACGCCATTGCCAGCCGATACCAAAGTAGGCTTCAAGGAACGCATCTGCACATCAGCACTGATTTTATCGTATTCACTAACCGAACCCTGTTCGTACTTGGCATTGACCACATTGAAATTGTCTTCACTCTGCTTGTAACTCTTCTGAAGAACCACGTAACTATCTTGCGCCAAAAGCAACTGATAGAATGCCTTAGTTACTTGATTCACCATGTCCAGGCGAGAAGAACGCGCCTTTTCCAATGCCAACTTCACATCGGTCTTGGTCAACTTCATGCTCTGGTACAACGCCGGAACAAATACAGGCAAACTAGCACTAACACCACCACTGGCATTGTTCAACGTACCGACACGCATCACTTCGCCCATAATCGCAAAAGACTGCTTTTCAATGGTGTGATTGAAACTTCCCACCAAACTTACTTCCGGAAGCAAGCCATAAAGGACTTCGCGGTTCGCTTCTTTCTTCAACTGAATTTCCTGATCGGCTACCTTAATAGTCGGATTTTCACTCAACGCAATCTGAATCGCCTCATTCAAAGAGATTCTCAGCGTATCCTGAGCCTTTGCGCCTGTTGCCAACATAACAAACAAAGCAAGCGCCAACATGGGTTTCAATAAAAATTTCATTGATTGATCCTAAATATTAAACGTTATATTATTTTCGATTGATTTTTCGAGTTGCAAAATTATCCATTTTTTCTCAAATAATAAACAACTGGACCACACGTTAACCTTAAAAAACACCTATACACTATAAAATCATACTTTTAGAATGTTATCATAATAAGGTAGAAGATGAATAGGAGTGATTTTTCTCGTTGGAAAATCGCATTTTATAAATTTATTTGTACTTTTGCCGCCAATTTATAGGAAATAGGAAAATTTTTAAGGAAAAAGATTATGGCTAAAATTACGAAAGAAGCCGCTTTGCTCTACCACTCACAGGGCAAGCCGGGCAAGATTGAGGTTGTTCCAACCAAGCCTTATAGCACACAGACAGACTTGTCGCTCGCCTATTCTCCAGGTGTAGCCGAACCTTGTCTCGAAATCGAAAAGAATCCGCAGGACGCTTATAAATATACAGCCAAAGGTAATTTGGTTGCTGTTATCTCGAACGGTACAGCCGTGTTAGGACTTGGCGATATTGGTGCTATGGCAGGGAAACCGGTTATGGAAGGAAAAGGCCTTTTGTTCAAAATATACGGTGGAATCGATGTTTTTGACATCGAAGTGAATGAAAAGGACCCGGAAAAGTTCATCGAAGCAGTCAAGGCAATTGCGCCAACTTTTGGGGGTATCAACTTGGAAGACATCAAGGCTCCGGAATGCTTTGAAATCGAACGCCGATTGAAGGAAGAACTTGATATTCCGGTAATGCACGATGACCAGCATGGTACTGCCATTATCTCAGCAGCCGGCCTTTTGAATGCCCTTGAAGTAGCAGGCAAGAAGATTGAAGACGTGAAAATCGTGGTAAATGGTGCAGGTGCTGCTGCCATTTCATGTACCAAATTATACGAAGCATTGGGAGCTACCCACGAGAACATCATCATGTTGGACTCGAAGGGTGTCATCACTAGCGACCGTGAAAAGTTGGACGACACTAAGCGTTATTTCGCTACCGACCGACGCGACCTCCATACATTGGAAGAAGCGATCAAAGGCGCAGATGTATTCCTTGGTCTCTCAAAAGGCAATGTTTTGTCACAGGATATGATTCGTAGCATGGCGAATTATCCAATTGTATTCGCATTGGCAAACCCGGTTCCTGAAATCTCTTACGAAGATGCTATGGCTGCCCGTCCGGACGTTTTGATGTCTACCGGACGTAGCGACTACCCGAACCAGATCAACAATGTCATAGGATTCCCATATATCTTCCGTGGTGCATTGGACGTAGCCTCTACCGCTATCAACGAAGAAATGAAATTGGCAGCCGTTCGTGCCATTGCCAACCTCGCCAAGCAACCTGTTCCTGATGTAGTGAACGAAGTATATCATGTGAACAACTTTACTTTCGGTCCGGATTATTTCATCCCGAAACCGGTTGACCCACGCTTGATTACCGAAGTATCTATGGCCGTAGCCAAGGCTGCTATGGATTCTGGAGTAGCCCGCAAGCCGATTACCGATTGGGAAGCATACCGTCAACATTTGAAGGAACTCATGGGTCAGGAAAGTAAATTGACCCGCCAACTTTATGATACAGCCCGTCGCGACCCACAACGTGTGGTGTTTGCAGAAGGTATTCACCCTACCATGCTCAAAGCAGCAGTCGAAGCCAGATCGGAAGGTATCTGTCATCCTATCTTATTAGGTAATGACGAAGCGATCGGAAAATTGGCGAAGGAACTGGAGTTGAGTTTGGAAGGCATCGAAATTGTCAACCTCCGTCATCCGAACGAAGCCCCACGCCGCGAACGTTATGCACGTATCCTGGCTGAGAAACGCGCCCGCCAAGGTGCCAACTTCCAGGAAGCAAACGACAAGACGTTCGAACGTAACTACTTCGGTATGATGATGGTAGAAACAGGCGAAGCCGATGCTTTCATCACCGGTCTGTATACCAAGTATTCCAATACCATTAAGGTAGCCAAAGAAGTCATTGGCATCCGTCCGGAATTCAAACACTTCGGCACTATGCATATCTTGAATTCCAAGAAAGGAACTTACTTTTTGGCAGATACCTTGATTAACCGTCATCCGGACACCGATACATTGGTGGATATTGCCAAACTGTCGAAGACTACCGTTGAGTTCTTTAACCATACTCCGGCAATGGCCATGATTTCATATTCCAACTTCGGTTCGGACAATGAAGGTAGCCCAGCCAAAGTACATGAAGCCATTGACATCATGCAACAAACTTACCCGGAATTGGCTATCGACGGAGAAATGCAGGTAAAATATGCCATGAACAATGCTGCACGTGATGAAAAATATCCATTTACCAGACTGAAAGGAAAGGATGTCAACACCTTGATATTCCCGAACTTGAGTTCGGCCAACGCCACTTACCAATTGATTCAGTCAATGAGTGAAACAGAGGTTATCGGCCCTATCCAGATGGGGTTGAACAAACCTATCCACTTTACCGATTGTGAAGCATCCGTACGCGACATTGTGAACATCACTGCTGTAGCAGTCATTGATGCGATTGTAGAGAAGAAGAAGAAGCAATGAGAAGACCTTTATCTACCACACAATCTGTCATTCTCGCCCTCCTATGGGTAGCCATTTGCTATCTTATATTAGTAGGAAGCGAGCGTATTGACGGTCCGTTAATTTTAACGATTGTCATGTCAGGAGCATTGGTTTTCATACCAATAATAAAATCCGTTAAAAACAAGAAAAGATAATCTTTTTACTTTTTATTCAACCGCCAAACGAACAATTTGGCGGTTTTTTCATTATTTTCTTTATAAAACGTTGCACACATAAAATATTATACATACTTTCGCAGCGTCAAAAAAAAAGAGAGAATATAAACAACACTAGAAATAAAAGATTATGAACGCAGCAAAGGTATTAGAAGATCTTAAAAGAAGATTTCCCAACGAGCCTGAATATCATCAGGCAGTAGAAGAAGTGCTTGGAACCATTGAAGAAGAATATAACAAGCACCCGGAATTCGATAAGGTAAATTTGATTGAACGTTTGTGTATTCCAGATAGAGTATACCAATTCCGTGTAACATGGATGGACGATAAGGGCAATGTACAGACCAACATAGGTTACCGTATACAGCACAACAATGCAATCGGTCCTTACAAGGGCGGTATCCGTTTCCACGCATCAGTAAACTTGGGTATCTTGAAGTTCTTGGCTTTCGAACAGACCTTCAAGAACTCGTTGACTACCCTCCCGATGGGTGGTGGTAAGGGCGGTTCCGACTTCTCTCCACGTGGTAAGTCGAATGCAGAAGTCATGCGTTTCTGCCAGGCATTCATGTTGGAATTGTGGCGCCACATCGGTCCAGACACCGACGTACCGGCAGGCGACATCGGTGTAGGTGGTCGTGAAGTAGGTTACATGTTCGGTATGTATAAGAAGTTGACCCGTGAATTTACCGGAACATTTACAGGTAAGGGCCGTGAATTCGGTGGTTCTTTGGTTCGTCCGGAAGCAACCGGTTATGGCAACGTATACTTCCTCATGGAAATGCTGAAAACTAAGGGTCTGGACTTGCAAGGAAAGACTGTCCTGATTTCCGGTTCGGGTAACGTGGCTCAGTACACAGCCGAAAAGGTACTCCAATTGGGTGGTAAGGTCTTGACCATGTCCGACTCAGACGGCTATATCTACGATCCAGACGGTATCGACCGCGAAAAGCTCGACTACATCATGGAATTGAAGAACTTGTACCGTGGCCGTATCCGTGAATATGCTGAAAAGTATGGTGTAAAATATGTACCGGGTGCGAAGCCATGGGGTGAAAAGGCAGACATTGCTCTTCCGTCGGCCACCCAGAACGAATTGAACGGCGACCATGCCAAGATGTTGGTTGACAATGGTGTTATTGCAGTTTCTGAAGGTGCTAACATGCCTTCTACACCAGAAGCCATCCGCATCTTCCAGGAAGCCAAGATTCTGTATGCGCCGGGTAAGGCTGCGAATGCCGGTGGTGTATCGGTATCAGGCTTGGAAATGAGCCAGAACTCAGAACGCATTTCATGGAGTGCAGAAGAAGTGGATGCCAAGCTTCACTACATCATGGAAAATATCCATGAAAATTGCGTGAAGTATGGTACTGAAGAAGACGGCTACGTGAACTATGTAAAGGGCGCAAACATCGCCGGTTTCATGAAGGTAGCCAAGGCTATGATGGCACAAGGCATTGTATAACATATACCAACAATAAAAAAAACAAGAGGGTGAAGTTATTTTTTCACCCTCTTGTTTTTTATTCCTCCGGCATCATCACGACACCTACCTTCTTCTTTCCATCCATCTTGACTACAATCGGTTTTTCAAAACGGACATGACGCAAGAACTGAGTTTCTTCCACCACTGGAAGTTCATTCAAATAGTCTTGTTTGTAAACACCGTCATTCATATAAGCATTAATTGTAAAGTAACCTACCCCAAAGGACGTCAAATTCTGGAAAAAGTGCGTACCTTGGCTTGGGTCTACCCGATAATTGGTCAACCCCGCCTCAACAATGACACGAGCAGCCGAAATGTGTGGCCACTTGATAGGAATACCCAACCAAGAATCACTACTACCCCATCGGCCCGGACCTACCAACACATAATGCTTACCTGCATCCAGGAACTTACGGTTGATCTTCTCTATTTCATAAGCAATGGTCGGATTATTTCCAGCATTATAGCCATCAGTCTTCACATAGACAATATCATAGATATCTTCCATGACTCCGTGTCCTAAAGAATTATGACTCTTCAGCAAGACATTTTCTTCCGGTATCTGATTCAAATCTTCAGATAAATTGGCCTTCACATCCACCATCGGACGCACCTGAAGCAAATAGAACGTACCCGACTTTTCCTTCGGATTCAGCGTTACGGCAAATTCGATCTCTACCGGACGACGCATTTCACTCTGTCCGTATTCTTGTGCCAACTGAAGGATACGGGACAACGGGAACACTTCATGCTGAAGAATATTGGCAAAAGTAATCACCTTACGGCCGCCCGGATAGATACCATCGCGGATAACCATATCATACGGATCGTAAGTGGAAGCAATGAACTGTAAGGCTCCATCCTTTTCAGCTTCCTTCACTGGAAGTTTCAATAGATTGAATCCATCGTCCAAAGAGAAATTCTCACCATGATTCTTCAAGTCGAGCGCATAGAAAGAAGTCTGTGTCTCGCGAAGGGCTATTTCCATTTCGCTAGTCTGCAAGACCTGTGTAGGATGATACGGACATACCCGGAGGGTCAATCCGCCATCTACGATGTACTTACCCAAGCCCAATGCCAAACTTACGGTACCTTCCTCTGCCTTTTCATCGCCTATCGGATAGTAGTTCAACGAACGGGCCACCCCTGATATGGACGGATAGAAACGGTCGCCATACTGTGTACCTACCACTTCCTGCAGGATAACCGCCATCTTTTCCTGGTCGATGACATTGCTAGTGGCCTGCATGTAGGCCTTGCTATCCTTATAATATACAGATGCATAGACTCCCTTGATGGCATCACCCAACATACGGAGCATTTCATTCTTGTCTTCCATATAAGGAATCATATAAGTGGAATAAATCCCCGCAAACGGTTGGTAATGGGAGTCTTCCAACAGACTGGACGAACGGATAGCAATCGGCGATCGGACCACATCAAGGAAGGCCAAGAAGTCATCCATCAAACGCTCCGGCAAACGGGCACGGAGGAAAGCCTTCAAGATTACATCATCGTCCGCATCGCTCAAACCTATCTGATACAAATTGTTGGAATCCATGAATTCATCGAAGATATCCGTACAGAGAACCACCGTCTTCGGAATAGCAACCGTTGCATTTTCAAATTCCTCAAATTCTGCATGACGCTTCACCATGTTGTCTATAAAAGCCAAACCACGGCCTTTTCCTCCCAACGAACCTTCGCCAATACGGGCAAAATTGGAATAATGGTCGAAACGGTCGCGTTGGAAAATGGCTACCACCCCACGGTTCTTCATCTTACGGTATTTTACAATGGCTTCGAAAATCACCTGACGATGACCGTTCACATCCTGCAAGGAATCCCAAGTAATCTGTTTCAGAAACTCTGCAGGCGGGAACATGGCACGCGAATAGAGCCAACGAGAAATATGATTATGCTGTACATGATACAAGAAAGATTCCGTAGGTATATGGAATATGATATTCTGCAATTCCTTCAAATTCCGTACACGGGCCACTTCTTCCAAGGTATGAGGATTACGGAACACGAAATCGCCGAAACCGAAATTGTCGGACACGATATCGCGCAAGTCCACATCCATCTTCTTGGAATTCTTGTCTACAAAGCTTGCTTCATACTGGCTGATGTATTTCCGGTTGTCTACCTCGGCCGACTGGAGAATCAATGGTACAAACGGATCATGCTTGCGAATTTCTGCCATCAACTTGATACCAGCTATCGGATCTACGATTCCTTCCCGTGGATAACGGGCATCCGTAATAACTCCCAACACATTATTCTGATACCTATTATATAGGTACATCGCTTCTTCATAACTGCGTGCCAACACAATCTTGGGACGTCCACGCATACGAAGTGTACGCTGGTGTTCATTCAAGGCTTCTGTCGCAAAGACCTGACTCTGCTTCAAGACAAACTTATACAAGTTTGGCAAGACTGAGGAATAGAAACGGATAGAGTCTTCCACCAAGAGAATCATCTGTACACCTACTTCCTTGATGTCGTGTTCCAGATTCATCTTATCTTCTATCAGTTTGATGATGGAAACCAGCAAGTCCGTATTTCCCAACCAGCAGAACACATACTCAAAGATACTCAAGTCTTCATGCTCCATTCTGGCTCTGATGCCATGTGAAAAAGGAGTAAGCACCACCAAAGGGATTTCCGGATATTTCTGTTTGATAGAACGGGCAATATCAAAGGTATCACTGTTGTCCGTACCCGGCATGACAATTACCAAATCGAATTTGGTATTTCCTAACTGTTTCCAGGTTTCTTCCTCGGTAGACACCTGCGTAAAACGTGGAGGATAACGCAGGCTCAGATTCATATATTCTATAAAGATTTTCTCATCGATACGACCATCATCTTCCAACATGAATGCATCGTAAGGATTAGCAACCAACAGGACATTGAAAATTCGTTTGGTCATCAGGTTCACAAACGAGGTATCCTTGAATTGGTTCAATTTTAATTTGCTAAGCATAATCTTCACTTTTTAATCTTCATACACAAAATTCGACATAATTCTTGATGTATGCAACTAATTCAAGGCAAAAATAATCTTATTGAAAAGCAGCCAGCAAATGACCGTCCTGTTTTTTAACTTTCTCCATTTAAAAAAAGAGCCAAAACATTTGGCAGATTTCCACAAAACCTTAACTTTGCATGTAGAATTAATTTCATTTTGTCAAAACCTTAAATACTTTTATTATGGATATTAATCAAATTATGGCTTCTCTCGAAGCTAAGCATCCTGGTGAATCTGAATACTTGCAGGCTGTAAAGGAAGTATTGCATTCCATTGAAGATATCTACAACCAGCATCCTGAATTTGAAAGAGCTTCTCTGATTGAGAGACTGGTTGAACCAGACCGCATCTTTACATTCAAAGTGCCCTGGGTAGACGATAAAGGTAAAGTACAAGTTAACTTAGGTTACCGCGTACAGTTCAACAACGCTATTGGCCCTTACAAAGGCGGTATCCGTTTCCATGCATCTGTAAACCTTTCTATATTGAAGTTCTTGGGCTTCGAACAAACATTCAAGAATGCCTTGACTACATTGCCTATGGGTGGTGGTAAGGGTGGTTCGGACTTCTCTCCACGTGGCAAGAGCGATGCGGAAGTTATGCGTTTCTGCCAAGCTTTCATGCTTGAATTGTGGCGCCATGTAGGTCCGGATATGGACGTTCCTGCCGGCGATATCGGTGTAGGTGGCCGTGAAGTTGGTTACATGTTCGGTATGTACAAGAAATTGACTCGCGAATTTACAGGTACATTCACAGGTAAGGGTTTGGAATTCGGCGGTTCTTTGATCCGTCCGGAAGCAACCGGTTTCGGTGGTTTGTACTTCGTGAACCAAATGTTGAAGAACGCAGGTCATGACATCGCAGGCAAGACTGTAGCCGTTTCCGGTTTCGGTAATGTGGCTTGGGGTGCTGTAACTAAGGCTACAGAACTCGGTGCTAAGGTAGTGACTATCTCTGGTCCTGACGGTTATGTTTATGACCCGGATGGCATCAGTGGCGAAAAGATCGATTATATGCTTGAACTCCGTGCTTCAGGTAACGACATCGTGGCTCCATACGCAGAAAAGTATCCGAATGCTACTTTCGTAGCAGGCCGTCGTCCATGGGAAGTAAAGGTAGACATCGCATTGCCTTGCGCTACTCAAAACGAATTGAACGGTGAAGACGCTCAGAACTTGATTAACAACGGTACATTGTGTATCGGTGAAATCTCGAACATGGGTTGTACCCCAGAAGCTATCGACGCATTCATTGCCAACAAGAAGCTTTATGCTCCTGGTAAGGCTGTTAATGCAGGTGGTGTAGCTACATCAGGTCTCGAAATGAGCCAGAACGCTATGCACTTGAGTTGGAGCGCTGCCGAAGTGGACGAAAAGCTCCATGGCATTATGCTCGGTATCCACGAACAATGCGTGAAGTATGGTACAGAAGCCGATGGTTATATCAACTACGTGAAGGGTGCAAACATTGCCGGCTTCATGAAGGTTGCTCATGCTATGATGGCTCAAGGTATCGTTTAAATGATTGCTATCGCATAAGATATATCTCATTTAGTTGTATTTGTATTTTGTATTGTAGATTATGTAGCCTGCCTGTGAAGGTGGGCTACGTTTTTATTATAAAAGGTTTTGTCTTTCAATCTTTTTTTCTACATTTGCAAAAACTTAAAAATCAAATCCAATGAAACGAGTAACAAACCTTCTTTCCATTATTGTGTTAATGATAGCTCATGCTTGTAATTCTGAACAAGTAACTTTATCCCAAGATTTACCGTTAACTTATAGTATCCAGTCAAGGAGCGAAAATTCGTCCCTTTCCCTTCCTGTCGGAAGTCAAATCCTCTTGAATGCCCATGGGGGAATCGAAATAGAGAATCAGATATTCACATACAACGGCGACACATGGGAAAACGGGAACGATTACCATTGGACTAATTCCGAAGAAACGACCAATATCATCGCCCTCTACCCTACCTATCCGGACAATGATTATACTCAATCTAATTTATATTCCACAGGAGAACTGGATGATATCTTGATTGCACAAATGAGATGCTCTGAGAAAGAAGCAATCCTACTACAATTTGAGCATCTCTTTTCTTTATTTACCGTCAACATCGACGAGACGTTGCTTGAAAGCATTCAGAACATACAATTGGCTGTCCCAGCCAAAGTCAATTACATTTCACCTCAAGAAGGTACATTCTCCCTAACAGAAGAACCCCACACCATTACCCGAAGCAACACCGGGACAAACAGTTATTCTTTCATCATTCCTCCAATAGAAGCATGCACTCTGACATTAACCCTCTTTATGAAAGATAACACCATACACCAAATGGTTCTGAATCCACATACTTTCCTTAGCGGAAAGAAATATGAATGTAACATAGTACGACTTGATTCATCTCCCGGCATTCGCACGGCAGAAGATTTGATTGCATTCAGCCAACTTATCAATAAAACATATAAGGGAAATAAGACCTTGGATGATTTCGGGAAACAAGTAAATGGAGAAATGATATTTAGTCTATGCAATGACATCGAATTAACAGAAGAAGATTGCAACAGACTAGAACCTATAGGGTATCATACGGATATTCCATTCTCAGACACATTTGATGGCAAAGGACACACTATTTCAAATTTAAAAGTCAAAGCACAAAACGGTTACGGCGGCCTCTTCGGCAAGGTCAATTCAAGCGCAACAATCAAGAATCTGAATGTAGACAACTGTCTAGGAGCTATCATCGTTGGGGACATCAGTTCAGGAATGGGGATTATTGCAGGGCGATGCTATGGAAGCATTTCCAACTGCCATATAACCCATAGTACCCTATCCAACAACGACTGTTTCTACACAGGAGGAATAAGCGGATATACCAATGGCAGCATAATCAATTGCTCCGTTAGAAATTCCACTTTAGAAGCCTCTCTCGGTTCATTAGGAATCATAACAGGATATCTATATGGAGGAAATGTCATAAATAATTACTCATGCAACAATATCCTCAACAATAAGACAACCCATAATGGGGGCATATGCGGTTATGCCCAAAATGGTACCCTAACCAACTGCTACGTCTACTCTAACGACAATGTAAAAGGACATATTATTGGTACCGGAGACCATGCGACTATCAAAAACAGCTATTGCGACCAACTTCCTTTTATCAACAAGAACGCCGGAGGTTGTACCTTTGGAGGGAATTACCAATATACCACAAGCTTTACAGCGACCTCAAACAACACCCCTATCTACCAACTCCTCAACCAATGGATAGAATCACAAGAAACAAACCCAAGCATCTATATCCATTGGAAAGGAGACTCCATTCTTCCGGCTCTATTCCTAAACCAATAAAAAAAGGATGGCAATCGCCATCCTTTTTCTATGCTATATCCAATAGGTAATTAGAGAGCACCTACTTCAGTCAAAGCAGCGTTTGTTGCACGAACAGCAGCAGCGCTAGCAGCGAACTTAGCCTTTTCAGCTTCGTTCAACGGCAATTCGATGATTTCTTCGATACCGTTCTTACCCAAGATTACAGGAACACCGCAGCAGATGTCGTTTTCACCATATTCACCTTCCAACAATACAGAGCAAGGAATCATCTTCTTTTGGTTGTGGATGATAGCTTCAGCAACGAAAGCACCAGCAGCACCCGGAGCATACCATGCAGAAGTACCGAGCAACTTAGTCAATGTAGCACCACCTACCATTGTTTCAGCTGCGATAGCTTCCAACTTTTCTTCTGACAAGAAGTTAGAAACCGGCATACCCTTGTATGTAGCGAAACGAGTCAAAGGAATCATAGTAGTATCACCGTGACCACCGATTACCATACCTTCTACTTCGTTAGCGTTGCAACCCAAAGCCTGTGACAAGAAATACTTGAAACGTGAGCTATCCAATGCACCACCCATACCGATTACTCTGTTCTTAGGCAAGCCCAATGACTTGAGAGCCAAGTATGTCATAGTATCCATCGGGTTAGAGATAACTACCAAGATAGCGTTTGGAGAATACTTCAAGATATTTTGAGCTACTGACTTCACGATACCAGCATTTACACCGATCAATTCTTCGCGAGTCATACCTGGCTTACGAGGAATACCTGATGTAATAACTACTACGTCAGAATTTGCAGTCTTTTCATAATCATTTGTGCAGCCTACCAATGTAGTGTCGAAGCCCAACAACTGAGCTGTCTGCATCATATCCATTGCCTTACCTTCAGAAACACCTTCCTTAACGTCGAGCATTACCACTTCGTCAGCTACTTCATTGAAAGCAAGAACATTTGCACATGTAGCGCCTACGTTACCAGCGCCTACTACGGTTACTTTTGACATAATCTCAATAATTTATTTAAGTTGATAATTAAAATTTCATTCGTTCACTTCTGCAAATTTACAACCTTATTCCGATTTGAAGAAAAAAATCCGACTCATTTTTCGGGCAATCTATATAAAAGTTGTACTTTTGCGAGAAATTAATGTAACCCATGGACAAGAACAAAAATTTGATTATCATTATCATTCTACTGATAGCCATTATCGGTGGAGTTTCTTTCTTTGCATTCTATCAAGTAAAGGAAAACAAGGAGATGACCGAACTCTTTGCCATAGAGAAAGAGGAAATGGAAAATGAGTATACTACATACGCCACTCAATACGATGAACTTCAAGTTCAAATCAACAATGACTCTCTCCGCCAGAAACTGGAAAGCGAACAATTGAGAACCCAACGATTGCTGGAAGAACTCCGCCAAGTAAAGTCAAGCAATGCAGCCGAAATCATGCGCTTGAAGAAGGAGTTGAAAACCGTACGTGCCGTATTGAGAAGTTATGTGATGCAAATCGATTCCTTGAACAAGATCAATGAGGCATTGACAACCGAAAACAAGGAAGTGAAGAAGAAATATTCGGAAGCTACCCGCCAAATCAACACATTGGCTCAAGAAAAGAAGACCTTGAATGAAAAGGTTACTTTAGCAGCCCAATTGGATGCAACCAACATTACTATCCAACCGAAGAACAAGAAAGGAAAGACAGCCAAGAAGGTAAAGGATGTCAAGAAGATAGCTGTATCCTTTACACTCGTCAAGAACATCACTGCACAGACCGGTGAACGTACGCTATATGTACGTATTGCCAAACCGGACAATGAAGTATTGAGCAAGAACGAATCGGATACGTTCCCATACGAAAATCGAAATTTGGCCTATTCTATCAAGAAATATATCGAATATACCGGTGAGGAACAAACCGTAACCGTATATTGGGACGTAGAAGAATATCTACCTGCAGGTACTTATAACGTCTACATTTTTGCGGATGGCACCATGATTGGTCAGCAATCCTTCAGCATGAAGTAATTTTTAATCTTAATAGAAGCATCCCTTTTGCATTCATGTAAAAAGGATGCTTTTTCAATCTTATTCGACATGAAAGATTTCATCCAAGTACTCCGTCGTTTTGTACCTCCGTACAAGAAATTTCTGATTCTGCACATTATCTTCAATGTTCTGTCAGCTATCCTGAACATTTTCTCGTTCATGCTGATTGTACCTATCTTGCAAATCCTTTTCAAGATGCAGGAAGCGAACTACAGTTTCATTCCATGGGGTTCAGAAGGTTCATTCAAGGACATTGCTATCAATAACTTCTATTATTACGTCACCCAACTAATTGAGGTTTATGGTGCAAGTACCACACTGTTGGTATTGGGTTTGTTTCTGGCTTTCATGACATTCTTGAAAACTGCTAGTTACTTCCTTTCTTCGGCTACCATTATTCCAATCCGTACCGGAGTAGTTCGAGACATACGTATCGCCCTCTACAACAAGATCTTGAATCTCCCACTGGGATTCTTCTCGGAAGAGCGAAAGGGAGATATCATTGCCCGCATGAGTGGTGACGTGAACGAAATCGAGAACAGTATCATGGCCTCTCTGGATATGTTATTCAAGAATCCGGTACTGATTATTTTCTACTTCGGAACCTTGATCGCCACCAGTTGGCAACTTACTCTCTTTACCATTACTGTCCTTCCATTCATGGGTTGGGTCATGGGTAGAGTAGGACGAATGTTGAAGCGCCAATCACTGACTGCCCAAAACCAATGGAGTGACTTGATGTCGCAAGTGGAAGAAACCTTGGGTGGTCTCCGCATCATCAAAGCATTCAATGCAGAACACAAGATGAACAAACGTTTCAGTGACTCCAACAACCAATATAGAGATACTATCAATAAAGTAAATACACGTCAACAAATGGCTCACCCGATGAGTGAATTCCTGGGTACAGTCTTGATTGTCATTGTTCTTTGGTTTGGGGGTACGTTGATTTTGAACAATAACAGCACCATCACCGCTCCTACTTTTATCTTCTACTTGGTGATGCTTTATAGCCTCATCAACCCATTGAAGGAATTCTCAAGAGCCAGTTATGCCATTCCTAAAGGCTTGGCCAGCATGGAACGTGTGGACAAGATTCTCATGGCCGAAAACAAGATGCCTCAAGTAGCTAACCCGACTCACATCGGTCCATTGAAAGAAAAAATAGAATTCAAGAACGTATCGTTCAAATATGACACCAAGTGGATTTTGAAGGATATCAACCTCACCATCGAAAAGGGAAAAACTATTGCTTTGGTGGGTCAGTCTGGTTCTGGCAAATCGACTATGGTGGATTTGATACCTCGCTATCACGATGTACAAGAAGGCGAAGTTTTAATTGATGGTGTGAACGTAAAAGCAACTACCCTTCACGATCTCAGAAGCATCATGGGTAATGTAAACCAGGAAGCTATCCTGTTCAACGACACCTTCTTCAACAACATCTCGTTCGGTGTGGAAAACGCTACCATGGAGCAAGTCATAGAAGCAGCCAAGATAGCCAATGCACACGACTTCATTATGGCCAGCGAAAAGGGATACGACACCATGATTGGTGACCGAGGCGGTAAACTTTCCGGTGGTCAGCGCCAACGCATCAGTATTGCCCGCGCTATCTTGAAGAATCCTCCTATCTTAATTTTGGACGAAGCTACTTCAGCACTCGATACCGAAAGCGAACGTATGGTACAGGATGCACTCGAAAAGTTGATGAAAAACCGTACTACCATTGCTATCGCTCACCGATTGTCTACCATCCGCCATGCCGATGAAATCTGTGTATTGCATGAAGGACAGATAGTAGAACGTGGCAAGCACGATGAACTCTTGGCCTTGAATGGTTATTACAAGCGACTTTGCGATATGCAACAGATGAAATAATCCCATCTCCCCTCTTGAGAGTGGCAGTGGGTGTGTTAGAATACATAAACTTGATGTGTCTCACACACCCCTAACCCCTCTCAAGAGGGGAATATAGAAAACCAAATAAATTCTCCTACTATGAAACACATCCTTATTCTATTAGCATGCCTGGCAAGTACTCTCCAAATCTCGGCTCAGATGGTTTGGAAGAACCCGATGAACGAAAACTTCCATGTAGTTCGTGGACAGGCCTGGCAAAATGAATTAAAAGGAACATACCAACGTTTTCCAGCAAGAGCCGAGTCACTTATTCGAAAGGCCGTATGGGACTTGTCCAAACACAGTGCAGGCCATTCTATCGCCTTCCGAAGCAACGCCCCTCAAATCAAGATCCGTTATCAGGTGAGCGGCAGTTTCAGTATGCCACACATGCCTTCTACCGGCGTTTCGGGGGTGGATATGTATGCTACTGACATGCATGGAAAAAGACTTTGGTGCTCTGCCCGCTATGCTTTCCGCGATACAGTTACCTATACATATAATAGCCTTTCGTATTACGAATCAGCATCGAAAGGACATGAATATGAAGTCTATCTTCCGCTTTACAACGACGTAAAATGGCTGGAGGTGGGTGTACCGGAAGGTCATACCCTCGAATTCCTTCCTGCATCCCAAGAAAAGCCGATTGTACTCTACGGTACTTCCATTGCGCAAGGTGCATGTGCTTCCCGCCCGGGTATGGCATTCGGCAACATCATCGGACGCAAATTGGGACATCCGGTCGTAAATCTCGGTTTTTCCGGCAACGGACAAATGGAACCGGAAATCTTCAATCTGATAGCTGAAATCGATGCTCAAATGTACATCCTCGACAATATGCCGAATATGGGTGGCGACCGATATCCGAAGATTTACGAACGTACCCTTTATGGTGTTCGCAAGATTCGCGAAAACAACCAGGCACCGATTCTATTTGTAGAACATTATCCTATCAGCCACATGGGTACTTCTATTGAAGAAGAACAGAACTACAAGAAGCTGAACGTCGAATTCAGAAAGGCACTCCGTACACTGAAAGAAGAAGGGGTACAAAATCTCCACCTCCTTACCGAAGAAGAACTCGGCCTTTCAGAAGACTGTAGCGTGGAAGGATGGCACCCGAACGATTTGGGTATGCAAGGCTATGCCGATGCCTACATCCCTAAAATCAAGGACATCTTAAACGAAAATAGTGAAAAAAATTGCGTCTTTGTTCCTTGTACCCAACAACGTGACCCATACAATTGGAAGGAACGCCACGAACAGGTATTGAAGTTGAACAAGGAAAAGGCACCGGAAATTGTATTGATAGGTAACTCTATCACCCATTATTGGGGAGGCGAACCTACTGCCCACATCGTCCGTGGTCAGGATAGTTGGGACAAATTATTCAAGGGCAAAGAAGTCCGCAACATGGGCTTTGGCTATGACCGCATTGAGAATGCGTTGTGGCGCATCTATCACGGAGAGTTGGATGGCTATCAAGCCAAGAAGGTTATCCTCTTGATGGGCACCAACAACCTAGGCAAGAATACCAACGACGAAATCATCGATGGCATTAACGAGTTGGTACGTGCCATTCGTCATCGCCAACCGAAAGCCGAAATCTATGTAGCCGGCATCTTGCCTCGTTCTGGCCAAGAAGTTCGAGTAGCAGCCTTGAACGAACTCTTGCAAGCCCGTCTCAAATCCGATGAAGCGACTTATATTGACATGACTTCCGAAATGATTCAACCGAACGGACGCATCATCAAGGAACTCTTCACCGATGGTTTGCATCCGAATAAGGAAGGATACCAGCGTATGGCGAAGATGCTGGAAAAAGCGATTAAATAATAATCATTCTCCAAGCTCCCCTCTTGAGAGGGGTTAGGGGTGTGTGAAACACATATACTTGATATTTACTAACACACCCCTACCCCTCTCAAGAGGGGAAACATATTTTCCATCCTTTAATTACCTCCTTTCTTTTTCTCTTTAAACTTCTTTAACGCCGCAGCACTTGTATTATTACGAATTATTCGTAGCTTTGCGATAGAATCGTAAAACACTCATATTATGAATAAACTCACACAACAAGAAGAAGAAGTAATGCTCTATATCTGGAGTTTAAAGGAATGCTTTGTAAAAGATATCGTTGCCAAGTTTCCTGAACCTCAGCCACCCTATACTACCGTGGCTTCTATCGTCACCAACTTGAAACGCAAGGGCTACGTGAAAGCCAAACGCATGGGAAACACTTACTTATACACCCCTAGCATCCGCCAAAGCGAATACAAGCGTACCTTCATGGGAGGTTTCGTACATAACTATTTTGCCAATTCGTACAAAGAAATGGTTTCCTTCTTCGCCAAGGAGCAGAAGCTCACAGCCGATGACTTGAAGGACATCATCAACCTGATTGAAAAAGGAAAAGAAGAATAACCCAAACACCTCACATATATGGCACCTGAATGGATTTATCTGCTGAAAGCGAATGTAGGCATTGCCTTGTTCTATGCTTTCTATAAACTCTTTTGTCAGCGCGATACCTTCTTCCAATGGCGTCGCTTTGCCCTGCTCAGTTTCTTGGGTATCTCTTTCATTTACCCGTTACTCAACATTCAGGACTGGGTAAAGGAGCAACCTGCCATGTATGAACTGGCAGACTATTATGCCACTTGGATGGCAACAGAAGAAATCACAGCTACTACCCCTGTGGTTATCGATGCTCCCCAACTTCCTAGTTTGCTCACGATAGGAATCTACCTTTATTATATAGGTGTCATCGTCATGAGCTTCCGCTTTATCGTGCAACTTTTCAGTGTACTCCGAATGCGCTGGAAAGGTACTCGCTCCATAGTAGACGGACAACGCATCATCAGTATCCCTACGGAAGCCGATCCGTTCTCCTTCTTCGGGTGGATATTCCTGTACCTGCCAGGATTGAAAGATGAAAGCCGAGAAGAAATTCTGAAACATGAACAGACTCATGCCCGCCAATGGCACTCGATGGATGTTATCCTCTGCGAACTCATCAACATTGTTTGCTGGTTCAATCCGTTTGCCTGGTTGATAAAGACCGAAATCCGCCTCAACCTGGAATATCTGGCTGACAACAAGGTTGCAGAAACGACAAGTGACTGCAAGATGTATCAATATCACTTGCTGAACCTTGTCAACAAGAATGTACAAACCGGTTTATGTAATAATTTTAATGTCTCACATTTAAAACACCGTATCATTATGATGAACAAGAAAAGAACTCACACGGCAGGACGTATCAAATACGCCTTGTTCGTTCCGCTGGCTGCTACTCTACTTATCGCCAGCAACATCAGTTGTATTTCTTCTGAAAAGCAAGAAGAAATCAGCGAAAAGCAAGAATCAAGAGCCGCTGAAGGCGAAGTATTCCAAGTAGTAGAAGAAATGCCGGAATTCCCGGGTGGTATGGCTGAATGCATGAAATGGTTGGGCCAAAACATCAACTATCCAGCCGAAGCCAAGGAAAAAGGTGTCCAAGGACGTGTCATTGTACAAATGGTCGTAGAAAAGGATGGTACCATTACTAATGCCAAGGTCGTGCGAGGTGTTGACCCATTGCTGGATGCCGAAGCCTTGCGTGTCGTGAACCAGTCTCCGAAATGGAAACCTGGTATGCAAAAAGGTGAAGCTGTACGTGTAAAGTACACCCTTCCAATCATGTTCAGATTGAGCAACGATTCTTCTGACAGCAAGGCTGCAGAAACTCCAAGAAAAGCGATTGTTGATGAAAACGGAGTACACCAAGTATGCGAAGAAATGCCGGAATTCCCGGGTGGTATGCAGGAATGCATGAAGTGGCTAGGCAAGAACATCAACTATCCAGCCGAAGCCAAGGAAAAAGGTACACAAGGACGTGTCATTATCCAATTTGTGGTAGAAAAGGATGGTAGTATCACCGAGGCTAAGGTTGCAAGAGGTGTTGACCCATTGCTGGATGCTGAAGCCTTGCGTGTTATCAACTCATCACCAAAATGGAAACCTGGCAAACAAGGAGGACAACCAGTCCGTGTGAAGTATACAATTCCGGTTGCGTTCAGACTACAATGATTAAGTATAAAAATAATACAGAAAGCAGACTTGGTTCTGCTTTCTGTGTAAATATCCCATACATACCAATATTATGAAAAAGTTTTTATACCTATCAGTCCTTTCGATATTATTAGCCTGCTCATCCGAACAAAAAACGGAGCAAGCATACTCCTTGCAACCTACCGAACAATACTTGGCATACGAAATCGATGAAGAAACCCGTGTGCCTCTGTACCATCTGTACACTTTTGAAGTAAACGGAACGGAATACCTCACCTTCCCCAATCGGGAAACCCGTACCTTGCTTATCTATGAACTATTGTCGGGTAAGTTCGTCAAGAAATTTTCTTTCGATGCAGAAGGGCCGAATGGGATAGGTCCTATGTTAAATAATTATTGGATGAAAGACTTCAACAACATATATATCCCAGGAATAACTCATAGTGTCATTTACCAAACAGATACAACGGGAATCATCAAGGGAAAAATAGATTTCTCTGAAACGGAAGACGGATTGCTTACCATTCCTTCGTATTATACCAACTTAGAGCACAAACAACTGCATTTCATCGATGGAGCATTATACATACCCCAAGGAATCAACCGTAGGTTAGGAACAGACCGTTGGATAGAAGAAAGTCCGACTGCTGTCATCATGGACACACTTACCCGAAAGCTCAAGAAATTCCCTATGCTTCATCCACAAGGGAAAATTTCTTCGGAGGATTATGGGCAATACATGTTCGACTTGTCATACAGTATGACATACGATGGAGAGAACTTTATCTATTCCTTCTCATGCGAAGATGAACTTTACAAGGTTAATCCTTCCACCGCCTCGATTGAGAAAATACCTGCTGCCAGCCAATATCTATCTCCAATCACAGCCAAAAAGAAAAGACCGGACAACTTCCAACAGGCAGTCAAAGCTAGTTGCGAAATGTCTTCTTATCGGAATATACTATATGATAAATACCGCAAAGTATATTATCGTTTTGCCTTTCCGGAAACAGAGTTGGAAGAGAACCTGAACTATATGCAGATATTACATAATGGAAAGAAAGAGTTTTCTATCATCATCTTGGACGAAGACCTGAACATCGTTGGAGAAACCAAATTTCCACCTTTCACATACGTGCCACACATATGTTTTATCCGTGAAGATGGACTTTACATCAGCGCCAGCCATTTCATGAGAGAGGATTACAGCGATGATTGGCTTCGTTTCCAAAAGTTTGAATTACGAAATAATTAAAGTCATAATACCATGAAAAATATTTCTCTATCTATCTGTATCAGTTTACTCCTAACCGCTTGCGGGGGAGGAAGTTCTATACATCAAGGTGAGCTGGGCACTATCGATGTGGAAACCGCCCTTCAGAATCCACAGGAACTCTCACTCACCGATCTAGGCGAGAAGTTCACCTATGTTCCCCTAGAAACCACAGACGAATCCTTGGTGAAATTGGAATCCCAATCGGGCTTAACCGTAACCGATGAATACATTTTCGTGGGTGAATCCGGCAGACCACTCCTCTGCTTCGACCGTTCCACGGGGAAATTCCTTCGCAACATTGGCCGAGTGGGACAAGGACCAGGTGAATACAGCGTTTCAACAACTGCCCAAGTGGATGCCGAAGCCAAGCGCATCTACTTTGGAATTATGGCATCACAATACCAATGTTACGACTACGAAGGTCATTTTCTGCATACCCAAACTTTGCCACAAGACAAGTTCTATATGGGAGGAATTCACTTTGCCGACAACAAAGCGTATGCTTATTGCAACGTGGCCAACAGTGGTACCACCCAGCGGGCTTATGCTTACCAACTGCCCGAAGGCACAAGCATAGACTCATTGGCACTGGACGAAACAAACGAAAGGAAACAAAAATTCCTGATGCCCATGAATGGAACCGAAGCATTCGGAGGCAGGTTCTTCATGCTGGAATACGAAGACGGTACATGGACAGCCGGCAACCGAAAGAACAACACTTACATGAGTATGAACGGAGAACTATATCACAAAGATTTGTTCTGCGATACTCTCTTCCACATGAAAGGCCTGCATCGTGAAAAGCCGATTGCTGCTTTCCATCTAGGAAGTTATGGTGATTACGAACGTTACGAAACATCGGGTGGCATGGAGGGCAAATATCTTATGCCCCGTGTACTTTACAATGGCGAGCAAGTGTACTTTACCCTTTTCCCGGGAGTATACGATCTTCAAGGTATGAGACGGAAAGCTCAATCAGGTGATCTCCGTCCCAGTTGTGGAATCTACAATTTCCGCACAGGTGAACTGAAGGTACAAAAGGACAGCCTTAACTTTAAGCATCCGGAAGAAGCCATGCCCGAAACTTGTGTATATACTCTTTCTACAGATGGAAGTTGGGTAGCTATCTATCAGGCTTACATATTGGTGGAAGCCCGCGAGAACATCCCAACAGAAAAGCAACCGGAATGGTTGAAGAATCTCAAGGAGGATGATAATCCGGTGCTTTTGATGATTAAGTAAACTGGTCTCACCGTTTCACCCAACGAACCCACTCATCTACAACGAGACCATATGAACACTCTGCCACCAGTGCAACATCGTCCTAATATTCAGTACATCAGCCATTAACAGTGGCAGATGTACTGCAAACGCACTGCAATGCTGCCACGTGGCAGATTTCAAAACCGGTGGCACAACATCTGCAACCAAAAACAGCTGATTCATAAAGGCTTGATCCTTTGTTGCACGAGTGGCAGATACATTAAGAAATCCTTGTATAAGAAAACAACTAGACGAATATTTATACGAAAATAGCCTTTCTAGAAAACATCACGGCATTTTTTTAAAACGCGGTCGCATTTGAAGCAAAACATGACCGCGTTTTAAAAAAAGACGGTCATCTTTTAGCGACATAACGTCGGCAAAAATATCCTTGGATTTTTATGCAAATGATCATCCAGGAACTCGGTCGAATATAAAACAAACGCTGAAAGAAGAATGATTCTTGCTTTCAGCGCTTCATTTTATTACTTTTTCAATTCCACAATCTTTGTTGCTTCTTGTCCCGCATTGCGAAGTTCGGTTTGCTTCACCACATTTTCAGCGAGTTCAAGGAAAGCGCGACCGGTAATGGAGTTTTCATCGAGAGCAGCCGGTGTACCCTTGTCGCCATTCTCACAGATGCTCTGCACAATAGGAATCTGACCAAGCAAAGGAACATTCATCTGTTCAGCCAACTGCTTAGCTCCTTCCTTACCGAAGATATAGTATTTGTTTTCCGGGAGTTCGGCAGGAGTAAACCACGACATGTTTTCCACCAAACCGAGGATAGGTACATTCACCTTATCGTTGGTGTACATGTTGATACCCTTACGTGCATCGGCCAACGCTACCTGTTGTGGTGTGCTGACAATCACAGCCCCTGTAATAGCCAAGGTTTGTACCAAAGTCAAATGAATATCACTGGTTCCCGGAGGAGTATCGAGTACGAAGTAATCGAGTTCGCCCCAATTGGCATCGCCTACGAGTTGTTTCAAGGCATTGCTAGCCATAGCGCCACGCCACAACGTAGCCTGGTCAGGGTCTACAAAGAAACCGATAGAGAGAAGCTTGATACCATACTTTTCAATCGGCACAATCAAATCTCGACCGTCAATCAATTCAGCATACGGACGGGCATCTTCCACTTGGAACATCTTAGGTACAGAAGGACCGAAAATATCGGCATCGAGCAAACCCACCTTGTAACCCAACTTTGCCAAAGCCACGGCCAAGTTGGCTGCTACGGTTGACTTACCTACTCCACCCTTACCGGAAGATACGGCAATCACATTCTTCACCAACGGAAGCATCTTGCCTGGTTCCGGGCGAGCCGCCTGACGGCTTTCGGTACTAATCGCAACTTGCACTTCCGGTGATACGTATGTATGGATAGCTGTTTCAGCAGCCTTCACCATGGATTTCATGAAAGGATCGGTCGGCTTCTCGAAAATCAAGGAGAAGCTGACACTCATTCCGTCGATGCGGATGTTGTCGGCCACCATATCGGCTTCTACCAAGTTCTTGCCAGTACCTGGATAACGAACGGTAGCCAATGCGTCTAATATTAGTTTTGGATAAAGAGTCATTTAAGTTATGAGTTATGAGTTATAAGTTATGAGTTAAGAACTCATTTACTTGTTTTCAATCCACTACGCTTACTTCGGTTATAACTTCGGTATTCATCGAGTTCGATTTCCACATCCGGTTCACGCAACTCACCTTCTTGTGGCAAACGGAACTTCATGTACTTGATGTTCAAACCACGGTCGAGCCATTGTTGTTCATAGTAGGTACGGATGCTGAGGATGTCATCGGCCAAGCCCGAATGATAGAGGTCGTCGGTGCAAAACTCTACAGGGAACTTGTTTTCTTCCACCATGTACTTGGTGTAAGTGAACATGAAGTTACTATCTGTCTTCAAGTGAATCAATCCGTCCGGTGTCAAGAACTTGCGATAGCGGTTCATGAAGTAAGTGGAGGTAAGTCGCTTAGTCGCCTTCTTCATCTGAGGATCAGAGAAGGTCAACCAGATTTCACTCACTTCGCCTTCAGCAAAGAATCGGTCGATGATTTCGATGTTCGTACGGAGAAAAGCCACATTCTTCATGCCTTCATTCAAGGCATCGGTAGCCCCTGTCCACATACGTGCACCCTTGATGTCCACACCAATGAAGTTCTTGTCAGGGTACATGCGTCCCAAACCTACGGTATATTCGCCACGTCCACATCCTAATTCAAGCACAATCGGATTGTCGTTCTTGAAGAAATCACGATTCCAATTGCCCTTCATCTCGAAAGGTACATTATCGACTACCGAGAATGGGTATTCGAACACGTGCGGATAATCCCGCATATCTGCAAACTTCGCTAATTTTCCTTTTCCCATATTTATAAATACATTTATTGTCATTCAGACGACCGAAGGGAGGAAGAATCTCGATGACATCCACATTTATGTTTCCGAGATTCTTCGCTTCGCTCTGAATGACAAACTTAGTACTGAATGACAAAAGCATTCAGATTTATCTTATTATTCAATAATCACCTTTGTCCAACCATGTACATCCGGTTCAAGACCATATTGTACACCACGCAACTTATTGTAGAGCATAGTACTGATAGGACCTGGCTTACCGTCTTCGCTGAATACATAACTCTTGCCCTTTTCTGGGTCATCGATACGTTGGATTGGCGAGATAACAGCAGCAGTACCACATGCACCTGCTTCTTCGAAAGTAGCCAATTCCTCTTCTGCAATCGGACGACGTTCTACCTTCAAACCCAAATCTTCAGCCAACTGAATCAAACTCTTGTTGGTGATAGACGGAAGGATAGAAGTAGATGCCGGAGTAATATAAGTATTGTCCTTGATACCGAAGAAGTTGGCTGCACCACATTCGTCAATGAACTTCTTTTCTCTCGCATCGAGATAGAATTCGGCTGCATAACCAGCATCATGCGCTTCCTTGCTTGCACAAAGGCTGGCTGCATAGTTACCACCTACCTTATAAATACCTGTACCGAGCGGAGCTGCACGGTCGTACTTACGAGTGATTGCATACGGATTAGCAGAGAAACCACCCTTGAAGTAAGGACCTACCGGAGTCACGAAGATGATGAACAAGTATTCATTAGCCGGCTTCACACCTACCTGAGCACCTGTACCGATGAGCAACGGACGGATGTAGAGGCTAGCACCACTTTCGTAAGGAGGAATGTATGCTTCGTTCAAGCGAACCACCTTAGTTACCATTTCTTCGAACTTTTCAGTCGGAAGTTCCGGCATCATGATACCACGGCAAGAACTTTGCAAACGAGCAGCGTTTTCATCCATGCGGAATACACGAACCTTACCGTCCGGACAACGATAAGCCTTCAAACCTTCGAATGCTTCCTGACCATAGTGCAAGCAAGTAGCCGCCATGTGGATATTCAATGTTTCTTCTGAACTAACTTCGATTTCACCCCATGCACCATTGCGATACCAGCAACGTACATTGTAGTCGGTCTTCATGTAACCGAAAGACAGACTTGACCAATCAATTTCTTTCATAAATGTATATTTTTTGTTATTATTATCATGATTTTAGGCAAATGTACAGATTATTCTTCACTTTCTTGCTTATCTGCCAACAATTTTTCGATTTCGGAGTCTGCTTTCTTTAATTTCTCACTACAAAAGGCGATGATTTCGTTGGCTTCCTTGATTTTCTCTACCAATTCGTCTATCTCCAATTCATTGCTGTCCACCTGACGGACAATAGCTTCCAAACGAGCCATGGCCTGGGAGTATGTTTCTTTTTTCTTTGCCATATCCTTATTTCTTTTTTACTTCCGATTCTATTCTTCCTCGATGCAACATCGTTATTAATTTATCTCCTTCCTTCAACAACGAAGCATCCTTTACCGCCTTACCATTTTTCAACGTGATACTATACCCACGAGCTAATTGCTTCTCTGGCAAAGCATCATTCAAACGTTGTTGCAACAATTCCAAGCGATGTTTCTTTGCAGACAAGAACTGACGGGAGGCCATCTGCAAATCCCGTTGTGCAGAAAGCAAATCATACTTGGCATCGGCAATCCGCTTATATACCATTGAAGGAATACGTTGAGCCAAATTCTCTATCCGCCGATGTTCCCACAACAAACGATTTCTTACGCCTTGCATCAAACGTGCCGACTTTTCATCCAAGACATCAGCGCATTTGTCCATCTTTGTGATGAGGAATTCAGCTGCTGCAGTAGGCGTCTTTACCCGAGTGTGAGCCACCTTGTCTATGACCGTATCATCCCGCTCGTGACCGATACCCGTAATAATAGGCAAAGGGAACTGAGCACACGATGCTGCCAGGAGATAAGTATCAAAACCTGAGAGATCGGAAGTGGCTCCCCCACCTCGAATGATTACCACGACATCGAATTCTTCCAACCGATTGTTGATCGCATCAAGAGCCGACAAGACACTTTCTTCCACCCGTTCGCCTTGCATAATAGCCGGAAAGAGTTCAGTATGGAAACCATATCCTCGGGGATTATTTGCCAACTGATTACAGAAGTCGCCATAACCCGCTGCCGTGGCCGATGAAATCACCGCAATACGTTGAGGAAGCATGGGCATCTCCAACTCCTTATTCAAGTCTATCACACCTTCTTCTTCCAACTGACGGAGGATTTCCCGACGCTTCCGTTCCATATCCCCCACCGTATAAGTAGGATCAATATCGAGAACCGTTAGCGAATAACCATATAGTTCATGAAACTCCACCGATACCTGCACCAAGACCTTGATGCCCGAAGTAAATGCTTGTCCTGTTTCCTGTTCGAAGTAAGGCTTCAGCATTTTATAGATATTGCTCCAAATGGTCCCCCGTGCCTTGGCTATCAGATTGTTCCCACCCGCATCCTTCTGAATGAACTCCAAGTAGCAATGCCCCGAATAATTGGAACGGACATCGCTCAGTTCTGCCTGTACCCAATAAGTATCAGGCAAACATGAACGGATGCTTCGCTTCACCAATCCGTTGAGTTCGTGTAAAGAAAGGGCTTGTTGTTCCATTATTTCTTCTTTTCAACTTCCTTTTGATAAGCCTTCCACAAATTAGGCACACCATATCCATAGATATTGTCCGGATAATCCACTCTATCACCGGCTTGTTGAACTGCCTTTATCACTTCCTTGGCTGTGAGCCACGGACATGCTTGCCAGAAACAAGTCACTACCCCACACATGGTCGGCGATGCAAACGAAGTACCATTGGCTTTCGAAACGGTACCGTCATTACCCGAAACGACTGAATTGACACCAATCGCCATCACATCCGGCTTTACACGACCGTCCGAAGTATCACCTATTGACGAAAATTCCGCATTCTTTAATTCCTTAGTCAATGCACCTACCGTAATCACATTTTCAGAATCTCCCGGAGGTGTCACCTTTTTCCAAGCACTTCGGCCTGAATTACCGGCACTACATACCACCACGATACCCTTATCGGCAGCCACTGAAGCCGAATGGGACATCAGCGAATAATGTCCATCCAAATCCCGATAACGATAGCCCCCATAGCCTTCATCAAATTCGTAATAACCAAGGGAAGTATTTACCACATCCACGCCTACACTATCGGCAAATTCAATGGCTGCAGCCCAATAATCCTCTTCAATCGGTTGTTCGGTATCTTGGTCTTCACTACGGAGCAACCAATATGAAGCCTCAGGAGCTGTACCCACAAAAGCATCCTTGATATTGGCAGCCATACATGAAAGTACCTTCATACCGTGAGAATTCTCCGCATAGATGTCCGAATTCGGATTCACGAAATCACGGGTTCCGAGCAAATCCATTTTCTTGAAGAACTTGATTTTATCAGCATTGTAGAAACCGGCATCAATTACCGCCACATGCATTCCCTTTCCTGTAAAGCCTGCCGCATGAAGGCTATCGCCTCCATGGATGTTGATTTGACGGAACGCCTTTCCATAATAATGACCAGATTCTTTCACATCGTTGGTCACTTCCTTTCCACGCTTCTTGTTACGAGGAGGAATGCTATCAGGCTGTGTCCACACTTTCTTAACTCCTTTCACGAAAGATTTCTTAGCCACTTCGTCCATTAACAATGTATCGACCACCTCGAGTACCACCGTATTGTTCCATTTACTGAAAGTAACCAACTTGGCTCCCAACCCTTTCAATTCATCCACATACACTTGGCTAACCGGCAAATCGGTTTCATCCACCGGCAATTGCTGACGGTTTCTACGTTCCAAAGCCCGTTCGGATAAGAATTCTTGAGGTTTATCTACTGAATAAGCAGTACCTGCCTTATCCCTCAAGCTCACACGATACTTATAATTCTTTTCCGCTGATGCCGACAAAGCCAAACAGGCAACCAAACATCCTAATACAATTCGTTTCATCTTTCATTCGTTAATTATTTGCACAAAGATAAATAAACTTTTTCCTAAACAAATGCATTTTTTGTTTACCTTTGTAATTATAAACACATAAAGAGAATAAAAATGGCGAAAAAAGGAAATGCAATCGAATTAGGAACACAGCCTATTGGCAAATTACTGATGCAATACGCTATCCCGGCGATCATAGCCATGACCGCTTCTTCCTTATATAATATGGTCGATAGTATCTTCATCGGCCAGGGTGTTGGACCTTTAGCCATTTCCGGTTTGGCTATCACATTTCCATTCATGAACTTGGGAGCGGCCTTCGGAGCCATGGTAGGTGTCGGAGCCTCTACCCTTATTTCTGTAAAACTAGGGCAAAGGGATTATGGTACCGCACAAACCGTATTAGGAAATGTCATCACATTGAACGTGATTATCGGTATTGCCTTTTCCATTATCACCTTAATGTTCCTCGACCCTATTCTCTACTTTTTCGGAGCGAGTGCAGACACGATTGGTTATGCACGAGACTACATGGAAATCATCCTTTTGGGTAACGTCGTAACACACATGTATTTGGGACTAAATGCCGTGATTCGTGCGGCAGGACATCCACAAAAGGCCATGTATGCCACTATCAATACGGTTATTATCAACACCGTTCTCGACCCTATTTTTATTTATGGATTCGGTTGGGGCATTCGTGGAGCGGCCATTGCGACCATTATTGCCCAAGTTATTTCCTTGGCTTGGCAACTCAAGATATTATCGGACCGCAATGAACTGCTTCATTTTAAGAAAGGTATCTATCATTTACAAAGCAAAATCGTTAAGAATATCATCGCTATCGGCCTCGCTCCTTTCTGCATGAACGTGGCCTCGTGCTTCATTGTGATTTTCATCAATAAAGGATTAAAGGAATACGACGGCGATTTGGCTATCGGTGCATACGGCATCGTAAATCGTCTGGTATTTATTTGTGTAATGATTGTCATGGGTATTACTCAAGGGATGCAGCCTATTGCCGGTTACAATTATGGTGCCCAACAATATAATCGTGTCAATAAAGTATTGAAACTCGCCATTTGGGGGGCAACGGCTGTGACTACCCTTACTTTTCTAGTAGGAGAATTCATCCCGGAAATAGCAGTATCACTCTTTACTACCGACGAAGGGCTCATCAACCGGGCAGCCGAAGGCTTCCGCATCGTAGTCTTGTTTTTCCCTATTGTCGGTTTCCAAATGGTGACAGGGAACTTCTTCCAGAGTATCGGTATGGCTAATAAGGCTATATTCTTGTCGCTTACCCGACAATTATTGTTCCTCCTCCCCTGCCTCATCATCCTACCGAAATTTATGGGAGCAGCAGGTATCTGGTGGAGCATGCCTATCAGCGACGCCGTATCGAGTATGGTAGCAGCCGTATTACTATATAAACAATTCCAAGTATTTAAAACTCACCACTCATAACTTAAAACTCATAACTCAAAAATAGCCATGAACGAACATTTTGTTATCAACCTGGGCCGTCAACTAGGTAGTGGCGGTAAGGAAATCGGCGAAAAACTCGCCAAGGCATTGAACATTGCCTTCTACGACAAAGAACTAATCCAACTCGCTTCCGACGAAAGCGGGCTTTGCAAAGAGTTCTTCGAAAAAGCCGATGAAAAAGCACAACAAACCATGTTAGGCGGATTGTTTGGTGGACGATTACAGTTCATCAGCGACGGTACCATACCTTATGGTTCGTTCCTGAACAATGATTCGTTATTCAAGATTCAAAGCGACGTTATCCGTCAATTGGCAGAAAACCAATCATGTCTTTTTGTGGGACGATGTGCAGACTATATCCTTCGTGACCACCCTCGCCATGTGAATATCTTTATATCCGCATCCAAAGAAGCCCGCATCGAACGACTCATGCGTTTGCAGGACATCACCCAAGAGCAAGCCGAAGAGAAAATCGAGAAAGCAGACAAGAAACGCGCCTCCTACTATAACTATTACAGTTACAAAACATGGGGAGCAGCCTCCACTTACCACCTATGCGTAGATTCATCTGTTATGGGTATAGACAAAACGGTGGAATATATTCTTCAGTTCATCAAACATAAACTGAACCTATAATAAAAAATCTCCCATTAAGGGAGATTTTTTTGTTTTAAATACAGATAAATATCTTTCTGGGCTCGTATTGGTTTGATTCCAACGTCTGTTTTATATACATTTCGCAACTGATCATCTACCCATACAGCCTTTTGGTTATCATTCAATTGAATCTGAAGCATATCCAATAATTCCCGTTTCAAAACCTTATCCAATATCGGTGTCACTGCCTCAATACGACGATAAAGGTTACGACGCATCCAATCCGGCGACCCCATATAAACCAATTCCTTACCTCCGTGATGAAAATACCAAACACGTGCATGCTCCAAGAAACCATCTACAATACGAGTCACACGAATGTTCTTACTATACTCCTGTCCAGGAATCAAGCAACAGATACCCCGTACGATAAGATCTATTTGCACTCCCGCCTCACTAGCCTTATATAGTTCATCAATCATCGCTTGATCTTGAAGCGCATTCATTTTGAGAACAATCCGCCCTTCCCTTCCAACCAATGCTTCTTGCTTTTCATATTCCAACAACTCCTTAAGCCGTGGCAACAAATTGAATCTAGGAACCAACAAGTGATGAAATGAAGGTTCGGCAACCTCTTTACGAAGTACAAGAAACAACTGATGCAAATCATCTACAATTTGAGAATTGGAAGTGAACAATGCCGTATCCGCATAAAGTGTGGCAGTCTTTTCATTGAAATTTCCCGTACTGATATAAGCAAAACTCTTCTTAGGCATACCATTCTTATGCCGACGAAGAACCAATGCTACCTTAGCATGCACCTTCAAACCTTTCATGCTATATATAATATGTATACCTACTTTTTGCATCCGTTCGGCAGTTTCCAAATTATTCTCTTCATCGAATCGCGCCTTCAGTTCCACGAACACCGTCACTTTCTTTCCATTTTGCGCAGCAGCAATCAGCGCATTGATTACTTCGGAATGAGGTGCCACCCGATATTGAGTAATCATAATTTCCTCAACAGAGGAATCGTGTATCGCTTCATACAAGAAATGAATGAAGTGATCAAATGAATGATAAGGATAATGCAACAACAAATCACGCTTGGCCACATACTTCATGATGCTTTGCTTTTTGTTCAGACAACCAAGCATCATCGGCGATGGCAATGCTGAACGCACCAATGCAGGATTCGGATTAGGCAATTTCGACAAATCCTGCAAATTCAAATGTTTATCGCCTGGTATTAATTCATCTGGATTAAGTTCAAAAGAATCCACTAGATATTGCAAAAAATCAGCCGGCATCTGTCGGTCGTACACAAAGCGACAAACAGCACCTATCTTGCGTTTCTTTACCTTCTTTTTCAATTGCTCAATCAGTACTTCTCCAGCAGAGGCCTCATCGTCCACCATTATATCCGCATCACGGGAGATTTTGCAACAATAACTGCAATCCACTTCATAACCGGGAAACATCATACCAACATTCAACTTGATAATGTCTTCCATATACATCAGATAGTAACACCCGTCTTTCGAAGGAAGTTCGACGAAACGAGGAACTTTACTATACGGCAACTTCATGATATAATACTCCGTAGCCCCATTATCCTTTCGCTTCAAACGGGTACACAGATACAGACGTTCGGCTCTTAAAAAGACTTTAACCCGAGTACGACTAACTGGAACTGGCTGTAAATAAGGGAATATCTCTTCTCGGAAATAATTTGTGATGAAAGGATAATGAATCTCTTCCACCTCCGCTTTCCGCTGATAAAAAACAATCTGATTCTTACGCAAATCCGGCAATATCCCTTCTTCAAAAATACGGATACGGTCTTCCATTTGCTTATTCACCTCTTCCGCTATTTGCGCAATCAGTTCATCCGCTTCTTCCGGCGTCATATCCTCACTGTATCCCCCACGAGACACCGCCTTATGCTCCGCCACACGCACTTTATAAAATTCCTCCAAATTGGAAGAGTAAATAGCAATAAAATTGATACGGTCATAAAGCGGAACCGAAGTATCAGCCGCCTCCAACAGAACTCGATAATTAAACGACAGCCAACTGATATCACGATTGAAATATGGATTGTTGTTCTTCATTTTAGTTTAGATTTGGCCAAATATACTTATCTTTGTGCGAATAAACAAGATTTTATGACAAGAATTGGAATACTATCAGATACGCACGGTCATTGGGACGACCGTTATTTAAAACATTTTGAAAGATGTGACGAAATTTGGCATACCGGTGACATCGGCACATGGGAAGTGGCAGAGAAGTTGGCTGCTTTCCGTCCGCTTAGGGCTGTCTATGGGAATATCGACGGAGGAGAAATACGCCGTTCCTATCCAGAAATGAACCGATTTACGATTGAAGGAGTCGATGTACTGATGAAACACATTGGCGGTTATCCAGGCAAATATGATGCTTCTATTCGCTCACGGTTGTTTGTCCGTCCGCCCAAGTTGTTTGTTTGCGGCCATTCTCATATTTTAAAGGTCCAATACGACAAAACCTTAAATATGCTATACATCAATCCAGGGGCAGCAGGCATTTATGGGTTTCATAAAGTACGCACATTAGTGCGTTTCGCTATCGACAATGGTGAATTCAAGGATTTAGAAGTGATTGAATTGGCAGAAGAAAACAAGAAAGGGTAGCCAATGCTACCCTTTTTCTTATTTCTTTCGTTCCAACTCCTGCAAACTTTCCAGTTTTTTGGTTTCGAGGAACTCGTAAATACCACAAAGATGTTCCTTCACTTTCTTGTTACCGAACTCATAAACCTTGGTCACAAGGCCATCCAAGAAATCACGGTCGTGTGATACGACAATCAGCGTACCGTCGAAATCTACCAACGCCTGTTTCAAAATGTCCTTGGTCTTCATATCGAGGTGGTTGGTAGGTTCGTCCAAAATCAACAAGTTGACAGGTTCGAGCAAGAGTTTGATCATCGCCAAACGGGTACGTTCACCACCCGAAAGAACCTTTACCTTCTTCATGGATGCCTCTGGGCTACCGAACATGAAGGCACCGAGCAAATCACGAATTTTGTTACGGATATCACCCTTTGCCACATCATCAATCGTCTGGAAAACTGTCAAGTTTTCATCCAACAACGATGCCTGGTTCTGCGCAAAATAGCCAATCTGTACATTATGTCCCAAAGTCAATGTACCGTCGTGATCGATTTCATTCATGATACACTTCACCAGAGTAGACTTACCTTCACCGTTCTTACCTACGAATGCTACCTTATCCCCTCTTTCAATGGTAAGGGATGCATTCTTGAACACTTCGTGATCACCGTATGTCTTACCTACTCCATCCATAATCACCGGATAGTTACCACTTCGAGGTGAAGGTGGGAACTTCAAACGCAAAGCAGAAGTATCTTCTTCGTCCACTTCGATAATCTCCAATTTTTCGAGCATCTTCACACGGCTCTGTACCTGCAAAGTCTTACTATATGTCCCCTTGAAGCGTTCGATGAAGTCCTTGGTTTCCTGAATCATCTTCTGTTGTTCCTCGTATTGCTTCTGTTGCTGTTCGCGACGTTCCTTACGAAGCACAAGGTATTGAGAATAGTTCACCTTATAATCATAGATACGTCCCATAGTTACTTCAATGGTACGAGTAGTGATACTATCAACGAACTTACGGTCGTGGCTGATGACAATTACCGCCTTGGCACTATTAATCAAGAAGTCTTCCAACCATTGGATAGATTCAATATCGAGGTGATTGGTCGGCTCGTCGAGCAACAACACATCCGGATTCTGCAACAAAAGTTTCGCCAATTCGATACGCATACGCCAACCGCCACTGAATTCACTTGTCGGCTTGTTGAAATCCTCACGCAGGAAACCGAGACCGAGCAATGCCTTTTCCACATCTTCTTCAAAATGAGTCAAATCGATGGCATAGAACTTCTCGCTCATGGTAGAAACCTTCTCTATCAAGGCCATGTAGTCATCGCTTTCATAGTCGGTACGTTCAGCCAATTCCTTGTTGATGGCTTCGATTTCCGCTTCCATCTGATGAAGATGCGCAAACGCTTGAGATGCTTCTTCAAACACGGTACGACCGTCTTCGGTCATCAAATGCTGAGGAAGATAAGCCACAACACAATCTTTCGGAGCGGTCACCTTACCACGGGTAGGCTGGCGAACGCCTGCCAAAATCTTCAACAAGGTTGATTTACCTGCACCGTTCTTACCCATGAGGGCAATACGGTCTTTTTCATTGATTTGAAAAGATATATCACTAAACAAGGTGGTTCCGCCAAACTCGACGGTCAAGCCATCTACTGAAATCATATTTTATCCGTTTATTTATTAAGATGCTAATATCAAAATCAATAATTGTGCCGTCAAGATACGGAGGAACATCGTCACCGGATAAACGGTAGAATATCCTACCGCCGGAGCATTACTACCTGTTACTTGACTAGCGTATGCCAAAGCCGGTGGATCTGTAGTACTACCCGCCAACAAACCCATCAACTTGAAATAATTTATCTTATAATAATATCGGCCAAAGACTCCCATAATCAACAAAGGAATAATGGTAATCAAGAAACCACAACCGACATAAAGCATACCATCGCCTTCAACTACCGTTTGTACGAAGTTGGCACCGGCCTTCACACCCACACTCGCCAAAAAGAGAGCAATACCGATTTCACGAAGCATCAAATTGGCACTCATTGTAGTATATGTTACCAGTTTCAATTTATAACCGAAACGTCCTATCAAGATAGCCACAATCAACGGGCCACCCGCCAAACCAAGTTTTACCGGAGTAGGAATACCCGGGAATGCAATCGGCAAACTACCGAAAAGAATACCCAAGAAGATACCTACAAAAATTGTTACAATATTCGGGTGATCAAGACGTTTCAAGGAATTACCCATCAAACTAGCGACACGTTCAACAGCATCCTGAGGACCTACTACCATTACACGGTCACCCACCTGAAGAGTCAAGTCTGGCGAAGCAAAAATATCCATACCCGAACGGTTGACACGAGTCACATTCACCCCATAAATGCTACTAAAATGCAACTGTCCCAAACGCTTGCCATTCATCTTCGATTGAGTGACCAAGATACGGCGCGAAACCATTGGTGTATCCTGTTTCTGCCAATTGACCTCTACCTTAGGGCCGATGAATGCAATGATGGCTTCAGCATCGTCCTCTGCACAAACCACCAGCATTTGGTCGCCTACATGAAAAACCGTATCACGATTAGGAATGCTTACATGTCCATTCTGCAAGATACGGGAAATGACAAAATCACGTCCCATAAAAGTCTTTACTTGCAACAAAGTCTTCCCATTCAACGCTTCGTTATGTACTTCCAAGTGCATTTGATAAGGAGTGAGATGCGGATCAGCACCTTCCTGTAGAGCCAATTCCTCTTCTTCCTTCTTCAAATTGATACGGCATAGCAAACGAACCAAAATAATGGAACCGATGATACCCAACACCCCGAGCGGATAAGCACAAGCATATCCCATCGCAATCTGAGGGCCATCGTAACTGAGTTGCGACAAAGCCTCATTGGCCGCACCAAGTCCTGGTGTATTCGTTACAGCACCACAAAGGATACCTACCATCATCGGAAGTTCGACACGTCCTCCCAAGGCATAATACAATCCCAAGGCTACCGCTACATTCATCAAAACGACACCAACGGCCACCACATTCATCGAAACCCCACCCTTCTTGAACGAAGTGAAGAACGAAGGTCCTACCTGAAGACCGATGCAGAAAACGAAAAGAATCAACCCGAAATCCTGCATGAAAGTAAGAATCTGCGTATTGCCGGTAAAGCCGAAATGTCCACATACAATACCAGTAAACAAGACAAAGGTCACACCCAGTGACACTCCAAAAAATTTGATTTTACCCAGAAGCACACCCACTGCTATAACAAACGAATAAAGCAGAACAATGTGTGCAATGGAGTTTACGTCTGTAAACAACGTCTGTAACCAATCCATAACTAAATACCTTTTATTAAAAACGATGCAAAATTAGTCAAATCTATTCGGACGACCTAATTCTTCCCTACATTCTTTTCCTTATTCTAGTCTTTATGCTTATTTTTGCCCTGTGAATAATATCTAAAATCCATGACAATGAAGAAAATCTTATTAATCTTATGGATATTGGCTTCTCCGATATGGGCTAATGCAATATCCATCCAACGCGTTAAAACCATCAACCCTACCACCATTGAGATATGGTACTCCAACAATCAACATTGCACAATTGATTTTTATGGAGAAAACATCTTCCGTATCTTTCAGGATAACGCTGGTGGTATCATCCGTGACCCTAAAGCAACTCCAGAAGCGCAGATTCTGGTAGACAATCCTCGCAAGCCTGTCAGCAAATTGGAAATTGATGAAAAGGAAGATAAGATTTTCATCAATACGGAAGAAATCAAAATCGAACTGGACAAACAAACCGGTTTGATGAAAGTAGGCGATTTGAAAAAACAACAAGTTGTTTTCGAAGAAACTTCACCGGCATTGTTTGGAAAGAACAAGGTGACTTTAACACTGAAAGAACAACCTCATGAATACTTCTATGGTGGTGGTGTCCAAAACGGACGATTCTCTCATAAAGGGAAAGCCATTGCCATTGAAAACCAAAACAGTTGGACGGACGGAGGAGTGGCTTCGCCTACTCCTTTCTATTGGTCAACCAATGGATACGGTATGATGTGGCATACTTTCAAAAAAGGGAAATATGATTTCGGTGCTGAGGAAGTCGGTAAAGTGAAACTTTCACACGAAACAGACTATCTGGATGTTTTCTTCATGGTAAATGAAACACCAGCCGAACTCTTGAATGATTTTTACCAACTGACCGGTAATCCGGTGTTGTTGCCGAAATTCGGTTTCTACGAAGGACACCTCAATGCCTATAACCGTGACTATTGGAAAGAAGACGAGAAAGGTATCTTGTTTGAAGACGGAAAACGATACAAGGAAAGCCAAAAGGACAATGGCGGTATCAAGGAATCGTTGAACGGAGAAAAGAACAATTATCAATTCTCTGCCCGTGCGGTAATCGACCGATACAAACAACACGATATGCCTCTCGGGTGGTTGCTCCCGAACGACGGATATGGTGCGGGCTATGGGCAAACCGAAACATTGGACGGCAACATCCAGAACTTGAAGGAATTAGGAGATTATGCCCGTCAACATGGCGTAGAGATCGGTCTGTGGACACAATCCGACCTTCATCCGAAAGAAGGCATCAGCGCCTTGCTTCAACGCGACATTGTAAAGGAAGTACGCGATGCAGGTGTTCGTGTTCTCAAAACAGACGTGGCATGGGTAGGCGCCGGCTATTCATTCGGTTTGAACGGAGTGGCCGATGTAGGACAAATCATGCCTTACTATGGCAATAATGCCCGTCCTTTCATTATTTCCTTGGACGGTTGGGCGGGAACTCAACGCTATGCCGGCATTTGGAGTGGTGACCAGACAGGTGGCGAATGGGAATACATCCGCTTCCATATTCCGACCTACATCGGCTCGGGTCTTTCCGGTCAGCCTAACATCAGTTCGGACATGGACGGTATCTTCGGTGGAAACCATCTGCAAGTCAATATCCGTGATTATCAATGGAAAACATGGTCGCCTATGCAATTGAACATGGATGGTTGGGGACGCAACGAAAAGTATCCACACGCCTTGGGCGAACCGGCTACATCTATCAACCGTATGTACTTGAAGATGAAGGCAGAATTGATGCCTTACACTTATACTTTCGCCAAGGAAGCCGTGGATGGTCTCCCGATGATTCGTGCCATGTTCCTGGCTTATCCGAATGAATACACCTTGGGTAAATCCACCCAGTACCAATACTTGTTCGGTACGGATTTCCTTGTAGCTCCTATCTATCAAAACACCAAGGCTGATGCCGAAGGTAATGACATCCGTAACGGCATCTATTTGCCGGAGCGCGATGAATGGATTGACTACTTCAGCGGAGAAAAGTACGAAGGTGGACAGATTCTGAATAGTTTTGCCACTCCTTTGTGGAAACTTCCGGTGTTCATCAAGAATGGTGCTATCATTCCGATGACTCATCCGCATAATAATGTATCGGAAATCAATCAAGCACTCCGTATCTATGAAATCTATCCGAAAGGACATTCGTCCATTACTGAATACGATGATGACGGTACTACCGAAGCTTACCGCAAGGGCGAAGGTGTTACGACTTTGATTGAATCGGATGTTGACGCTAAGGGCAATGTACTTATCAGCATCCACCCGACAGAAGGAAACTTCAAGGGTTTTGTGAAAGACAAAGCTACCGAACTTCGCATCAACGTGACTGAACAGCCGAAGAAGATTACCGCACAAGTGGGCAAGCAAAAGATTAAGCTAACCAAGGCCACTTCATGGAATGCATTCGAAAAGGGAGAAAACGTTTATTTCTATGATGAGGCTCCTAACCTCAACCGCTTCGCTACACCGGGAAGTGACTTCGAGAAAGTGGTCATAACCAAAAATCCGCAAGTGCGTATCAAGTTGGCTTCATGCGATGTAACCACATCTCCTATCAAGGTGACTATCAACGGATTTATATTCGCACCGGCAGGCAATCATCGAGTAACTTCGGGTGCTTTGGTTGCTCCTCAAGCCAAGATTACCGACGAGAATACCGAAGCCTATACCTTGAAACCGACTTGGGAAAAAGTGGCGAATGCCGACTTCTACGAAATCGAGCTCAATGGTATGCTCTATACCACCATCAAGGATACCGAACTCTTGTTTGAAGGTTTGGATGCAGAAACAACCTACTCCTTCAAGATTCGTGCCGTAAATAAAGACGGATATTCTGACTGGACAAGTTTCGAAGCAACCACCAAGAACAACCCGTTGGAATTTGCTATCCGTGGCATCCAAGCCACCTGCACCGCTGCTCCTCAATGGGGTTCGGATGTTAACCGACTCTTCGACTTTGAGGAAGCTGGTGATATCTGGCATACCCAATACAGTACCAAGGCTGTACCTTTCGATGTCATCATCGACTTGAAATCGTACAATCAAGTAGAGAAGTTCCACTACTTGCCACGATTGGATTCCGGCAACGGAACTTTGATGAAGGGTAAGATTTATCATAGCGAAGACAAAAATAACTGGACAGAAGCCGGCGAATTCGATTGGAAACGTAGCAGCGATATTAAGATCTTCGAATTCAAGGACAAACCGACTATGCGTTACATCAAGTTGGAAGTCACCCAAGCCGTAGGTAATTATGGTTCAGGACGCGAGATGTACATCTTCAAGGTTCCTGGTACTGAAAGCTACATTCCAGGCGATATCAACATCGACGGAAAGGTGGATGCCAACGACTTGATGTCTTACACCAACTACACCGGTCTCCGCAAGGGCGATGGTGACTTCGACGGCTACATCAGCAATGGCGACATCAACCGTAATGGCCTCATCGATGCATACGACATCTCGGTAGTTGCCACCCAACTAGAAGAAGGTGTGGAAGTAAACGGCCAAGAACAAGTAAGCGGAAGTCTGGAAATCAAGGCCGACAAGCGTTCTTACGCTGAAGGCGAAACCGCACGCATCACCGTGAAAGGCATTGACTTGAAGAATGTGAACGCCTTGAGTTTCGCTTTGCCTTACGATGCCCAACAATGGGAATTTGCAGGCATTGAATCCATCGGCTTGAAGCAAATGGAAAACTTGACATACGACCGTTTACACACCAACGGCACCAAATCCCTCTATCCTACCTTCGTCAATTTAGGTAACAAGGAGATTTTGGAAGGCTCTCAAGAATTGTTCATTATTAAGTTTAAAGCGAAGAAAAAAGGTTTTTACAACTTAAAAATGCAAGATGCTGTCCTTATAGACAAACTTTTGAACACAAGTAACATAAATTAAGGTTAGAAAAGTAGCAAATTTTAAAAAGGATTTGCTACTTTTGCCCTAACACATTGAAAAGTATACAATAACTTTTAATTAAATACTGAAAAACTATGGCAGATAGTAAAGAAAAACTCTTTTCAGACTTTCCTGGCGTTTCTACCGAAGCGTGGATGGAAAAGATTACAGCAGACCTGAAAGGCGCTGATTTTGAAAAGAAATTGGTTTGGAAGACCAATGAAGGATTTAAAGTGAAACCTTTCTACCGTCAGGAAGACTTGGAAGGTTTGAAGACAACCGAAGGACTTCCGGGTCAGTTCCCATACCTCAGAGGTACTAAGAAGAACGACAACACTTGGTATGTTCGCCAAGAAATCAAGGTGGAATGTGCTAAGGAAGCAAACGCTAAGGCTCTCGACATCCTCAACAAGGGCGTTGACTCTTTGGGCTTCAGCCTCAAGAAGAAGGACCTCTGCGCTGAATATATCGAAACTTTATTGGAAGGCATCTGCGCTGAATGTGTAGAATTGAACTTCTCTACTTGCCAAGGTGCTACTGTACTGTTGGCAAACTTACTCGTTGAATACTTCACCAAGAAGGGTTACAACCTCGCTAACTTGAAGGGTTCTATCAACTACGACCCAATGGGCAAGATGTTGAGCAAGGGTAAGGACGTAAGCAATTACATCGCTACTGCTAAGGAATTGGTAGAAGTAATGGCTGCTCTTCCGAAGTACCGTTGCATCAGCGTTAACGCAATCGAATTGAACAATGCAGGTTCTTACATCGCTCAGGAATTGGGTTATGCCCTCGCTTGGGGTAACGAATACTTGAACGCTTTGATTGAAGCTGGCGTATCTGTAGACGATGCAGCCAAGAAGATTAAGTTCAACTTCGGTATCAGCTCGAACTACTTCCTCGAAATCGCGAAGTTCCGTGCAGCTCGTATGTTGTGGGCAAACATCGTGAAGGAATATGCTCCTGCTTGCGACTGCTCATGCAAGATGTTGGCTCATGCCGAGACTTCTACTTTCAACTTGACTTTGTTCGACGCTCACGTAAATATGCTCCGTACTCAGACAGAAGCGATGAGTGCTGCCCTTGCAGGTGTGAACTCTATCACTGTTTCTCCATTTGATAAGGCATACCAAACTCCAGATGATTTCTCTGAACGCATCGCTCGCAACCAACAATTGTTGTTGAAGGAAGAATGTCACTTCGACAAGGTGGTTGACCCATCTGCAGGTTCATACTTCATCGAAAACTTGACTGTTTCTATCGCTCAACAAGCATGGAACCTCTTCCTCCAAGTAGAAGAAGAAGGCGGTATGATGGAAGCTATCAAGGCTGGTAAGGTACAGGAAGCTGTGAACGCAAGCAATAAGGCTCGTCACGAGGCCGTAGCTAAGCGTCGCGAAATCCTCCTCGGTACCAACCAATATCCTAACTTCACTGAAATGGCTAACGGTAAGGCTCCTCTCGGTTGCCAATGCTGCTGCGGTGGCGACCACGAATGCGAAAAGCCTATCGCTACTTTGAGCAAGGATCGTGCAGCCAACGAATTCGAAGCACTCCGCTTGCAGACTGAAAACTCTGGCCGTCGTCCGAAGGCATTCATGTTGACTATCGGTAACTTGGCTATGCGTCAGGCTCGTGCTCAGTTCTCTTGCAACTTCTTGGCTTGTGCCGGATATGAAGTGATTGACAACCTCGGTTTCGCAACCGTAGAAGAAGGTGTGGAAGCTGCCATGAAGGCAAATGCCGACATCGTGGTTATCTGTTCAAGCGACGACGAATATGCTGAACATGCAGTTCCTGCATTCCAGGCATTGAACGGCCGTGCTATGTTCATCGTAGCAGGTGCTCCGGCTTGCATGGAAGACTTGAAGGCAGCAGGCATCGAAAACTTCATCCACGTACGTTGCAACGTATTGGAAACTTTGAAAGAATACAACGCTAAGTTAGGCATTAAGTAAGAAGAATCATGAAACCGAATTTTAAAAATATCGATATTTATGCCGGATTCCAACCTCAGAACGGTATGGAATGGCAACAGGCCAACGGCATCAGCGCCGATTGGAAGACACCGGAGCAAATCAATGTAAAGCCCGTATATACTAAGGAAGACCTCGAAGGCATGGAACACCTCGACTACGTAGCTGGTATTCCTCCTTACCTCCGTGGCCCTTACTCAATGATGTATACTTTCCGTCCTTGGACTATCCGTCAGTATGCCGGATTCTCTACAGCAGAAGAAAGTAACGCATTCTACCGCCGTAACTTGGCATCAGGTCAGAAAGGTTTGTCTGTAGCATTCGACCTTCCGACTCACCGCGGTTACGACCCTGACCACCAACGCGTAGTAGGTGACGTAGGTAAGGCTGGTGTATCTATCAGTTCACTCGAAAACATGAAGGTATTGTTCAATGGTATTCCTTTGAACAAGATGTCTGTTTCCATGACTATGAACGGTGCGGTACTTCCTATCATGGCGTTCTACATCAACGCCGGTTTGGAACAAGGCGCTAAGTTGGAAGAA
>JBGVGD010000049.1:0-35951 GCA_045121515.1 Phocaeicola sp. | reverse complement strand
CATCCAGATGAAGTATTTCATCCCGGATCTGACACAAGATCGGGTCATCAAGCTGAAAGAAACTCAACTGCATACCTCCGCGATTCTCACTGACTTCTGCCAGCGGCTTACCCGAAATTCCCTGCTGGCGGTTGTCAGATTCGAGTTGCTTCAGAATTTCATTGGCACGTTTCACAATACTTTTAGGCATGCCTGCCATCTTGGCCACATGGATACCGAACGAGTGCTCACTTCCTCCCCTTTCCAACTTACGGAGGAAGATTACTTTATTATCCACTTCCTTTACCGACACATTGTAATTCTTGATTCGCTTGAACGATTTTTCCATCTCGTTCAATTCATGATAGTGGGTTGCAAAGAGCGTACGAGCCTTGGCTTTAGCATGCTCGTGAATATGTTCCACAATCGCCCATGCTATGGAGATACCATCGTAGGTAGAAGTTCCTCGTCCCAACTCATCGAAAAGTACGAGACTTCTAGGCGAGAGATTGTTCAAAATATCTGCAGCTTCGTTCATTTCAACCATGAAAGTGGACTCTCCTACCGAGATGTTATCACTCGCTCCCACACGGGTAAATATCTTGTCTACCAGGCCAATACGAGCGCTTTCTGCAGGCACGAAACAACCTATTTGAGCCAAGAGTGTAATCAAGGCTGTCTGACGGAGCAAAGCAGATTTACCCGCCATATTCGGACCCGTAATGATAATGATTTGTTGGCTATCCGCATCCAAGAACACATCGTTAGCAATGTACTTCTCTCCTACCGGCAACTGCTTTTCAATGACCGGATGTCTGCCTTGACGGATGTCTATCACATCGCTATCCTCAATCACCGGACGGATGTACTTGTTCTCTCTCGCCACATTGGCAAAGGCCAAGAGACAATCGAGACGGGCTATCTGTGTAGCATTGATTTGGATAGCAGGGATATATTCCGCCAATTCAATGACCAAATCATTGTATAGTTTGGTTTCCAAAGACAAAATCTTGTCCTCAGCACCGAGTATCTTTTCTTCGTATTCCTTCAGTTCTTGGGTAATGTATCGTTCGGCATTGACCAACGTCTGCTTACGAATCCATTCAGCCGGTACTTTATCTTTATGCGTATTACGGACTTCGATGTAATATCCGAATACATTATTGTAAGCAATCTTTAAGCTAGGAATCTCCGTACGTTCGCTTTCGCGTTGTTGCATCTGGAGGAGATAATCTTTGCCCGAATAAGCAATCTGGCGAAGTTCGTCAAGTTCGGCATTGATGCCATCAGCTATCACCCCACCCTTATTGATGAGCAAAGGAGGATCGTTTTTGATTTCACGGGCAATGCGATTACGGATACTTTCACACAGATTCAAATGCTCTCCAATGCGACGAAGACTCTCATTTTCGGCATTCAGACAAGCATTTTTAATCGGTTCGATGGCTTGCAAAGCTACCTTCAACTGCACCACTTCACGAGGCGAGATTCGTCCGACAGCAGCCTTAGAAACAATACGTTCAAGGTCGCCTATTAGATGTAATTTCTCTTCGATAAAGTCCTTGAAATCAGGCTCACGGAAGAAGAATTCCACCACGTCAAGTCGTTCATTAATAGGCTTTTCATCCTTCAATGGGAAAACTACCCAACGTTTCAACATACGGGCTCCCATTGGGCTGATGGTCTTGTCAATCACTCCCAAAAGGCTCGTACCTCCGTCGTTCATACTTCCCAAGAGCTCCAAGCTTCGCACCGTGAACTTATCCAAACGCACATAACGGTCTTCTTCAATACGTGAAAGCGAAGTGATATGTCCAATCTGATAGTGCAGCGTCATCTCCAAATATTGAAGGATAGCGCCCGATGCTACGATACCATTCTTGAGATGTTCTACTCCAAAACCTTTTAAGTTCTTTGTTTCGAAATGCTTCAAAAGCTTCTCGCGGGAAGAGGTTTCATTGAACACCCAGTCTTCCAACTCGAATGTAAAGAATTTGCTACCAAAATTCCCTTCAAACATTCCACGTTTTCCACGTTCAAAGAGCACTTCCTTCGGAGCAAAATTGTTCAAAAGCTTGTCAATATAATCAAAAGGACCTTCGGCAGTAAGGAACTCCCCTGTCGAAATATCGAGGAAAGCCACACCACACGCTGCCTTACCGAAGTGTACAGCTGCCAAGAAGTTGTTTTCCTTGTAAGACAGCACATTATCATTGATAGCCACACCTGGTGTCACCAATTCCGTAATGCCACGTTTTACCAACTTTTTAGTAAGCTTAGGATCTTCCAACTGGTCGCAAATGGCCACACGCTTACCGGCACGAATCAGTTTCGGCAAGTAAGTATCGAGTGCATGGAAAGGGAAACCTGCCATTTCCACGTGCTTGGCTTGTCCATTGGCACGCTTGGTAAGCGTAATACCCAAGATATTAGCAGCCGTTATGGCATCTTCCGAATAGGTTTCATAAAAGTCACCACATCGGAAAAGCATCACTGCATCCGGATGTTTCTCCTTCAACTCGAAGTATTGTTTCATCATGGGGGTCATTACGACATCTTTTGCCACGGTAGTTTCCTTTCTTTTCTTTAATGTTTCTAAATTCAAGCCGACAAAGATAACAAAACGTGCCGACATTTATCAAAAAACATCAGCACGTTTTCTATAAAAGGTCGAGATTTATTAATTTTGCACCCGTTATTAATAATATGTATCTATGACAAAAGAAACCATGGGAGCTGACTTTAAATCAGCGACCGACAACAAGAAACTCTTTATCGAAACGTATGGCTGCCAAATGAACGTAGCCGATAGTGAAGTAGTGGCCTCTATCATGCAAATGGCCGGATATAGCGTTTGTGATTCGCTCGACGAAGCCGATGCCGTATTCATGAACACTTGCTCTATCCGTGACAATGCCGAACAGAAAATCATCAACCGATTGGAATTCTTCCACGCTATGAACAACAAGCGAAGCAAGAAGAACCAACTCATCGTAGGTGTACTCGGATGTATGGCCGAACGTGCCAAACAAGACTTGATTGACAATCACCACGTGGATTTGGTGGTAGGTCCAGATGCTTATCTTTCTCTTCCTGAATTGATTGCATCGGTAGAAGCTGGCGAAAAGGCTATCAACGTAGAACTCTCTACTACAGAAACTTATCGTGATGTAATTCCTTCTCGTATTTGTGGAAACCACATTTCGGGCTTTGTGAGCATCATGCGTGGTTGTAACAATTTCTGCCATTACTGCATTGTTCCTTACACTCGCGGACGTGAACGTAGTCGTGACGTAGAAAGCATTCTGAATGAAGTGCTTGATCTTTCTTCAAAGGGTTACAAGGAAGTAACACTTCTCGGTCAAAATGTAAACTCATATCGTTTTGAAAAGGATGGCGAAATCATTAACTTCCCTACCCTTCTCCGCATCGTAGCCGAAGCCGTACCTAATATGCGTGTCCGCTTCACGACTTCGCATCCGAAGGATATGAGCGATGAAACTCTCCAAGTGATTGCCGACGTACCCAACGTATGCAAGCATATCCACTTGCCTGTACAAAGCGGAAGCTCTCGCATCCTGAAGTTGATGAATCGTAAATACACTCGTGAATGGTATCTCGAACGTGTCGCAGCTATCCGTCGCATCATTCCTGATTGTGGTTTGAGTACAGATATCTTCTCGGGTTATCACTCAGAAACCGAGGAAGACCACCAAGAATCGCTTTCGTTGATGCGTGAATGTGGTTATGATTCGGCTTTCATGTTCAAGTATTCAGAACGCCCAGGTACCTACGCATCAAAGCATTTACCAGACGACATCTCTGAAGAAATCAAGATCCGCCGTTTGAATGAAATTATCGAACTCCAAAACCAACTATCGGCTGAAAGCAATGCCAAGGATGTAGGTAAGGTATTCGAAGTCATGGTAGAAGGTGTTTCCAAGCGTTCGAAAGAACAACTCTTTGGCCGTACCCAACAAAACAAGGTCGTGGTATTCAATCGTGGCAATCATCGCATTGGCGATTTTGTAAATGTAAAGGTAACTGCATCAAGTTCAGCCACTTTGATTGGTGAAGAAGTCTTTGAATAAATGAGTAAGAAAGAAATATACAGACAAAAGAACATCCAGTTCTTGAAAGATTTATCCACAGAGGAAGGCATCATGAGCCTTCCTTGTGGTATCTATTATAAAGTATTGCAGACAGGAGAAGGTAAGGTCTCTCCTACCGTCCGTAGCATCGTAAGCGTCCACTATCGAGGCACTTTGATAGACGGCAAGGAATTCGACAACTCTTACAAACGCAATTGTCCAGAAGCCTTCCGCCTTTGCGATGTGATTGATGGTTGGCAAATCGCCCTCCAACAAATGCATGCAGGCGATAAATGGGTGATTTATATCCCTCATGAAATGGGATATGGCACGAAAGCCAGTGGCCCTATCCCAGGTTTTTCAACGCTTATTTTTGAAGTGGAGTTGCTCGGTATTGGATAAATAACAGACATAAACGTTAAAATTACTTCATTCATTATTTAATCATCAGTGCTGATTGGCGAAACCACGGTGTTGTTTCGCCAATCAGCACTGTAGTTTTGTCAATCAACGGCGTGGATTAACTTATTTGTCTTCAACTTTCATACTTTTCTTGCAGTTCTATTGATGAATGTTACTACCTACATTTCTTGGCACAAGCCATAAAAATGAATAGTTTTGCATAATAAACAGCTCACAAAGAACGTTTTTTGCCAAATAATTCCTATCTTTGACACGTTGCAAATAGCAACGGACATATTTAACGTGAGTTCGATATAAGGTTTAAATAACTTGTGCAGACATATCCTCGGAAGTGTCTGCACGAGTTATGATTTTAGAACGGCACTCCAACGATTTGTTTATCAAGTACTATGCCGCAAGTGATAAAGTGAAGGTCACTCAATATCACTCAGATAAAAACTGAAATCTAGATTATATTGTTGTAAATCCGAATATTATTCTTATATTTGCCAAACAATGGTATTGGACTGTCGTTTTACTTAAAAAACGAATAATATGAATACATTAACTAGAGAAATCATTATTCCTAAAATAAAGGAATATTTTGTAACACAGCCAGTAACTAGAGCGTGGTTGTTTGGTTCTTTCTCTCGTGGAGAAGAAACCGACAAGAGCGATGTGGACATCTTAGTGGACTTTGACAAGGATGCCCGTATCGGTTTATTTAAGTATGCCGGTATGTACGGTGATTTGAAAGAGCTTCTAGGACGAGAAGTGGATTTGGTACAAAATGGTGCCTTAAAACCATTTGCCGTGGAAAGTGCAGAACGAGATAAAATTCTGATTTATGAGAGAGCCAATTAAAGATAGAAGTCGCTTGCTTCACATGCTTGAAGCCATTGATAATATAATGGAATTCAAGGAAGGGGTTTCGTATGAAGACTTTGTTCAAAACAAACTTTTAAAGTTTGGCATATTCTATAATGTAGCCATTATTGGTGAGGCTGCCTACAAATTGACAAAGGAATTTATTGAATCTCATCCAGAAGTTCCTTGGCGTGCTATCATCAATATGCGTCATGTTATAGTACATGGCTATTATCAGATTGAACCTCAAATCCTTTGGGAAACAATAAACAACGATCTTGTTGACTTGAAAGAAGCGGTAGAAAGTTATTTGAAAGAAGAATACTTATGATAAATTTCGGATCAGAGAATTATAAATCATAAAAAAGGGCTTGAAGCAAACGCAACAAGCCCTTTTTATTTACCTTTCTTTAAAATTACTTCTGTGCAGGCATTACAATCCACATGATGAGGTAAGCCAACAAGCCAAAACCACCCAACAATACACAAAGCAACCAAACGATACGTACGATGCTAGCATCCAAACCAAGGAATTCAGCCAAGCCACCGCATACGCCTGCAATCTTCTTGTTCGCTGAGCGAACCAATTTCTTATCTGCCATTTTATATTAATTTTAGAATTTTGGTGCAAATGTAAAGAAAAAACAGCCCCTATCATGTATTTATACTCTTAAAAAGCCTTAAAGGAATGCCATAGATAAGCAATTTATTTGTTATTTTGCAACAAATTAGGGTTAAAAGTGGATAGACTCAAGATAGATACATGCCCGTTGTGCAGCGGACAACAATTGGAACATGCTTTGACTTGTACAGATTTTTATGCTTCGGGCGAAACGTTCGAAGTAATTCGCTGTGCACATTGTGACTTCTTGATGACACAAAATGCACCTGTCGAAGCAGAAATCGGGAAGTATTATGAAACTCCGGATTACATTTCACATTCCGATACACAAAAAGGATTGATGAACCGAGTGTACCACTGGGTGCGCCAATACATGCTTTCACAAAAAGCAAGATTGGTGAAACAAGCCTCTAAAATGCCAAAAGGTACAATCTTGGATTATGGCACCGGTACCGGCTATTTTGCCAACACCATGGAACGTAAAGGCTGGACAGTGAAAGCCGTTGAGAAAAGCCTTCAAGCAAGAACTTTTGCCAAGGAGCATTTCGGACTAGATGTCGATGCAGAAACGGCTTTACCACATTATGAAGCTGCCACATTCGATGTAGTGACTTTGTGGCATGTAATGGAACACTTGGAACATTTGAATGAAATGTGGAACACGCTACACCGGATCTTGAAGGAGAGGGGAGTGCTGATAGTCGCCGTTCCTAATCCGAACTCATACGATGCAAAAAAATATAAGGAATGGTGGGCCGCATACGATGTTCCTCGTCATTTGTGGCATTTCTCTCCGTCCGTGATGCAAAAATTCGGAGCAAAACATGGATTTATCTTGGAAGCAGAACATCCGATGCCGTTCGATGCATTTTACGTATCAATGCTCACTGAAAAATACAAGGGAAGTAGCCTTTCGTTCATAAAAGGTTTATGGACAGGTACTTGCGCTTGGTTCAGCACTTTGGGAAAGAAGGAGCGTAGCAGCTCCATGATTTATGTATTCAGAAAGAAATGATTATGACAAAGAGACCGAATTCATTTTTCAATATGCAATTCATCACATCAAGCATCAGCACTACCTTGGTACTTCTGCTGCTAGGTATGGTGGTATTCTTTGTGCTCTCCGCCAACAATCTTTCTACGTATGTACGTGAGAATATCGGAATCTCGGTATTGGTTAGCGATGACATGAAAGAACCGGAAGCATTGAAATTCCAAAAGACATTGAATGAAAAATCGTATGTCAAGGAATCGGTTTATATTTCCAAAGAGCAAGCGCTGAAGGAACAGACAGAAGCCATGGGTACCGATCCGGCCGAATTCTTAGGATACAATCCTTTTACTGCATCCATTGAAATCAAGCTCAATGCCCAATACGCCAACTCAGACAGTATTGCATGGATAGAAAAAGAAATACTAACCAACAAGAAAGTCATGGAAGTAAGCTATCCACAAAACTTGATAGACTCTGTCAACCGTAACATTCAGAAGGTCAGCCTCTTTCTTTTAGGTTTAGCGGCTCTATTGACCCTCATATCCTTTGCTTTGATAAACAACACGATACGATTGGCCATCTATTCCAAACGGTTCTTGATTCACACCATGAAGCTAGTAGGAGCTAGTTGGAGTTTTATCCGCCGACCATTCCTCGTGCGTAATGTATGGATAGGTGTTTTGGCCGGAATTATGGCAGATGCCGTGCTCCTTGGTATGGCTTACATGCTAGTAAAGTATGAGCCTCAACTCATTGAAATCATTACACCGAATACATTACTGATTGTCATGGCATCTGTCCTTGTTTTTGGGTTGGCTATTACATTCTTGTGTGCATATATATCAATCAATAAATACTTGCGCATGAAAGCAAGTGCGCTTTATTACATTTAATTTCAGAGAAAATGAATAAACAAAAGTTTGCTTTTGACAAAACCAACTTCATCTTGTTGGCTGTCGGTATGGCAATTATCATCTTGGGCTTCCTGTTGATGACAGGACCTGGTTCAACAGAAGGATATTTCGAACCGGATATTTTCAGTGTGCGACGCATCAAGGTAGCACCAGCGATATGCTTGTTCGGATTCGTATTTATGATTTATGGTATACTTAAAAAGCCGAAAAAACAATAAGACATGAGTATATTTGAAACCATTATCATTGCGATAGTCGAAGGATTAACCGAATTCCTCCCGGTGTCATCAACTGGACACATGATCATCGCACAAAACCTCCTCGGGGTAGAAAGTACAGAATTTGTGAAGGCATTTACCTTTATCATCCAATTCGGTGCCATTCTTTCAGTCGTTGTGCTCTATTGGAAACGATTCTTCCAATTGAACCACACTCCAGCTCCAGAAGGTGCCAATGGATTGCAACGATTCTTGCATAAATTCGATTTTTACTGGAAATTGTTCGTAGCATTTATCCCAGCAGCTGTTTTGGGATTGCTCTTCAGCGATGCTATCGATGCCATGTTGGAAAGCGTGACTGTAGTAGCCGTTATGTTGATTATCGGAGGTATCTTCATGCTCTTCTGCGACAAAATATTCAATAAGGGAAGCGAAAATACCCCATTTACCGAAAAGCGTGCCTTCATGATAGGTTTGTACCAATGTATTTCCATGATACCTGGTGTATCACGCTCCATGGCTACCATTGTAGGGGGTATGTCGCAAGGATTGACTCGTAAAGCAGCTGCAGAATTTTCATTCTTCCTCGCTGTTCCTACCATGTTCGGAGCAACTATATACAAAATGTATAAGATATTCAAGGAAGGTGGAACTGAACTGATTATGGACAACATGACCACACTCGTTATTGGTAATGTAGTGGCTTTCATTGTAGCGATGCTTGCTATCAAGTTCTTTATCAGTTATGTACAGAAGTACGGATTCAAGGCATTCGGTTGGTATCGAATCATCGTAGGGGGTATTATTCTTATAATGCTGCTTATGGGATTTGACTTACAAATTATGTAATAGAAATGAATTTCAAGGAAGGAGAAGTTTTATATTTTGACAAGCCGCTTACATGGACCTCGTTTGCGCTAGTCAATAAAATCAGATATCATCTTTGCCGCCGCATAGGAGTAAAGAAGTTGAAAGTGGGACATGCCGGCACACTCGATCCACTCGCTACTGGAGTTATGATTATCTGTACAGGAAAAGCAACCAAGCGTATCGAGGAGTTCCAATACCACACCAAGGAATATGTAGCGACCTTGATGCTAGGGGCTACCACACCGTCGTACGACTTGGAAAAAGAAATTGATGCTACGTATCCTACCGAACACATCACCCGTGAATTGGTAGAGGAAACACTGAAAAAGTTCATCGGAAGCATCGAGCAGATACCACCTGCATTCTCGGCTTGTATGGTGGACGGCAAACGTGCTTACGACCTCGCCCGGAAAGGAGAGGAGGTAAACTTGAAGCCCAAGACACTTGTCATCGATGAAATTGAATTGCTGGAATGCGAACTGCCTGTCATTAAGATTCGAGTAGTTTGTTCAAAAGGTACTTATATCCGCGCATTGGCACGCGATATTGGGGAAGCATTGAATAGCGGTGCACACCTCATTGGTCTTATCCGCACACGGGTAGGAGAGGTGAAACTGGAAGACTGCATGCGGGCTGAAGGCTTTGCCGAATGGTTGGAAAAACAAGAAATAGAAACTATAAACGAATAAGGAAAGACCCTATGAAACTATCACAATTTAAGTTCAAACTCCCGGAAGAAAAGATTGCTTTGCATCCGGCCAAGTTCAGAGACGAATCACGCCTCATGGTGGTACACAAGAAAACCGGTGAAATCGAACACCGTATGTTCAAGGACATCCTCGAATACTTTGACGATAAGGATGTATTCATCTTCAATGACACCAAGGTTTTTCCTGCTCGCTTGTATGGCAACAAGGAAAAGACAGGTGCCCGCATCGAAGTATTTCTTTTGCGTGAATTGAACGAAGAACTCCGTTTATGGGATGTATTGGTAGACCCTGCCCGTAAAATCCGTATCGGCAACAAACTTTATTTCGGTGAAGACGATTCTATGGTAGCCGAAGTTATCGACAACACCACTTCTCGTGGCCGTACGCTCCGTTTCCTCTACGACGGTCCTCACGATGAGTTCAAGGCTGCTCTCTATGCATTAGGCGAAGCACCACTGCCAGACATGATCAAGAGCCAACGCGAAGTAGATGAAGATGATGCAGAACGTTTCCAAACCATCTTTGCTAAGCACGAAGGAGCTGTTACAGCACCAACAGCGGGTCTCCATTTCAGCCGTGAATTGATGAAGCGTATGGAAATCAAGGGTATCGACTTTGCATATATCACCATGCATGCCGGATTGGGTAACTTCCGCGAAATCGATGTAGAAGATCTTACCAAGCACAAAATGGATAGCGAACAAATGTTCGTGGAAGCCGATGCTTGCCGTATCGTGAACAATGCCGTAGACGAAGGCCACCGCATCTGCGCCGTAGGTACTACCGTAATGCGTACCATCGAAACCGCCGTAGGTACAGACGGTCATTTAAAGGAATACGAAGGTTGGACCAACAAATTCATCTTCCCTCCATACGACTTCTCGGTAGCTACCAGTTTGGTAACAAACTTCCACATGCCGGAATCTACTTTGTTGATGCTGGTTGCAGCCTATGGTGGATACGATTTGATTATGAAAGCATACGATGTAGCATTGCAAGAAGACTACCGTTTCGGAACATACGGCGATGCCATGTTGATTATTGATAAGTAATCATGCACCAAGTCTATTTAGGATTAGGAACCAATCTTGGTAACAAGGAAGCCAATCTAAAGGCTGCCCTTGAAGAAATAAGAAAGCGGGTAGGGGAGATCACTTCCTTATCCGCTTTTCACGCCTCTGAACCATGGGGCTTCAAGTCAGAAAACGCTTTTCTTAATGTTGTATGCTGCGTCCATACGGATTTTTCTCCGCAAGAAGTCTTGCACATTACTCAAGAAATAGAACGTGAATTAGGACGAATTAAAAAAAGTATAGGTGGTGTTTATTCTGACAGAGTGATAGACATTGACATTTTATTATACGATGATTTGAGCATCCATACACAGGAATTGACCATCCCTCACCCATTGATGTGGGAACGGGACTTCGTCATGATTCCCCTCCATGAAATTGCTCCTCATATAACACCGCCGTTATTTCTTTAAAACGCGGCGGCGTTATTTATTATTGCCTATCGGTGAAATCTCTTTTATACGGCAAACACTCATTACCCCAGCCGTTGCAGCCAATCCTAAAGCCACCCAAAGGCAAAGTACCTCTCCGCCACCTTGAATCCTTGTCGCATGAAACAAAACAGCGACCATCGCTGTTCCTAGTGTTTGCCCCAACACACGGGCAGTTCCCAACATTCCACTAGCTCCTCCACTACGCTGAATAGGTGCAGAAGTGGTGATTGTCACATTATTAGGTGTTTGAAACAAACCGATACCGATGCCACATATCGCCATACGCCATCCCAACTCCATAGGACTGGAAATCTGGCCTAAAGTTGCCAATAAACACAAACCAACCGCGAATATAGTCATCCCTAATCCTCCAAGAATACCCGGATGAACCCGTTCAATAAGGCGTCCGGCCAAAGGAGCTGTCAAGGTAGTGGCTAAAGGCCAAGGAGTTAATAACAAACCTGTCTGAGCCACACTCAACCCCAAAGAATGCTGCATGAAGAACGGCAAGGAAACAAGTGCAAGCATTTGTGCCGTAAAACAACAGATACTACATCCAATAGAGAGAGAAAATATCGGAATCCGGAACAAGTCTACCGGAAGAATAGGCATCGGTAACTGCAATTGCCTCCGGACATAAACCACTCCCACAATAATCGCAACCACAGCTTGAAGTATCAACAACGTAGAAAAACCATCATGCGCAATTTGTTCAATCGTATAGATAAGCAACCCAAAGAACACAGCATTCAGCACCACACTCTGTCCATCAAGTTTACGAACCGTTTTGGAAGGAGGATTATGCGGCAATAGTTTCCAGCCGATAAAAAGAGCAGCCAATCCCAATGGAATGTTCATCAGAAATATCCAAGACCAATGGCCTACAGCAAGGATAGCCCCCCCTAAAGCCGGTCCCGAAGCAGCCGTAACCGCCACGATAACCGCATTGGCAGCCATTACCCGACCCAAGCGGTTAGGAGGGAATATGATACGAAGAAGAGCAGTATTGATACTCATGGTACAAGCACCTCCAATCCCTTGCAGGACTCGCGCTGCCACCATCATCTCGAACGAGGTACTAAGAGCACACAAAGCCGATGCCGTAACGAAAATACTTACCCCACACAAGAACACCCGTTTATAACCAAATACATCACCAATGGCCGCAAACCCCAATAACATCATGGTTACTATCAATTGATAGGCATTGACTACCCAAATGATATTGGAAGGTGTCACATGAAATTCTTCAGACAAAGTCGGCAGGGCGACATTCATGACTGTGCCGTCCAATACTCCCATCATAATCGCTGCCAAAACAGCAATAACCGCTAGATAGGGATGACTAGTATTTGTTTTCTTCTCTGTGCTCATGCCGACAAAGTTACAAAAAGATTCAAATAATGTATGTTAAAGAACACAAGAAAACACGGAATTGTTGAGAAATAGTTGTATCTTTGCAGCCATAAAACAGTGGAGAGATTTGAGTAGCTTGCAACCACGGAAAAAAATGCTAAAAAACATTGACTTTCTACGTCTACCTACTCTGATTGCATCCCCATTAAAATTTTAATTTTTAATTCTTAATTTTCAATTTTAGTATGGGATACTTATTCACATCCGAATCGGTGTCTGAAGGACACCCCGACAAAGTAGCCGACCAAATATCGGACGCTGTGCTTGACAAACTGTTGGCTTTTGACCCCAGTTCGAAAGTAGCTTGCGAAACGCTTGTAACCACCGGACAAGTGGTTATGGCCGGAGAAATCAAGACAGAAGCATACGTTGACTTGCAACGCATCGCTCGTGAAGTAATCAACCGTATCGGTTATACCAAAAGTGAATACATGTTCGAAGGCAATTCGTGTGGTGTATTGAGTGCTATCCACGAACAAAGTGCCGATATCAACCGTGGCGTGGAACGCGAAGACCCGATGAATCAGGGTGCAGGCGACCAAGGTATGATGTTTGGTTACGCTACCAACGAAACCGAAAATTATATGCCATTATCACTCGACTTGTCACACAAGTTATTGATGATTTTAGCAGATATCCGTCGCGAAGGCAAAGAAATGACCTACCTTCGTCCGGACTCAAAGAGCCAGGTAACTATTGAATATGATGACAATGGTAAACCGGTTCGTATCGACACTATCGTCGTTTCTACTCAACACGACGAATTCATCCTTCCTGCAGACAAGAGCAAGGAAGCTCAATTGAAGGCCGATGAAGAAATGTTGGCTATCATCCGTAAAGACGTTATCGAAGTGTTGATGCCTCGCGTAATTGCTAGCATCCACAATCCAGAAGTATTGAAGTTGTTCAATGACCAAATTACTTACCACGTAAACCCTACTGGCAAGTTTGTAATCGGTGGCCCTCATGGTGATACCGGTTTGACTGGCCGTAAGATTATCGTAGACACTTACGGTGGCAAGGGTGCACACGGTGGTGGTGCTTTCTCAGGTAAGGACCCAAGTAAGGTAGACCGTTCTGCAGCTTATGCCGCTCGTCACATTGCCAAGAACTTGGTAGCAGCTGGTGTAGCCGATGAAATCCTCGTTCAGGTATCTTACGCTATCGGTGTTGCTCGCCCAGTGAGCATCTACGTAAACACATACGGCCGCAGCAATGTGAACATGACCGACGGTGAAATCGCAAAGAAGATCGACGAATTGTTCGACCTCCGTCCGAAGGCTATCGAAGAACGCTTGAAACTCCGTAACCCGATTTACGAAGAAACAGCATCTTATGGCCACATGGGACGCGAACCGAAGACAGTAATCAAGACTTACGAATCCATGTACCGCGAAACCAAGACAGTAGAAGTAGAACTCTTCACTTGGGAAAAGCTCGACTACGTGGACAAAGTAAAAGAAGCATTCGGCTTATAATGAATCAGATAAAGAATGTTTGCGTTTATAGCGCATCCAGCACAAAAATTGCTCCAGTTTATTTCGCCGCCGCGGAAGAACTGGGGCGATTGCTTGCTTTACGCAGTATCAACCTCATCAATGGTGCCGGAAGCATCGGTCTGATGGCTGCCACCTCAAATGCTTGTTTGGAAGCAGGTGGAACAGTAACCGGTGTCATTCCCCATTTCATGGTAGAAGAGAACTGGCATCATAAAGGTTTAACCCAATTGATTGAAACAGAAACGATGCACGAACGGAAACAGACCATGGCTGAATTGTCAGATGGAGTCATTGCTCTACCGGGCGGTTGCGGAACGATGGAAGAATTGCTGGAAATCATTACCTGGAAACAATTGGGAATCTATCTAAATCCCATTGTCATTCTAAATATCGATGGTTTCTACAATCCTTTGCTGGAAATGCTTCAACGTGCTATCGATGGAAACTTCATGCGTCCTGAACACCAAAACATTTGGCAGGTAGCTACGAGTGCACAACAAGCTATCGAATTGTTATATACTTCTCCTATCTGGAACAAAGACATCCGTAAATTTGCAGCAATATGAATACATGCTTGGAAGGAATGGCAGGAGAACCATTACCATACTTGATTCAAAGTGACGGGAGAGTAACGACTCTTATGTTTTTGTGTATACTCATAGTCTCTTTAGCTTTCTCTAAAGAAAAAAAATATTTACTTCAACAAGCGAAATTCCTATTCATTAATCGGGAACGATCTAGCATGTTTGACGAAACAAATGTCATCGATATCAGATATTTTATCCTACTCGTATTCCACGCATGTATTATCACAGGATTCTGTCTATACAGCTATTTCACAGAAAAGGTCCCTATCTTATTCGAAAAAATTCCACACATGCACCTTTTGGGTGGACTCATCGGAATTATACCTATCTATATGCTCATTAAATGGACATTATATGGAATTGTCAACTGGACCTTCTTTCAAAAAGTCAAGAATTCCGCTTGGACAACGTCATTTTTCAATTTATTCATTTGGTTGGGTATTTTATTACTACCCCTAGTTCTGTTAGTGGTATACCTAGATATTTCGTCACCAACCAATCTATATTTGATTGGATTTGTGGTAATAATTGCTAAAATTGCCTTGTTTTGGAAAAGCTTTAGCAACTTTTTTGAAAAGATTCATGGCGCTTTCCATTTAATTCTGTACTTTTGTGCCCTTGAAATTTTGCCGGACCTAATTATATGGAAAGGCATCGAACTGGTGAGTAACAATTTGATATTAAATATTTAGAGCCTTGAAAATAAAGAAAGTTCTCGTCTCTCAGCCAAAACCGACATCAGATAAGTCTCCTTATTACGATATTGCTGAGAAATACGGTGTAGAAATTGATTTTCGGCCTTTTATTAAGGTGGAAAGTCTGTCAGCCAAAGAATTCAGACAACAAAAAGTGTCAATTCTTGATCATACGGCAATCGTTTTCACATCCCGTCATGCCATCGACCATTTCTTTACGTTATGTGCAGAACTTCGTGTAACGATACCTGAAACAATGAAGTATTTCTGTACTTCCGAACAAATCGCATTGTATATTCAAAAATATGTACAATATCGCAAGCGTAAAGTTTTCTTCGGAGCAACAGGAAAGTTCAATGATTTGATTCCTTCTATCGTCAAGCATAATACGGAAAAATATTTCGTACCAATGTCAGACGTACATACAGATGAAATCAAGAATGCTTTGGATGCTAAGAAGATTCAGCACACAGAAGCAGTCATGTACCGTACCGTTAGTAACGACTTTACTCCGGAAGAAAAGTTCGATTACGACATGTTGTTATTCTTCAGCCCGGCAGGTATTCAATCATTGTTGAAGAACTTCCCGGAATTTGACCAAAAAGACATTGCAATCGGTTGTTTCGGTCCTGCTACCGCTAAAGCTGTAAAGGATGCAGGTTTACGTCTTGATTTGGAAGCGCCAACTGTAGAAGCACCTTCCATGACGGCAGCATTGGACAAATTTATCGCAGAGAACAACAAAGAATAATTAAATTGTTCATATACTTCGGAGGTTTTATAAGCATAAAGTTGTAACTTTGTACTTGTAAAACCTCTTTTTTATATCGTATCATCATGGAAGAAAGAAGATATACACTCAATAAGGACGAACGGTTGTGCAGCAAGAAACTCATCGAACGTCTGTTTGCCGGAGGAAACAAGTCTTTTCCTACGTTTCCACTCCGTGTAGTGTATATGCCTTTAGCACCGGAAGAAAACACAGCCGATGCCTCTATCCTCATCAGTGTCCCTAAAAAACGCTTCAAACATGCCGTTAAACGCAATCAGGTAAAACGACAGGTAAGAGAAGCGTATCGACACCACAAACACATCTTGCTTGATGCTCTGAAAGCAAAAGAAACACCAACGAAAATGATCTTGGCTTTTATTTGGCTCGACAACAAGATACACTCCACCGAAGAAGTGGAATACAAAGTAAAGAAATTATTAGTTCACATAGCGGAAAATATATAATGAGAAAGTTTTTGGCCGATTTGCTCATCCTCCCTATCCGTTTCTATCGCGGATACATTTCGCCACTTACTCCTCCTTCGTGTCGTTTTACGCCCACCTGTTCGCAATACGCCATCGAAGCCCTTCGCAAGCATGGTCCATTCAAAGGACTTTATCTAGCTATTCGACGCATTTTACGATGTCACCCATGGGGTGGTTCCGGTTATGATCCTGTTCCATAAAATCATGGAAAACTTCTTTAACATACATACGCACACTTCCATCCAACCGGAAACAGAGATTCTATCACTCTCACCGGAGCAACTCTCTACAGACATCCATGTAGTATATGCTTCTGTAGGTATCCATCCGTGGAATCTAACGCTTGAGCACTCTGAGCATCAATGGGAAGCCTTGTGCCAATCCGTAAAAGACAAGCGAACAATAGCAATAGGAGAGTGCGGGCTAGACAAACTCAAAGGTCCTTCCCTGGAACTTCAAACCGCCATATTCAAGCAAGAAGCGGCACTTGCAGAGGATAGTTCTCTACCACTGATTATCCACTGCGTGAAGGCTTTCAACGAACTGATTCTGTTAAAGAAAGAAATCTCTCCCCGACAACCCTGGATTATTCATGGATTCAGAGGCAAACTTTCTTTGGCTTTAGACTGCATCCGACACGGATTTTATCTTTCTATAGGCAGTAGATTTCAAACAGAAACCTTGAAAGCCATTCCTCTCGACCGGCTCTTTATCGAAACGGATGAATCAGAAGAAAGCATCGGCAGCATCTATCAACGTATAGCCGAAGTTAAAGGAATATCATTGCAAGAACTGGCAGAAGCCATTAATAAGAACGTGCGCGAAGTCTTTTTTAAGCATTAAGAGTTGCTTGTTAGACGAAAGTATCGTATTTTTGCAGCCATTAAAGTAAAAATCAAAACATTAAACATATATACAGATGAATTTTGTAGAAGAATTGACATGGCGTGGCATGGTGCACACCATTATGCCAGGCACAGAAGAATTATTGGCTAAGGAACAAGTTACCGCTTACTTGGGTATCGACCCTACTGCCGATTCTTTGCACATCGGCCACCTTTGTGGTGTAATGATGCTCCGTCACTTCCAACGTTGCGGCCACAAGCCTTTGGCTTTGGTAGGTGGTGCAACCGGTATGATTGGCGACCCTTCAGGCAAGTCGGCTGAACGTAACTTGTTGAACGAAGAAACTTTGCGTCACAATGTTTCTTGTATCCAAAAGCAATTGGCGAAGTTCCTCGACTTCGATAGCGATGCTGCAAACAAGGCTGAGTTGGTAAACAACTACGACTGGATGAAGGACTATACCTTCTTGGATTTTGCTCGTGAAATCGGTAAGCACATTACCGTAAACTATATGATGGCAAAGGACAGCGTACAAAAGCGTTTGAATGGTGAAGCTCGCGACGGTTTGTCATTTACTGAATTTACTTACCAATTGTTGCAAGGCTATGACTTCCTCTATTTGTGGGAAAACAAGAACTGTAAGTTGCAGTTGGGTGGTTCTGACCAATGGGGTAACATCACTACCGGTACAGAATTGATCCGTCGTACCAAGGGTGGCGAAGCCTTCGCTTTGACTTGTCCGTTGATTACTAAGGCAGACGGTGGCAAGTTCGGTAAGACTGAATCAGGCAACATCTGGTTGGATCCTCGCTACACTTCTCCTTACAAGTTCTACCAGTTCTGGTTGAACGTGAGCGACGACGACGCTGCTAAGTACATCAAGATCTTTACTTCTCTTACAAAGGAAGAAATCGAAGGCTTGATTGCAGAACACACAGAAGCTCCGCACCTCCGCGTATTGCAGAAGCGTTTGGCTAAGGAAGTGACTATCATGGTTCACTCGGAAGAAGACTACAACGCAGCAGTAGAAGCATCAGGCATCCTCTTCGGTAATGCTACATCAGATGCGTTGAAGAAGCTCGACGAGCAGACTTTGCTCGCTGTATTCGAAGGCGTACCTCAGTTCGAAGTGTCTAAGGAAGCTTTGGCAGAAGGTGTAAAGGCGGTAGACTTGTTCGTGGACAATGCTGCTATCTTCGCTTCAAAGGGCGAAATGCGTAAGCTTGTTCAGGGTGGTGGTGTTTCTCTCAACAAGGAAAAACTCGCTGCATTCGACCAAGTTATCACTACTGCAGATTTGTTGGATGAAAAGTACTTGCTTGTTCAACGCGGTAAGAAGAACTACTACCTTGTTATTGCGAAGTAAGAAAACAAACTTATATAAGAAAAGAGGTGCGGAAAGACATTCTGCACCTCTTTTTGTTTGTTATTTAACCTTCAAAGCAATCCCAATTCTTTGGCTATACGATACGCTTCAATAGAATTTCTCACCTGCAACTTACTTAATATATTCTGTCGATGTCGGCTGACTGTATTTTTACTGATAAATAATAAATCAGCTATTTCTTTGCTTGGTTTACCAATTCCAATCAGGCAAAGCAGAATAACTCGAAGTATTCAACATGACCGCGTTTTTTAAAAACGCCGCCGTCTTTCTTTCAAAACGCGGTCATGTTTTAAAAAAACGCGGTGACGTTTTCATTTACCCTCCGTCAACGAATAAGGCTTGTCCGCCTTGGCCTGCCCACGACTCTTGTTGGGTGAGGCACTCATCACAAATTCCATTACGCCACCTTCGGTAATATCCTTGTGCGTGATATACATCTTGGTATAAGGCTTTCCATTCAAGCGGACAGACTTCACATAACGCTTCTTGTCGCTCACACCCGGTGCCTTGATTTCAAACGTCTTTCCATTCGGCAAAGACATCTTGAGATAAGGTAAGTAGGGAGCACCCAATACATATTGGTCGGTTCCCGGACAAACTGGATAAAAACCCATGGCAGTAAACAAATACCAAGCCGACATCTGACCACAATCGTCATTACCACTTAACCCACGAATGTGATTCTTGTACATGCGGTTCATCACCTCACGTACCCAGTACTGAGTCTTCCATGGTTGCGAAGTCCATGCATAGAGGTAAGGAATATGATGACTCGGTTCGTTGCCGTGTACATAGCCGCCAATCAAACAATCCGAAGTAATATCCTCGTTTGCTTCGTAATACATTTCGGGTAAGTGCATGACAAAGAGTTCATCCAATTTACGGAGAAACTCTTTCTCTCCACCCATTTGTTGCATGACGCCTACTACATCGTGCGGCACATGGAAAGAAAAGTTCCACGAATTTCCCTCGATGAAACCTTCGCCATGAGTCTGCAACACATCGAATTCCTTCTTGAAACTTCCATCCTTATAACGAGGACGGGCAAAACCGATCTCAGGATCGTAGATGCGCTGATAATTCAAGGCACGTTCCTTGTATTCTTGAGCAATGGCATCGTTTCCAGCCTGTAAAGCCGTCTGATAGATCGTCCAGTCATCGTAACAATATTCCAAGGTAATGGAAGCAGCCGTAGAACTGACATCAAAAGGCACATAACCACGTTCCATATATTCACCTATACCGTCCAAATAAGCCACCTTCGAGGTAGTAACCATGGCTTTCAAAGCCTCATCCTTATCAATATCAGCCCCCTTGGCAATGGCATCTGCCAAGACAGAAGTCGCATGATAACCGCTCATACACCAGTTATCGTTGGCCATATGGCTCCAGATAGGCAGCAAGCCGTGTACACTTTGCTGTTGGTGACGAATCATCGACATAGCCATGTCATGGGCCTGTTCAGGCTTCATGAGCATCAAGAAAGGATGTTCAGCACGATAGGTATCCCACAAGGAGAAGACGGTATAGTTAGTAAATCCGTCTGCTTGATGAGTGTTCTGATCCAATCCCCGATACTTACCGTCTACGTCCATATATACCGACGGATTGATGAGCGTATGATAGTAAGAAGTATAGAACATGGCCTTTTGATCCTCTGTACCTTCTACCTCAAGGGAAGCAAGTTGACGGTTCCAACTATCCGATGCTTCACCGACAAGGACATCAAAATCCTTTCCCATGGCTTCGGCCTGTAAATTCTTCAATGCTCCCTCTGTACTGGTAGCCGAAAGAGCCACCTTTACCACCAATTCCGGATTTTCAGAGTTATCAAACTCGAAATAAGACACCACCTTACGGCCTGCCATTTCAGGGAAGTTGGTATTGACTGGGAATTTTCTCCAAAAACCTTTGTAATCGATTTTCTCCATATCCTTGTAGCCATAGTTACGGATAGGTTTCGACAAGGAAATAGCAAAGTAAGTATAGTTGGTACGTGCCCAGCCGTTGGTGATGCGATAACCAGTAAGCAAGGTATCGTTTTCCACCCGTATTTGCGCCCAAAGCGTCTTACCGTCATAATTATAGATACCATGGTTCAAGTCGAGGATAATGCGTCCTTCCTTATCTTTCGGGAAAGTATAGCGATGAACACCTACACGAGGGGTGGCCGTCAATTGAGCCTTAACATGATAGTCATCAAGCATTACTTCATAATAACCGGGTACCGACTTCTCTGTATCGTGGGAAAAACGAGAACGATATCCGTTTTCTGGATGATCGGAAGTACCTGGATTCAGTTTCAATTCTCCTGTAGTAGGCATAATAAGGATATCACCCAAATCAGAATGTCCTGTACCATTGAAATGCGTATGACTGAAACCTACAATGGTAGGATCATTATAACGGTATCCAGCACAATATTCATAAACCTTCTTCTGATATACTCCATTGATATTATGAGGAATGGTATCTGTATCCGGACTCAACTGAACAATCCCGAAAGGTACGCAAGCACCAGGAAAAGTGTGTCCCATTCCGTCTGTACCGATAACAGGATTGACATATTCTACTTGAGCAACAACAGAACTTATCAAACCCATAAATAATAGGAGAGAGGTTATTCGCTTTTTCATTTCCAACAGATTTAAGATTAATCTTGACAAAAGTAGAAAAAAAACGAGGAAAACTAAAAAAAACACCCATTTTATTTGGAGGATATACAGAAAACCCCTACCTTTGCATCGCTTTTCAAGGAAAGCACTGATGATTGGACTATGGTGTAATGGTAGCACAACAGGTTTTGGTTCTGTTTGTCCAGGTTCGAATCCTGGTAGTCCAACACTAAAAAAGTCTCGAAGTTTTCTTCGAGACTTTTTTAGTTATATACCTTTCTATATCTTACCTTCACGAATAGCCTCCATAATATTCGCCGGAGCACGTTCTGCCAACAACTCCCTTTTCATATAATCCATATAAGGAGCCACATGGTTAAAGAATTGATGATAACCCTTGCACAAATAGTTCAATCCCGGTTCTCCGTCGGCAGTAACAGCAAAACGGTTTTTCGGACATTCACCATTACAAGCAAACAAGAATTCACATTCCTTACATTGGGTAGGAAGTTTTGACTGCTTGTCCTGACCAAAAGTTTGCTGACGCTCGCTATACATCATTTCCACCAACGTCTTTTCATAAAGATTGCCCAATTTGAATTCAGGGAAAACAAAATGGTCGCAAGCATATACATCCCCATTGAACTCTATCACACCTGCATGACCACATGTTTTGGCCAAAGAACATACACCCGGTTGTTCGCCTACCCAATTGGCCAACGTAGAATCAAACAACTGGATAAAATAAGTTCCTACATCCTTCCGTACCCATTCATCAAAAAGGGTACATAAGAAATTTCCCCATTGCTCCGGAGTAACCGAGAAATCGGCCAACTTATCTCCCGACTGCAAAGGAGTAGCCAGATGTCTTCCGTCTGCATGCTTATATATTCGCTCTACAATAGGAGCAAACTGAATGTAATGACAACCTATCTCCTTAAAGAAACGATAGAATTCCAACGGATAATCGGCATTGTAATCATTGACAACCGCCATACCATTCCATTCCACCCCATGTTTCTTCAACAGATTAATGCCTTGCATCACCTTAACAAAAGAAGGTTTTCCTTGTCGATTCCGGCGATATTCATCATGAAACTCTTGAGGTCCGTCTATGGAAACCCCTACCAACCAATTATTCTCCCGGAAAAACTCACACCACTCATCAGTCAACAAAGTTCCATTGGTCTGAATACAATTATCAATCGTTCTTCCTCGCGCATAGCGTTTCTGTAACTCTACCACTCTTTTGTAAAAGGAGAGAGGGCGCATCAACGTTTCCCCTCCATGCCAAGTAAACATCACTTGAGGCATGGTTTGTGAACCGATGTATTCTTGAATAAACTTTTCCAAAAGTTCATCCGTCATGACCTGCTTGGGATTCTGCTTATACAAATGGGACTTTTCCAAATAATAACAATAGTCACAAGCCAAATTACAAGCAGAGCCTATAGGCTTTGACATGACATAAAGCGGACGAGCAAAAGGAGCAAAAGTAGATTTCATCTTTTAACCATTTTCAAATTAGCACAAAAATACATTTTTTTTGTTGGATATATAAGAAATAAATTTCTAACTTTGTCTACTACTTCTTTAATTCGTAAAGAAATGGAAGAAATTTTACAGATTTTGATTTTTGTCGGTGCTATGGTCATAGCCGTAGTCGGACAAAATGCCAAAAACAAAAAGAAACCCCAAACCGCTTCTCCACAAGAAGTGTTGGAAGATATGTTTCCTGATATCGAGACTGATCAGGAAACCCCTATCGCTGAGCCACAACCAGCCTCTCAACCTAAGCCTGTTTTCAAAAGAAAACCTCGCATGGCTTCTACTCCTCCACAACCTCCTCAAACCACCGTTCCTCAACCCCAAAAAGAGAAACAAAAAATAAGTTTGAGCAATCGGGAAGAAGCAAGAAGGGCATTCATTTATTCAGAAATATTTAATCGAAAATACTAATAAAAACACATTCATTATGGCATTTAACATCATATCAGCGGCCGAAGCCGCTACCTATGTCAAACATGGTTACAATGTAGGTCTCAGTGGATTTACTCCTGCAGGTTCTCCGAAAGCCGTAACTCCGGAAATTGCAAAGATTGCAGAAGCCGAACATGCTGCCGGCCGTCCTTTCCAAATCGGTATCTTTACCGGTGCATCTACCGGCGACTCTGCCGACGGTGCACTCATCCGTGCCAAGGCTATCCGCTATCGTGCTCCTTATACTACCAATGCCGATTTCCGCAAGGCTGTAAACAATGGTGAAGTGGCTTATAATGATATCCACCTCTCACAAATGGCTCAAGAAATCCGTTATGGTTATTATGGAAAAATCAATGTAGCCATTATTGAGGCTTGTCACGTAACTCCTGACGGCAAGATTTATTTGACTGCTGCTGGTGGTATTTCACCGACCATCGCCCGCTTGGCAGATCACATCATCATCGAATTGAATGCCGCTCATCGTGGTACTGACTGCATCGGCCTCCACGATGTTTATGAACCGATTGACCCTCCTTATCGTCGCGAAATTCCGGTTTATCATCCAAGTGATCGCATCGGCTTGCCTTACTTGCAGGTAGACCCTAAGAAGATTGTAGGTATTGTAGAAGTGAATATCCCGGACGAAGCCCGTGGTTTTACTGCACCGGATCCTGTAACTGATAAGATTGGTCAGAATGTAGCCGAATTCCTTCTTTCGGATATGAGACGTGGTATCATTCCTCCTACTTTCTTGCCTTTGCAAAGTGGTGTAGGAAACATTGCCAATGCCGTATTGGGTGCTTTGGGTAGCAATCCGGACGTACCTAACTTTGAAATGTACACCGAAGTGTTGCAAGAAGCAGTGGTTGACTTGATTCGTGCCGGCCGTGTGAAATTCGGTAGTACTTGTTCATTGAGTGTAACCAACGATTGTTTGCAAGGTATTTACGATGACTTCGAATTCTTCAAGAACAAACTTATCCTCCGTCCGTCGGAAATCTCTAACCACCCGGCTGTAGTACGTCGTTTGGGTATCATCTCTATGAATACCGCTATCGAAGCCGATATTTATGGTAACGTAAACTCTACTCACATTGCAGGTACCAAGATGATGAACGGTGTAGGTGGCTCCGGCGACTTTACCCGCAACGCCTTTATCTCTATCTTCTCTTGTCCATCTGTAGCCAAGGAAGGTAAGATCAGTGCTATCGTACCTATGGTTTCTCACCATGACCAAACTGAGCACGATGTGAACATCCTTATCACTGAACAAGGTATTGCCGACCTCCGTGGCAAGAGCCCTGCTGAACGTGCCAAGGAAATTATCGACAACTGTGCACATCCGGATTACAAAGAATTGCTTTGGGATTATTTGAAGATTGCACAAAAGGGACATACTTCACACCGCATCAATGCAGCATTGGCTATGCATGATACCTTGTTGAAGAAGGGCGATATGCGATTGACCAACTGGGCCGATTATCAATAATTCAGAAATACCAGATATTCTCCTTCTGCCTCTATGGTGAAGGAGGTATCTGTACACTTATTCAAAGTGCCTTGCCACCACGATGTAAAATCATAAATCGGGTAGGCGAGGCCTTTTTCTTTCAAGCCTTTCGCCGTAAAGTTAAAGATAGACACCTGCTGACCTTTTCTACATTCAAAGGTACAGGTATCCTTACAAGGAATGAATACGCCATAATCCGTATAACTTCGTACTTCGGCTCCCATTCGCATATATTCCATCAACAAACTGATATTGCCAATGGTGTGGTCTTCCCGTTTTCCGGTGGCACCTACAATGGCTATCTTCCGTTTACCTTGAGCCAACAAGAACTGTACGGCTTTGGTTTGGTCGTTGGTTTCCTGATCAGGGTTATGATGAATCAAAGACGCATATTGCAAACGGTTGGCTTCGCTCAATGAATCTCCGTCGCCTATGATGACATCCGGTAGATATCCTCTGGCAATGTATTCATTCGCCCCTCCATCACAACAAACCACATAAGGTGCTTCTTCCAGCACCCTCAAAGGGAAGGATGCTGAAGGATAATCTCCATTCGCTAATATGAGTGCCTCTATATCTTTCATACTGCTTTCATGAGTTTCTTCCAATTCAACCAACCAAAGATAGCGATTATTGCGTAAAGAGCATATAATCCGGCTGTAAAATGCAAATCCTTATAAATATAAAGCCCTACACAAACCACATCGACTACTATCCATACCCACCATTGCTCCAGGTATTTGCGTGCCAACATCCACATACCGATAATGCTTAGGGCAGTAGTAAAGGCATCCCACCAAGGCACATTGCTATCTGTATAATTGATCAGAAGCCAAGCAATGGCCAACAGGGCAACTAGAAAAACAACCCCTGCCTTCAACCAACTCCGCTTAGGCATATTCGTAATGGGCAGTTCTTTCTTTTCTTGGGATTGACTTCCGAATTTCCATACCACCCAACCATAAGCGGCTGCACCCAAGTAATAGACATTGATACCGAAATCGGCATACAAGCCTGCCTCGTAATACACAAAGATGTAGATAGCAGGCATGATAATGCTTGCTATCCACAGATAGATGCTTGCGCGGTATTCCAACCAAAGATACACCAAGCCTACGATTGTTCCTATGATTTCCAGTTCCATTCCTTAAAAGTTCAAAGACAAATGTCCCAATACATTGGTTCCTGCCTGTGCCGCATAACCGGCATAATTATATCGCACTCGCTCTCCATTGTCCATATAGAAACCGCTTCCTGCATAACCATTGTTTTCATATTCCTCGTTGAAGAGATTGTATATGGTCAAACCAATGGTAGCCGATTTCACGAAAGGCAACTTGAAAGAGTAGGCGAGGTTCAAATTACTTACAAAATAGGCATCCAGCACATGATCCTCTTGATGAGCATTGCTCATGTATTGCTTGCTGACATATTGTGACTGCAAAGATACTTCAAATTTCTTAACTTGATAACTCAAGCGATTATTCAACACGAAATCAGGAGAGAAAGCAATAGGAGTATCTCCATAATGAATCTCCCACTTAGCACCGCTTGCATCTTCGTTTTCATAAAGTGTCTCGGTAAAATTTTGAATACGGTTACGGCTCCATGTCGCATTGATATCCCACGACAAGCCAAAGTCTGTCCGTACCCCTGCCATCAATTCAACTCCCATGCGATAACTATCCGGCATATTGGCAGCCAACGGTTCTCCGATTTCATTCAGTTCGCCTGTCAAGACCAATTGGTCCTTGTAATCCATATAATAAAGGTTAGCCCCTAAATTCAGCCATCGATTGGCGTAAGTATATCCCAATTCATAATCGAGCAGACGCTCCTGCTTAGGATGTTCATAAAACTTGCCGTCCGTATAATTGTTTCGGGTAGGTTCCTTATGTGCTACACTGAACGAACCGAACAAGCGATTGTTACGGTCTATCTGCCAAGTAAGTCCCACTTTGGGATTAAAGAAATTGAAGGTTTCGTCAATGTTGAGGCGTTGAAGTCCGTCATCGGTTACGGAATTCCATTTATCATTCGTACCTTCTATCTGATACTTGATATGACGATACTGCATATCGGCATACATGTTCAATCCGTCGGTCAACTGATAATCGGCTTTCAAGTAAATATTTCCGTCGTTCTTTGTTCCTTTGTTGCGGTAATATTCATGTTCAGGCTCCAACATCCCAATGTAATTCTTCACCCAAAGTACTTGCCCGAAATGATCACCTTCGTAACGGTTGAATCCACCACCCAATGCAGCATTCAAATGCTCATTCTTATAAGAAAGCGAGAAGATACCCCCTCCGAAACCATTGTCCATGGCCTTCTTGCGCACCAAATCACTCCAAGCCACTTCCTCACCGTCGAGCACAAAAGGATTCAAGCCATATTCCACCAACGAACGTCCGTCCTTGTATTCTTGATAATAACCGTCACCCTTGGTGTAATGCAAGCCAAGATTCAAGTTCCATGCCGACGAAAACTGATGATTGAAAAGCAACTGATAATTCTTCTGCACATAGCTGTCTATCTGATCATCGTAGAAGTGCATCTGTCCTTCATCATCCGTATACATGTAGCCACACGAATTGTATCGTCTACCATATTGATCCATTTCTTCTTTTGAAGCATAATTCCATGCATGATACGTCCGTTCCTTTCCTGCGAAAGTAATCAACTTGATAGAAGTATGGTCACCGTAGTAAGCCCCTTGCAGATAGTAGGAATTAAGCCCCACCGATGCTCTATTAATGTATCCGTCCGTAGCAATATTGGACAAACGGGCATCGAACGACCAATGATCATTGATTAATCCTGTGCCCAATTTCAGTGTTTCCTTATGGGTATTGAAAGAACCATAAGAACCATTGAAAGACATAGATGGCTCGGCCACAAGTTCTCCTGTCTGCATGTTGATACTAGCCCCGAAAGCACCCGCACCATTGGTCGATGTACCGGCACCCCGTTGCACCTGCATGTCTTTTACACTCGAAGCAAAATCCGGAAGATTCACCCAAAACACCGTATGGCTTTCGGCATCATTGATAGGAATACCATTGGCAGTAACATTGATACGTGTACCGTCCGTGCCTCGTACTCGAATGGAAGTATAGCCGATACCTGCACCGGCATCACTGGTACTGATAGCACTCGGTATCATACTCAGCAGATAGGGGAGGTCTTGTCCCAGATTCTGCTTCTGAAGTTCCTCCTTACCGATGTTGGTAAAAGCCACCGGAGTAGTACGTGTAGCACGTGTTGAAATAACTTCGACTTCCTGTAAACTAACGTTCCACAGGCTGTCGGATACTGCACTCTGTTGTTGTCCATAAACAACGGACGCTGCCCCTATACATAGGTGCATCATCATTGCAACTCTTTTCATTGCCCTTTCTATTTTTAATTAATAACACAGAAAAGGGGGAATTTTCTTTCCGTCTTCCCTACGCCAGCATTACCTGGATCAGGTTAATGGGTATGATCTCAGCCCGTTATATTAAGGCACCCCGCATATTGAAATCTGCGGGCAAAGGTAAAGAGTTGCTTTTGATTATGCAAGTGAGGACGTAAAATTTTAAGAAATTCTATAATTTGTCATTCAGAGCGAAGCGAAGAATCTCGAATACATCCACATTTATGTTTTCGAGATTCTTCCTCCCTTCGGTCGTCTGAATGACACCACATTTACTCCTTCTTGATGATGCTCGCCGGATTCAAGTTCATCACCTCCCAAATCTTTTCTGCCGTTACGATGAAAAGCAGCAAGGCAAATCCAAAGAACAAGCCAATCACCCAATCCCATTGATAGGCGACATCCATGTATCCGTCGGTCAATCCTATCAGCATCAATCGCAAGAGAGGATACACAAAAACAAACGAAATCAAATACACCAAAATATAAGGTTTGGCAAACAACGAAGCGATGTCTTTACCCGATGCTCCATTGATCTTCCGTATAGCAATTTCCTTCTGACGACCTACCGTATCAATCGATATGGCTGAATAAATACTCAATATCACCAAAATGATGCTGACAATACCCAACAGCATACCACATTTCATCATCAATAAAATGGTATCTACCTTACTATCGGTGTCCTTGTCCAATGATGTGATCTCCAGCGGAAGGGTATGAGGCACATACTTCCGACAAATGGCTTCTACTTCCGCATGCACATCCTTCATTTCAGCACTATGTGCAAACTTCAAATAACAAACGCCTTTCCATTCACTTGGCAAGAATACAGAGCCCACTCCATTTCCTTGCTGAGTGACATTACTCTGCTTGAAAAGCGCCTTGTAAGTGCCTGCTATCTGATAGTCATTATTACCCAAGCGGACGGTACCCGTATTTCCGTCGGCTTGCAATTGATTCATGAACTGCTCATCCACATACACCCGGTTACTTCCTTCAGGAATGTCCTTCTGCCCCGTCATCGGAATACGGAAAAAATCAAAAGAATTCACATCTCCCCGTTGGAGAACAACCTTTTTCTTTTCCTTCTCATTCTTATGATAAGTCATATAGGAATAACTCATCGCTTGGAAACCATTTTCTGATGACAGATACGTATAGTCCTCGTATTCTGGCAATGATTGGATTTCCTGAAGAATGACATCCCAATGGGTACGCAGACGCTGGGTATGGATAGGAATACTAAGCACCTGCTTTTCTTCCTTACTCGAAAGCGGGCTATAACTGTCTCCCATAAAATCGTCAAAGAACAAACTGATTGTCCATACACCTCCTACAAAGAATATGGAAATAGCCAACTGAACCCCAATCATGGTGTAACGGAATATATGCTTTCCCCCTGGCTTGATTATCGGACGGATGATGCTCGATTTTCTCAACTTATAGATAGGGAAGAAAATAACCAACATACAGAAAACAAGCACGCCCACATAAATCATACATTGCAAAGGAACCACCTCACTCAACACGAAACGAGGCATCTCTTTCTCTGGCACAACGTAATTCAATATCGCTACGGATACTTCCGACAAGCAAAGCGAAAGGAACAAAGCGATAGACATCGTCCAAAAGACTTCGGCAAACAGAAGGCCGAACATCCCTTTCCAATTGGCTCCCAAACACTGACGGATACCCAATTCACCTTGACGATTGTAAAACATCTGAATGATGAACTTCAAGAAATTGATGAGGCCTGAAAGCAATATCAATGAAGCAAGGAAGCGGACAAGCAATATCGACAATATCTTCGATATATGATCCTTGAATGACATTTCTGCATAACAGGAAATAATCTTATTGTCTCCTGACCACTCCACTTTCTTGAGTTGGCTATTAATATCATCCAGTGTAACCTTTCCGTTGAGAAAACTTATCACATTATAAGGTCTGTTAGGAGCAACTTCCGGATGAAAGAAGACATCAGCAAGAGGAACATTCGGTGCTATCTCATTCTTGATTACATTCACTATCTTGAAATTCTCTATGGAATTTTTATTCGAAAGTTCAGTGTCCAATCGGATAGTTAAGCCAACGGGCGACTGATTTCCCAATACACGACGGGCAAAACTTTCGCTTACAACAATTTCATCAGGTGCAGCCAATGTCCGATTTCCTTCCATGAAAGAAAGCCCTTGGCACACAAAAAAATTAGGGGTTACGTTTTGACATTCCACCAAATAGGGATGCTCATTCTGCTGATGATCGAACAACGTCACTTCTATTTCATTCGAATAAGACGTTGCCACCAAACTATCTATCCCTGCTATTTGCTGACTCTGAAGAAAGCATACATCTTCCCAATCAAAGAAATTGGCATAAGACTCCTTCATGGCTATCAATCCGATTCTTTCTTCACTACGAGGTAATTGTTCCCAACCTATGACCATACCCACAAAATACCATACCAAAGTAAAGAAAGTAATACCTACCGCCAAGCATATCACCGAAATAAGGCTATGCGTACGATACTTGAACAAGGTACGTAATGCGACTTTTAAATAATGTGTTATCATTTTGATTCATGTTTTTGATTATTCACTTTTCACAACATCCGCCGGATTCTCGTTGGCGGCTTTCATCACTTGACGGAAGACTGTCAACAACACCAATAGGATAGTGATACCACTCAATACCACATATATCCCAGCACCCACGGACACCCGATAAGGATATTGCTCCAACCATCTGGAAACCACCCAATAGAAGAATGGGAAGGCCACTACTGCCGATACACTCACCAACCAACTATACTCGCAGAAAAACAGTTCCACCACCTCACGGGCCGTAGCACCCATCACCTTGCGGATAGCAATTTCCTTTCTCCGTTGAACAATGGTTGTAGATGATATGGCAAAGATTCCGAACAAGGAAATAAGTACACAAAGTAGTGTCAAGATAGCAAACAGACGGAAAGTAGCCGTTTCGCTCTTGTTCAAGTTCTTCATCTTGTCGGAAAGAAGTTGGGGAGGGGCATTGATGCCTTCATACACCCAACCATGCTTTCGTGCCAAGCGGTCAACGGCTTTTATGAATTCCGTTTCTGTTCCCGGTGTCACTTGGAAATAATTGATATTGTGTATGAAACGAAAACTTTGGAAGAGAAGAGTAGGAACTGGCTCGGCCTTCATGCCTTGTGTATGGAAGTCGCGTACAACACCGACGATTTCATAATCCGACCAGATAGGTTCTTCTCCTGCCAATTGGAATGGTACACGGATAATCTCGCCTATGGGATGCTCGAAGTGCATGGCGCGGGCGGCACTTTCGCTTATCAGCATCTTGTTGAATACAGGTCTTCCGGTCAGGACATCCTTTTGTCTCCCGGTACTTGCCCAATCTTCTTCCGTAAAAGTGCGACCTTCCTTCAAGCGGAAGTTGAACATCTTGTCGGCATCTTTATCCAAATCAACGCCAGCGAAAGTCAGCTTTTGGTCGTCTTCGGTCTTTCCTAACCATTCAAATTTATTTCCGGTGTATAGCCCTTCCTTCGAAACCATTCGTTGCGAAGTGATGGTATGTCTTTCCACCATCGGAAGCTGACGGATTTCTTCCAACATATCCTTGCCGTTTTGCTCGATGGTATTTACCATTAATTCCACAATGTGCTTGGTGTCAAAACCAAGGTCGGTATCGCTCATGAAACGGAGTTGGCGATAAAGGGAAGAAGCCGATGCTAGGAAGAACAGACAAATCACCAATTGGGTAGCCAATCCGATGCGGCGCATCTGGTTACGTCCCCTCGATTGCGGTATGCCTGTCAGCACTTGCTTGCTCACCGAACGGATGAATTGCCAAGCCGGGAACAAGAGCAACACTTGCATCACCACCAATAAGATGATGCCTAATTGGCCATATTCCCACATGATATCCGCTTTCGGAATGCCGATACCAAAGGTTTCTTCAAACAAAGGAATACCTAACTCGATGAAGCATCCACACATCAAGGTTCCTATTACGCCAAACGACATAATCTCTACCATAACCTGCACCAAGAGTTTTCCCGTGCTTGCTCCTACCGACTTGCGGAGCTTCACCTCACGGATGCGCTGATAGTAACGGTTTAGGAAGAGGTTCATGAAATTGAACAACACGCAACAGAGCAGCAAGCCCGTAGCCAACGTAAACATGGAGATGGCGGAATAGGAGAACGATTCTTCCGAAGCAAACTCGAAATGCTTCTGATAAAGCGGAATCACCTTGAACGATTTCTCCTTCAAGAAGTTCATTGACGCCAAGGCTTTTTCCATGTGAGCCTTGAAGTCCTTTTCCTCGACTCCCTTTTTCAGTTTCAAGTGAGTAAGCCCCAAGTCATATTCCCATTCCTTGGGGTTGTTGATGTCCGTTTTGTTCGATGCCCATTGACGATAATAACCACTCGGTGCCATCGTTGCATTCTGCGGAGCATCCGCCATCACTCCCACAATGCGGAGCTGACGGGCATCTACCAGATGGAATCCAAAAGGAGAGGTCTGTTGCAATAACACATCCAATGCTTTTTCTGCACGTCCGAAGTGTTCCTTGGCAAAAGATTCGGTAACGATGATTTCATCCTCACGTTGCAAGGTACGACCACAAACTATCACTTGGGGGAAAATATCGATGAAACCACTATCTACTGCCATGAAATTAGGTGTTTTCATTGTATTTTCGTTGTAAATATAATTAAAGTTTGGCCCATCTTCGTAACTACGTGTCACGATTTCCACTTCGGGAAGCCGTTCACGGATAAATTCCCCCAAGGCAATCGGGCTATATCCATGCTTGTTGTTTTCCGCTTGGGTATAAATCAAGTAGCTTCGTTCGGCATCGGGATAGAAACTATCGTAAGAAGTTTCGTACCTCAGCCAATGGAAGCCGAAGGTAAAAAATGCCAAACCTACAGCCAATCCCAATACACTGATAAAGGACTGCGTTTTATACTTCAACAAATTACGAAAAGCAATTTTTAGATAATGTAAAATCATAATTGTGTGTTTTATTGTTTGATTATTCACTTTTCACAACATCCGCTGGATTCTCGTTGGCGGCTTTCCATACCCGATAACCGATGCTCAGCGCAATTACAATGGCAATACCGATGAAAATACTAGCAAATATCCACCAACTGATTGGAGTTTGCAAAGTATAACTTTCCAACCAATGCTTCATAATGGCATAACCGATACTGAATGCGATGACTGAAGCAATAATCAACAACCAAGCATACTCCTTACCGAACATCGAAAGGATGTTTCTTACATTGGCACCATTTACCTTACGGATAGCAATTTCCTTCCGACGTTGCTCGCAAGTCAGTACGATTTGCGAATAAATACCGAAGACTGAAATCAGGATACAAACCAATGAAAGAATGGTAAGCATACGGAGCAAGGCATTCTCGGAAGTGAGGAACTTGTTATATTCTTCTTCCGTATCATTCAATTGGATATAATCCGTTGGATGTGCTTCCTTGGCTATGGCTTCTACCTTTTCACGACATTGTATCCAAGTACCTTCTTTATATTTAATAAGGATACAAATACCTCCACTAAACGAAAGATGATCGCTATGTTGGAAGCCTATTGGCAAAATGGGCATGGTAGGTGAAGTACTATGCCAGTTCTTCACGACACCAATTACCCGTTGTTTTTCCTTTCCGTAATACAAATGTTTTCCTACAGCCTTGTGCCAACCCAATGCTTTGACGGCTGCTTCGTTCAGTACGATGTCTGTACTTGGTGAAGAAGGAGAGAGCATTTCTCCTTCTACTAATCTCAAACCGTAGAAATTCATATAAGGTGCACTTTCTAAAATGATTTCGATATTCACCGTTTCTGCATTTTCCGGTTGGTCATCCCATTTACTGTATCCTTGACTCATGGAGCCTCTTTTAGGAATCAACGGATTGCTGACGGACAAAACTTCATCAACTTCCGGCAATTGCTTGATGCGTTCCACCAGCATTTGTTCATCACCATAATTGTTGATGATGAGTGCGGCACGATTCTTACGCTCCATACCCACATCGGAATGATTGAGGAAATGAAGTTGCTTCATGATAACCGATGCAGAGAAAATGAAAGTGATGCTGATAACCAATTGCGACAATAACATCGCCCGACGGAACAGATTCTTTTCCCGACCACCTTTTTGTGCCGAAAGAATCGATTGGGTGCTTCGCTTGCGATAATAAAGAATGGGCACAGAAGCCATTAAAGTGGATAAGAAAATGACCCAAACACAACAAAGCGTACCTTGCTGATATACTTCCATTTGAGTAAGTTTCACTTCGGATACTTCCTTGAAGAAAGGTAGTAGAAGTTCGATGAACATCATGCTGAAGAACCATGCTACAAAAAACAACAAGATGTATTCAGTCATCAACATCTTGAACAGACGGAACGATGAAGCCCCATTCACCATACGGAGGGCAAACTCCTTGCTACGGGTACGGATTTGGCTGATGAACAAGCCGATATAATTCAACAAGCAACACAAGATAACCAAAGCACTGGCAATGGAGAATAAGACCACGTGTTGGAACTTTACTTCCGTATTGACTATTGGATGATTATATCGCAACTTGGTGAGAGGAACAGTTATCCAATCGCTTAATTTCCAATTGGCAGATTCGGGAACACTTACCACCAATTCTTCTACCTTTTTACTAAAGTCTTCTGAGGATGCATTATCGTGTAGGCGAACGAGAGTTTGCCAACCACTGGAACCCCATTTGTCGTTGGGATAGCATCGATCGAGGATGTCGTATTCAAAGTTGGAATGTCCTGTCCATTCTGATACCACAGCACAGATAGTAAGCGGCTTTGTCCGATTGTATCCATTATAGATTTCTTTACCAATAGGGCTTTCTTCACCGAACATACGGTAGGCTGCCCGTCGGGTAATGGCTACTTTATTACTTTTCAGAGTTAGAAATTCATTGCTTCCTTCGAGAATACGGATATCGAGAACCGAGAAAGCCATCGAATCAAGACTCAGATTGTGCATCTTATAGGCTTGTTCGTTAAAGAAATAATCCTGTTCTCCATATCCACCTTGAACGGAGCAAGCAGCCTTCACTTCAGCAAAGTTGTCCTTCAAGTGTTGGGCAAGCACATAAGGAGTATGGTTGGACACTCCGTTTGAGGCTGTTTTATCTTTCTTACGGACAAAATGAAGTTGTTCCGCATCCTCATGAAAAGTATCATACGTCATTTCATAATGAATCCAGATAGCCGATAAAGCAAAACAAGTAAACCCCACCGCCAGTCCCAAAACACTAATAATAGACTGCGTTTTATACTTCAACAAGTTGCGAAAAGCGACTTTCAAATTGTGTGTTATCATGATCCAAATGTTTTTTCAAAGTTACCGAAAATTGTGCGTTCATATATTATATATACTACAAAAATCGTGCCAGAACGTTATTTAATTGATAATGAGAAAGAAAACGATTTTAGGGGTATGCCCAAAGTGTGCGAATTCGCACACTTTGGGCATACCCCTAAAATCGTTTTCTTTC
>JBGVGD010000048.1:0-50571 GCA_045121515.1 Phocaeicola sp. | reverse complement strand
GATACAAGATTTTGAGAAACTTCGCCAAAAAGGTGCAATTTATGTAGACAAAACAGATCTAATGTATCAATTGGTACAGAAGGATTATGTATTTCTGAGCCGTCCCAGACGGTTCGGTAAATCCCTACTTTCCAGTACCTTGAAATATTATTTCCAAGGAAGAAAGGACCTGTTTCAAGGTCTGTCTATTGAACAGTTGGAAAAGGAATGGGTGCAATATCCAGTGTTGCATTTTGATTTGAGTACACTTAAAAATGTGGACATCCAACTTATAGCAAGTAAATTGGACGGTTTACTTTCAAGTTATGAAAAGATTTATGGAAGAAATCCTGCAAATATTACTTCTGGAGATCGCTTGGCCAATTTGATAACGACAGCCCATGAGCGAACTGGACAAAAAACTGTCGTTATCATCGATGAATACGATGCCCCGATGTTGGACGTCCTCCATGATAATGAACGTATTGCAGAAGTCCGAAAAATCATTCAGGAATTCTATGCTCCGTTGAAGGCATGCGATGCCGACTTACGTTTTGTCTTTATTACGGGCATTACCAAGTTCTCACAACTCAGTATCTTCAGTGTCATCAACAATCTGACCAATGTAAGCATGCAACCAGAGTATTCCGCTATCTGTGGAATAACGGAGAATGAACTGCATACGGTGTTTGAAGAAGACATTGCCATGCTGGCAGAAGAATACGAATGTAGTCCGGAAGATATGCGAAGACGGTTAAAGGAGCAATATGACGGTTATCATTTCAGCGGGAAATCGGCTGACATTTATAATCCTTTCAGTGTGTTGAAAGCATTTGCACAAAACGAAATTAAGGACTATTGGTTTGAGTCTGGTACTCCAACATTCCTTATTCAGCAAATGAGACGATTCAATACAACGATTACTTCATTGGATAATATAGAAACTTCCGCTTCGATATTTGACCGTCCTTCAGAAACGATGTCCGATGCCATATCATTACTTTATCAAAGTGGGTATCTGACAATAAAAAGTTATGATCGTGATTTCGGGACATATCAGCTTGGGATTCCTAATAAAGAAGTCAGAGTCGGTTTAAGTGAGAATTTGTTGCCTTCATATACGAATCATACTGATTTTGAAAATGCCAGCCTAATTCAGAAATTTTGTAGGGCCTTATTGCGAGAGGATCTTGATGATGCATTAATAACCATACGTGCTTATTTAGCCAGCATCCCTTATCCGGAGGGTGGAAAAGATATTCTAGAAGATATGGAGAAGTGCGAATACTATTACGAAACGATCTTCTATTTGATTTTCTCATTCATGAACCGCCATATCCAAACTCAGGTGAAGACTTGTCGTGGACGGGCAGATATGGTCATGTACACCGCCAAGACCATTTACGTGTTTGAACTGAAGATGAACAAGCCAGCGCAGGAAGCCTTGGACCAGATAGACGAAAAAGGGTATATGGTTCCCTATACGGCTGACGGACGTAAGTTAGTGAAATGCGGTATCAGTTTCTCCACAAAGACAAGAACCATTGAAGAATGGATAATCAAGGAACAATAATTAAAAAGAATATTTTTTAAGTAAAATTCCCCGAATGGACATGCTTCCATTCGGGGAATTTATATTCATCTACATCTCCTCTTCCATCTTAAAACTTTTCAGCATCTTCTCTACTACTTTATCATCCGTCCGATTGTAAATGATAGAAATATAGAAAACGCTTCCAGCATCTTTGGTCATAAGACAAGCATAATAACAAGGATCCTCTTCGGCCTTTCCTTTCAACCAAATTCCATGGAACTGTTTTAAATCAAAAGATTCTATGGGTGATTGTTCCTGCACTCCATCGTCATCGGCCAAGCCCTTCAACAATTCGTTCAGGTCTTCTTGAACCATATCTTCCGAATCCAACGACTGAAGAGAGATATAAAAACGGCTACTGTTCAACAGAAAGGTATCTTCTGTATCTTCTTCTACCAGAATCCCTTTAGGGGCATCGAATGTCAATCCATAGGCTGTCCACGAAATGGGAGCCAATGCCTGCGCATTCATTGCCAAAGTGCCGATAACTGCCATCAAGAACAGAAAAAGTTTTCTTAGCATATCAATTGTCTTTTTTACGAATTTCCACTCGACGAATCTTACCACTAATGGTCTTCGGCAATTCCTCTACAAACTCAATAACACGTGGATACTTGTAAGGTGCAGTCACCTTCTTCACATGGTTCTGCAATTCTTTGATGAGTTCCGGACCTTCCTTACCCTTGTAATCCTTCGACAAGATGATAGTCGCTTTTACAACTTGACCGCGAATTTCATCAGGCACACCGGTAATGGCACATTCCACCACAGCTGGATGAGTCATCAAAGCACTTTCCACTTCGAATGGACCGATGCGATAACCTGAACTCTTGATCACATCATCGGCACGACCAACAAACCAGAAATAACCGTCTTCGTCACGCCATGCCACGTCACCGGTATAGTAAACATTATCATGCCATGCGTCTTCCGTACGTTCTGCATCGCGATAGTATTCTTTGAACAAGCCAAGTGGCTTTCCGTTGTGTGTGCGAACAACAATCTGTCCTTGTTCGCCGTCTTCAGCCGAGCGTCCGTCTGCAGTCAAAATATCAATTTCGTATTGTGGATTAGGCACACCCATACTACCTGGTTTCGGCTCCATCCAAGGGAAAGTTCCCAAAGTCATGGTAGTTTCAGTCTGTCCAAAACCTTCCATCAGACGAATACCAGTCACCTTCAAGAATGTCTCATATACCGAATAATTCAAGGCTTCACCCGCAGTCGTACAATATTCCAATGAAGAAAGGTCGTACTTGCTAATGTCTTCCTTAATCAAGAAACGGAAGATAGTCGGAGGTGCACAAAGTGAAGTGATTTTACAATCCTGGATCTTCTGCAAGATGTCTGCCGGTGTAAACTTTTCATGGTCGTACACAAAGATATTGGCTCCAGCCAACATCTGACCATAAAGTTTTCCCCATGCAGCCTTTCCCCAACCGGTATCGGCAATAGTCAAATGCAAACTGTTCTCATGCAAGTTATGCCAAAAAGCGCCAGTAGTTATGTGCCCTAAAGGATAAGTAAAGTCGTGAGCTACCATCTTCGGTTCACCGGTAGTACCACTGGTGAAATACATCAGCATAATATCATCATTCGTATTTGGCTGCGAAGGCTTTACAAAAGGAACAGCATTAGCAATACCTTCTTGAAAATCCTTAAAGCCTTCCGGCATACCCGGACCAATGCTTACCACATGCTGCAAAGTAGGACAACCTGGAAGTGCTTCAATGATATGATTGGTTATCACATCCTCACCAGCACAAACAATCATCTTGATATCAGCAGCATTGCAACGATAGATGATGTCCTTCTTAGTCAACAAGTGAGTAGCTGGAATCACCACCGCACCAAGCTTATGCAAAGCAATAATACTAAACCAGAATTCGATACGACGCTTCAAAATAAGCATCACCATATCTCCCTTACCGATACCCAAACTTTGGAAATAAGATGCTGTAGCATCGGTCTTTTCTTTCAGTTCGGCAAATGTATATTGATGTTCAGCTCCTTGGTCGTTTGTCCAAAGAATCGCCTTCTTGTCTGGTTGTTCGGCTGCCCATGCATCTACCACATCGTAGCCGAAATTAAAGTTTTCAGGAACCTCTATCTTCAGGTTCTTTATAAAGTCCTCTTGTGAGGTAAATTTAGTCTGTTTTACAAATCTTTCCAACATAATACCTTTTCCTCCTTCTTACATGATAATCGCCAAGAACTTCACAGTCTTACCATCCAAAGCCTGCATGCCATGCGGCTTGGTTGAGTCGAAATACAAACTGTCACCTTCATTCAAGATGATATCCTTACCATCAATATTCAAAAGTAGACGACCTTCCATGACCATGTTGAATTCCTGACCTTCGTGCGAATTGAGGTGCAACGGAGTGCCTTCCGGCTTCGGTTCCACGGTCACGATGAACGGATCGGCCATACGACGACGGAATCCAGAAGCCAATGCTTCATACTTGTAAGCCTTGGTACGTTCTACCGATACACCAGCACCCTTACGAGTAAGGAAATAAGAACTCATCTTCGGTTCTTCACCAAACATCAGCACGTCCAAAGAAACGTCATACTTACGGGCAATCTGCTGCAAAGCGCTAACAGAAATATCCTTGTTACCGCTTTCCATTTCCAAATATGCTTCCAACGGCATCTGGCAACTTTCTGCTACTTCTTCCGGAGTGAGGTCGAGCACGTCACGCAAACCACACAAACGTTCCGCTATTTGTTTAATTTGTTCGTTCATAATCCAAATCTATTACATTTTGGCGCAAATATAATCATTTCCCTTATTTTACGCAACTTACTTTCATGGCTTTGATTACGGCCGATGAAAATCCTTCGTGCTCCAATTCATTGATTCCTCGAATGGTTATACCTCCCGGAGTAGTCACCTTATCGATTTCTACCGAAGGATGAGTATCATTATTCAGAATCAACGAAGCCGCACCTTTTACAGATTGTGCTACCATACGTTGGGCATCTTTCGGATAAACGCCCAATTCAATACCTGCCTGCATGGCCGCCTGAATGTATTTCAACACATAAGCAATACCACAGGAAGTCAAGGCAGTAGTAGCAGCCATTTGCTTTTCCGGAATCAGCATGGCCAATCCCATTTCATTGAAAATGTCAAGCATCAGTTGTTCCTGTTCCTTGGATGCATGATGACTGGCAATCAGCGTCATGCTTTCCAATTGAGAAATGGCCGTATTCGGAATGATACGAAAAACAGGCATCTTCTCTCCTACCCAACTCTCATACTGTTCGAACGAAATTCCGGCCGCAACCGAAATCAGCATCTGCTTCTCTGCATCAAGCGGCAATTCCTTAATTACCGGTTCAATGAACCACGGCTTCACCGCCAAAAGTACGATATCGGCATCCTTAACGGCTTCCACGTTGCTATGAGTCACCTGCATAGCAGGGAACTCCGCTTTCAACGCATCCAACTTTCCTTGACTTGGATTGGACACACAAATGTCTTTTGCCTGAATAATGGTTCCCTTGGCCAATCCACGGGCTATAGCTCCGCCCATGTTTCCGGCTCCTATGATTGCTATTTTCATTTTCCTATCTTTATAAAACACAAAATGGGTGTACTTCGCACACCCATTCTACTTATTCTTAAAGTACTTCCTTAAATCGTTTCAAGAATTCTTCCGCTTCTTCCATGCTCAAACAGAGCGGTGGCAACAAACGGATGACATTGGTACCGCTGACACCGGTAAACACTTTCTTTTCGAAAAGCAACTTACGACGGATGTCCTTGATCGGTTCTTCAAACTCCATACCAATCATCAACCCTTGACCACGCACTTCCTTGATTTGCGGGAACTTCTTCAATTCTTCCATCAAATAAGCACCTACCTTGGCTGCATTTTCCACCAAGTTGTCCTGCTTCATTACATCAAGTACCGCAATAGCAGCAGCACATGCCAAGTGATTACCTCCGAAGGTCGTACCCAACTGGCCATATACCGGAGTAAACTTCGGACTTATCAAGACGCCTCCCATCGGGAAACCGTTACCGATACCCTTGGCTACCGTAATGATATCCGGACGAATACCAGTGTGCTGGTGAGCAAAGAACTTACCCGAACGGCCATAACCGCACTGGATTTCATCACAGATAAGTACCGTATCGTACTTGTCGCACAACTCACGCAAGCCCTTCATGAATTCCGGAGTTACCAGACGGATACCGCCTACCCCTTGGATACATTCAATCATCACCGCACAGACATCACCCTTTGCCAATTCCGCTTCCCAAGCAGGAAGGTCGTTCATCGGCAAATAAGTCACATGACCGTTGGCATTGATCGGCGCAATGATTTTCGGATTGTGAGTGGCTTCTACGGCCAAAGATGTACGGCCATGGAATGCCTTTTCCTGTACCAAGACACGGGTACGTCCGTTGTAGAACGAAGCCAACTTCAACGCATTTTCATTAGCCTCAGCACCACTATTAATCAAGAAGAACTGATAATCATCATAACCGGAAAGTTCGCCCAAACGATCGGCCAACTCCTGTTGCAACTTATTGATGACGGAGTTGGAATAGAAGCCCAACTGTGCCACCTGATTGCTAATCATTTCCACATAATGAGGGTGAGCATGACCAATAGAGATCACAGCATGACCACCATAAAGGTCGAGGTATTCATCGCCCTTATCATCCCACACGTGGCAACCTTTTCCCTTAACGATATTGATATCGAACAAGGGATATACATCGTATAATTTCATAATCGTATAATTAAAACGCAGACGGTTTCAAGCGCAAGCCAACAGTCTCTTCAAGATTGAACATGAGATTCATGTTATGTACGGCCTGACCGCTGGCACCCTTCAACAAATTGTCCACACAAGAGATAATCATCAACTTATCGCCATGCTTTTCCAAATGAATCAAACATTTGTTGGTATTTACCACCTGCTTCAAGTCAATGTTCTTTTCAACAATGTGAACGAACGAATCCTTTGCATAATATTCTTCATACATACGCACCAATTCATCCAAATCCACCTTGCACTTCACCACTAAAGTAGCAAAAATACCACGCGGGAAGTCTCCACGATAAGGGATAAAATCAATTTCTGACTTGAAACTGTTCTGCAACTGCTTCAACGACTGCTTGATTTCTGGTACATGCTGATGATTGAACGGCTTGTAGACACTCATGTTGTTGTTTCGCCAACTGAAATGAGAAGTCGCACCCGGCTTTACACCTGCACCTGTACTACCTGTAATCGCATTCACCATCACATCGTCATTCAACAAAAGATTCTTGGCCAATGGCAACAAGCCCAACTGAATGCAAGTAGCGAAACAGCCCGGATTAGCCACATGCTTACTATGGCAAATGGTACGACGGTTCAATTCCGGCAAACCATATACAAAGTCATGGTCATCGCTCTTGATACGATAGTCCATGCTAAGGTCGATAATCTTCAAGTCTTCCGGCACATTGTGACTTTCCATGAATTTCTTGGTATCACCATGAGCGGTACAGAAGAACAATACATCGATTTCGTCCAACGGAAGTTCGTCGGTAAAGACCAAATCGGTTTCACCATACAAGCCTTCGTGAACATCCGTAATCTTATTACCTGCGTTACTACTACTATTGATAAATTTTATTTCGACTTCCGGGTGATTAATCAGCAGACGAATCAATTCGCCTGCTGTATAACCTGCCCCACCGATAATTCCTACTTTAATCATAATCAAATGTTTTCCTTTTCGTCCTTATGGTTCGAATAATATGCACGGAGAGCAGTAGAAGTCACCTTGATGAAGCCCTTAGCGTCATCAGCAGTCCAACCCTTCTGTGTTTCGCCATATTCACCGAACTTATTCTTCACCAAGTCATCCTTCGATTCAACACCTACGGTTGAGAATGACAATGGACGGAGTTCGAGGATAGCAGTACCATTTACATTGCGCTGGCTTTCAGTCAACATCGCTTCGATGTCACGCATTACTGGTTCCAAATATTGACTTTCGTGAAGGAACATACCATACCAGTTGGCTACCTGATCCTTCCAGTATTGTTGCCACTTACTCAAAGTATATTTTTCCAAGAAACGGTGAGCACCGATAATCAACATCGGAGCAGCCGCTTCGAAACCTACACGACCCTTGATACCGATGATAGTATCACCTACGTGCATATCACGACCGATACCGTATGCAGCACCGATTTCTTCCACCTTCTGGATAGCCTTGATAGGATCATCGTATACGACATCGTTTACGGCCTTCAATTCACCCTTTTCGAAAGTCAAACGGAGTTGTTCGCTACCTTCCTTTGTACAGTGCTTCAAATATGCAGTTTCAGGCAAGCCCTGTGCTGAATCAAGAATTTCACCACCACAGATAGAAGTACCCCAAAGACCTACATTATAAGAATACTTCAACTTGGTAAAGTCTGCAGAGAAACCGTTAGCGTTCAAGTAATCAATTTCTTCCTGACGGCTCAAGTTGTTATCGCGAGTCAAGGTAATGATTTCCACCCCCGGAGCCAACACCAAGAAAGTCATATCGAAACGGATCTGGTCGTTACCAGCACCAGTAGAACCGTGAGCGATAGCATCTGCACCAATTTCGTTGGCATAACGAGCAATCGCCAATGCCTGGAAAATACGTTCCGAGCTTACAGAAATAGGATAAGTACCGTTACGGAGCACGTTACCATAAACCATGTACTTCAAACTCTTTTCGTAATATTCTTGAGTTACATCAAGTGTCACATACTTCACAGCACCCAACTTATAAGCATTCTCTTCGTTGGTCTTCAACTGTTCAGCGCTGAAACCACCTGTGTTTGCACAAGCAGCATACACTTCATAACCTTTTTCCTTCGCCAAATACATTACGGTGTAGGAAGTATCCAAACCACCACTAAAGGCAACAACTACCTTTTTCTTCTTATTTTCCATATCTTAGTTTCTTTTTATTTTCATTAAACAGCATCATCCTCGTGCTTAGCCGGGTCGTAAAGCATCGCTGTACAAATACAGAACTTGCGATTCTTTGCTACGAGAATATCATGGTTTGTACACGCTTCACATCCCTTCCAGAAAGCATCATCATCAGTCAACTCATTGAAAGTAACAGGGACATAACCCAATTCAGTGTTCATTTTCATCACTGCAGCCCCACTGGTCAAACTAAACAACTTAGCCTTAGGCCAGCGCAAACGCGCCAAGCGGAAAGAAGCCGCCTTGATTCTCTTAGACAAGCCCAATCCACGGTATTTCGGATGAACAATCAAACCCGAAGTGGCTACATATGTCTTGTTTCCCCACGATTCAATGTATGTAAAACCTGCAAACTCATCGCCATCCAAAGCAATGATTGCCTTACCTTCCTTAATCTTAGTAGTCAAATACTCGTGTGTACGTTCAGCAATACCTGTACCGCGCACTTTCGCTGCATCCTTAATAGTCTGCAAAATCTTATCTACATATATTTCATGTGAGGCATCAGCTACCATCACATCAATTTTCTTAGCATCCATCTCTTTATCTTATTTTAGTTATTTTATTGTCGGTATAATAATGGACAAAGCATCCAATACACTTGTCCGAGTACATCCTTCACGAAGAACGAGTAAGATCGTATCATCACCGGCTATCGTTCCCAATATTTCATGGAAATTGTGGGTATCAATATCATATGCCACACTGCTAGCATAGCCTGGACGGGTACGGATGACTGCCAAATTTCCTGAAAATTCGATTCCACGGATACCGTCCACTCTCAACATTTCGGTAGCTGAATGAGGTTCTGTCATTCGTCTGTACATGGTATTGTTCGGCAATACATATACATAATTACCATTCATACTAGCCGCCTTAGCCACTTTCAACTGTTTCAAATCACGGGAAAGAGTCGCTTGAGTCAGCTGGAAACCTTCCTTAATCAATTCTTGCAACAATTCCTCCTGACTACCTACTTCCTTGCTGGAAATGATCATTTTTATGGCATCAAGTCTATTATTCTTACTCTTCATATCTGCATAATTATTCTAACGAGGTGCAAATTTACACTTTATATTGGGATAATCATACATTTACAAGAATATTTTTACGAATAATCGCATATTTTCCTTATAATTCTTCTCCAAAACCTCAATTACCTATCAAATTACCCATTATTTTATGTATCTTTGCGGCCGATTTTATACATAAAAATAAAGAAGAAATGAATTTATATCCAAAACTTGTCTTAATTATGCTATTGTCCACACTGACAATGGCTGCTCAAAACGTTTCTCAGACGACTGCTCTTCCTTACAGCAGCCCGCAAGTTCCTGAATCGGTTATGTTCTGTGGGAAGAAAATAGACTTAACACGTTTTGACCGTCACGAACGGATGGACCGCGAATTGTTGGCTTTTGCTTATATGCACAGTACTTCCGTTCAAACCATCAAAAGAGCCAACCGCTATTTCCCGATTGTCGAACCGATTCTGAAAGAGCATGGTATTCCAGATGACTTCAAATATTTAATGGCTATCGAAAGTAATTGCAGCCCATTGGCACGCTCACATGCCGGCGCTTCCGGATTGTGGCAATTCATGCAAACCACCGGTAGAGAATATGGGTTGGAAGTAAACAAGAACATTGATGAACGCTATCATGTAGAGAAAGCCACAGTTGCCGCTTGTAAATACATCAAGGCAGCTTACAGAAAATACAATGACTGGATTGCAGTTGCTGCTGCTTATAATGGTGGACAAGCACGCATCATCGGTCAAATGCAAAAACAACAGATTGATGACACCTTGGACTTATATTTGGTGGAAGAAACAGCCCGATATGTATATCGCATCATCGCTGCTAAAATCATGTTCTCCAATCCAAGTGCCTTCGGATTCCGCTTACGCGCTTCGGACTTATATATGCAAGTGCCTTACAAGGAAGTGACCGTCACAACAGGCATTAGCGATTTAGCAGCATGGGCCAAGAAACAAGGAACAACCTATGCCCTTCTGAAGAATCTGAATCCATGGCTACGGGATAATTTCTTGCAAAATGTGAGTGGAAGAACATACATTTTAAAAGTTCCTGTCCAAGAGAAGATGCATTATAAAGCAAACGCCATCGTTCCCCATGACAAACGCTGGGTCGTTCAATAAAAAATGAGGTGTCTCCGAGTATGAGACACCTCATTTTTTCATTATTCTATAGGCAAGAAGGAAACGGCCTGACCACCGCCCTTTGCCATCACTACTGTCAATACGTCGGCACTGGTTACGATCTTTTCTTCGATGCGGTATGAAGTCGGATTGGTTTCCCAATCGGCATCTTCGCCATCGGCGTAAATCTTAGCTTGATATTTCTTACCTTCTTCGAGGAAGGTCAACGGAATTTCCAACGTGCGGGCTTCCTTATTGGTTGTTGCACCCAAATAGTAGTTATTCTTCGCCTTACGTACTACAGCAATGAATTCACCCGGTTCGCCTTGCAAAGCCTCTGACCAATCGCAATCGGCATCAAAGTCACGGAAGAACTGGAAGGCAGGATGTCCTTCGTAATGTTCAATCAAGTCCGAAGCCATTTGCACAGGAGAGTAAAGCACTACCCAGTTAGCCATTTGCTTAGCCAAAGTCGTATTCACACGGCTGTTTCCCTTATCGTTTCCATTCCATGGCTTGCGGTTCGGATGATTCTTTGAGTTTTCCAACAAGATATCAAAAGTACCAGGAGTGTAATCCATCGGACCACTGAGCAAACGGGTAAACGGAAGCAATTCATAGTGTTCTGGTGGGTTGCCTTCACTCCAAGCATTCCATTCCATACCACGAGCACCTTCACGAGACATCATGTTCGGATAAGTACGACGGATACCAGTATCTTTGATTGGTTCGTGGGCATTGATTGAAATCTTGTGCTTAGCCGCTTCCTGAACCACCTTGCGATAGTGACGTACCGCATATTGCGAGTGACGATGATATCCACCTGGGATGCCACCGGCATAACCGGTCTTTACATGGTTGATACCCTTTTCCTTGGTCCATTGATAAGCACGATCCAACTGCGCTTCGTAATTCGGAATGTCAGCACCTGTTTCATGGTGTCCCAGGAGTTCTACACCCTTTTCTTTGGCGTAACGTGCTAATTCATCGATATCGAAATCGGCAAATGGCTTAGTAAAATCGAATGGGACGTATTCACCCGGACGACCCCAAGTCTCCCATCCTTGATTCCAACCTTCTACTAATACACCTTCGATATTATTGGCTGCCGCAAAGTCGATGTACTTCTTAGTATTCTCAGTAGTCGCACCATGACGGTCGTTGATTACCCAACTTTCGATACCGAGGTGCATACCCCACCAAACACCTACATATTTCATCGGACGAATCCAACTTAAATCACCTTCCAGTACACAAGGTTCGTTCAAGTTCAAAATCAAACCTGAGTTAATCAAACCTACCGCCTTATCAGCAATCTGAATGGAACGCCAAGCAGTCTGGAACTTACCACCTTCGAAACGTGCCTTCACCTTATCCGGCCAACTTGCCAACCATGATTTCAACGAAGTACCACCTACGTTCTTCAAGCACATTTCCGGGAAATCGGTCAATGCTGCTTCGTGAATACTTGCATAGACACCGCTTTGAGTCTTGAATGTCATCGGCGTATTGGCATCCGGCATTTCACTCAACGGCATGGTACGGTAAAGCAATTCGTAGGTATTGAATTCAGCCGGGATAGACCACGATGTACCGTCTTCTGCCATATTGAAAGAGGTGTATTCATCCATCAACAACAAACTGTCTGCTGGAGTATCGTACTCATAACGGAAACCCAAACCGTCATCAAAAACACGTACACGAACGGTAAGCTTCACACCTGCTTCATTCTTCAAGTTCACCGCCATTTCATTGTAATGGCTACGGATAGACTTGTTTTCACCCCATGGCTGCGTCCAAGTTTCGTCCTGACTATCGAAGGAAGTGCCCTTCAATTGGAAACCGTCCGCAAGATTCAAGCCCGATTTTTCTTCAAAGCCCAGCGCCGAAGCGTTGATAAATGGAGCATTGTTTACGGATACTTGATAGGTCATCGCTCCCTTATCATCCAAGTTGAACGACCATTTGATATTACCATTCGGAGAAGACACTTCTGTTTTAGAAGTACAACTACATAAGACAAACAGCAACATCATTACTGAATAAAAGATGTTTTTCATGAATGTAGAATTTAATTATTGGACAAAGATAAACCTTTTCTTTAGATTTAGAGATGATAAAATCGTATATTTGCAAACAAACATTAATCATACTCAATCTACAATGAAAAAGACATTCTTTTTTGCGACTGCCCTCGCTTGCTTGCTGTCTGCTTGCGAGAGCAAACTGGTGGAACAAGTCCAACTGATTCCACAAGCCGAGAACGTAGAAATCCTGAACGGAGCGTATGCTTTAAGTAATTTGCAAAGCATCCAGACTCCCGAAGCATGGAAGGCTACCGCCGAAAACTTCATCAACGATGTGAAGAAGACTGCCAATCTGCAAGTGGCCCTTGCTACTGAAGGTGCATCAGTGGTATTGGTAGAAAACGCCAATCTTCCGAAAGAAGCCTACACACTAAGCATCACCAAAAACGGCATCCAAATGGAAGCCAATTCCGTAGAAGGTATCAGCCATGCTTTGACCAGCCTCTACCAACTCATCCTTACTGCCAAGGACGGCCAACTCCCAGTCCTCAACATCCAAGACAAGCCGCTTTATGGCTATCGTGGTTTGATGCTCGACTGTAGCCGTCATTTCTGGACTGTCGATGAATTGAAGGAAAGCATCGACCAAATGGACTTCTTCAAGTTCAACACCTTGCATCTGCACCTCACCGACAACCAAGCATGGCGTATGGCGGTAGATAAATACCCAAGCCTCACCCAAGAAGGAACTTATTATTATGACTTCCCTGAAATGTCGGGCAAGTATTACAGCAAAGAAGACTTGAAGGAAATCGTTCGCTATGCCGGAAGCCGTGGTATCGAAGTCATTCCGGAAATCGACCTTCCAGGACATAGCACTGCTCTTTTGGCTGCTCTCCCTGAACTTTCATGTAAAGGTGGTACATTCGAGACTTACCCAGAAGAACGTCCTTGGAGCAAGCGCAAGCGTGCCGATGAAAACATGATTTGTGTAGGCAATCCGAAGTCATATGAGTTTGCCGCAGACATCATCGATACCTTGGCCGAAATCTTCCCGTCGAAGTACATCCACTTCGGTGGCGATGAAGTACCTACAAAGGTATGGGAAGAATGTCCGAAGTGTATGACACTCTATAAGAAGGAAGGCATGAAGCATCCGGGCGAAATCCAGGATTACTTCACTCGTAAGATGAGCGAACTCATCCGCTCGAAAGGCAAAATCATGATTGGTTGGGACGAAATCAACGACCGTGGTGCTGCCGAATCACACGATGTATTGACCGTTTGGCGTGAAGACGGTGTGAAGGCTCAAAAAGAAGCTTTGGATAGAAACATTCCGGTCATCATGTGTCCGCAACATGGTTGCTACTACGACTGGGGCTATGCCGGCAACTCTACCCGCAAGGTGTATGAGTGGAATCCGATTGTCAACGAAGGTCTTACTGCCGAACAACAAGCGTTGGTAATGGGTGCTCAGGGAGCTTTGTGGTGCGAACGTATCGCTACTCAAGACCGTGTGGAATGGATGCTCTACCCACGTATGTGTGCCCTTGCCGAAGTACTTTGGACTCCGGTAGCCGACCGCAATTGGGATAACTTCTACGGACGCATCACCGACTACTACCCTATCATGAAGGCGCTCGGCATCAACTATTACGAAGACGATGCCATGAACGAAAAGGAATTCGTCCCTTCTCAGGAAAAGCCGGCGTTGGTTCGTAATGCCCACATCGACACCAATATTCCTTGGAATCCTCCTTACCATGCCGAATATGCATTCGATGGCAAGAGCAACACCTTCTTCTGGGGTGGTAGTACCATCGGCAAAGACCATTACTTTACCGTGAACTTGGGCGAGCCATTGCCAGTCAATGAAATCAAGATTATCACTGGCGACTCCAAGGACTACATCACCATGGGCGATGTGCTTATCAGCGAAGATGGCGAGAACTTTGAAAAGGTGGCTTCTTTCAATGAACTCGGTGAAGCAGAGGCCAAGATTGACAACAAGCCTCTCCGTGCCGTGAAGATTCAAATCACCGGTGCCCACTCTTGTTGGCCGATTATTAAGGAAATTGCATTGAAATAAGACTTCCTTCACTTTATCACTTGCGGCACTCTATACTGATTATCAATCGGTTGGAGTGCCGCAAGTCTGTTTATGAACCATTCGATGCAATGATTTGTTAAGCTTTTATAAGTCTAACAAATAAATTCATCATTTATGGAAGAAAAATTCTTGACCCACGAAAACGGAGCACCCGTCATCGACAATACGAATTCACTCACTGCCGGCAAGCACGGTCCTATCCTATTGGAAGATGCCTGGCTCATCGAAAAGTTGGCCCACTTTGACAGGGAGGTTATTCCCGAACGACGAATGCATGCCAAGGGAAGCGGAGCCTATGGACACTTCACCGTAACACACGACGTGACCCCATACACTTGCGCCAAACTCTTCTCGGAAATCGGGAAACAAACGGATGTCTTCGTACGCTTCTCTACCGTGGCAGGCGAACGGGGAGCCGCCGATGCCGAACGCGATATCCGAGGCTTTGCCGTGAAGTTTTATACCGAGGAAGGGAACTGGGACTTGGTGGGCAACAATACGCCCGTGTTCTTCATCCGTGACCCGTTGCAATTTCCTGACTTGAACCATGCCGTAAAGCGTGATCCGCAGACCAATCTCCGCTCACCACAAACCAACTGGGACTTCTGGACGATGCTTCCCGAAGCCCTCCACCAAGTGACTATCGTGATGTCCGACCGAGGCATTCCTGCCTCCTACCGACACATGCACGGATTCGGCTCGCATACTTATAGCCTTATCAATGCGAAGGGAAAAAGGGTGTGGGTAAAGTATCATTGGCGTACCCAGCAAGGTATTCAGAACCTCTCCAACGAAGAAGCGGCCAAACTCATCGCTCATGACCGGGAGAGCCATCAACGTGACCTCTTCGAAGCCATAGCCCGAGGTGATTTTCCCCGATGGACACTCTATTTCCAAATCATGACCGAGGAGCAAGCAGCGTTCTATAAGGAAAATCCATTCGACATTACCAAGGTATGGAGCCATAAAGAATATCCGCTCATCGAAGTGGGTGTAATGGAATTGAACCGTAACCCTGAAAATTACTTTGCCGAGGTGGAACAAGCGGCTTTCAACCCAACGCACATCGTTCCGGGACTGGGGCTTTCGCCCGATAAGTTGTTACAAGGACGACTCTTCTCGTATGGTGATGCCCACCGTTACCGGTTAGGTGTGAACCATGATCAAATCCCAGTAAACCGTCCTCGATGCCCAATGCATAGTTTCCATCGGGACGGACAGATGCGGGTAGACGGAAACGAGGGAGCTACCAAAGGATATTCGCCCAACAGCATCGGCGAATGGAAGACCCGCCCTTCGGCACATGCCTACTCGCCCATAGGTAGCCAAGCCGTCCGACATAGCCCTTACGAGGACCGTTGGGACGATTGTTTCTATCAACCGGGGAATCTCTATCGACTGATGACGGAAGACAAACGTGCCTTGTTGATCAAGAATACCGCCGTCGACATGATGCCTGTAACCTATAACATCAAGTACCGGCATGCGGCCCATTGCTACCTGGCAGACAAGGAATACGGCACCCGACTGGCCGAAGCCATGAATCTGGACATAGTGTGGGTGGAACATCTGGCTTCCTTAAGCGAAGAAGAACGACTGAAGATTACGGAAAGTCAGTCTTAATAGTTGAGAGGGTGTCAAAATAGAATCTTTTTGTCATTCAGAGCGAAGCGAAGAATCTCGGGAACACAATGGCGAGTGTAAACGTGAATGTTCTCGAGATTCTTCGCTTCGCTCTGAATGACACTTTGTGTTAACAAGTATATCGTTACCTTAATTTATATCTATTTATGGGAGACGACAATCTTCTTGTCTGTCAATTCAAATTTCGCAATCCCCATATCATTCAATACCGCCAATACTTCATCGGCAGATGCCTTCCGATTCATCCGGAAATAGATACGTTCATCCAACAACGGGCGGGAATGGAAGACTACGCTGATGTTGTACCACGAACCGATTTCCTGCATCACCGACTTCAGTTCCTTGTCATCGAAAGCAAATTCACCTTCCGTCCATTTGCCTTGGTCGGCAGAAGCTTGTGCCAGTTGCAGTTTCCCTTCCTTGCTAATGGTAGCCTGTTCGCCCGGTTGCATTTTCCGAGGTGACTTTCCATTGAGGCTCACTTCTACCTTGCCTTCATATAGCGTTACGTCTGGCGGAGTTTGCGGATAAGCCTTCACATCGAACACCGTGCCGAGCACTTGTGTCTGAATCTGTTCCGTACGGACAATGAACGGACGATTGGCGTCCTTTGCCACACTGAAACGGGCTTCACCTACAAGGGTTACTTCCCGTTTTTTATCGGTGAAATCCTTGTCATAGCTCAACCGGCTGTTGGCGCTGAGCAACACTTGTGTACCATCGCCCAACGTAATCGAGGTGGTGGTCCCGGCCGGGGTACTAACTTCCATTCGTTCCCCCTCCTCCGTATAGGTAATTTCTTCCGGCGATTCCAACGAAGCGAAGACCTGAATGCTTTCTTTCGAGTTATCCGCATGCATCATTGGCCAAAGAACCAACATCAGCACAAGAATGGCAGCAGCCGATGTGATGCCTATATAGAGACTCCTTCTCTTGTTCGAGGATGCACGCCGGGGCGTGATGAACTCCTGCCACGCCTGCTCCGTCTGTTCGGTGGTAGGTGTGGTGCCGAGGGCTTCGCCAAAAAGGGTTTTCAGCCGTTGGTCGTTGGTGTTTTCATCTTTCATAATTCTTTTGTTTTATTCCTAATTCCCCTCTTGAGAGGGGTTAGGGGTGTGTGAATTACATATAAGCGGATGTGTTCTAACACACCCCCTTCCCCCTCTCAAGAGGGGAGAACTTTCATTTCTTCTCTCAGTATCCGCAAAGCCTTGCTGATGTGTTTCTTCACCGTGTCGGGACTGATTCCCAGTTCTTCCGCCACTTGTTGATACGTCTTCTTCTCCCAATAGCAGAGGCGGAGGACGGTGCAAGTAGGTTCCGGCAAGCTTCGGGCAACGGCTTCCGCCTTCTGCAACAAAGCTTCGTGTTCCCAATATCCGTTATCGACATCCGCTTGGGTGGCAAGTACGATCGCTTCAATATGCGCTTGCTCCACTTGCAGATGCTTCAACCGGTTGAGGCAAGCGTTTCGGGTAGCGGTGTAGAGCCAGGCACTGACTTCATCGCCAAGCGAAGCAAAATTCTCCCATGCCCGTCCGAAGACTTCACTCACGATATCCTTGGCCTCGTCCGCATCGCCCATCAAGGTGGTGGCATATCGGATGAGTTTGGGGTGCATCGAGAGGAAGAGTTCCCGGAAACGTTCCTCCTTCGTGGATTTTCGTCGTATGTTGAATATCGATAGTCCTGCCATAGTGTTGCAAAGATAGCAACTATTCTTTTATCTAAAGATAAGTATGTAAACTTGTTTTTGCCTTCTTCTATTTTCCAATCAGCAGTGTGGTTTCGTCAATCAGCACTGTTGATTGGCTAAACAACACTGATAATCGCCCATTCATCGATGTTGATTAACTTATAGATGCAGATGCGATAAAGAAAAGGAGAAGACGCTTCGGTATTTTTAAGTAAACACCGAAGCATTTCTTCGAATGCTGGATGCCATTTACAAACGGCTCTTTTCACTCTGACCAGCACCTGTACCCTTGTACTTGCTCTTGGTTGCGTTGAACTTGTACGAGAGTGTTACGCCCACACGTTGGTGATCGAAATACTGCGTAACGGTGGTGGACGTGCCGATGAAATAGCTTGTCATTGTATTATGCTGTTGATGGAAAATATCATCAAAAGTCAAGGTTACACTCAAAGCGTCATTTTTCAAGAATGATTTCGATAGGCGGAAATCAACCACACTTATTTCCGGCTTTTTGGAAGAACCTTGTTTGAACTTCGGAACATAGGTTCCTTGGAGGTTAATGAGCCAGCCTTTTGGTAAATTGAACGTATTGTCTAAAATGAAATAGGTATAAGGACCTTTCCAACTTTGTTCAATACCGAGGCTTTCCCAATGTGTATCCCAATAATTGATATTGAATGTGAATTGCGGTTGCCATATACCGAATTTAGGTGCCAAGGTAATCAAAGCATTATAGGTATATGATTGGGGAAAGTTCTTGAAATGAAAAAGCGTTACCCCCGGATGGGTTTCATCGTTATATGCCTTGCGTAATTGTGTATATTGATTTTTAGTGGACATATAAAAAGCTGTGAAATAGATCCATTTCCATGACACGTCCAGCGATAGGGTTTTGCTTCTGGGACTTTCCAAAAGAGGGTTGCCGACAGTATATTCGTATTTGCTTAGATAATCGACGGCACTGCTCAACAAGCTGTAATTCGGATGATACATGCTGGGTTTATAATTTAAAGTCAGATTCCAGTCCCCATTAGCATAGTTGGCCGAGAAAGTCGGGATAAAATCCTTGTTGGTTGGACTTTGTTCAGGTTTATATACTCCTCCTTCATAATAGTCTGTCTGTTGATGCTCATATCGGAATCCAGCATTTAGTTTCCATTTGCCAAGAGGTATGGAGTAATTGGCAAAAACAGACCAGATGCCTGTCTTCACATGATTGTCGGCATCAGCACTGAATCCGCTTTGAAAGAACAAGTCGTGACGGTTAGTGAAAGTTTCTTCTGTACCGAGTGACAGACGGCCTTTTGCAAATGGAGTACTGGCTACGGCTTTCACGGCATACAGATAGTTGCGGATTTTATTGGTCGATTCAGCTGCTTCTTCTCCATTGTTGGTAATCTGTTGGATCGATTCACTTTGTCCAAACAAGTAATCGGCATTGACATCCACTTGCCATTGACCCATATTTCCGCTATAATATCCATTGACCGAATGTTTCCATCGGCTTTTGTTCATGTTCATCTGCTCCGTTTGCATTTCTTCCAGAAACTCTCCGTCCCGTTTCACGAGGACATCGGAGTGAACGTGTATATTTTGATTACCGATGGGAGTATTGGGTTCGTATCTTAAACCGATAGAGTGTCGTTCATTGAAATCATAGTTAAATCCCAATGTTCCATAGAAATAGTCCTGATGCTGATTGTAATGTTTCTGTGTATGTGTTTCCCATATGGATGATGCTTCCAACTTGTTGTCAGTCGTACTATTCCCGTAAAAAGTGTTTCGTTTCACATATCCGCTTCCAAAAATATCCAATCCTCCAGTACGGTAGTTCAAATTAATTCGTCCATTGCCCCGTGCCAAACTACCTTGCGAATAATTGGTACGGAAACTTCCACTCCAACCCTGTCCACGCTGCTTAATGGTACGGATACGGATAACGGCAGTTACATCCGAAGCGTACTCTACCCCTGGTGTAGTAATCACTTCGGCCGATACAATCTCATCAGCACGGAGGCGGTCAAGTTCACTTGTATCGCGCACCTTCCGGTTATTGATGTAGATTTCGGGCGTACCGTGTCCCAATACGTTATAGCTTCCATCCTTTCCCGTCACGAAAGGAAGATGCGAAAGCATTTCGCTGGCTGTCCCCATCTTGGCAAGCGAAGTGCCGACAACATTTGCTTTCAGTCCGTTGGCACTTGGTTCAATTAAAGGGCGGTTGGCAGTAATGGTCACTTCCTCCAAGGCTTGTGCATCGGGAAGCAGCTGAATAAGGTTCTTGCTTCCGATGGTTTGAGTAGCCGTAGTATATCCGATGAAGGAAGCTCTTAATTTATAAGAAACTCCTTCTTCCCCCATCATTAGGAAAGAGCCATCCGCTTGGGTCACGCATCCATTTACAAAAGTAGAGTCTGAAGCAAGCAGTAGTACGTTGCAATACGGCATCGGTTCATTTTTCTCGTTCGTCACCTTGCCTCGGATTTCGATGGTTTTCGCTTTGGTATCCTTCTTTTGGATAGCGAAATAGTCAGCTCGTTCCTTATAGATAAAAGGTGTACCTTGCAGAATCATGTCGATGGCTTCGGCTTGTGTCTTCTGCTGGATGTCGGCAGACACGTAGTGTTTCTCCGTTTCGGTGACGGAGAAGATGACGTTCTTACCTCCTTCTCGCTCGATAAGCTTCAGCGCAGCAGGAAGCGGCTTGTTCTCCAATTTCAGGGTGATGAGGTTTTGTGCCTGCACTTGCAAGCTGATGGCAAGCATCAGTAGTATCATTGCCCAACCTCGGTTGTTTCTTGTTCTTGTCTTCATGTTTCAAGTAGATTTTGATTTGTTTCTTTATACTTAATACAACCGAGGTTGGGAATCGGGTACGGGTTTTGGGATATTTTTTTTATTTATGGAGTAAAGTTAGGAAAATTATTGTTATCCATGTGGATAATACGGAGAAAAATAATAACTTTGCCTACATAATATATAAGTAAGATTATGAGAACAGCTGCTCCACACATCGAATCTCCCGACATTTCCATCTATTGGAATATGTTGAAGAACCTCAACGAGGATGTCAAGTTGGAATTGATATCGAAGTTGTCAACTTCTCTTTTGACTAAAAAGAAGAAAGTGAAGTCTGAGAACTGGGCTTCCAGTTTTTCCGGTGCTTGGGAAGACAACCGTGAGGCGGAGGATATTGTGGCAGATATAAGAAGTGCAAGGACAAATAATCGGGAAATAGAATTATGAACGGATATTTGTTGGATACTTGTATATGTGTGTTTCTTTTCAGAAATAAGTTTGACATTGAAAAGAAACTGAATCAAATAGGATTTTCTGATTGCTATGTATCCGAAGTTACTTTGGCGGAACTTCGTTATGGGGCATACAAAAGCAACAGAACCGAGCATAATTTGGACTTGATTGAGCGTTTTGCCGAGAAAGTGAACATCGTTCCTTTTGCTGAAACCATTGATTTTTATGCCAATGAAAAGAATCGTTTAAATAAACAAGGCACACCTATTGAAGATTTTGACCTATTAATAGCTTCTGCTGCTTATGTCAGAAATCTGAAACTCGTAACTGATAATCTGAAACATTTTAAAAACGTTCAAGGTCTTGTCGTTGAAAATTGGGTGGAACGGTAAGAGAAAACACTATCGGCACTCCAACTGATTGAGCATCAGAAGGAGTGCCGAAAGTTATAACGTGAAGGCAGTTTGAATTACAAACGACTCTTTTCGCTCTGACCGGCACCTGTACCCTTGTACTTACTCTTTGTTGCGTTGAACTTGTACGAGAGTTGGAGGCCGATGCGCTGGAAATCACGATAAATCGTTTTTTGAACGGACGAATTGATGCCATGTATATGGAAATAGTAATTGCCTGTGCGGAAAATGTCACTGGCGGTAAGTGCCACGGTCATGGCATTATCCTTCAAGAACGATTTACTGACACGGGCGTTGACTTGCCCGCTGGTATGGAAGACTGCGAAACCTGAATGGCAAACCGGATGATAGTCGGCTTGTATGTTAAGAAACCAGCCATTGGGAAACTGAAAACTATTGTCCCACTCGAAAAGGAAGTAGGGCTGTTTGCGGTATTCTTTGATGCCAAGATTACGGCCGTCAGTCGGGCTCAGACTTACGTATGCGGTGAACTGTGGTCGCCAACAACCGATTTGAGGGGCTGCTACCAGATTGAGTGAATATCCGTTGTAGGTAGCAACATTGGCAGAACCGAACAACAGTACTCCAGGATGCGTTTCCTCATTGTATGGCATACAGATATTGGCGGATTCGTTCTTGACACGCTTGTATTGCAAGGTGGCATACAGCCATTTGTAGGAGGCTGTCAGGTTTAAGTAATATGTCTGGCATGGCTCCAGCAAGGGGTTACCTGTATCGTATTCGTATTGATTGCGATAGCTGATGGCATTCGAAAGGTGAAAGTAAGCGGGATAGGTTTTCATCATCCGATAGGATAGCGAGAGACCGAATCCGTTATCAGCCCAGCTGAGGGAAGCCGTCGGGATGAAGTCATTGTAGGTCGGGCTTTGTTGGGCTACGCGGATACCTTCATCGTAATAGTCGGTTTTCCGATGTTCATATCTCACACCGGCATTGGCTTTCCATTTGCCGAAAGAAATGGCATAGTTGGCAAATCCGGCAAGGGCCTTTTGCTTGATAAGGTCATCGGCATCGGCGGAATATCCGCTTTGTTTGAAAGTGGCAAGACGTTCGGTCAGAGTTCCTTCCGAACCGAACGAAAGCTTTCCTTTTCCCAACGATACACTGGCTTGCAACTTGGCAGCATAGAGCTTGCTTGATGAATTCGTATGGCTATGAATGTCTTGCTTGCTTTCGTCTTCGGCTATTTGTTTTTTTGCCTCTCGGTTGTTCAGATAGTCGGCATCAAAGTCAATCTTCCATTTCCCAATAATACCGGCGTAATAGGCATTGACAGAGTGATCCCATCCGAAGTTTCCTTGGGTATTCTGATTAAAATCCAACCAGTCTGCTTCTGCTCCGTTACAGGATGCAATGTTTTCTCCCCACGACCGGGCAGTATAGTCTTTCAGACTTCTCATAGGTTGATATCTCATCCCGAACGAGTGTTTTTCATTTATTTCGTAATTGAATCCGGCCTCGAGATAAAGGCTTCGGGATTTCATTGTTTGTGTATCATTAATTGTTATATCCCATTGGTTTGTTTCGTTGATTTGGATGACGTCGGTTGTCTTGCCGTATTGATTGTTTTCGAACACGGAGATTCTGGAAAACAAGTCTAACCCTCCTGTTCGATAGTTTAAGTTCACTTGTTGATTAGCTTTTGCCCAATGTCCTTGACTATAATTAAGGTTGACACGTCCGCTCCATCCCTGTCCGCGTTGCTTGATGGTACGGATACGGATGACTGCTGCCACATCGGCTGCATATTCCGCTCCCGGTGTGGTAATCACTTCGGCCGATACAATTTCGTCGGCACGGAGGCGGTCAAGTTCCCCCATGTCACGCACCTTCCGGTTGTTGATATAAATGAGGGGGGCGCCATGTCCCAATACGGTATATCCTTCGCTACTTCCTGTTACGAAAGGTAGGTGAGAAAGCATCTCGCTGGCGGTTCCCATCTTGGAAAGCGAAGTGCCGATGACATTCGCCTTCAGTCCGTTGGCGCTTGGTTCAATCAATGGGCGTTCGGCGGTAATGGTCACTTCTTCCAAAGCTTGTGCGTCGGGAACCAGCTGGATAAGGTTCTTGCTTCCGATGGCTTGTGTAGCCGTAGCATATCCAATGAAGGAAGCTCTTAATTTATATGAAACTCCTTCTTCCCCCATCATTAGGAAAGAGCCATCCGCTTGGGTAACACATCCATTTACAAAAGTAGAGTCGGAAGCAAGTAGGAGCACATTGCAATACGGCATCGGATCATTCTTCTCGTTCATCACCTTGCCTCGGATTTCGATGGCCTTTGCCCGTGTGTCCTTCTTCTGGATGGCGAAATAGTCAGCCCGTTCCTTATAGATAAAAGGAGTACCTTGCAGAATCATGCCGATGGCTTCGGCTTGTGTCTTCTGCTGGATGTTAGCAGACACATGATGTTTTTCCGTTTCGGTCACGGAGAAGATGACGTTCTTACCTCCTTCGCGCTCGATAAGTTTCAAGGCAGCAGGAAGCGGTTTGTTCTCTAATTTCAGTGTGATGAGGTTTTGTGCCTGCACTTGCAAGCTGATGGCAAGCATCAGTAGTATCATTGCCCAACCTCGGTTGTTTCTTGTTCTTATCTTCATGTTTAAAGTAGATTTTGATTGTTTCTTTATACTTAATACAACCGAGGTTAGGAATCGGGTACGGTTTTTAATGAGATTATTCACAAAAGTATAGAAAAGAAATGGTAAAATAAAAACAATAGGAAATAATTGCAGGTTATAAATAAATAACCTATCTTTGTTCTATAATCAAATACATATTATACGATGCCATTATTATGAAAGTAGATGTATCTAAAGTATGGGTAGATGATACTTATGTACACATACTTACGTCAGAAGGTGTTGAACGAATGGAGGCGATAGACAATTACGAACGTCTCCGTATGGCTACGCCTGAGCAATTACAGAATTTCGAGACGGATAATATTGGAATCCATTGGCCGGAATTGGATGAGGACTTGAGTTATGAAGGTTTCTTCAAGGCCGATGTTATGGAAGAGAGAAGTGAATTGTATGTTTTGTTCAAGCGTTTTCCTCAAATCAATGTAGCCGGAATTGCCCGAAGCTTGGGCATTAAACAAAGTTTGATGGCGGCTTATGTGTGTGGAACCAAAAAGCCTTCCAAGGCTCGTCGCGATGCGATAGTGAACGAACTTCATTCATTAGGTCGTGCATTGTTGGAAATTGCATAAAACACTTTCGGCACTCCAACTGATTGAAAATCAGAAGGAATGACGAAAGTGATAAAGTGAAAAAAGTTTGAATTACAAACGGTTCTTTTCGCTCTGACCGGCACCTGTACCCTTGTACTTGCTCTTCGTTGCGTTAAACTTGTAAGAGAGTTGGAGGCCGATACGCTGAAAGTCTCGATAGATTTTGTTCCCGTTGTACGAATTAATACCATGTACATTGAAGTAGTAATAACCCGTGCGGAAGATATCGTTGGCGGTAAGCGTCATAGTCATGGCATTGTCCTTCAAGAACGACTTGCTGAGGCGTGCATTCACTTGCCCGTTGCGATGGATAACGGCAAACCCAGTTCTCGCACCTGGCTGTAAATAGGCTTGGATATTCAAGAACCATCCCTTCGGCAGATTAAAACTGTTATCCCAGTTAAAGTAGAACACGGGCTGTTTGTGGTACACGTCTATACCCAAATCACGACCGTCAGGTGCATTCAGACTTGCGCTTGCGATGAATTGGGGATGCCAGAATCCGATTTGGGGAGATGCCACCAAGTTGAGTGAATAGCCGTCGTATGTGGCTAAGTTGGCCGCAGTAAATAACAGTACACCCGGGTGGGTCTCTTCATTGTAAGGCATGGTGATATTTGCAATATTGTTTTTAATGCGTTGATATTGCAAGGTTGCATAGAGCCATTTGTAGGATGCCCGTAGACCAAGAATGTTTATCCGGGCTGGTTCCAAAAGGGGATTGCCGGTATCGTAGGAATATTGACTTCGGTAACTGATAGCATTAGAAAGGCTACTGTATGCTGGATAGCTTGTCATCATCCGGTAAGAAAGAGCTAAGCTGAATCCGTTGTTGGCCCAACTAATGTTGGCTGTCGGGATAAAGTCATCGTAGGTAGGGCTTTGTTCCTTCATGTGTATACCTTTCTGATAGTAATCTGTTTCCCGATGTTCATACCTCACACCGGCATTGGCATTCCATTTCCCGAAAGCAATGGAGTAGTTGGCAAATCCAGCAAAGGATTTTTGTTTGATGAGGTCATGGGCATCGGCCGAATATCCGCTTTGTGTGAAAGTGGCGAGACGTTCGGTCAGAGTTCCTTCCGAGCCGAATGAAAGCTTTCCTTTTCCAAATGATGTGCTGGCTTGCAGCTTAGCTGCATAGAGTTCACTTCGTGAGACGGAACGGCTATGAATGTCTTGCTTGCTTCCATCTTCAGCCGTCTGGTCGGTTCGTGATTGATTGTTTAAATAGTCGGCATCAAAGTCAATCGCCCATCGTCCGATTTCTCCGGCATAATAGGCATTGACAGAATGATTCCACCCTCTTTTGCCTTGGCTTTTTGTATCAAACTCCGTTCTGCTTACTTCCATGTCATTACACAAAGCTATATTTTCACCCCATGAATGTTGGCTGTTATCCCCTAAACTTTCATTAGGAGTGTATCTGGCGCCAAAAGAATGATGTTCGTTTATTTGATAATTAAAACCAACTTCAGTGGAGAAACTCCGGACGATGGCGGTCTGTGTATCTTCTGCAGTTGTTTCCCATTGGTCTGTTCCGTCGATTTGGATGATTGCGCTTGTTTTTCCGTAAAGGTCGTTTTCTGTCAATGCTCCCTTTGCAAAGATATCCAATCCACCTGTCCGATAGTTCAAGGACACTTGTTGGTTAGCCATGGCCCAACGGCCTTGGTTGTAGTTCAGATTGACGTTTCCACTCCATCCCTGTCCACGTTGCTTGATGGTCTTGATACGGATGACTGCTGCCACATCGGCTGCATATTCCGCTCCCGGTGTGGTAATCACTTCGGCCGAAACAATTTCGTCGGCACGAAGGCGTTCAAGTTCTCCCATGTCACGCACCTTCCGGTTATTGATATAGATGAGGGGTGCGCCATGTCCCAATACGGTATATCCTTCGCTGTTTCCCGTCACGAAAGGAAGATGCGAAAGCATTTCGCTGGCTGTCCCCATCTTGGCAAGCGAAGTGCCGACAACATTTGCCTTCAGTCCGTTGGCGCTTGGTTCAATCAAAGGGCGTTCGGCAGTTATGGTCACTTCCTCCAAGGCTTGTGCATCGGGAAGCAGCTGGATAAGGTTCTTGCTTCCGATGGCTTGTGTAGCCGTAGCATATCCGATGAAGGAAGCTCTTAATTTATATGAAACTCCTTCTTCGCCCATCATCAGAAAAGAGCCATCCGCTTGAGTCACGCATCCATTTACAAAAGTAGAGTCGGAAATAAGCAGTAGTACGTTGCAATACGGCATCGGCTCGTTCTTCTCGTTCGTCACCTTGCCTCGAATTTCGATGGCCTTTGCCCGTGTGTCCTTCTTCTGGATGGCGAAATAGTCAGCCCGTTCCTTATAAATAAAAGGAGTACCTTGCAGAATCATGCCGATGGCTTCGGCTTGTGTCTTCTGCTGGATGTCGGCAGACACATGATGTTTCTCTGTTTCGGTCACAGAGAAAATGACGTTCTTACCTCCTTCGCGCTCGATAAGTTTCAGCGCAGCAGGAAGCGGTTTGTTCTCCAATTTCAGTGTGATGAGGTTTTGTGCCTGCACTTGCAAGGTCACGACAAGCAAGAGAATCATAATTGCCCAACCTCGGTTGTTTCTTGTTTTCTTCATGTTTCAAGTAGATTAAATTTGTTTCTTTATACTTAATACAACCGAGGTTGGGAATCGGGTATGGTTATTAATGAGATTTTTCACAAAAGTACGAAAAAAAATGAAGAGAAGAAAAACGACAGAATCGAGATAGCTTGTTAAGCAATCATCGTTTCTTATTATTCTTTTTGCATTATTCAAAATGAATAATTATATTTGCATATCAAATGATGGATACGTATGAAGAATCCTTTTATCATTACCGGAAGAATTCCGGAAGAATATTTTTGTGACCGTCGGCTTGAAACCCAGAAGATAGTACGTGGCTTGACGAATGGAGACAACATTTGTCTTATGTCGCCTCGTAGGATGGGGAAGTCCAAACTGATTCAGTTCTGTTACGACCGTGCAGAATTGAAAGAGGAATATTATACTTTTTACATCGATATTCTGCATACAAGCAGCTTGGCCGAATTTACTTATGTTTTTGGTCAGAAGGTGTTTGATGCTTTACGCTCACGCAATGAAAAAATGTTGCTGGCCTTTATTCAAGGGTTGAAATCCTTGAATGCGAAATTTGGTTTCGATGCAGGAAGCAACATGCCGACTTTCAGTATCGAATTGGGAGATATTGTACGCCCTGAATATACTTTGAATGAAATATTCACTTGTCTGGAAATGGCAGACAAACCTTGTATCATTGCTTTTGATGAGTTTCAGCAAATATGCAAATATCCAGAAAAGAACATTGAGGCATTGTTGCGTTCGCACATCCAGCATCTGTCCAATGTGAACTTTGTCTTTGCTGGAAGCGAAAGACATTTGATAACCGAAATGTTCCTCTCATCGGCCAAGCCATTTTATAATAGCACCAAGCAAGTGGAACTTTATCCCATTGCCCCGGAAGAATATATTCCGTTTGTAACCCATTGGTTTCATGCCTATCAGAAGGAAATAAGCGAGGATGATGTGCGGAAAGTCTATCAATTGTTTGAAGGCAACACGTATGGCATGCAACGCACCTTTCATGAAGCTTTCATCAATACGTCTACTGGTGAATCTTGTTCGCTAGACATTATTCGTAAGTCCATAGCTGATATCATCGAAGACAATGGGCACGCCTATAGCCGTATGTTGTCTCAGATACCTGCCCGACAGAAGGAATTGCTCTATGCCATTGCCAAAGAAGGAAAAGCGGAAAAGATAACAAGTGGAGCTTTTATCAAAAAGCATGTGCTGCTATCTGCCAGCTCCGTGCAGGCTGCCATGAAGAAACTTTTGGAATTGGATCTAATAACATTGGATAATGGATGCTATACCATTCCCGATCATTTTCTAGCGTTGTATCTCCGGAAACTGGTGGGAATGGATGATGGTGTATAAAATTACATAAACAGACTTGCGGCACTCCAACTAGTTGATAACCAATGCAGAGTGCCGCAAGTGATAAAGTGAAGAAAGTTTTATTCAAACTTGATTTCTCCAAAGAATTCTGGACAATGGAACTTCGGTTTCGGAAGTTCAATCGGTGCCCAAGAAAGGAAGTGCGGAGTTTGGAGCTTGTCACCGCACTTGTAGAAGTTAGCGCGCATAGTCTTTCCGTTGAAAGTTTCAATTTCATGACGGAAGATTGCCGATGCCGGGATAACCAAGGCTACTTCCCAAGTACATTCCCCTACTCTTTCTTCGAACGGTTCGGTGCCCAATGAAGACCAACGCTTTACGCTCTTCAATACTTCTTCCGAAGCAGTCGGACGTTCACCTCCGGCAGGACCGCCATGGAGCAAAAGTTTAGTAGCACAATTGCATTCAAAGTTATAATAGAAGTCATTGCCTTCCGGCGAAAGGAAGAATTCCACACAAGCATCTTCCCATACACGGCCGTCGTCAGCCAAGGCTACGGCACGCACACTAGCCTCAGTTACTTGATAGTGAAGCAAGATCGCGTCACCGATATGTGCTGCACGGAACTTTACGCTAGGCTGATACGGATATTCCTTCCAGTTCACACATTCAATGGCATTCCATTCGATACCTGCCTCGTTCATTAAAGCAGGTACGGCTGAAGCATCCACCGCACTTGCTTGTAGTTTCTTGATTAATAGGTTTTTCATATTGTGATAAATTAATTCCCCTCTTGAGAGGGGGAAGAGGTGTGTGAGACACATACACTTATGCATATTAACACACCCCTACCCCTCTCAAAAGGGGAACATAAGTTATATTACTTCTTCAAATAAACGTTCCAACCAGAAAGGATGTCACCATAGAAATAGAAGTATACATCGAAAGACTTCTTGCTGTTAGCATCAGTTACTTCGTAACGTACTGTAACATCTTCAGCTTCCTTCTGAGCATATTCGCCCAAAGCCAAAGGAGCCAATTCTTCTGTACCATTCGCTTCAGCAATGAGCTTCTGCATACGAGCTTCGATGAGCTTCATTACACCTTCCTTCTTGAACGGATCCTTGTCTGCAACAGTCGGATAAGTAGCCTTGATCATACCACCGTTAGCCTTGCGAACAGCCTTCAAGCTATCAGTATATTCTCTGAACTGCTTGCGGATAGCCGGGTCAGTGATGTATTCAGCAGTATAGAATGACACACCTTGAGCACCGTTGTTGAATGCAGCATCCATGCTTTCGAAAAGTTCATGATTGTTGCTTCCCCACAAACCAGCATAAAGAGTGGTATTTTCCATCTTGTCACGAGCGTTTTCAATCGTACAATCGGCTACGAAACTTGCATCTTCAGTATAGAAGTTGTGATAAACCATCGGGAATACAATATCAAGGTTCCAGTCACCCCAGTACTGACGTACCATGCGAGCTGACATCTTTGGAGTCGGGAATGGAGAAGCAGCCATCAACTTACCATTTGCATGAACTGTTTCTGCTACGAGGTTAGCCACTTCAGACACCATGTCGCAACGGAACTGCAACCACTTTTCGTCCTTCGAAGGATCTTCCTGTTCACGTGGGTCATAACCATGCTTTTCCTTGAAAGCCTTGATCATTTCCGGGTGATAACCATAGTCCCACTGTGGATATTCACGGTCCTGAACAATACCGTAGTTCGGCCAAATAGTAGTAGGAAGAACAACGTCTACCAAACGGTGATAGTCGATAGAGATAGCTTCGATACCATCAATCTTACAGATTTCATCAATCTGTTTGCAGATGCCTTCACGAACACCCGGGATAATCGGGCTAAGGAACTTGTAATAATCTACATAAGCCATGCTGTCAGCAATGCTATAACCGTCACGGTTCACACTCAACCATTCTGGATGTTCTGCTGCAATTGGGTGGTTGTTGATTGTCCAAACCCAAGCATAAACAGTCAAGCCATGCTTCTTAGCTACTGGGATTGTCTTGCGGAAGTTTTCTGCAGAACCTGCCTTCAATACGATACCATCGATACCCAATTCATTGAAAGAACGGCAGATAGAATCAAAATCTTCTGCTTCATTGTAAGTATACCATGTACAGAACATTGGTAATTCTTTCGCTTGAGTCTCTTCTTTCGGCTGACATGAGAACAAACCCATTCCCATACAAGCAGCCAACATTACAAATAACAAATTTCTTTTCATATTACTAAATTTTAAATTTCCAAATCAGTCCATTGTGGGTTATGGTCAGAAAGCAATGCTTCCTTTACCTCCGGAGTCACTTCTGAGTGCAACACCTTGATTTGCGGAGTGACAAACACAAAGTCAATCTTGCTACGTTTGGCTGGATCTACCTTATCGAAACCATGGAAGGTATAATTAGCACCAGTAGTCTTTTCAGCCACCTTATGTGTATCGAGCAATACAAACTCATTAGAAACAATGGTATTGTAAGCTTCACTGGCATCAGTTACATTGAAGTCACCAGTCAATACGGCCGGTTGATCACCCACGATTTCCTTAATCTTACGGATAATCAGCAACGAACTTTCCTTCTGAGCCACCTGACCTACGTGGTCATAGTGAGTATTCACAGCCATTACAATCTTACCGGTAGCCTTGTGCTGCAACTTCGCCCAAGTAGCGATGCGGACACAAACAGCGTCCCAACCCATCTTACCTACAGCAGTAGGATCTTCCGACAACCAGAATGTACCTGAATCCAATGCATCAAATACATTCTTATTATAGAATACAGCCGAGTACTCACCTTCTGTAGCACCATCATCACGGCCTACACCCACTCCCTCGAATTCCGGAAGCAAAGCCTTCAAGTCTTCGAACTGGTTGTGAAGCACTTCCTGAGTACCGAATACATCAAACTTCATTTCCTTGATGTAGTTAGCCACACGTTCCTTGCGAGCACCCCAATGATTAGGGGCGTCGCTCGGATTGTCATATCTCATATTGAATGTCGCCCAGCGAACATTCACCTTTTCTTCGGAACAACTTGCCAATGTCAATACGGCAAGCAATAAAAACATCAATTTTCTCATAATTCTTATTTTTTAGTAGCCAATTCCTTAGTAAATGAATAAGGCATGTCTTCTTCCTGTGTACCACGTTGAGTATTCGGAGTTGCACTCATCTTCACGTCAATCTTGACACCGTTCATCAAATCACCGTGAGTGTAATAGTTCTTAGTATAGTTCTGACCATTCAACTTCAAAGCATCGATATAAATGTTCTTGTCGCTGTTTTCTGGAGCATTGATAACCACATCGTTGCCGTTTTCCAAATGGATAGTAGCCTTCTTGAACAATGGAGCACCCAAGATGTATTGGTCTGAACCCGGACATACTGGATAGAAACCAAGAGCCGAGAATACATACCATGCCGAAGTCTGACCGTTGTCTTCGTCACCGCAATAAGCATCCGGAGTCGGAGTATACATACGGTTCATCACTTCACGCAACCAGTATTGTGCCTTCCATGGAGTTCCACCATAGTTGTACATGTAAATCATGTGCTGGATAGGTTGGTTACCATGTGCATAGTTACCCATATTCATCACAGTCATTTCAGTGATTTCATGGATTGGGAAACCATAGTAGCTATCGTCATAGATAGGTGGAACGGCAAATACAGAGTCGAGCATCTGAACATATTCTTCCTTACCGCCCATCAAGTCAATCAAACCTTGTGGGTCGTGGAATACTGACCAGCTATAGTGCCAGCTGTTACCTTCTGTAAAGTCACCACCCCACTTCAATGGAGAGAACTTTTCAGGGAAAGTACCGTCTTGCTTCTTGCCAGCCATCAACTTGTATTCCGGACGGAACAAGTTCTTGTAATTCATCGCACGCTTTTCGAACAAAGCGATTTCTTCTACCGGACGGTTCAATTCCTTCGCCAATTGGAGGATACACCAGTCATTGTAAGTATATTCCAATGAGCGAGCCACGTTTTCGTGGATATTTACATCGCAAGGAACATAACCCAATTCGTTGTAATATTCGTGACCGAGACGACCGGTTGAAGAAACAGTCGGATGAACGTTCTTAGTACCGTGAATCAAACCTTCGTAAAGCGCTTCCAAATCCTGAACACGAACGCCCTTCATGTAAGCATCCACCAATACAGCAGCCGAGTTGTTACCCACCATACAACCACGGTGACCCGGGCTAGCCCATTCTGGGAAGAAACCACTTTCCTTGTAAGTATTGATCAAACCTTCCTGCATCTTCAAATTTTCAGACGGATACATCAAGTTCAACAATGGGAACAAGCATCGGAATGTATCCCAGAAACCGGTATCAGTATACATATAACCTGGCAATACTTCGCCATTGTACGGACTGTAGTGAACCGGCTGACCTTCTGCGTTCACTTCCCAGAACATACGTGGGAACAACAACGAACGGTACAAGCAAGAATAAAACATACGGTATTGGTCAAGGTTACCACCTTGTACATCGGCCTTACCCAACACTTCGTTCCAACGATTCTTACCCTTTTCTACAATTGTATCGAAATTGTCGTTACCCAATTCCTTCAAGTTCAATTCAGCTTGTTCAGGACTGATGAATGAAGAAGCGACACGTGCATGCACCTTTTCACCCTTTTTAGTCTTGAAACCGATTACCGCACCTGTGTGGAAATCAGTCTGTTCCAACTTGCCTTCCTTCAATGTTACAGGAACACTTGCATCCGGCTTGGCTGGCTTCACATCGTTAGAGAAAGTAGCCTTGTAAGTGAACGGCTTGTCGAATACCACAACGAAGTAGTTCTTGAAGTTTTCAGGAACACCACCGCTATTACGAGTTGTATAACCGATAATCTTGTTTTCTTCCGGAATCACCTTGATAGAAGAACCACGGTCGTAAGCATCCACTACCACATACGAATCTGCATCTGGGAAAGTGAAACGGAACATCGAAGCACGTTCTGTCGGAGCCATTTCAGTTACGACATCATACTCAGCCAAGTATACCTTATAATAATGTGGCAAAGCTACTTCACCCTTATGAGAGAACCAACTAGCACGTTTTCTTTCGTCCATTTCCACTTCGCCTGTCACTGGCATCAATGAGAACTGACCGTAGTCATTAATCCATGGGCTTGGTTGATGTGTCTGTTCGAAACCATAAATCTTGTTGGCAGTATAAGTGTATTGCCAACCATCACCGATCCGGTTAGTACGAGGAGTCCAGAAGTTCATCCCCCAAGGCATCGCAATCGCCGGATAAGTATTACCGGTAGAAAGTTCGAAGCTTGATTGTGTACCCATCAACGGATTGACATACTGAGTGTAGTCTCCATGTACTTCACTCTGCACTGCATCTGTTTGAGTGCCGCAACTGGTAAGCATGCCTACCATTGCCACTACTGCTAAAAATACTTTCTTCATGTGTGATTATGATTATTTATTTTATTTCCTTTTAATACCAGATTTCTCCCGGTTGGTTGCCCATCTCAAATTCAATGGTTGCACCATCCATAATCTGCTGATGAGTGATATAACTCTTGTCGTATGGCTGGCCATTGACCTTGACGCTCTGGATGTAGATATTTTCACGGCTTACATTTGGAGCCAATACCGTAAAGGTCTTGCCATTATTCAAGTTCAAACGCATTTTCGGGAAGAGCGGACTACCGATTTCATACTCACCACTAACAGGGTTCACCGGATAGAAGCCCATCGCGCTGAATACATACCATGCCGACATCTGGCCACAGTCTTCATTACCGCAAAGACCGGCAGGAGCATTGAAATAAAGATCATGCATCACTTGGGCCGCATACTTCTGTGCCTTCCATGGCTGACGTACCTTATTATATAAGTAGATGACATGGTGACTAGGTTCGTTGCCATGTGCATACTGACCAATCATACCTGTACTGAAAATAGGCAATTCTTCATTTCCAGCTGGGATATAAGTGAACATACTATCCAACTTGGCTGCAAACTTGTCCTGACCACCTGTCAATGAAACCAAGCCCTTGATGTCGTGCTGTACCGACCAGAAATAATGCCATGCATTACTTTCACAGATATGAGCGGTATATTCATCCGGGTTAAAGTTCGGTTGGAACACGCCCTTGTCATCAATCGGCTGCATGAAACCGGTAGCCGGATTGAAGACATTGCGATAATTCTGAGAACGCTTGTAGAATTCATTCGCCAATTCAGTCTTACCCATCTTCTGAGCCATTTCAGCAATACAATAGTCATCGAAAGCATATTCCAATGTACGGCTCAACGACCAGTTTTCGGTATTATACTTATCAGTAACGTTATAAGGAATATAACCATTCTTCTTGTAAGAACCGATGCCACGATACTCATCGATATTAGCAGTAGCCACACATGCCTCCAACGCCTTTTCCGCATCGAAGTCGCCGATACCCTTCAAATAAGCATCTACAATCACCGGAACGGCATGATAACCAATCATCATATCAGTTTCACTACCCCAGAAATTCCAAACCGGCAAACGGCCGTTCTGTTCGTAGAAGGCAATGAACGACTGAACCATATCGCCTACACGTTCCGGTTCTGTATAAGTGAACAACGGATGAGCCGCACGGAAAGTATCCCACAAAGAGAAGGTACTGTAGTTCACCCAACCATCAGCCTGGTGCACTTGCTTGTCCGGGCCATAATATTTACCGTCAACATCACTGTAAATAGTCGGAGCAATCATGCTATGATAAAGAGCGGTATAGAAATTCACTTGGTCGTCTGTATTACCTCCCTTTACTTCAATACGCTGCAGCTGCTTGTTCCAGTCGGCCTTAGCATCTGCCAAATATTGGTCGAAGTCATTATGAGGAGCCTCAGCATTCAAGTTCTTCACCGCACCTTCTACGCTGACACCCGAGAGAGCAGTCACCAGCGTAATCTGTTCACCGTCTTCTGTATCGAACATGAAGCGGGCGATATTCGAAGTACCCACCTTTTCACCCTTCAACTTAATCTCAGCATTGTCCAGTTCTACGCTCTTGAACGGCTTCGAGAAACGAGTGGCGAAATACAATTTCTGACCTCTTGCCCATCCTTCCGAAAAACGATAACCACGAATGTTGCAAGAATCGACAATCTCAATCTGAGAATCCATGGTAAAGTCCCAGTTCATGGCCTTCTTCAAGTTCAGGATTACCATTGATTCAGCTTTCGGGAAAGTATAACGCTGCACACCGCAACGAGGAGTCGCAGTCAGTTCCACATTGATATTGTAATCCTGTAATTTTACCCGATAGTAACCGGCAGAAGCCTCTTCATCCTGATGAGAGAACTTGGAATGAATGCCCAATTCTCCTTCCGCTTCCTTAAACGGCAAAGTGACCGGCATAAAGAGCACGTCGTACAAGTCACCGGCACCTGTACCCGAGAGGTGAGTATGACTGAAACCGGCAATCGTACTGTCCGGATAGAAATAACCGGAGATACGGTCCCAACCACCCAAGCCATTGTCTGGGCTCAACTGAACCATACCAAAGGGAGCCTGAGCACCCGGATAGGTATTACCTGTAAAATCTGTTCCAATGAATGGATTGACCAACTGAGTATAATCAGTCTCCGGTTGTGAGGACTGAGGAGAGGTACAGGCCCCCAAGACCGACAGGAAGGCCAATACAGAGAATAAAAGTTTTCTCATATCAGATTAAGATTATTTAGTTCGAACTTAACTTGACAAAGTTAGAGAATTAAGTTGGAATACACAAAAAAAAGCGTAAATTAGCCGACCAAAAGAAATAAACGACCCATGGAAGAAGGAATTTTCAATCGAACCGAACTTTTATTAGGACAAAAGACCACCCATTCTATTGCAAACAAACGAGTTATCCTCTTTGGTGTAGGAGGCGTAGGAAGTTGGTGCGCAGAAAGTCTGATACGCTCTGGCATCCATCATTTGACCATTGTAGACTCCGATTGTATCTGTGCGACCAACATCAACCGTCAATTAATGGCCACCACCGAAACCATCGGGCAACCCAAGGTGGTAGTGCTGAAAAAACGATTGCTATCCATCAATCCGAATGCCGAAATCAATGCACTCCAACAGGTCTATTGCGCCGATACCGCCGATTCGTTCCACATCGAAACTTACGACTATATCCTCGATGCCATCGACAGTTTGGACAACAAAGTCCTGCTGATTCGCCGGGCATGCGAAACATCGGCCACTTTCTTTGCATCCATGGGGGCTGCACTGAAAATGGACCCGCTGAAAATAGACATTGCCGAATTCTGGAAAGTCAAGGGATGCCCATTGGCCAAAGCACTCCGGAACAAATTCAAGAAGAGCAAACAATTCCCGGCAAAGAAATTCAAGTGTGTATATAGTGAAGAATTGCTGGAGAACAAAGGCATGGACACATTCCATGAAACAACCGAAAACCTGCCAGAACATGACTGGCATGCCGCCAAAGTACATACCAATGGAACCATTGCCCACACCACGGCCATCTTCGGTTTTATGCTGGCAGGACTAGTCATTCAGGATATTATCCAGCAGGCAGAGAAGTAAAATTCACCTCTTTCAACAAAAAATGCATCAAAAATTTGGTGGATTAGAAAATACTCTCTACATTTGCACCCGCAAACAAGCAAGGTGCCATAGCTCAGTTGGTAGAGCAAAGGACTGAAAATCCTTGTGTCCCCGGTTCGATTCCTGGTGGCACCACTTGCAAAAGCGATCGGAAAGTAGCGCAGTTGGTAGCGCACTACGTTCGGGACGTAGGGGTCGGGCGTTCGAGTCGCCTCTTTCCGACAGAAGATGGGTTAATCAATTGTAAAACAATTGGTTAACCCTTTTTCTTTTAAGTAGCCGTGACAAGAACGGGACAAAAAGATTTTGAGTATCAACAAGTTGCATTGGTTCATAACGAAACAATGTAAAAAAATGTTGCCGACAAGTAAGAGATTAAATCTTGTTTCTTTTGAAAAGTTCCGCTCACCTATCTATGTGAGCAAGGGAAAGGAGAAGTATGTGTACTTCTATGTCCTCGATCCGGACTCCGTGCTGAACGGAGAACCTCGCTTGAAACGCATCCGGAAGAAATTCAACCACCCCAAGACCCGAAGCATCTATATAAATTAGCCAGCCTTTATCTGAAACCAGATAAAAGGATACAGTTACACTGAATCAAATCCGGTCGACAACATCAGTAAGCTGCGCGAACAAGACAACTGAAAGCACGCCAGAAATCCAAGGACTTTGAAAAAATCTCCAACCACATAATAAAATAACTATGCAAAATAGCTATACATATCAAAATAACTATGTAACTTTGTATTGTCTTTAAAACAACTAAGCAAATCATCATGAAAAAAGAAGAAGAAATCCTAATCCTTAGAAGAAAACTAACGGAACTGAGGTTAATTGAAAAGATGCAGAAATGGACATTTGAAAACACCAAGAACCTAACTAACCGAAAAGCAGATGCAATCTTGGATGAATATAGCAGAACAACAAGAGCCATCAATGCAATCGAAACGAGATTAAAAGAACTTGAGCATTAACAACAGTCCCTTGAAAGAGGGGTACAAAAACCTATAGATATGGAAACCATTCATGACGAATTGAAAGAGCTCCGGGAATTATTCAACAATATAACACCGGAAAAAGAGGAAGAATACAAGACTCGTTTCTTGAGCATTCAGGAACGATACACATCACCGGAAGATGCAGAAGCTATTGGTGATTTCATCTTGGACAACTTCAAATACATGAACCAAGAGATAGAAGAACTGAACAGAATGATTACCATTCAAGAGCAGTTGGCCAAGGATAAAGAAATCATCCCTATTGCATACATCGCCCGTACATACTTCGGCAAAAGTACCGCTTGGTTACAACAACGCCTCTATGGATATAAGGTTAGAGGAAAAGTTTACAAACTAAGCGACAAGGACTTGAGCATTTTCAATAACGCATTGCAAGACATTAGTAAAAGAATAGGCTCGCTTGTCATCACTCAATGATGATTTTTTAAAGACACTTATCCCCGTAAGTTAAGCCGCTTACGGGGATTTTTGATTTAGCACCATCCTCTATTTATAAAGACGGAAATATCCAAAAATAATATTTTTACTCATCATCTGATGACGTTTTTGTTTTTTTATCTTCCTTGATATTATAAGTTGTACCTCTAAACTGAAGGCTCGGGCACCATGTTCTGCCACCCTCAAGCTTCAGCACATATTTATCACCTACCTTACAATAGTTCTTACCATCCTTAAATTCATACTTAGGCTTTTCTTCAATCTTCTTATATGCAGATTCCATATACCTCTCGTACATATCCATCGTCAATTCATCGCCACAACGTTCACATCGCTCTTTGCAGAACTTCAAAACATCACTTTCTGACAAGAACTTGAAATCAAATACAATGGATTTATTGCTGTTATAATAATCTTGAATGTATTGGATTGTCTCATCTTTCTCGCCCTTTTCCAGTTTGGCCAAAGTAGAGTCACTCAGCAATATCAAGTTGGTTTCGGGATAAATTTGATGGCTATCACCAGCTGCCCCTAAATTACCACAAATTTGATAGAACAAGTCAACATTGCCAGCTAGACCTTTACCAAAGAAAATTTCTTTCAACGAAATAATATTTTTACCATTCACAAAATCTATATGATGCTTTTGATAATGCTTCATCGTAAAATCAAGGTCTTTAGCAACAGCTTTTTCTACTCGATAGTCATCATACTCACCAGCAAGAATTCGGGTTAAATCTTCCTGATAGAGTTTACGGATTGGGAAACCATCATAAATCAACTTATCCAACTTCGCCATCTTTGCAGGTCCTGGCTCTTGCCCTATCAAAACGAAATTAGTTTTCTTGCTAATGGCAGTATCAATATCAGCACCCATGCTTTTCAACATCTTGGCTAATTCCCTTCTCTCAACATCAAATTCACCAGTTACAACCAATTTTCGGTCATAAAAAGGATTACAAGGATCAGCACCACTCAAATCCTTAACAAGAATATCTCCACAAAGATGTTTCTTCTCGGTCAACTTCGCATATCTAGGTTTCTTATCTTTAATCAAAGAATAGTCAGGAAGTACACCATTCAAGAAATTCAGATAAAACTGCGCACAACATTCAGCATCAAACAACGCATCGTGATGTCCTTCGGGATTAATACCAAAAGCTTCACACAAGTCATGCAATCCAATCCTATTATACAAATTGCAAGTACAAGTAAACGGCATAATACCCATTGGCATAATACCATAATAATTTAAGTTCTTATTAAGAACATCCTCATCAAACATTGCATTATGCGCTACCAATTTCGTGTTGATAAAATAGTGTTGTATTTCATCCCACACCACATCAAAAGTAGAGCTGTGTTCTGTTTTATCTGGAGTAATATGATGAACAGCTATAGTACCTGCATCATATTTATTATGTGGAGGTTGTATCAATCTGGAAAGACGTTCTACAATTATGCCATCCTTAACAACGACAACACCTATTTGACAAGCCATTCTATCGTTAGTGGCAGTTTCAAAGTCTATTGCTACAAAGTTTGCATTTTTCATATAGAGGAAGGAAAATCCCTTATCAACGTGCGCCGACCGGAACTACCCAGAATCCATTTTACAGATTACATGCTAATAAGAGATTCATATTGTTCAGTTTTTACTCGGCACAACAAAGATACATAAAAATATTCTCCACAAATCAAGGAGCAGAAAAAATCTCAGAAATATACTCCTTCATAAAGCCCCTCATCATTATAGCAATCCACCATCCGAAAAATCAAGTAGGTCATAAGTCTTACATTCATTACCCATGCTACTTTTCCTACTAATCGTATCAGTCTATCGCCTTCCGAGCTTTTCCAGAAGTCCCATTCGGGTGGTTATAAACTAGAACGCCAACTATAACCAAATTCTTGACCGCCTCTTTCCGACGAAGTCAAGAAGTCTTTTAAAGGCTTCTTTTTTTTGTATATATACCCTAAAAAGAAATGCCGCCCTTTACAGAGCGGCATTTACTATTTCTTATCCTAGGATTTCATTACACAAAGTGTGGCAACGAATCATCATTCTAGGAATGTGGAACGGACCCTTGAAGATATTACCCTTCGCCGGTTGTGCCACGGTACCGTCACGATGCAAATAACCATACCATTCCGGATATTCCTTATCTGGGAAGTGTGCGTAAGTCCAGTCGCTAATCTTCTTATGCATTTCCAAGTACTTTTCGTCACCGGTTGCCTGATAAGCATAAAGAGCCGCGATAATGGTTTCACACTGCGGCCACCAGAACTTCATGTCCTGAGAATAGTCTTGTTGAGGGAATCCCTTGCAATCGCGGAAGTTGATGATACCACCGTATTGTTCGTCCCAACCCCAGTCCCAAGACCAGTCGAGGATAGTTGTAGCCATTTCCACCAAGTCCTTATCCCAATTACGATACTTCGCTTCTTCCAAGATGAACCAAGCAGTTTCGATACAGTGACCCGGGTTGATCAAACGACCATTGATATTGTCAATGAATTCACCGTTCGGACCTACCATTTCAAGCAATGCCTTAAATTCCGGATGCATGAAGTTTTCGCGCAACGCCTTGATAGAGCGGTCAATCTGTTCAGTCAAGATAGGATCATCGATAGCCGCACGGATACGAGCTGCTGTATTTACCAAAATCATGGTGATAGAATGACCTTGCGACTTCATGGTATCGAGGTACTTCGGAGTCAAGAAGCCCGGAGTATCAAGCATGTACATGATACGCTTGAACAAGTCGAGAGCCTTCTGAGCGTAAGTCTTATCGCCCGATGCAATGGAATATTCCGACATGGCAATAGCAGCAAAGCCTTCCGAGAATACATAGCGGCGCTTACGGAGCGGAGTACCGTCTTCCATTACTTCGAAGAACATATGACCATCAGTATCAAAGCAATGTGCTTCGATAAAGTCGATACAACTCTTCGATGCAGCGAGCCATTCCGGATTCTGTTCGATATTGTTATACGCATATGCTGCGATGAAACCGAAACGGCCTTGGAACCATACCGACTTGGTAGTATCCATCAAGCCACCGTCACGATCCAAGCAAGTGTATACACCACCATGCTTGCGGTCCAAACCGTTCTTCATCCAGAAAGGCATGATGTTTTCCACAAAATCCTTGCGGTAACATGCAGACCATTCTGACAAGTATTTTTTTACATCCATAGTTTATTTATTGGTTAATCCCCTCTTGAGAGGGGCAAGGGGTGTGTGAGACACCTCCACCTAAAAAATGTTGATGCATTTCACACACCCCCTCCCCCCTCTCAAGAGGGGAAAGAATGAATTTATTAGAATTTATTGCAACGTTCAAAGAAGTTGATAGCTTCCAATTCAGCCTTCATAGCTGCTTCTTCTTCATCAGTCATGTTCTGGAACGGAGTACGGTTCTTACCCAAATCCAAACCGATGAGCTTCATGATGCGCTTACCACCCACGATGTTACCACGATAGTGGCAGATTACGTTAATCACTTCCTGAGAGAAGTTCTGACGTTCGCGAGCCAATTCCAAATCACCAGCCTTCCATGCGTCGATGATACCTACCAATTCCTTACCGTTGTAGTTAGTAGTACCGCCGATACCGCCTTGAGCACCGCCCATAGCCAATGAAGGAAGGATAGTTTCATCCTGACCGTGGAGCATATCGAACTTGCCATCCTTGTACAAACGGCATTGGTTGTATTCATAGATACTTTCGAAAGTATACTTGATACCAGCAAAGTTAGGTACACGGCCGTCTACTGCTTCGAGCAACTTCACCATTGGGAGGAATGCACCGTTAAAAGCAGGGATATGATAGTAATAGAACGGAAGTTCAGGAGCACCGCAAGCGATTTCTTCAATGTACTTCACCAATTCTTCGATACGGCCAATCTTCGGGAACGGAGGAGCCATAGCACCAATACCCCAAGCACCGATTTTCTGAGCGTGTTCAGCCAACTTGCGGCTAGCCTTCACACAGCAGCTACCTACGTGAACAATCACCTTGAAGCCTTCCGGAGCAGCAGCTACCCAAGCTTCAGCCAACTTCATACGTTCTTCGTCGGTCAACATGTAACCTTCACCCGATGAACCATTGATAAATACACCCTGCAAACCATTCTTTTGCAACATCGCTGCATATGCAGGAATCGGTTCCAAGTTCACTTCACCGTTTTCATAGAACGGAGTAAAAGGAGCGTCAATAAGACCAATAATCTTTTCCATAATGTCTTTATTTATTAAAGTTTAACTTTACCTATTAATTTTCTAATCTTTCCTTCGCCAATGATTGGAGCATGAGGATCTTCCGGATATACGATGCAGAACTCACCCGGTTGGAGAGTCACGTAAGTAGTAGGCTGGTCGTCCGACAAAGCGCAATCGCCTTCCTTCTGATATTCCTGAGTGATATTCTTCAAGTCCTCGATAGCCTTCCAACCGATAGTTTCCTTACCTGCAAGAAGAATATGAACATCGATGTAGTCACGGTGCATTTCGAGCACTTGCTTTTCAGCTGCGATACATTCCGGATTCACGTTGTTGATGAACAAGTTGTCACCATCCAATTCAATGCGTCCAAGCGGCGCATTCAGCAAGTCGTTTGCCTTTACATAGTCAAAGAGTTGCTTGAACAGCGGGTGGAGAGCCTCCACCCGTGCACTATTCTGTAAGTTTGATACGATCATAATATTAAGTTGTTATATCTCCCCTCTTGAGAGGGGAAGAATTCTTATTATTCCATATTATCAGTCTTCGGTTTCAAGCAGAACAACTGCAAAGCCAAGGCAGCAGCCACCACGATACTCAACATCGCGAAGCCCATACCCAAGTTACCACCGTCTGTCCATGCGCCCAATACCTGAGTTACAGCAGCACCGGCAAACACACCCACCATGTTCATCACACCGTATGCAGTGGCACGATACTTAGCCGAGATGAACTGGCAAAGGATAGGCATATTATTGGCATCGAAGATACCATAACCGATACCGAAGAGCATACCCGCACCTACTACGGCAATAAAACTGCTTCCAAAGCCCAACAATGCCAACGCCGGGATAGTCATACCCAAACCAATAGCACCGGTATAGACACGACCACGGATATTCTTCTGTACCCACTTGTCAGAAAGGATACCACCCACAATCACACCTACGAATGAAGAAAGGGCAATCGTGATAGTAGAGATAGGACCTGCTTCAGACATCGGGATATTCAAGCTTTCTGCGAACAAAGTCGGCAACCAGTTCTTAGTAGCCCAACCTGGAAGACTCGGAGCAGCAAAATAGAACAAGATTACCCAGAATGCCCAGTTAGTCAATACGATACCCAAACCGGCAAACGGATTTCCCTTCTTTGTAGCAGCTTCTGGAGCCGGTTTTTCCTTGATATGGTTTGGCTTTTCATACAAGAAAAGCATCAATACGATTGCATAAACCACACCCACAATACCGAACCAGTGGAAAGCCTGTTGCCAAGAAAGAGCAGCCGCCAAGGTAGCACCGAAACCACCGATAGCCTGACCTGTATAAAGACCGGTCATGTGAATACCGATAGCGAGTGAACGCGATTTGCCTTCGTGCCAGTCGGCAATCAATGAAAGAGCAGAAGGAATATAAAGTGCTTCACTGATACCCATCGAAGCACGGAGAATCAAAAGCTGATTGAAGTCTGCAGCATAACCCATCAAATAAGTTACAGCCGACCAAACGAACAAACTACCAACGATCAACCACTTACGGCTCACTCTATCGGCAATCATACCTGCTACCGGGCTCATGAAACCGTAAATCCACAAGAATACGGCCATCAATACACCGAACATTTCGGCCTTTTGCAACTCAATAATGTCCAATTTCATCGCTTCCTGCATAGTAGAAAGCATCTGGCGGTCCATGTAATTCAACAAGGCCACCACCCACAATAGTCCTACGACTACCCACGGATAGAATTTTTTGTCTTTCATGTAACGATTTTTATGTTATAAGTTTATTTTCGCAAATATAAGGATTTCATTTCTAATTACAAACGCATAAACGATAAAACCTTTGGGTTATAGGCCCTCTTTTACCAAGGAATTTAAGTATTTTGTTAAAAGAAGGGAGTATCATCACTGACACTCCCTCCCAATCAACCTTACATTAAAATTTCTATGTTAAAAACCTTTTTCAGTCATTAATAGTAATTAGAATTACATCTCATAACCAGGTGTTTGAGTTAATTCCTTATCACCAGAAAGGTCACTTGCACTAAGCGGCCACAATACGCGGAATGCTTCTGACTTATTGATAAGCGGCTTCACTTCCAAAGTCTTAGCATTTTCCCACTTGTCATTTACTTCCTTTGTGAACTCAGTAATTGTCAAACCATATGCTACGTGACCTTCATTGCAGAATACGAAATGATCTGTTTCAGAACCGTTCTTTACAGTAGTCATACGACGAACGTCATACCAACGCTGACCTTCCTGAACGAATTCCTTATCCTTTTCGTGAAGAATTGCTACTTCGTTTTCTACGAATGAACCTGCCTTAAATCCGTACTTTTCAGCATCCCAGTTTTCACCGTATGCACGTTCACGAATCATATTGATATACTTTTCTACATCAGCAGTATTATCTTCCATGTTAGCGATTTCAGCCAAAGAAAGATATGCCAAAGCCAAACGGTAAATCGGTTGGTCAGCATCGAATGCTCTATAACCAGAAGCCTTTGAGATACCACCCAAGAACTTACGAGTAAATGTACCACGCAACTGTGTTACGGCAGCATCTTGCCAAGAAGAAGTGAATGTTGCATCACGACGGCTATCTTCTGCGTCAAACTTGAACCACATAGCATTTGAATACTGGCTTCTTGCCTGAGGACCAGAGTATTGGTCTGGATTACCAAAGATGCTACCAGTAATATCATAAGCAACACCTGTAGTCGCGCCACCAGTCAACATATTGTAACAATATTGCTGTGGAAGCGGATTAGATGCTTCTGTTTCGCTATAAGCCAACGCAAAAATCAACTCACTATTACGTCTGTTGCTTGTAGAGAATACATCTTCAAAGTTTGGCTGCAAAGACAAGTCGTAGTTGTTCACTACATTCTGGAAGTGAGTCTTAGCAGTAGCCAAATCAGCCGGAGCAGCAGCCTGATCACCTACAGCAACCTTTGCACTCCACAAATAAACTTCACCAGCCAACATTTCTGTTGCAGCCTTCGACCAATAATACTTGGCATTATTTTTGGAACCATTAAAGTTGAAAGTAGTCTGGCTACCGAAATATTGCAATGACTTTTGAATGTCTGACTTAATTTGAGCCAACACTTCAGAAGCCTTAGCGCGTCCCTTGTACAAAGTAGACACATCATAGTTACCGTTTTCTACGTCTGGAACCAAACGCAATGGAACACCACCATAGTTACGGTACATAATGAAGTAATAGTAAGCACGCATACCATATACCATACCCAAGCAATAGTCCTTTGTCTCCTGCTTTGAGAAGAGGTCTGATTCTTCTACCTTATTAATGAAAAGGTTTGCGTCGGCAATAGCCTTCCAATAGCCACCGAAATTAGCAACACCATAGTTGGTTTGCGACAAGTTTTGTTCAATAACCGGAATATCATTAATAACAACACCGTCCGAACCTGCTACAACGTACGCACCACCACGAAGTTCACCAAACAAACGAGTATTTTGGTAATTGAAACCACGGAATGTAGCCATCTGCGCTGAAATATTACCGATAGCTTGAGCTTCGGTAGTCCAGAAGTTACCTGCACCGTACCAATCTTGCGGAGAGAGGTCAAGCTTATCAGCACAAGAAGTCATTCCCATTCCTGCAGCAACCAAAGCCACAGAAACCATTGAGAATATTTTATTTCTTTTCATAAGAATCATTATACTTTATAAGTGATTAGAATGTTACATTAAGACCAAAGAGTACAGTCACAGGCAACGGGTTTGTACCACCATAACCAGATGTTGTACCACTGCTATACTGTTGATAATCAGGAATTGGAGTAGCACTGCTTGTCCAATAGCCCAAGTTCTGACCAGTTACTGACAATGTCAAGTTTTGGCAACGGAACTTATTTACCCAATTCTTTGGCAAAGTATATGACAACTGTACTTCACGGAACGCCAAGTAGTTACCCTTAGTTGCGAAGAAGTCTGATGTACGGTTCCAGTTGTTCTTACCCAAGAAGTCAGCCCATACGAACTTAGGATATTTAGCATTCGGATTGTCTTCAGTCCATGTATCCCAAACTCTTGTAGTCATGTTGTAAGCACCTTGTGCACAACCGTCAATCCACTGACGGAGACCATCGTATGTAGTGAAGCCCAAACCGAAGTCTGTACGCAAATAAAGAGACAAGCCCTTATACTTCAATGTAGTATTCAAACCACCGTTCCACTTCGGCGTAGTTGTACCTATAACAGTACGGTCATAACTATCGATAAGACCGTCACCATTGATATCCTTGAACATCAAGTCACCAGGAGCCAATTCATAAGCGTTACCGTTCCAACCAGCATCCTGCAACTTCTGACGGCCCTTTTCACCATAGTAAACAGCTACTGATTGAGAGATATCAGCATATCCGTCTACAAGGTCAGCTGTAGAGCGAACCATCTTGTCTGTCAAGAAACCTACCATAACATTGTAAGGAGTCTGACCTTCCTGCAAACCACCTACATAGTACTTTTCATTGCCATTACCTGTGTAGATTTGAGTACCACCCTGACGGTTGTTTTCTACGCCATTATAAGGCAACTTCAACACTGTATTCTTGTTATAAGAGATGTTACCAGAAAGAGTCCAAGTGAAATCCTTTGAATTCAACAAGTTAGCATTCACGTCAATTTCAATACCGCGGTTACGGAACTCACCGTTGTTGTTTGTCACACCACTCCAACCTGTTGTAGAAGGGAATGTCAAACTAGCATACTTGTCTTGAGTTACACGATTGTAATAAGTAACACCTATAGTATACTTATTCTTCAAGAAGCCAAGATCAAAACCAACTTCAGCTGTACGAGTCTTTTCCCAACGGAGATTCGGGTTAGGAAGAGTAGCCAATGTATAACCAACATTGGTATTATAAGTCGTAGAACGACCATACATTCCATGCAAAGTATAGATATCAATGTATTTACCGTCAATACTACCATTTACACCATAACTTGCACGTACCTTAGCGTAGTTCATGACATCGCTCAATGGTTCATAGAACTTTTCTTCAGAAGCCACCCAACCAGCAGATACACCAGGGAAGAAACCCCAACGGTTATTAATCAAACGGGAGTAACCGTCTTCACGGAAGGTGAAAGCAAAAATGTAACGACCCTTATAGTCATATTGTGCACGACCGAAGTAAGAAAGGATTCTTTCTTGAGTATGTTCTGAATCAATACCACGTTTACCTTCCAACTTAGAAGTGTATTCCAAGTCCATAAAGTCATCTGTCGGAGCTTCCTTACCGTCAGCACCCAAATAGCGATATTTCTTGTCCCAATATTCCACACCTGCCATTGCACTTACTGCATGATCACCAAACTGACCATCATACATCGCAACTACATTGTATGTCTGGTTGAAAGTACGCTTAAAAGTAGACTTGGTATAACGACTTGTATTGATACTTGTTTCAGCCTGATTCTGATAATAGTCCTTATCAAAGCCTTCATAAAGTTGGTCGCTATAGCTCCATGCCATAGTACCCTTAACCTTAAAGCCCTTGAAAAGAGTAGCTTCCAAAGTCTGAGTCATGTTGAACTTAGTGCTTTCATTATCACGATAGAACTTATCTGTCTGATAACGGAAGTTAGCATCTGCTGTAGAGATACCCAACAACATGTTACCTTCTTCGTCTTCCATACGAGTTGTCGGAGGAGTTGTCACCAAACGACCGAACATATAAGAGTCACCTCTCAAAGAACGAAGCGGTTCGCTCAACCAGTTTGCACGGTTGAAGTTGAATACAGAAGAAGATTCCAACCAGTCTGAAATCTTATAAGAGCCATTGAAAGCGAAAGAGTAACGAGTATAATATGTACCATAACCCAAACCTTCCGCATCATAGTAACCCAAACCGGCATAATACTTACCACGATCATTACCACCTGAGAAGTTCAAATTGTATTCCTGTGACATCGCAGTCTGCAAGTTATAATCTGCCACATCAGTACCCTTATACAATATTTGGTCATCGCTGATAGGGTCATCCATTACAGCCCAACCATGATTATTAATCAAGTCCTGCTGGTCCGAAGAACCAGTATACTTCATAATGTTGTAAATCGAGTTCGCTGCAAGCTCTGTAGACTTCAAACCAATCGGAGAAGCAGAGTTCAAACCACCGAACAAGTTACCCTTCATGGTACACCAATCTGTTTCGTTATATGCCTTACGCAACCAATAGATATAGCCTTCAGCGTCCATCATGTCGTACGGAGCTACGTAGTGCTGAGAACCGACCTTCATGTTGAAGTTAATCTGAGCCTTACCTTGCTTACCGCTCTTAGTAGTCACGAGGATAACACCATTTGCAGCACGAGCACCATAGATAGCAGTTGCACCAGCATCCTTCAAGATATCCATAGATTCGATATCGTTCGGGTTCAAGTCGCTCAAACCGTCTGTACGGATTTGACCGTCCACGATAACCAACGGAGAACCTGTACCGTCATAGCTTGTACCACCACGGAGAGTGATAGAAGGTGTAGAACCGGCAAAACCAGAAGTCTGCTTAACCTTCACACCAGAAACAGCACCCACCAATGCCTGCGCAGGGTCACCATACGAACCTACAGACAAAGTTTCTTCGCTTACCTTAGACACAGAGTTGGTCAACTTACCGCGTTTTTGCTTCACGCCGTAACCCAATACCACAACTTCTTCCAAAGTCTGAGTATCTTCCTTCAATGTAACATTCAAAGGTTGACCATTCCACTTAAGTTCCTGAGTTACATAACCCACGAAAGAGATTTCAATGATATCTCCCTTGTTTACATTAGAAAGAGAGAAGTTACCGTCAAAGTCGGTAATCACACCATTGGTTGTACCTTTAACAATTACAGAAGCACCGATAACAGGACCCATTGCGTCCATAACAGTACCGGTAGCTGTCTCACTTTGCTGTACTACCGGAGCACTGATAGGTGCGGCACTAGTAGTCGCAATAGCAGATCCTGTTGACATAGCCAACAAGCATAGCATTAAGCTAACAGATTTAAACTGCTTTGTCATAGTTAATTTTTATAGATTAATAAAAAAAATAAGTAATGTTCTTTTTCTAAGTTCAGTTAGTACTTAGCAAAATATCATGGTAAAAATCGAGATATCTAACTAATTATGAATAAAATATGTCTAAAAATTTTGTAGTTTGTTAAAAAACTTATAGTTTTGCGGCTGTAGACTGCAAAATATGCAGTAAA